>NZ_LZLJ01000092.1 GCF_001668625.1 Mycobacterium sp. 1274756.6
GTGTCGAAGAGCCGGTCGTCGAGAGCAGGGGGGCGACCCCCCCCCCCGCCCCGGGCTGGAGCATCGCCCACCAGATCGCCCACCTGCTCTGGACCGACCGGCTCTCGCTGCTGTCGATCACCGACGAGGACGCCTTCGGCGCCGCCCTGCGCGTCGCCGCCGCCAACCCCACCGGCTTCGTCGACGACGGCGCCGAGGAACTGGCGGCGTTGGCGGTCCCGGACCTGCTCGCCGACTGGCGGCGTACCCGCGGCCGGCTGCACGAGGCGCTGGCGGCGGTCCCCGAACACCGGAAACTGCCCTGGTTCGGGCCGCCGATGAGCGCCGCGTCGATGGCGACCGCGCGGTTGATGGAGACCTGGGCGCACGGGTTGGATGTCGCCGACACGCTCGGGGTGACCCGCCCGGCCACCGCGCGGCTGCGCTCGATCGCCCACCTCGGGGTGCGCACCCGCGACTACGCGTTCGGCGTCAACGGCCTCACCGCGCCGGCCGAGCCGTTCCGCGTCGAGCTGCGCGCCCCCGACGGCGAGCAGTGGGCGTGGGGTCCGGCCGACGCCGCCCAGCGGGTCACCGGGTCGGCGGAGGACTTCTGCTGCCTGGTCACCCAGCGCCGCGCGCTGGCTGACCTCGACCTCACCGCCGACGGCGCGGATGCGCAGCGCTGGCTGCAGATCGCCCAGGCCTTCGCCGGGCCGCCCGGCGCGGGCCGCTGACCGGACCGGCCGGTCAGCCCAGCCCGCTGGCGGTGTCCGCGCGGCCGTCGCCGTCGCTGTCGGTGAGCCTGGTGTCCCACCGGCCGTCCCCGTCGGTGTCGAGGTAGGCCTCGGCGTAGCCGCCGGCGCCGTCGCCGAGCAGCACCCGGTCGGCCAGCCCGTCCCCGTCGGTGTCGAAGAGCCGGTCGTCGGTCTCGCCGTCCCCGTCGAAATCGACCAGCGCCGGTCCGCTGTGCTCGACGCCGTCGAGGTCCTGCCAGCGCAGCCCGCCGGCCGGCACCGCCCAGATCCCCGCCCCGTCGTCGGTGAACGAGCTCTCCGCCACCCCGTCGTTGTCGAGGTCGAGCAGCGCGTGGTCGACGATGCCGTCGGCATCGAGGTCCACCAGCGCGTCGTCGGGCAGCCCGTCCCCGTCGAGATCCAGCGCGATGCCGTCGGGTTCGCCGTCGCCGTCGAGATCGACATCGGGGGCCGCCGCCCAGATCGAGGCCGTGCCGTCACCGTCACCCAAACAGAACTCCATGCCGGTGAGACGGCGTGCGGGCCGTTACCGGTTCCCGGTCGCCGCCCACCAGGCGCGCAGCTCGGCGATCGCCTCCTCGCGGGACAGCGGGCCGCGCTCCAGCCGCAGCTCCTTGAGGTGCCGCCAGGCCTGCCCGACCACCGGCCCGGCCGGGATGTCGAGGATCTGCATGATCTCGTTGCCGTCCAGGTCGGGGCGGACCCGCTGCAGGTCCTCGCGGGCCGCCAGCTCGGCGATCCGGGCCTCCAGGTCGTCGTAGTTGGCCTGCAGCCGCGCCGCCCGGCGCTTGTTGCGGGTGGTGCAGTCGGCGCGCACCAGCTTGTGCAGCCGGGGCAGCAGCGGCCCGGCGTCGGTGACATAGCGGCGCACCGCCGAGTCGGTCCACTTGCCGCCGCCGTAGCCGTGGAACCGCAGGTGCAGGTAGACCAGCTGGGAGACGTCGTCGACCATCTGCTTGGAGTACTTCAGCGCCCGCATCCGCTTGCGCGTCATCTTGGCGCCGACCACCTCGTGGTGGTGGAAGCTGACCCCGCCGTCGGGCTCGTGGCGGCGGGTGGCGGGTTTGCCGATGTCGTGCAGCAGCGCCGCCCACCGCAACACCAGGTCGGGTCCGTCGTCCTCCAGCGCGATGGCCTGCCGCAGCACCGTCAGCGAATGCTGGTAGACGTCCTTGTGCTGGTGGTGCTCGTCGATGGCCATCTGCATCCCGCCGATCTCGGGCAGCACCACCTCGCCCATCCCGGTCTGCACCATCAGGTCGATCCCGGCGACCGGATCCGCGCCGATCATGAGTTTGTCCAACTCCGCGGCCACCCGCTCGGCGGTGATCCGGGCGAGTTGCGGCGCCATCTCGACGATCGCGGCGTGCACCCGGGGGGCGACCCGCAGACCCAGCTGGGAGACGAACCGCGCCGCGCGCAGCATCCGCAGCGGGTCGTCGCCGAAGGAGACCTCCGGTTCCGCCGGGGTGTCGAGCACCCCGGCGCGCAACGCGGTGAAACCGTCCAGCGGGTCGAGGAACTCCCCCGGCCCGTCGGCGGTGATGCGCACCGCCATCGCGTTGACGGTGAAATCCCGGCGCACCAGATCCCCGTCCAGCGCGTCGCCGAAGCGCACCTCCGGGTTGCGGGACACCTGGTCGTAGCTGTCGGCGCGGAACGTGGTGATCTCCAGCCGGTGCTCGCCCTTGCCGACGCCGACGGTGCCGAACTCGATCCCGGTGTCCCACAGCGCGTCCGCCCAGCCCCGCAGCAGCTGCTGCACCTGCTCGGGCCGGGCGTCGGTGGTGAAATCCAGGTCCGGGCTGAGCCGGCCCAGCACCGCGTCGCGCACCGACCCGCCCACCAGGTACAGCTGATGGCCGCGGTCGCTGAACCGGGCACCCAGCTCCCGCAACAGGCCGGCGTGCCGGTTGAGCGCGACGGCGGCAGCCAGCAGCGCGCTGTCCTGAGTAGCGTCGGGCACGCTGACCGAGCCTAGTCATCGCGGCGCGGCGGTGACGAGGCGCACAGCCCGGCGGCACCGGGGCCGCGCGTCCCCGGGGGCCGCCACCTCGACAGCTAATATCGCTGGGGTGTCGGAGGGCGAACAGGCGAAGCCACGGCGGCGCCGTAATCGGCGGCGCCGTCGACGCGCCGCCGACCCCACCGACACCCCCGCCGGCGCCAACCCGGGCGGCGGTGCCCGGGACGCCGCCGGCAGCAAGCCGCGCCCGCGCCGTCGCCCCGACCGGCTGCGCACCGTGCACGAGACCTCGGCGGGCGGTCTGGTCGTCGACGGCCTCGACGGGCCGCGGGAGGCCCAGCAGGCCGCGCTGATCGGACGGCTCGACCGGCGCGGCCGGATGTTGTGGTCGCTGCCCAAGGGTCACATCGAGGTCGGCGAGACCGCCGAGCAGACCGCCATCCGGGAGGTGGCCGAGGAGACCGGCATCCACGGGCGGGTGCTGGCCTCCCTCGGGCGCATCGACTACTGGTTCGTCACCGAGGGCCGCCGGGTGCACAAGACCGTGCACCACTACTTGCTGCGCTTCTCCGGCGGGGAGCTCTGCGACGCCGACGTCGAGGTCGCCGAGGTCGCCTGGGTGCCGCTGCCGGAGCTGCGGGCCCGGCTGGCCTACGCCGACGAACGCCGGCTGGCCGACGTCGCCGACGAGCTGATCGTGACGCTGCAGACCGACGGGCCCGACGCGCTGCCGCCGCTGCCGCCGTCGGCCCCGCGCCGGCGCCCCCAGACCCACTCCCACGCCCGCAGCCACCGCCCCGACAACCGCACCCCGGGCCGGAAGAACGGTCGCGGTCGCGGCCCGTGAGGTGGCCCACTCGGGTGCGCCGCCTCGTCGCCGCCGCCCTCGCGTCCGGACTCGCCGCCCTGCTTGTCGCGCCGGGCGCCGTACCGCCCGCCGCCGCCGACGCCCCCGACGCCGCGCCGTTCATCCGGGTGAGCATCGACTCGGTGACCCCCGCGGTGCTCACCGGCGCCAGCGACCCGCAGCTGACGGTGACCGGCCGCATCAAGAACATCGGCGACCGGCCGGTGCGCGACGTGACGATCCGCCTCGAGCAGGCCGCCGCGGTCGACACCGCCACCGAACTGCGCACCCCGCTGCGCGGCCAACACGACCAGTTCCAGCCGATCGGCGAGTTCCGTGACGTGGCCGCGACCCTGCCCCGCCGCGCCGAGGTCGGCTTCACGCTGTCCGCGCCGCTGGACTCCGAGTCCGCCTCGGCGCTGCAGATCGCCGAGCCCGGCGTCTACCCGGTGCTGGTCAACGTCAACGCCACCCCCGACTACGGCGTCCCGGCCCGCCTCGACGACGCCCGGTTCCTGCTGCCCGTGCTGGAGTTGCCGGCCGATGCGGCCGGCTCACGCCCCGGCGACGGCCCCGCCGCCACCACCGGGGAGGCCGCGCCGATGCCGGTGACCATGCTGTGGCCGCTGGCCGACCGGCCGCGGCTGGCCCCCGGCTTCCCCGGCGGCACCACCCCGATCCGGCTGACCGACGACGACCTGGCCGCCTCGCTGGCCGCCGGCGGGCGCCTCGATGTCCTGCTGTCGACCGTCGAGTTCGCCACCAGCCCCGGCGCCGACCCCGACGGGCTGCTCGGCCGGTCCCTGTGCCTGGCCGTCGACCCCGATCTGCTGGTCACGGTCAACGCCATGACCCGCGACTATCTGGTGACCGAGACTGCCGATCCCGGCGGGCCCGCCCACCCGGGGCTCGGGCAGGCCGCCGCCGCGGGCTGGCTGAGCCGGCTGCGCAGCCTCGCCGCCCGGCTGTGCGTGACCGCGCTGCCCTACGCGCAGGCCGATCTCACCGCGCTGCAGCGGGTCGGCGACACCGGGATGGCCACCATCGCCACCAGTGGCGCCAGCCAAGTCGTCGACCAGATGCTGGGCGTCTCCTCGGTGCGCGGAGCCACCCCGCTCGGCGACGGCCCGCTGACCCAGCGCGCCGTGGACCTGCTCTCCGGGCAGGCCGACACGGTGGCGATCACCCCCGCCCCGGCCGTCCCCGGCGACGACGGCGCCGACGGCGCCGCCGACCTCACCCCGCGGCGGCTGTCCCCGCGGGTGGTGACCGCCCCGTTCGACCCGGCGGTCGGCGCCGCTCTGGCCGCGGTCGGCACCCGGCCGACCTCACCGCTGTACCTCGACAGCCGGGCCCTGCGGAAGCTCAAGCAGAACCTGCAGCACGATTCGGCGGTCGCCCGCCGCCAGGACGCGCTGGGCGCGATCCTGTGGCGCGCCCTGCAGCCCGACGCCGAACCGCGCGGCGAGATCCTGCTGCCGCCGGCCACCTGGGCGCTGGAACCCGACGACGCCCACGCGCTGCTGTCCACCCTGGGCACGGCGCTGCGCGCGGGCGTCGCGGTGCCCCGCCCGCTGTCCGAGCTGATCGCCCACAACCACGACACCGCGGCGCTGCCCGAGCCGGGCTACCCGCCGCGCGCCGACCGCGCCGACCGCGGCCGCATCGACGACACCGTCACCACCGAGATCGCCGACCAGACCCGGCCACTGTGGGGCCTGACCGCCGCGCTGACCACCGATCCGCGCACCGGGCTGACCGGCGCCGCCTACACCGCGCCGCTGCGCGAGGACATGCTGCGCGCGCTCAGCCAGGCCGAGCCGCCCGCCGAACGCAACAACCTGGCCCGCGACCGGCTGGCGGCGGTCGGCGTCACCGTCGCCAACCTGCTCGGCGGGGTCACCGTGGTCAACCCGGGCGGCTCCTACACGCTGGCCACCGAGCACAGCCCGCTGCCGCTGGCGCTGCGCAACGACCTGGCGGTGCCGATCCGGGTGCGGCTGCACCTAGAGACCCCGCCCGGCATGACGGTCACCGACCCCGGCGAGATCGAGCTGCCGCCCGGCTACCTGCCGCTGCGGGTGCCCATCGAGGTGCGGCTCAACCAGCGGGTGGCGGTCGATGCGGCGCTGAGCACCCCCGACGGCATGCCGCTCGGGGCGACGGTCCGGCTGTCGGTGCACGCCAACGCCTACGGCAAGGTGCTGTTCGCGATCACCCTGTCGGCCGCCGCGGTGCTGATCGTGCTGGCCGGGCGCCGACTGTGGCACCGGTTCCGCGGCCAACCCGACCCGGCGGATCTGCCCGAGCCGCGCTCGGGCGAGGAGCTCCCGGGACGGGACCCGTGAGCAGCCCCAAACCGGCGCCGCGGCCCGAACTCTCCGACGCCGCGGTGGTGTCCCGGTCCTGGGGGATGGCGCTGGCGACCCTGGTCAGCCGGATCACCGGGTTCATCCGCATCGTGCTGCTGGCGGCGATCCTCGGCGCGGCGCTCTCCAGCGCGTTCTCGGTGGCCAACCAGCTGCCCAACCTGATCGCGGCGCTGGTGCTGGAGGCGACGTTCACCGCGATCTTCGTGCCGGTGCTGGCCCGCGCCGAACGCGACGACCCCGACGGCGGGGCCGCCTTCGTGCGGCGGCTGGTCACCCTGGCCACCAGCCTGCTGCTGGTGACCACCGTGGTGTCGGTCGCGGCGGCCCCGCTGCTGGTGCGGCTGATGCTGGGCGGCGACCCGCAGGTCAACGAGCCGTTGACCACCGCGTTCGCCTACCTGCTGCTGCCGCAGGTGATCTTCTACGGCCTGTCGTCGGTGTTCATGGCGATCCTGAACAACCGCAACATCTTCGGCCCGCCGGCGTGGGCGCCGGTGGTCAACAACGTGATCGCCATCGCCACGCTGGTCCTGTACCTGCTGATGCCCGGCGAACTGTCGGTGGACCCGGTGCGGATGGGCAACGCCAAACTGCTGGTGCTGGGCGTCGGCACCACGCTGGGGGTGGTGGCGCAGGCGGCGGTGCTGCTGGTGGCGATCGGGCGCGAGCGGATCAGCCTGCGCCCGCTGTGGGGCATCGACGACCGGCTCAAACGGTTCGGCGCGATGGCCGCGGCGATGGTGCTCTACGTGCTGATCAGCCAGATCGGGCTCGTCGTGGGCAACCAGATCGCGTCGACCGCGGCGGCGTCCGGGCCGGCCATCTACACCTACACCTGGCTGGTGCTGATGCTGCCGTTCGGGATGATCGGGGTGACGGTGCTGACCGTGGTGATGCCCCGGCTGAGCCGCAACGCCGCCGCCGACGACACCCCCGCGGTGCTCGACGACCTGTCGCTGGCCACCCGGCTGACCATGCTCACCCTGATTCCGATCGTGGCGGTGATGACCGTCGGCGGCCCGGCGATCGGCAGCGCCCTGTTCGCCTACGGCAACTTCGGTTCCGTCGACGCCGGGTACCTGGGCGCGGCGATCTCGCTGTCGGCGTTCACCCTGATCCCCTACGCCCTGGTGCTGCTGCAGCTGCGGGTGTTCTACGCCCGCGAGCAGCCGTGGACACCGATCGCCATCATCGTCATCATCACCACGGTCAAGATCATCGGCTCGCTGATCGCCCCGCACGTCACCGACAACCCCGACATGGTGGCCGGGTTCCTGGGCCTGGCCAACGGGCTGGGCTTCCTCGCCGGCGCCGTCGCCGGGCACATCCTGCTGCGCCGGCGGCTGCGGCCGCCCGACGGGCACCTCGTCGCGCTGCCGGTGGTTCGCACGGTGCTGGTGACGATCGCGGCGTCGCTGCTGGCCGGCACCCTCGCCCACGCGGTCGACCGGCTGGCCGGCCTGCAGCGCTGGACCGAGCACGGCGGCCTGGGCTCGCTGGCGCGGCTGGTCGTGTTGACCATGATCGTGCTGCCGCTGGTCGCCCTGATCCTGGTGCAGGCGCGGGTTCCCGACGCACTGGCCGCCGTCGACGCCGTGCGACGCCGATTCGGCCGCCCCGCTCCGGCCCCGGCGGGCGCCGCGTTTCGGCCCGACCGGTCCGCCCGACAGCCCGCGTTCGCGTACCCTGAACACACCAATTCGCCAACGCCGGGCATTCGACGGGTGCCTCCCGGCGAGCGCGCCGGGGCCGGAACACCGAAAGGACCGGAGGTGACCGAGAGTTCCTCGACGGCATCGGGCGGCGCTACGGAGGCCGGCGGCGGTTCCACCGCCGACTCCTTCCAGCCCGACGTGGCCGCACAGCGCCGCACCGGCAGCGGCGACGCCCCGAGCTTCGACCGGTCCGCCCGCCCGGCAACCGACCCGGACGACGACCAGCAGCTGGTTCCCGGCACCAGCGTGATCGGCGGCCGCTACCGGCTGCTGGTGTTCCACGGCGGCCCGCCCGGGCTGCAGTTCTGGCAGGCGCTGGACACCGCCCTGGACCGGCAGGTGGCGTTGACCTTCGTCGACCCGGAGAACACCCTCACCGACGAGCAGCGCGAGACGATCCTGTCCCGCACGCTGCGGTTGAGCCGCATCGAGCATCCCGGCATCGCGCGCATCCTCGATGTCGCCCACACCAGTGTCGGCGGGCTGGTGGTCGCCGAATGGATCCGCGGCGGATCGCTGCGCGAGGTCGCCGAGACCGCCCCCTCCCCCATCGGCGCCACCCGGGCGGTGCAGTCGCTGGCCGGCGCGGCGGAGGCCGCCCACCGGGCCGGCGTGGCCCTGTCGATCGACCATCCCAGCCGGGTGCGGGTCAGCATCGACGGCCAGGTGGCGCTGGCCTTCCCGGCGACCATGCCCGACGCCTCCCCCGATTCCGACATCGGCGGCATCGGTGCGGTGCTCTACGCCCTGCTCGTCAACCGGTGGCCGCTGACCGAATCCGGCACCGCGAGCGGGCTGCCCCCCGCCGAGCGGGACCGCTCGGGTCAGCCGCTCGAGCCGGCCTCGGTCAACCCCGACATCCCGTTCCAGATCTCGACGGCCGCCTTGCACTCGGTACGCCAAACCGGCCGGATCCGCAGCGCCGCCACCCTGCTCAACCTGTTGAAGCAGGCCGCGGTGGTCGCCGATCACACCGACCTGCTGGCCCCGGTCGACGTGGAACCGCCGGCCCCGGCCCCCGACGAGGACGCCCTCGCCCAGCGACGCCGGATGGTCATGATCGGCGCCGGGGTCGGGGTCGCGATCATCGCGGTCTTCCTGCTGGTGCTGGCCTCAGTGCTCAACCGGATGTTCGGCGACGTCAGCGGCGGGCTGGACAAGGACCGGCTGGGGCTGAACACCCCCTCGGCGGCCTCGGAGTCCGGCGCCGAGGACCGGCCCACCGCGCCGGCGGGCAGCGTCGTCAAACCGGTCAGCGCGACGGTCTTCTCCCCCGACGGCGGTGCCGATAATCCCGGCGACGCCGGCCTGGCCATCGACGGTGATCGCACGACGGCGTGGAAGACCGACATCTACACCGACCCGACCCCGTTCCCCGGTTTCAAGAGCGGGGTGGGGCTGCTGCTGCAGCTGCCCGAGGCCACCGAGATCGGTTCGGTGACGATCGCGGTGTCGAGCACCGGCACCGAGATCGAGTTGCGGTCGGCCTCCTCGTCGTCGCCGGCCAAGCTCGACGACACCACCGAGCTGACCCCGGCGAAGAAGATGAAGCCCGGCGAGAACACCATCGAGGTCGACTCTTCGGAGACGACTTCCACACTGCTGGTGTGGATTTCGAAGCTGGGCACCACCAACGGCGAGAGCCGGGCCGACATCTCCGAGATCACCGTCCGGGCCGCCTCCTGACCCCTGTGGGTAACCGCCCGAGGTGAAGTGCCCGGCTGGCAGCGGCTGGATACTGTCCGCGCGTGGACTCTGGGGAAGACGGTCGGTACGACCGCAGCGACGCCGAACTGCTGGCCGATCATGTGGGTGGGGACCGGGAGGCCTTCGCCGAGTTGGTGCGGCGCCATCACGGCCGGCTGCACCGGCTGGCGCGGCGCTGCAGCCGCTCCCCCGAGGACGCCGCCGACGCCCTGCAGGATGCGCTGCTGGCGGTGCACCGGGCGGCCGGGTCGTTCCGCTCCGACGCCGCGGTGAGCAGCTGGTTGTACCGCATCGTGGTCAACGCCTGCCGCGACCGGCTGCGCAACACCTGCGCCCACGAGACCCGGCCCCTCGAGGACACCGCGGTGGTGGCCGACCGCACCGCGCAGGTGGCCACCGCGATCACGGTGCACCGGGCGCTGCGGCGGCTGCCGACCGATCAGCGGGCGGCGGTGATCGCGGTGCACCTGCAGGACCGGTCGGTGGCCGAGACCGCCCGCGCGCTCGGGGTCGCCGAGGGCACCGTGAAGAGCCGCTGCGCGCGGGCCCGGGTGCGGCTGGCGGCGCTGCTGACCGACCCGGTGGGGCCCGCCCGTACCGTGGGCGGGAACAGCCGGGATTAGGCTGGCGTTGGTAGCTCCTGTGGCAGCCCACGGCTCTAGCGGAAAGGCGCGTATGACCCCGTCCACCCCCGAGAACAGCCCGGTCCACGACGTCATCGTCGTCGGCTCGGGTCCCGCCGGCTACACCGCGGCGCTCTACACCGCCCGGGCCCAGCTGAACCCGCTGGTGTTCGAGGGCACCTCGTTCGGCGGCGCCCTGATGACCACCACCGATGTGGAGAACTTCCCGGGCTTCCGCGACGGCATCCTCGGCCCCGAGCTGATGGACCAGATGCGCGAGCAGGCGTTGCGGTTCGGCGCGGATCTGCGGATGACCGATGTCGAACAGATCACCCTGACCGGGCCGGTGAAGTCGGTGGTGACCGCCGACGGCGAGACCCACCGGGCCCGGGCGCTCATCCTGGCCATGGGCGCCGCCGCCCGCTACCTGCACATCCCCGGTGAGCAGGAGCTGCTCGGCCGGGGCGTCAGTTCCTGCGCCACCTGCGACGGGTTCTTCTTCCGCGACCAGGACGTGGCCGTCATCGGCGGCGGCGACTCGGCGATGGAGGAGGCCACCTTCTTGACCCGGTTCGCGCGCAGCGTCACGATCGTGCACCGTCGCGACGAGTTCCGCGCGTCGGCGATCATGCTGGAGCGCGCCCGCGCCAACGAGAAGATCCGGTTCGTCACCAACACCGTCCCGGTGGCCGTGGAAGGCTCCGACACCGTCACCGGCCTGCGGGTCCGCAACACCGTCAGTGGTGAGGAATCCACCCTGGCGGTCACCGGTGTGTTCGTCGCCATCGGCCACGACCCGCGTTCGGAGCTGGTGCGCGACGCGCTCGACGTCGACGCCGACGGCTACGTGCAGGTGCGGACCCCGACCACCCAGACCTCGGTGGAGGGCGTGTTCGCGGCCGGCGACCTGGTGGACCGGACCTACCGGCAGGCGGTGACCGCTGCCGGTACCGGCTGTGCCGCGGCGATCGACGCCGAGCGCTGGCTGGCCGAATCCTCCGCCGCCAGCCCCGACCTGATTGGAGCCCCGCAGTGACCGAGAACGCCCGTGGCACAACGGTAGTCACCGACGACTCGTTCGCCGCCGACGTCGTGTCCAGCAGCACCCCGGTGCTGGTGGACTTCTGGGCCACCTGGTGCGGGCCGTGCCGCATGGTCGCGCCGGTGCTCGAGGAGATCGCCGCGGAGAAGGCCGGCGAGCTCACCGTGGCCAAACTCGACGTCGACGCCAACCCCGAAACCGCGCGGCAGTACCAGGTGGTCTCCATCCCCACCTTGATCCTGTTCGTCGACGGTGAGCCGGTGAAGCGGGTCGTCGGCGCGAAGGGCAAGGCCGCGCTGCTCCGCGAACTCGCCGAGGTCCTCCCCGGCTGAGCCGCGTCGGCGCGTTTCGTCGCTCACACGCGGGCCGGGAATTTTCCGCATCGGGGCCCGGTCTGAGACAATATTGCCCAGCCTGACCAGCAATCGTCGGCGCGGGGTGTGCTGCTGACATGGAATCGGAGGGTCCTGGTATGTCGAGTTCGCGCCGCGGTGCCGCGCTGCGTCTCGGCGACCGCAGCGCCGCGGTGACCGAGATCCGGGCCACCCTGCTCAACCTGGGTTTCGTGGAGAGCCCGGACGCCGACCTGAGCACCGGTCAGCGGGTGGCGCTCGACATGTTCGACGCCGAACTCGACCATGCGGTGCGGGCGTTCCAGCAGCGCCGCGGCCTGCTGGTCGACGGCGTAGTCGGCGAGGCCACCTACCGCGCGCTCAAGGAGGCCTCCTACCGGCTCGGTGAGCGCATCCTGCATCACCAGTTCGGGGCGCCCATGTACGGCGACGACGTCGTCACCCTGCAGGCCCGCCTGCAAGATCTGGGGTTCTACACCGAGTTGGTCGACGGGCACTTCGGTTTGCAGACCCACCAGGCGCTGATGTCCTACCAGCGCGAGTACGGGCTGCGCTCCGACGGGATCTGCGGGCCGGAGACGCTGCGCTCGCTGTATTTCCTGGGCTCGCGGGTGACCGGTGGTTCCCCGCATGCGATCCGCGAGGAGGAGTTGGTCCGCAGCTCCGGACCCAAGCTCTCCGGGCGTCGGATCGTGTTGGACCCGGGCGGGGGCACCGCCGACCCGGGGTTGTTGCCCCAGACCCCGAACGGGCCGGTGAGCGAAGCGGATCTGTTGTGGGACTTGGCGCGTCGGCTCGAGGGCCGGATGACCGCGATCGGGATGGAGACTTTCCTGTCCCGCCCCGCCGAGGCCAACCCGACCGATGCCGAGCGGGCGGCCACCGCCAACAACATCGGCGCCGACCTGATGATCAGCCTGCGCTGCGCGACCCACACCAGCCCCGCGGCCACCGGCATCGCCTCGTTCTACTTCGGCAACTCCCACGGCTCGTTCTCACCGCTGGGCCGGGGGCTGGCGGACCTGATCCAGCGGGAGTTGGTGGCGCGCACCCGGTTACCGAACTGTCGCAGCCACAGCCGCACCTGGGATCTGCTGCGCCTGACCCGGATGCCCACCGTGCAGGTGGACATCGGTTACCTCACCAATCCGCGGGATCGGGCGATGCTGGTGAACCCCTCGGCGCGGGACGCGCTGGCCGAAGGCATTCTCGCCGCGGTCAAACGGCTCTACCTGCTCGGCAAGAACGACCGTCCCACCGGCACATTGACTTTCGCCGAACTGCTGGCCCACGAACTCGCCGTCGAGCAGGCCGGCCGCGCCGGCGGCTCCTGATCACCGGTCAGGCCGGCGCACCCACCGTCTGACGCAGCGGCGCCACCTCCAGGAGCCGTTCCAGGGCGGCCTCCACCTCGGCCTTCCAGCCCAGCCCCTTGTCCAGTTCCAGCCGCAGCCGCGGGAAGTAGCGGTGCGGGGCCACCACGACGAACCCGGCGCTCTCCAACAACTCCGCTTCGATGATGCAGTGCCCCGGCGGGCAGTCACCGACCGCCTCGAGCACCGTCGCGGTCTCCGCGTCCCGGTCGTCCGACGCCTCCGGCACCGCAGCGGTCCGGCCGAAGGCCTCCAGTGCGCGGACCCCGCGCCGGACCAGGTCGTCGACCACCCGGGCGATCAGCTGCTGCGGCAGGCCGTCGTCCTCGTGGCCGGGCTCGGCGCCCAGCGAGGTCAGCAGCACGGCGTCGGCGGAGACCGGCGCCGTGGGAAACCGTCGGGCCCGCGGCACGGCGCGCGGCGGTGCGTAGAACGCGTACCCCAGACAGCGGGTCTCGCCGGACCCGGCGCGCCGCGGCGCCGCGGTGGCCACCTGCCCGCACGATCCCCACTCGAGCATGACCATGGACAGCCAGGCTTCCTTCTCGAACTCGGGATCGCTGAGGTGCTCGTCCCCGCGGAGGGTCGCCGGGTCGACCTCCCAGAACACGCACCGGCGCGCGGACTTGGGCAGCAATTCGAATGCGTCCAGCCGCAGCGGTGTGATCTGAGTGGACACTAGCTTTTCGGGCCTCCGCGCGTCGTTACCACCGGATTGCGGCCCTTCCAGAATAGGAGAGATCGCCGCGAACCGCCCGCGCTCGGGTTCGGCGCCCCGTCACAGCCGGTCTTTTGCCGAATCGCATTGCCGGACAAGCGAAACCGGCCTCGTTCGGTTTATCGAACGTGGGCTTTCGGACCGATATGTCACAGTGACGGAACGCCAGTGGGTGGCTGGTCAGGCCTTCGCCGCGATCATCAAGCCCGCAATACGCTGCAGATCGTCCACCGAGGCGAACTCGACGACGATCTTCCCCTTGCGCTTACCCAAGCTCACCGTGACCCGGGTGTCGAACGCGTCGGAGAGCTGTTCGGCGACGTCCTGCAGCCCGGGCATCTGGATCGGCTTCCGCTTCGGCGGCGTCGGGGTCGGCGCGCCGGACCGGTTGGCCAGCGTCACCGCCTCCTCGGTCGCCCGTACCGACAGGCCCTCGGCGACGATGCGTGCCGCCAGCTCCTCCTGGGCGTCCGCGCCGGCTTCCAGGGACAGCAGGGCGCGGGCGTGGCCGGCGGAGAGCACCCCGGCGGCGACCCGGCGCTGGACCGGGATCGGCAGCCGCAGCAGCCGGATCATGTTCGAGATGAGCGGGCGCGACCGGCCCAGCCGGGCGGCCAGCTCGTCGTGGGTGACGCCGAACTCGTCGAGCAGCTGCTGGTAGGCGGCCGCCTCCTCCAGCGGGTTCAGCTGGACGCGGTGGATGTTCTCCAGCAGCGCGTCGCGCAGCAGGTGGCCGTCACCGGTGTCCCGCACGATCGCCGGGATCGCGGTGAGCCCGGCCTCCTGCGCGGCGCGCCAGCGCCGCTCCCCCATCACCAGTTGGTACGGCGGGGTCTCCCCGGGCGCCTCGCGGACGACGATCGGCTGCATCAGCCCGAATTCGCGGATCGAGTGCACCAGCTCGGCCAGGGCCTCCTCGTCGAAGACCTGGCGGGGCTGGCGCGGGTTGGGACCGATCTGCGCCGGGTCGAGTTCGCGATAGACCGCGCCGACGTCGTCCGCGGGCTGGGGCGCGGCCTCCGGCGCCGCCCCGCTGCGTCCCAGCACGATGTCGGCGGCGCTGTCGCCCATCCGCGGCCCGAGGCTGTCCGCGTCGGTCTCCCCGGGCGCCGGCCCGGTGGGAATCAACGACGCCAGGCCCCGGCCGAGTCCGCCCCGTTTACGTGCCTGCTGATTCATCGCTGTCCCTTCTGCGGCATGACCCGCTGCGCGAGCTCCCGACTGGCGTCCAGGTAACTCATCGCTCCCCGTGAACCCGGATCGTAATCGATGATCGTCATGCTGTACCCGGGCGCTTCGGAGACCTTGACGCTGCGCGGCACCACGGTGCGCAGCACCTTGTCACCGAAGTAGTGCCGCACTTCCTCGGCCACCTGGTCGGCGAGTTTGGTGCGCCCGTCGTACATGGTCAGCACCACGGTGGTCACCTCGAGCCGGGGGTTGAGGTGCGCCTTGACCATCTCGATGTTGCGCATCAGCTGCGACACCCCTTCCAGGGCGTAGTACTCACACTGGATCGGGATCAACACCTCGGCGGCGGCCACCAACGCGTTGATGGTCAGCAGCCCCAGCGACGGCGGGCAGTCGATGAACACGTAGTCGAAATCGAGGTCGTCGAGGTCGGCAAGCGCGCGACTCAGCCGGTTCTCCCGCGCCACCATGCTGACCAACTCGATCTCGGCGCCGGCCAGATCGATGGTCGCCGGGATGCAGAACAGCCGCTCACTGTGCGGGCTCTGGCGCAGCGCGGCGCGCGCCGGGATCTCCCCCAGCAGCACCTCGTAGGACGACGGGGTGCCGGACTGGCGATCGCCGATCCCCAGCGCCGTGCTCGCGTTGCCCTGCGGATCGAGGTCGATCACCAGGGTCTTGAGTCCTTGGACGGCCAGCGCCGCCGCGAGGTTCACCGCGGTCGTGGTCTTGCCGACCCCACCCTTCTGGTTGGCGACGGTGAGGACGCGCCGCCGCGGCGGGCGCGGCAGCCGACCGTCTGTGGTGTGCAGCACCCGCATCGCGCGTTCGGCCGCCGCGCCGATCGGGGTGTCGGCCTCGTAGGGGGTTTCACGTGAAACCGGCCCCGGCGTGGTTTCACGTGAAACGGCGCGCGCCGCGGGGCGGCCTGGCCGGTCCGGCGGCGGCGTCGAGGACTCTCGGCCGGTGGGCGCGTTCATCTTGGTCTCCTGCCCGCTGGGCGTCCCGGCCGTCGCCGGGACGGCTTGTCCTGTCCGCGTACCGCCACCACGACGGTCGCGGGAACTGCCAAAAACGCCTCGCCACATTTCCTCACCCTGACATCGACGGCCCCCTGGGCGATCATCCCACGCCGGTGCTCGGCGACCTCGTCCGCCGCCCGCTCCCCCTTCAGCGCGATCATCCGACCGCCGGCCCGGAGCAGCGGCAGACTCCAACGCGTCAGCCGGTCCAGCGCGGCGACCGCACGGGAGACGACGACGTCGGCGCCGCCGACCCGCTCGCGCACCGCCGGCTCCTCGGCGCGGCCGCGCACCACCGCGACGTCCACGCCGAGGTCCTCCACCGCCTCCTGCAGGAACCGGGTGCGGCGCAGCAACGGCTCCACCAAAGTGATGGAGAGATCGGGTCGGGCGATCGCCAGGGCCAGACCCGGGAGACCGGCGCCGCTGCCCACATCGACGACGCGTTCGCCGGGTTCGAGGAGGTCGGCCACCGCCACGCAGTTCAACAGGTGCCGCTCCCACAGCCGGCCGGCTTCGCGGGGCCCGATCAGCCCGCGCTCCACGCCCGGTCCGGCGAGCAGCTCCGCGTACCGCTCGGCGATACCCAGCCGGTCGCCGAACGCCGCGCCGGCCGCCTCGGGCGGCTCCCCCGGTTCGTCATGTTTCACGTGAAACGAACCCTTCCGCGGAACTACATTGCTGTAACTCTGCTCAGTCGGGAAGGACGACGACGCGGCGCGCCGGCTCGACGCCCTCGCTCTCGCTGCGCACGCCGTCCACCGCGGCGACCGCGTCGTGCACGATCTTGCGCTCGAACGGGGTCATCGGGGCGAGCTCCTCGCGCTCCCCACTCTCGGCCACCCGCCGCGCCACCTTGTCGCCCAGCTCGGTCAGCTCCGCGCGGCGGCCCCGCCGCCAACCCGCGACGTCAAGCATCAGCCGGCTGCGCTCGCCGGTCTTCTGGTGCACCGCCAGCCGGGTCAGTTCCTGCAGCGCGTCGAGCACCTCACCCTCGCGGCCGACCAACTTCGTCAGGTCTTTGCCGCCGTCGATGCTCACCACCGCCCGGTTGCCCTCGACGTCGAGATCGATGTCGCCGTCGAAGTCCAACAGGTCCAGCAACTCCTCGAGATAGTCGCCGGCGATCTCGCCCTCGGCGACCAATCGCTCCTCGAGGTCGTCGCTGCCGCCCTCGGACTGGGTCGCTCCCACGTCCTCGGTGGTGTCGGCGTCGGTCATCGTCATCTCTCCTTCTCCACCGGATGCTCAGCCCTGCGGCTGCACCCGTTCAGCTCTTCCGTTTCTTGGGCTTGGCACCCGGACGGGGGGCGGTGCTCCGCTTGCTCGGCTCGGCCGTCGCGGTCTCCACGGTCTCGCTCCCGCGGTCGGTCTCGGCAGGCGCGGCGGCTGCCGCCCCCTTGCCCTTGCGCTTGGGTTTGGCGCCCGGTGCCGGCGCGTTGGCCGCGCGGCGCTCGAGCATCTCCTGCTTCTTGGCTTCCTCTTCCTTCTCGATCATGCCGAACACCACGTGCTGCTGACCGAAGGTCCAGATGTTGTTGGAGAACCAGTAGAAGATGATCGCCAGCGGCAGGAACGGCCCACCGACCACCACGCCGAGCGGGAAGACGTAGAGCGCGAGCTTGTTCATGATCGCGGTCTGCGGGTTGGCCGCGGCCTCCGGGCTCTGCCGCGCCACCGAGGCGCGACTGTTGAAGTAGGTGGCGACCCCGGCCAGGATCATCACCGGGACGCCCACCGCGATCAGCGCGCCGCGGCTGAAGTCATCACCGAAGGCCTCCAGCGTGGGCCCGCGCTGGGTCATCGTCGCCCCCAGCGGCGCACCGAACAGCTTCGCGCTCAAGAAGTTGCCGACGTCGGTGGCGCTGAACACATAGTTACCCAGCGAAGCGTTCTGCTCCACCGACAGCCCCAGCTGCCCGATGCCGGTGCCGGTCCGGTTGAACGAGCGCAGCACGTGGAACAGGCCCAGAAACACCGGGATCTGGGCGAGCATCGGCAGACAGCCCAGCAGCGGGTTGAACCCGTGCTCGCGCTGCAGCTTCTGCATCTCCAGCGCCATCCGCTGGCGGTCCTTGCCGTACTTCTTCTGCAGCGCCTTGATCTGCGGCTGCAACTCCTGCATCTGGCGGGTGGTGCGGATCTGCTTGACGAACGGCTTGTACAGCAGCGCCCGCAGAGTGAACACCAGGAACATCACCGACAGCACCCAGGTGAAGAAACTGGTCGGGCTCAGCAGCAAGCTGAACAGCTTGTACCAGACCCACATGATCGCCGAGACCGGGTAATAGACGTAGTCCAGGCTGACCGGATTAAACGACAAGCCGCTCACTCTCCCCTCGCTCTGCTGGACGCTGCCAGCTGTCGGCGGCTTCATCGGGCCGCGAGCCTTGATCCTCACTGCCGGGCCGGTCCGGAATCGGGTCCCAGCCACCCCGGTGCCACGGCCCGCACTTGGCCAGCCTGGCCACAGCCAACCAGCCGCCCCGAGCCAGCCCGTACTCGGTCAGCGCGTCCACAGCGTATTGGCTACAGGTCGGCGTGAACCGGCAGGTCGCCGGCCGCAGCGGCGAGACCATGTGCCGGTAGAGCTGGATCAGGTAGATCAGTGCCCGCACCGGCGCCGAGCGCACCCATCGCGCGCTCACCGGTGCTCCCCGGCGTCCCGCAGCGTTTGCTTCAGCCCGGCGCGCAGTTGCTGGTCGAAGCTGCGGGATAGCGCGTCGCGGCTACTGGGCCGCGCCCGGATCACCACCCGGTCCGTGGAATCCAACTCGCACAATAGATCCCGGGTCACGTGCCGGAGCCGACGGGCCACCCGGTGGCGTTCCACCGCGGAACCCACTGATTTGCTGACGACGAGGCCGACCCGCGGTCCCCCGGCACAACCCGTCCGGCGGGCATGCACCACCAGGTCCGGTTGGACGCTGCGCGCACCCCGCTTGATGGTGTCAGCGAACTCCGTCGACCGCCGCATACGGTACTGCGCGGGAAGCACGGATCAAGCAGTCAGCGCGCGACGGCCTTTGCGACGCCGGCCGGAGACGATGGCGCGTCCAGCACGGGTCCGCATCCGCAGCCGGAAGCCGTGCACCCGAGCGCGGCGGCGGTTGTTCGGCTGGAAGGTCCGCTTGCCCTTGGCCACGGCTCTATCTCCTCGCTACCTGGCGGCACCATCGTCGTCCATACACAGCGATTGGACTCGATGGCCGTTCGTTAAGGTCTGTGTCGTGCTGCTAACCGGCGCGGTCCCCGAAACGGGTCGCAGCCGTATCGCCGACGTTCGGGCGACTGTTTGAGGGTACTGAGCCGCCCTCGTGGGGTCAAACCTGCCGGGTCAAACCTGGCCGATGCGCTCCGACCGCCGCCCACCGATGGCACCGTCGACCCATCCGTCACAGCCCGCCTGCGTCTTTGCCGGGGCCGGCCCCAATATTTCGCAAACGGTTGGTCGCAACGCCGGAAAACTGTTAGCTTCTGGCCGTGTCGTTTCGGCCTGGAACGGCGCTCGACAACGAAGCGCGGACAGCGAGTCAGTTGCCAACCGGTCCTCCGCAGGGAGCTGGCTTGCGCGCCGATTGCCGGTGACGCAGCCTGGTGCTGTGGCACCGAAGGCTCGCCCTATCCACAGTTGGGGATAACTTCTGTGGAGAGGTCGGCGCGTTTCCGCAGCGCCTCCGGTTCGTCCCACGGGAGGGGGTGCGTTGTTGACTGAGGATCCAGGCCGGGACCCGGGTCGCGCCTTCAGCGCCATCTGGAGCGAGGTCGTCACCGAACTCAACGGCGACGGCCGCAATCCCACTTCCAGCACCTTCGCACCGCTGAGCCCCCAACAACGCGCCTGGTTGAACCTCGTCGAGCCGTTGACGATCACCGAGGGCTTCGCGCTGCTCTCGGTACCCAGCAGCTACGTGCAGAACGAGATCGAACGGCACCTGCGCACCCGCATCACCGACGTGTTGAGCCGCCGGCTCGGCGAGCCCATCGAGTTGGGGGTGCGCATCGCACCGCCGACCACCGAGCCGGCCGGCACCGACGACGGCGCCGACGCCGCCGACGACGACCAGGAGACCCTGGTCAGCGGCGAGAACTGGCCGTCGTATTTCGCCGAGCGGCCGATCGAACCCGACGACGGCGACACCACCACGCTCAACCGTCGGTACACCTTCGAGACCTTCGTCATCGGTTCGTCCAACCGGTTCGCGCACGCCGCGGCCCTGGCCGTCGCCGAGGCCCCGGCCCGCGCCTACAACCCGCTGTTCATCTGGGGGGAATCCGGTCTGGGCAAAACCCACCTGCTGCACGCGATCGGCAACTACGCCCAGCGCCTCTTCCCGGGCATGCGGGTCAAATACGTCTCGACCGAAGAGTTCACCAACGACTTCATCAACTCGCTGCGCGACGACCGCCGGGTGGCGTTCAAGCGCAGCTACCGCGACATCGACGTCCTGCTGGTCGACGACATCCAGTTCATCGAAGGCAAGGAAGGGATCCAGGAGGAGTTCTTCCACACCTTCAACACGCTGCACAACGCCAACAAGCAGATCGTGATCTCCTCCGACCGGCCGCCCAAACAGCTGGCCACCCTCGAGGAGCGGCTGCGCACCCGATTCGAGTGGGGTCTGATCACCGACGTTCAGCCGCCGGAGCTGGAGACCCGCATCGCGATCCTGCGCAAGAAGGCCCAGACCGATCGCCTCGACGTTCCCGGCGACGTGCTCGAGCTCATCGCCAGCAGCATCGAACGCAACATCCGTGAGCTTGAGGGCGCCCTGATCCGGGTGACCGCCTTCGCCTCGCTGAACAAGAGCCCGATCGACACCGCGCTCGCCGAGATCGTGCTGCAGGACCTCATCTCACACCCGAGCACCATGCAGATCAGCGCCGCCACGATCATGGCGGCCACCGCCGAGTACTTCGACACCACCGTCGAGGAGCTGCGCGGCCCGGGCAAGTCGCGGGCCCTGGCCCAGCCGCGCCAGATCGCCATGTACCTGTGCCGCGAGCTCACCGACCTGTCGTTGCCCAAGATCGGGCAGTCCTTCGACCGCGACCACACCACCGTGATGTACGCCCAGCGCAAGATCCTGGCCGAGATGGCCGAGCGCCGCGAGGTCTTCGATCACGTCAAAGAACTGACCACCCGCATCCGGCAGCGTTCCCGGTACTGAACCGGCGCAGTTTTTTCCGTCACTCTCCTACCACCGGTCACAGCCAGGCCCTGTGGACAAGGTGTGGACCGAACACCACCCGCGCGGCACAACCTTGGGACCGTCGTGCACAGACGCGAACCATCCACAGCCGTCCACAATCGATGCCCAAACCATCCACCGTGTCCTCCCCAACCCGATCCACGCCGCCAGCAGCATCGATCTCCGGTTATCCCCAGAGTCCACAGCGCCTACTACTGATACTGATCTATCTCTCCAGGTAAAGTCATTGAACACAGGGCTGGGGAGAACCCTGTTCGGTGCGCTGTGCGAGGCTCGAGCACCCAAGCCGATCGACTTTCAAGAACCCACCGAAACCTCTACGGTTGTGGTTCGACGACGCTACTGTCGTCGTGGCGTTGCACGGCCAGGTGTTCGTCGCCGCGGTAGTCGCCGAGGGAGTTACTCAACAGGGGTGATGAAGGGACCTATGGACGTGGCAGCGACCAACGTTGACCTCACCGATCTGAAGTTTCGTGCGGTTCGTGAGGACTTCGCCGACGCGGTGGCCTGGGTGGCCAAGAACCTGCCGAGCCGTCCCCCCAACCCCGTCCTGGCCGGCGTGCTGCTCACCGGGTCCGACGACGGCCTGACAATCTCCGGATTCGACTACGAGGTCTCCGCAGTCGTCCGCGTTCCAGCCGAAATCGCCACTCCCGGAAGCGTTTTGGTTTCCGGTCGACTGCTGTCCGACATCACCCGGGCGATGCCGGCCAAACCCGTCGACGTCCAGGTCGAGGGCACCCGGGTCGCGCTGTCCTGCGGCAACGCCAAGTTCTCCCTGCCCACGATGGCGGTCGAGGACTACCCCTCACTGCCGGAACTCCCCGACGAGACCGGCAGCTTGTCGGCCGACCTGTTCGCCGAGGCGATCGGACAGGTGGCGGTGGCCGCGGGCAAGGACGACACGCTGCCGATGTTGACCGGAATCCGCATGGAGATCTCCGGTGCCACTGTGGTTTTGGCGGCCACCGACCGGTTCCGGCTGGCGGTGCGCCAACTCACCTGGTCGGCGGGATCGGCCGACCTGGAGGCGGCCGTGCTGGTGCCGGCCAAGACGCTGGCGGAGGCCGCCAAGACCGGCATCCACGGCGCGGACGTCCACCTGTCGCTGGGCGGCGGCAACGAGGTCGGCTCCGAGGGGCTGCTGGGCATCAGCGGTGACGGCAAGCAGAGCACCACCCGTCTGCTCGACGCGGAGTTCCCGAAGTTTCGCCAGCTGCTGCCCACCGAGCACACCGCGGTGGCGGTGGTCGACGTGGCCGAGCTCACCGACGCGATCAAGCGCGTGGCGCTGGTCGCCGACCGCGGCGCCCAGGTGCGGATGGAGTTCTCCGACGGGGCCCTGCGCCTTTCCGCCGGCGCCGACGACGTCGGCCGCGCCGAAGAGGACCTGTCGGTCGACTTCGTCGGTGACCCGCTGACGATCGCGTTCAACCCGACCTATCTCAGCGACGGTCTGGGATCGGTGCACACCGAGAAGGTGTGGTTGGGGTTCACCACCTCCAACAAGCCGGCGGTGCTGCGGCCCGCCGCCGCCGACGAGGCGGTTCCGGTCGGCACCGGCCCGTTCCCCGCCGCGGACACCGACTACGTCTACCTGTTGATGCCGGTCCGCCTGCCCGGCTGAGGTGGCGCACCCGCGATGTACGTGCGTCAACTGGGCCTGCGGGATTTCCGTTCGTGGGCCGAGATCGATCTGGAACTGGCGCCCGGCCGTACCGTCTTCATCGGGCCGAACGGCTACGGAAAAACGAATCTTCTTGAAGCCCTGTGGTTTTCGGCCACCCTCGGGTCTCATCGGGTCGCCGCCGACGCCCCGCTGATCCGTGCCGGAGCCCAGCGTGCCCTGGTGTCGACCATCGTGGTCAACGACGACCGGGAGCTGGCCGTCGACCTGGAGATCAACGCCGGCCGGGCCAACAAGGCCCGCCTGAACCGGTCACCGGTGCGCAGCGCCCGCGAGGTCATCGGGGTGTTGCGCACCGTGCTGTTTGCCCCCGAAGACCTGGCCCTGGTGCGCGGCGACCCCGGGGACCGTCGCCGATTCCTCGACGACCTGGCCACCCAGCTCCGTCCCCGCATCGCGGCGGTGCGCGCCGACTACGACAAGGTGGTCCGCCAGCGCACCGCGCTGCTCAAAAGTGCGCCGGGCCGCTACCGCGGCGCCGACAGCGGCGTGCTGGAAACCCTCGACGTCTGGGACGGGCATCTGGCCGAACACGGCGCCGCGCTGATGGCGGCGCGGATGGAACTGGTCAACGACCTGGCCCCGCAGGTGGCGGAGGCCTACCGCTCACTGGCCCCGGCGTCGCGGCCGGCGGCGATCGGCTACCGCGCCAGCGTGGAGCTGGCCCCGGAACTGTGGGCCGACCCCGCCGGCAGCCAGCCGCAGCTCCAAGAGGTGCTGCTGGCGCAGATGGCGCAGCGGCGGAACGCCGAGCTCGAACGCGGGGTGTGCCTGGTCGGCCCGCATCGCGACGACCTGGAACTTCGCCTGGGTGACCAGCCGGCGAAGGGCTACGCTAGCCATGGCGAATCATGGTCGATGGCGCTGGCGTTGCGACTCGCCGGCTACGAGTTACTCCGTCTGGACGGAGGGGATCCGGTGTTGCTGCTCGATGACGTGTTCGCCGAACTGGACAAAGCGCGGCGTAACGCGTTGGCGGCGGTGGCCTCCGACGCCGAACAGGTTCTGGTCACCGCGGCGGTGGCCGACGACGTCCCGCCGGATTGGGATGTCCGCCGGATCACCATCGGGCTGGTCGACGGCGCGGACATCCAGACCTCGGTGGTCCAACAGTGACCGAACACGACGACGGCGGCCCGCCCGACGCACTTGCCGGTCTGCCCGGGATGGACCTGGTGCGCCGCACCCTGGAGGAAGCCCGCCAAGCGGCGCGCAGCCAGGGAAAAGACATCGGGCAGCAACGCGGCCCGCGACCACCCCGACGCCCCGGCGGCCGTCGGCGCCGCTGGTCGGGTCCCGGCCCCGATCACCGCGATCCGCAGCCGCTCGGGCTGGCCAGCCGGGATGTGGCACGCAACCGGGGCTGGTCACCACACGTCGCCGAAGGAACCCTGTTCGCGCAGTGGCGCGCGGTGGTCGGTGACCAGATCGCCGATCACGCCAACCCCACCGGGTTGCGGGAGCGGGTGTTGGCGGTGTCGGCGGAGTCCACCGCCTGGGCCACCCAGCTGCGGATGATGCAGACCCAGCTACTGGCCAAGATCGCCGCCGCGGTCGGTGACGGGGTCGTCACCGCGCTGAAGATCACCGGGCCGGTGGCGCCGTCCTGGCGGAAGGGACCGCGGCACGTCCGCGGGCGCGGCCCGCGCGACACCTACGGTTAGGCCGCCTCCGGTGAGCGTCCGCTGACAGCCGCTAGGACCGAACGAAGCGGTCTGTCCAGCGTGCGGACACTCCCGAAATCAAGATATTGAGCACACGACGCAATTAGCTGGGTGGAAACGCACCCAGAAAACCGGTGCCGTCGGTGGTTGACGGTAGACTGAGTCGACGACCTGCTGCGGTGGCTGGACCGCCCCGCACGTGACACCCCGAGGAGACCGTTCCGACCGTGGCTGCCCCGAAGAAGAAAAAAGACGAGTACGGCGCCGAGTCGATCACGATCTTGGAAGGCCTGGAGGCGGTCCGCAAACGCCCCGGCATGTACATCGGCTCCACCGGTGAGCGCGGTCTGCACCACCTGGTGTGGGAGGTCGTCGACAACGCGGTCGACGAGGCGATGGCCGGCTACGCCACCACGATCGACGTGGTCCTGCTCGAGGACGGCGGGGTGGAGGTCAGCGACGACGGCCGGGGTATCCCGGTGGGCATGCACGCCTCGGGGGTTCCGACCGTCGACGTCGTGATGACCCAATTGCACGCCGGCGGCAAGTTCGACTCGGACTCCTACGCGGTCTCCGGCGGCCTGCACGGGGTGGGTGTATCGGTGGTCAACGCGCTGTCCACCAAGCTGGAGGTGGAGATCAGCCGGAACGGCCACGAGTGGTATCAGGTCTACGACTACTCCGTTCCCGGCACCCTCAAGCAGGGCGAGAAGACCAAAAAGACCGGCACCACGGTGCGGTTCTGGGCGGACCCGGACGTCTTCGAAACCACCGAGTACGACTTCGAGACGGTGTCGCGGCGGCTGCAGGAGATGGCGTTCCTCAACAAGGGGCTGGTCATCAACCTCACCGACACCCGGGTCACCAAGGCCGAGGTGGTCGACGAGGTCGTCAGCGAGGTCGCCGACGCGCCGAAGACCGCCGAGGAGCAGGCCGCCGAATCCGCTGCGCCGCAGAAGGTCAAGCAGCGCAAGTTCCACTACCCCGGCGGGCTGGTCGACTACGTCAAGCACATCAACCGCACCAAGACCGCGATCCACAAATCGGTGGTCGACTTCTCCGGCAAGGGCGACGGCCACGAGGTCGAGATCGCCATGCAGTGGAACGACGGCTACAACAAGGATTCTGTACACACCTTCGCCAACACGATCAACACCGCGGAGGGCGGCACCCACGAGGAAGGGTTCCGCAGCGCGCTGACCTCGGTGGTCAACAAATATGCCCGGGACCGGAAACTGCTCAAGGAGAAGGACTCCAACCTCACCGGTGACGACATCCGTGAGGGCCTGGCCGCGGTGATCTCGGTGAAGGTCGCCGAACCCCAGTTCGAGGGGCAGACCAAGACGAAACTGGGCAACACCGAGGTCAAGTCGTTCGTGCAGCGGGTGTGCAACGAACAGCTCGGCCACTGGTTCGAAGCGAACCCGGCGGAAGCCAAACTGATCATCAACAAGGCGCTGTCCTCGGCGCAAGCGCGCATCGCGGCGCGCAAGGCGCGGGACCTGGTGCGGCGCAAGAGCGCAACCGATCTCGGCGGGCTGCCGGGCAAGCTGGCCGACTGCCGCTCCACCGACCCGACGAAATCCGAACTCTATGTCGTGGAGGGTGATTCGGCCGGCGGCTCGGCCAAGAGCGGGCGCGACTCCATGTACCAGGCGATCCTGCCGTTGCGCGGCAAGATCATCAACGTCGAGAAGGCCCGCATCGACCGGGTGCTGAAGAACACCGAGGTCCAGGCGATCATCACCGCGCTGGGCACCGGGATCCACGACGAGTTCGACCTGGAGAAGCTCCGCTACCACAAGATCGTGCTGATGGCCGACGCCGACGTCGACGGCCAGCACATCGCCACCCTGCTGTTGACCCTGCTGTTCCGGTTCATGCGCCCGCTGATCGAGAACGGACACGTCTACCTGGCGCAACCGCCGCTGTACAAGCTCAAGTGGCAGCGCAGCGAACCGGAGTTCGCCTACTCCGACCGGGAACGCGACGGTCTGCTCAAGCGCGGGCTGGAAGCAGGCAAGAAGATCAACAAGGACGACGGCATCCAGCGCTACAAGGGTCTGGGTGAGATGGACGCCAAGGAGCTGTGGGAGACCACGATGGATCCCTCGGTGCGCGTGCTACGCCAGGTGACCCTCGACGACGCCGCCGCCGCCGACGAGCTGTTCTCCATCCTCATGGGCGAGGACGTCGGAGCACGCCGCAGCTTCATCACCCGCAACGCCAAAGACGTTCGCTTCCTTGATGTCTGACGCTGTGCGCCGGAATCGACCTTCCTGACCGACGAACGGGGACCACATGACCGACACCACCCTGCCGCCTGACGACGAAACCGACCGCATCGAACCGGTCGACATCCAGCAGGAGATGCAGCGCAGCTACATCGACTACGCGATGAGCGTGATCGTCGGCCGTGCGCTGCCGGAAGTGCGCGACGGCCTCAAGCCGGTGCACCGCCGGGTGCTCTACGCGATGTTCGACTCCGGGTTCCGCCCCGACCGCAGTCACGCCAAGTCGGCGCGGTCGGTCGCGGAGACCATGGGTAACTACCACCCGCACGGCGACTCGTCGATCTACGACACCCTGGTCCGGATGGCGCAGTCGTGGTCGATGCGCTACCCGCTGGTCGACGGGCAGGGCAACTTCGGTTCGCCGGGCAACGACCCGCCGGCCGCGATGCGCTACTGCGTCACCGGTGATGCTTTGGTGCGGCTGCCCTTCGGGCAATCCGTGCGGATCGGGGACGTCGTCGGAACGGCCCAACCGAACTCCGACAACGTCGTCGAATTGAAGGTGCTGGACCGACACGGCAACCCGGTCGTCGCCGACCGGCTGTTCCACTCCGGCGAGCACCAGACCTACACGGTGCGGACCGCAGAGGGTTACGAAGTCACCGGCACGGCCAACCACCCGTTGCTGTGCCTGGTCGACGTCGCCGGTGTACCGACGCTGTTATGGAAGCTGGTCGAGGAGATCCGCCCGGGGGATCGCGTTGCGCTGCAACGCACGCCGCCGGCCGAGTTCGAGCCCGCCGAGTGGCAGACGACGATGGAGGCGCTGCTGGCCGGTGCCTTCATCAGCGAAGGCTTCGTCTCCGAGAACCGGGCCGGATTCAACAACCTCGATGCCGATTACTTCCGCATGGTCGTGGCCGCATACGACGCAGTAGTGGGCGGCGCCCGGTATGTATCGCAGCGCGTCATCAAGTCGGGCTCCCTGCTGTACGAACTCGATGTCCATAATCTGACGGAACTGAGGCGGACCCGCCTGGCGGAACTCCTCGGCCAGCGCTCGGCGCAGAAAACGGTCCCGGAATGGCTCTGGCAGTCGCCGGCGGCCGTCAAACGGGTTTTCCTTCAGGCGCTGTTCGAGGGTGACGGCTCCTGCTCGTCGCTGCCTCGCAACACGATTCAGGTCTCGTACTCGACCCGCAGCGAACGGCTCGCCAGACAAGTTCAGCAGATGTTGCTGGAGTTCGGGGTGATCTCGAAGCGATACCGGCATGCCACCGGCGAACACAAGGTCGTCATCACCAACCGCGGCCAGGCCGAACTGTTCGCGAGCCAGGTCGGCTTCGGCGGCGCCAAGCAGGAGAAGCTGAACAGCATCCTGTCGTCGTTGCCGCCGTGCGCCGGGATGGACGACGATCACGTTCCGGGTCTGGGTGCGTTCATCCGCAAGCACAGCGGTAGTCGCTGGGTCGACAAGGAATGGCTGCGTAAACACAACATCGACCGACTGTCGCGCTGGCGGCGCGATGGCGACGAGATCCTGTCGCGCATCGCCGATCCCGACGTCCGGGCGATCGCCACCGACCTCACCGACGGCCGGTTCTACTACGCCGAGGTCGCCTCGGTCACCGACGCCGGTGTTCAGCCGGTCTACAGCCTGCGGGTCGACACCGAGGACCACGCCTTCATCACGAACGGGTTCGTCAGCCACAACACCGAGGCGCGACTGACCCCGCTCGCGATGGAGATGCTGCGTGAAATCGACGAGGAGACAGTCGATTTCATCCCCAACTACGACGGCCGGGTCCAGGAACCCACCGTGCTGCCCAGCAGGTTCCCCAACCTGCTGGCCAACGGTTCCGGCGGCATCGCGGTCGGCATGGCCACCAACATCCCGCCGCACAACCTGCGGGAGCTCGCCGAAGCGGTGTACTGGGCGTTGGACAACTTCGACGCCGACGAGGAAGCCACCCTCGCCGCGGTGATGGAGCGGGTGAAAGGCCCCGATTTCCCCACCGCCGGTCTCATCGTCGGCAGCCAGGGCATCCACGACGCCTACACCACCGGGCGCGGTTCGATCCGGATGCGCGGCGTGGTGGAGATCGAGGAGGACGCCCGCGGGCGCAACTCGCTGGTGATCACCGAGCTGCCCTACCAGGTCAACCACGACAACTTCATCACCTCGATCGCCGAGCAGGTCCGCGACGGCAAGCTGGCCGGCATCGCCCACATCGAGGACCAGAGCAGTGACCGGGTGGGCCTGCGCATCGTCATCGACATCAAGCGCGACGCGGTGGCGAAGGTCGTGCTGAACAACCTCTACAAGCACACCCAGCTGCAGACCAGCTTCGGGGCCAACATGCTGGCCATCGTCGACGGGGTGCCGCGCACCCTGCGGCTGGACCAGATGATCCGCCACTACGTTGACCACCAGCTCGATGTCATCGTCCGGCGCACCACCTACCGGCTGCGCAAGGCCAACGAGCGGGCCCACATCCTGCGCGGCCTGGTCAAGGCGCTCGACGCCCTCGATGAGGTCATCGCGCTGATCCGGGCCTCGCAGACCGTCGACATCGCCCGGCAGGGCCTGATCGACCTGCTCGACATCGACGACATCCAGGCCCAGGCCATCCTGGACATGCAGCTGCGCCGGCTGGCCGCCCTGGAGCGCCAGCGCATCATCGACGACCTGGCGAAGATCGAAGCCGAGATCGCCGACCTCGAGGACATCCTGGCCAAGCCGGGACGGCAACGCGCGATCGTGCGCGACGAGCTGGCCGAGATCGTCGAGAAGTACGGCGACGACCGGCGGTCCAAGCTGGTCCCGGCCGACGGCGACGTCAGCGACGAGGATCTGATCGCCCGCGAGGACGTCGTGGTCACGATCACCGAGACCGGCTACGCCAAACGCACCCGCACCGACCTGTACCGCAGCCAGAAGCGCGGCGGCAAGGGCGTGCAGGGCGCCGGGCTGAAGCAGGACGACATCGTCAAGCACTTCTTCGTCTGCTCCACCCACGACTGGATCCTGTTCTTCACCACCCAGGGTCGGGTGTACCGGGCGAAGGCCTACGACCTGCCGGAGGCGTCGCGCACCGCCCGCGGCCAGCACGTCGCGAACCTGCTGGCGTTCCAGCCCGAGGAGCGCATCGCCCAGGTCATCCAGATCCAGGGGTATGAGGACGCGCCGTACCTGGTGCTGGCCACCCGCAATGGCTTGGTGAAGAAGTCCCGGCTCACCGACTTCGACTCCAACCGCTCCGGCGGCATCGTGGCGATCAACCTGCGCGAGGGCGACGAACTGGTCGGGGCGGTGCTGTGCTCGGCCGAGGACGACCTGCTGCTGGTCTCGGCCAACGGCCAGTCGATCCGGTTCTCGGCCACCGACGAGGCGCTGCGGCCGATGGGCCGGGCCACCTCCGGCGTGCAGGGCATGCGGTTCAACGAGGACGACCGGCTGTTGTCGCTCAACGTGGTTCGCGACGACACTTTCCTGTTGGTGGCGACCTCCGGCGGCTACGCCAAGCGCACCGCGATCGAGGAGTACACCGCGCAGGGCCGCGGCGGCAAGGGCATCTTGACCATCCAGTACGACCGGCGCCGGGGCCGGCTGGTGGGCGCCTTGATCGTCGACAACGACAGCGAGGTCTACGCCATCACCTCCTCCGGCGGGGTGATCCGCACCAAGGCGCGGCAGGTCCGCAAGGCCGGCCGGCAGACCAAGGGTGTTCGGTTGATGAACTTGGGCGAGGGCGACACACTGATAGCCATCGCGCGCAATGCCGACATAGTTGACGACGAGTCGGGCAGCTAACCCGACGGCTAAGGAGCCCACCGGTGACATCGCCACACGAGCCGGAGAAGACCGGGCCGGGCGCCGAGGCGCCGGACCCCGCGACGGCCCGCCGGACCGGCCCGGAACCCGCCCGCGGCGGGACCGCCGGCGAGGCTGCGCCGCCCTGGCAGCGCGGGACCGCCCGCCGGCCCGCGACCGGCCCGGCCGCGGAGTCGGCCAAGCCCGGCCCCGCCCCGGCACCCGCCAAGACCGGTGACGGCCGGCCCGGCGACCGGGTGCTGTCCGGAACCGCCGTGCGCCCGCAGCGGGACACGGCGGACCCGACGGCGACCCGGGTGGAAGCGCCGCGCCCGGACAGCGACTCCTACGGCAGCGAGCTGCCCGACCTGTCCGGACCGGCTCGCACCGCTCCGCGCAAGGCGCCCGCCCCGGCGGCCCCGGCGAAGCGCCCGGCGCCCGCGAGCGGATCCCGCGCGATCCAGGTGGGTCGGCGCAGCAGCGGGCCGGTGCGCGCCAGCATGCAGATCCGGCGCATCGACCCGTGGACGACGCTGAAGGCGTCGCTGATCCTGTCGGTGGCGCTGTTCTTCGCCTGGATGATCGCCGTCGCATTCCTCTACCTGATCCTCGGCGCGATGGGGGTGTGGAGCAAACTCAACGACACCGTCGGTGACCTGCTGCAACAGACCAACGTCAGCACCGGCGGCGACATGATCTCGGCGAGTTCGATCTTCGGCGGCGCCACCCTCATCGGCCTGGTGAACATCGTGCTGCTCACCGCGATGGCCGCCCTGGGCGCGTTCGTCTACAACCTCGCCGCCGATCTGGTGGGCGGGGTGGAAGTCACCCTGGCCGACCGCGAGTAGCCGGCGGGCGATCGGGTATTTTGGGGCCGGCAGCCGGGTGCGGTAATCTCGTCGCTCGGTCGCCCACAATTTCCGGGCCTATAGCTCAGGCGGTTAGAGCGCTTCGCTGATAACGAAGAGGTCGGAGGTTCGAGTCCTCCTAGGCCCACCGAGCCGGCCGGATCCGGCCCACCGAGAAAGGTGCATCGCGTGCGGTGGTTGGTGCTGGCGCTGGCGGTGGCGGTAGCCGCCCTGGCGGTGCGCTCCCGACGGGGCGCCGAGGTCTGGCACACCCTTCCCGACCACACCGGCTGACCGGCAGCCAGGGGCCTTAGCTCAGTTGGTAGAGCACTGCCTTTGCAAGGCAGGTGTCAGGGGTTCGACTCCCCTAGGCTCCACAAGACCCGAAATCCGGCCGCGTCGGCTTACGGCCGCGGCTGAACCTCGACACTGGGCGGGCGCGGCGAGGGCTCCTCGGCGCGGGTGGTGCGCCGCACGATCACCACGGCGGCGACACCGCCGGCCACCACGGCGGTCGCCGCGACACCGATCACCCACGGCCGCGGCGTGCGCCGGCGGGACCGGCGCGCCTTGCGCAACGCCTCCGGCAGCCCGGCCACCACGTCCTGGGCGGCGGCGAGTTCGTCGGCCACCGCCTCCTGGGCGGCGCTGACCTCCTGGGCGAGCCGGCCTTCCCGATAGCGTCGCCGCAGGCTGCTCATCCCGGCCTGCGCGGTGTGCATCCCCAGCCCGACGACACCGCGGGTGACGTCGACCGGGCCCACCGCGGAGTAGGTCAGGCCGCGGCTCAACCGCTGACGTGGGGTCAACGCCGTCTCGGTCTTCGCCCTCATCTGCCACCTCTCCGCCCGCGGGATTCCGACTCCGCTAAGCCTGCCATCTTTGCCCGATTCGCGGGGCGGTTGAGGCGACAGAACTCCCGTCGAGGGCACCCGGGCGCACGGACCCAACCGGTCATCGGGCAGACTGTCATGCCGTGACCAACAGCCCTCAGCAGACCGCGAGCGCGACGCTGCACACCAACCGCGGCAACATCGAGATCGCGCTCTTCGGCAACCACGCCCCCAAGACCGTCGACAACTTCGTCGGGCTCGCCCAGGGGACCAAGGAGTACTCCACCACCAACGCCTCCGGTGGGTCGACCGGCCCGTTCTACGACGGCGCGGTGTTCCACCGGGTGATCAGCGGGTTCATGATCCAGGGCGGCGACCCCACCGGCACCGGCCGCGGCGGGCCGGGCTACCAGTTCCGCGACGAGTTCCACCCCGAGCTGCAGTTCGACCGGCCCTACCTGCTGGCGATGGCCAACGCCGGCCCGGACACCAACGGGTCCCAGTTCTTCATCACCGTCGGGCTCACCCCGCACCTCAACCGCCGGCACACCATCTTCGGCGAGGTGCGCGACGCCGAGTCGAAGAAGGTCGTCGACGAGATCGCCAACACCGTCACCGACAGCGGCGACCGGCCGACCGAGCCGGTCGTGATCGAGTCCATCACCATCGCCTGACACCCGGCGCCGACCCGGCGCGGTGACGATCAGCGCCCGGCGAAGCCGGCGGCGGTCAGGTCGTCGAGTACCGCCGCCGGGTCGGTGCCCAGGTCCCAGCGGGAGAAAACCACCACATCGTCGTCGACGGTCTCGATCTCCAGCAGCCGTGTCTTGCGGCCGATGCGCTGGAACTCGGTGATCCGGATCAGCACGATGGATGCCCGCCCCAGCCGCCGGGTCCGGAACCAGCCCCGCACCACCAGCTCCTCCCCCGCCACCGCCAGGGTGGGCCGGGCGTGCCAGGACAGCGCGGCGAAACCCAGCAGCCCCGCGCCGGCCAGGCCGATCAGCACCTGCCCGGGCGTGTCGGTGACGACGAGCAGACCCAGCGTCAGCAGCAGCCCGCCCGCGATCGCCGCGCCGATGATGCCCGCGGTCGGCGGCGCCCACGCGGTGTTTCCCGGGACGGTCATCCCCACTCCCCAAAGTTATCCACAGGCGTTTTCCACAGTGGGGATAAATCACACGCGTGTGATTGGGTCACGATTCGGTCGCGGCGCGGATAACGGATCGTTACCGAACCGTGGCTTTTCAGCGCCACCGCATGGTCAGCAGCAGCCCGCTGATCATGAACGCGAACGCGATCGCGTAGTTCCACGGCCCCAGGTCGGCCATCCAGATCAGGGCGGACGGCACGTCGTAGCCGGTGGCGGCCAGCTGGAAGACCATCAGCCAGACCAGCCCGAACAGCATCAGACCGATGAACAGCGCCACGAACCACACGCTGGACGGTCCGGCCTTCACCTTCACCGGGGTGCGGCTCACCGAGCTGGCGGCGAAGGTGTTCTTCTTACGGACCTTGGACTTGGGCATCAGAACCTCGGATACTGAGCGGGCGGGGTACACCTGCGAACATTCGTCACCACCGAGCCTAACGCAGGGCTACAGGCAGAGAACGGAGAGCCGATGTCCACAACCGTCGCCCGGCGCCGCTCCCGGTGGTCGGTCGGCGTCCCGGTGGTCTGCCTGGCGGCCGGGCTGTTGCTGGCGGCCACCCACGGGGTCTCCGGCGGCGACGAGATCCGGGGCAGCGACGCGCCCCGCCTGGTCGACATGGTCCACGACGAGCAGGCGGTGGTCGACGAGCTCACCGACCGCCGCGACTCCCTGGCCGCGGCGACCGAGTCGGTGCACGGCGGCTCCCCGGACGCCGCCCTGGCCGCGATGCGCGAACGGGACCGGCAGCTGTCGACGATCGCCGGGCTCGGCGAGGTCCACGGCGCCGGACTGGTGGTGACGCTGACCGACGCCCAGCGTGACGCGCAAGGCCGGTTCCCGCGCGACGCCTCCCCCGACGACCTCGTCGTGCACCAGCAGGACATCCAAGCGGTGCTCAACGCGATGTGGAGCGCCGGGGCCGAAGCGGTGCAGGTGCAGGACCAGCGGGTGATCGCGACGTCGGCGGTGCGCTGCGTGGGCAACACCCTGCTGCTCAACGGCCGCACCTACAGCCCGCCCTACACCATCACCGCGATCGGCGACGCCGAGGCGATGAGCACCGCGCTGGCCGAGGCGCCGCTGGTGATCCTCTACCGCCAGTACGTGGTGCGCTTCGGACTCGGCTACAGCGAGCAGGCCTCCTCGGATCTGTCGGTGGCCGCCTACAGCGATCCGCTGCGGATGCGGTTCGCCCAGCCGGCCGGACCGCTCGGCTACTGACCGCCGCTATCGACCGCCCGACCGGCCCCGGTAACCTGGCACGATGCGGGTTCTCGTCGTCGACAACTACGACAGCTTCGTGTTCAACCTGGTGCAGTACCTGGGCCAGTTGGGCGTCGAGGCGACGGTGTGGCGCAACGACGACCCGCACCTGGCCGACCCGGACGCCGTGGCCGCCGACGTCGACGGCGTACTGCTCAGCCCCGGGCCGGGCACGCCCGACCGGGCCGGCGCCTCCATCCCGCTGGTGCACGCCTGCGCCAAGGCCGGCACCCCGCTGCTGGGGGTCTGCCTGGGGCATCAGGCCATCGGGGTGGCCTACGGTGCCACCGTGGACCGGGCGCCGGAACTGTTGCACGGCAAGACCAGCAGCGTCCACCACGAGGACATCGGGGTGCTGCGTGGCCTGCCCGACCCCTTCACCGCCACCCGCTACCACTCCCTGACGATCCTGCCCGAGACGCTGCCGGCGGAGCTGCGGGTCACCGCCCGCACCCGCGGCGGGGTGATCATGGGCGTCCAGCACCGCGAGCTGCCGATCCACGGGGTGCAGTTCCATCCCGAATCGATCCTCACCGAGGGCGGGCACCGGCTGCTGGCCAACTGGCTGACCGACTGCGGCCTACCCCGCGACGATGCGCTGCTGGGCCGCCTCGAGCAGGAGCTGCGGCAGCGGCTCAGCGCCGCCGCCGGCTAGCCGCCCGCGCGGCGCGCTACTGGCCGAACTTCAAGGTGATGTTGCCGTCGCGGTTGACGCCCTTGCCCGCGGCCGGGCTCTGGTAGACCACCCGGTTGTGCGAGTCGCCGCCAGCGTCGATGTCGGCGCCCTTGACCAGCATGCCGGTCCAGCCCAGGGCCCGCAGCTGCGGCTCGGCGTCGGTCCAGAACATCCCGGACAGGTCCGGCATGATGAACTGGTTGCCGCGCGAGACCTGCAACTCGATGACGGTGTCGACCGCGGTGCTGGTGCCCGCCGCCGGGTTGGTGCCGACCACCTCGCCGGCCGGGCGCGGGCTGTCCACGCTGACCTCGGTGACCTTGGTGAACCCGTGAACGTCGAGGTTCTTCTGCGCCGACTCGACGGTCTGGCCGCTGACATCGGGCACGTCCTTCATCTCCGGCCCGGTGCCGATGATGACCTCGATCTCGTTGGTGATCGCCGAGGTGGAGTTGACCGGCGGATTGGTGCCGACGACACGGTCTTTCAGCTCCGGCGTCGAGGGCGCCTCGACGCGTTTGAACTTACTGAACCCGCGGTCCTTCAGCTTCTTCACCGCGCCTTCGTAGCTCAGTGAGGCCACGTCAGGCAGTTGCCGCTGCTCGGGACCGTAGGACACCTTGACGATGATCACGTCGCCCTTGTGCGCCATGGCGTTCGCGTTGGGCTCGGTGCTGATCACGTGGTCGGGCGGCACCTCCGAGTCGGCCTTCTGCTCGGTGCGCACCTCGAAGCCCTTCTTCTGCAGCTCGGCGACCGCGTCGGCGGAGACCATGCCGCGCACGTCGGGCACCTGCAGTTCGTGTGGGCGTTTGCCGCCGAAGACCTGGATCGCCACGGTCACCGCGATGGTGAGCACCGCCAGCACGGCTACCGCGACCAGCCACCGGGCCACCGACCCGCCGGCGCGATCGCCGCTGAAGTCCAGTTGCTGACGCGGCAGCGGATCGGTCTGCGGCCCACCGGCGGCCGACCCGCCCGAACTCTTCAGCAGCGACGCCCGGTCGGCGTCGGTGAGCACCTTGGGGGCTTCGGGCTGCTCGCCGTTGTAGACGCGGATCAGGTCGGCGTGCATGTCGGCGGCAGTCTGGTACCGGTTGTCTGGGTTCTTCGCCAGCGCTTTGAGGACGACGGCGTCCAGTCCGGCGGGAATGGCGTTGTGCCGCTGGGACGGCGGAATCGGGTCTTCCCGAACATGTTGGTAGGCAACGGCAACCGGTGAGTCACCGACGAAAGGCGGCTCCCCGGTGATGATCTCGTACAGAACGCAGCCAAGGGAGTACACATCCGAGCGAGCGTCCACCGGCTCGCCGCGCGCCTGCTCGGGTGAGAGGTACTGCGCGGTGCCGATGACGGCCGCGGTCTGGGTGACGTTGTGGCTGTCGGCCAGAGCGCGCGCGATGCCGAAGTCCATCACCTTCACGGCGTTGCTCTTGCTGACCATGATGTTGGCCGGCTTGACATCCCGGTGGATGATGCCGTGCTGATGGGAGAAGTTCAGCGCCTGGCAGGCGTCGGCGATGATCTCGATGGCGCGCTGCACCGGCATCGGTCCGTCGTTCTGCACCATGTCGCGCAGCGTGACACCGTCGACGTACTCCATCACGATGTACGGCAATGGGCCGGCGGGGGTTTCGGCCTCGCCGGTGTCGTAGACGGCGACGATCGCCGGATGGTTCAACGCCGCGGCGTTCTGGGCCTCGCGGCGGAACCGCAGATAGAAACTGGGGTCGCGGGCGAGGTCGGCCCGCAGCACCTTGATCGCGACATCGCGGTGCAGGCGCTTGTCACGAGCCAGATGGACCTCGGACATCCCGCCGAAGCCGAGGATGTCCCCGAGCTCATAACGGTCGGAGAGGTGTTGCGGAGTCGTCATCGGGGCGCCTCGAGGGGGTAATGGGATGTCAGGGTGACAACCCGGATCAGCGCGACGGGATCGGCGGGGCCGGTCCAGGCGGCGGGTCCGGCCGGGGGCGGCTCCGCCGGTTCGGTGGGTTCGCCCGGAGCGCCCGGCTCATTCGTCGGGGTGGCCGGGGTGTCGGTGAACGTCGAGGGCGTCGACGAGCTGTTGTTGTGGGCGTTGAGCACGATGAGCACGGCGCTGATCACCGCCAGGGTGACCAGCACGCCCGCGGCCCACAGCAGCGCCCGCTGCCCGGAGGTGAAGGCGCGCCGCGGCGGCGGCGGGGTGCGGTGGCTGCCGGTGCGGGCGGGGCGCGACCGCGCCGGTGCGGGCCGCGACGCCTGGGCGGGCGCCGCGCGGGTCAGCCCGGTCGAGGGGATCGCGGTGGGCGCGGCCCGGCCCGCCGACGGCAGCCGGCTGGGGCGCGGCGGGCGATGCCCGGAGCGCACGGCGGCCACCGCGTCGGCGAACGGGCCGCCGCTTTGGTAGCGCATGCCGGGGTTTTTCACCAGCGTGATCTCGATCAGTTCCCGCACATTGGCCGGCAGTTCGGCGGGCAGCGGCGGCGGGGGCTCCTTGATGTGCTTCATCGCCACGGTCAGTGCGCCGTCGCCGATGAAGGGCCGTTTGCCCGAGACTGCCTCGTAGCCCACCACGCCCAGCGAGTAGACGTCGCTGGCCGCGGTCGCGTCGTGGCCGAGGGCCTGTTCGGGGGCGATGTACTGGGCGGTGCCCATCACCATGCCGGTCTGGGTGACCGGGGCGGCGTCGACGGCCTTGGCGATGCCGAAGTCGGTGATCTTGACCTGCCCGGTCGGGGTGATCATGATGTTGCCCGGCTTGACGTCGCGGTGCACCAGCCCGGCGGTGTGGGCGACCTGCAGCGCCCGCCCGGTCTGTTCGAGCATGTCCAGGGCGTGCCGCAGCGAGAGTTTGCCGGTGCGTTTGAGCACCGAGCTGAGCGGTTCGCCGTTGACCAGCTCCATCACCAGGTAGGCGGTGCGGCCCTGGTCGTCCATCTCGGTCTCGCCGTAGTCGTGCACGCTGGCGATGCCGGGGTGGTTGAGCATCGCGGTGGTGCGGGCCTCGGTGCGGAACCGTTCGATGAACTCCGGGTCGGTGGAGAACTCCGCTTTGAGCACCTTGATGGCCACCCGCCGGCCCAGGCGGTTGTCCACCGCCTCCCACACCTGGCCCATGCCGCCGGTGGCGATGAGCCGCTGCAGCCGGTACCGGCCGGACAGCGTGGCGCCTACTTTCGGGCTCATGATCCTCCCTGCAGCGCGGCCTCGATCACGGCGCGTCCGATCGGGGCGGCAAGCGCACCCCCGGTCGCCGAGAGTCGGTTGCCGCCGTCCTCCACCAGCACCGCGACCGCCACCCGCGGGGTGTCGGCGGGCGCGAAGGCGATGTACCACGCGTGCGGCGGGGTGTTACGCGGGTCGGTCCCGTGCTCGGCGGTCCCGGTCTTGGATGCGATCTGCACGCCGGGAATGGCTCCTTCCTGCTGGGTCGAGGACTCGGCGCCGATCATTAGTTCCGTTAGCTTAGCGGCGACCTGCGGGGAGACCGCACGGCGTTGCGTCTGGGGCGCGGTCGCGGCGATGTTCGCCAGATCCGGGCCCTGCAGGCTGTCGACCAGGTAGGGCCGCATCGTCACCCCTTGATTGGCGATGGTGGCAGCGACCAGCGCGTTCTGCAACGGGGTCAGCGCCACGTCCTTCTGCCCGATGCTGGAGATGCCCAGCGCCGCCTGGTCGGGGATCGGGCCGATCGTGGACTGGGCGACCTGCAGCGGGATCGCCGCGGGCGTCTCGTCGAGGCCGAACGACTCGGCGGCGGTGCGCAGCGCGGACTCGCCGGTGTCGAGGCCGAGCTCGACGAACGCGGTGTTGCAGGAGCGGGCGAAGGCTTCCCGCAGCGACACCGTCTCGCCGTCGCCGCAGCGGGCGTCGCCGAAGTTGGCGACGGTGGCGCTGCTGTCGGGCAGCTCGATGCGGGCGGCGGCGGTGAGCTGGTCGTTCTCGTCGGCCCCGGCGGTCAGCGCGGCCGCGGTGGTGATCACCTTGAAGGTCGAGCCCGGCGGGTAGGTCTCGGCCAGCGCGCGGTTGGTCAGCGGGGAATCGGCGTCGTCGCGCAGTTGCTGCCAGGCGCGGACCTGCTCGTCGGTGTCGTGGGCGGCCAGCAGGTTCGGGTCGTAGGACGGCGAGGACACCAGCGCCAGGATGCGGCCGGTCGCCGGTTCCAGCGCGACCACCGCGCCCTTGCACACGGGGTCGCAGCCGCGCTGCATCGCCTCCCAGGCGGCCTGCTGCACCCGGGGTTTGATCGTGGTGTTGACGTTGCCGCCGCGCGGGTCGCGGGCGGTGAAGAAGTCGGCCAGCCGGCGGGCGAACAGCCGTTCGTCGGAGCCGTTGAGCACCGAGTCCTCGGCGCGTTCGAGTCCGCTGCTGGAGTAGCGCAGCGAGTAGAACCCGGTGATCGGCGCGGCCGCCTCCGGGTTGGGGTAAACGCGCTGGAAGCGGAAGCGGCCGTCGGCGGCCTCGGAGTAGGCCAGCAGCTGGCCGTCGGCGGTGATCTGGCCGCGCTGGCGGGAGTACTCGTCGAGCAGGATCCGCTGGTTGCGCGGGTCGGCGCGCAAGCTGTCGGCGGAGAACACCTGGGTGATGGTGGCGTTGATCAACAACAGCACCACCAGGGCCAGCACGGCGATCGAGACGCGTCGCAGGGAGGTGTTCATACCCGCTCGATCACCTCGGTGCCGGCGTTGGCGATGGGCGTGGTCTGCTGCGGCGGATCCACCAGCGGGCGGCGCGCGGCGTGGGAGATCCGCACCAGCAGGGCCAGCAGGATGTAGTTGGCCACCAGCGACGAGCCGCCGTAGGACAGCCACGGGGTGGTCAGCCCGGTCAGCGGGATCAGCCGGGTGACGCCGCCGACCACGATGAACAGTTGGATAGCCAGCGTGGCGGCCAGGCCGGCGGCCAGCAGCTTGCCGAAGCTGTCGCGCACGGCCAGCGCGGTGCGCAGCCCGCGCATGATGACGATCGTGTAGAGCATCAGCAGCGCGGCGAAGCCGACCAAGCCGAGCTCCTCCCCGAAGGCGGCGATGATGAAGTCGGTGGAGGCGGCCGGCACGTAGTCGGGTTGGCCGTTGCCCCACCCGGCGCCGAAGATGCCGCCGGTGGCGAAGCTGAACAGCGACTGCACCATCTGGTAGCCGGTGCCCTCGGGGTCGGCGAACGGATCCAGCCACGCCTGCACCCGGACCCGCACGTGCGCGAACACGAAGTAGGCCACGGTGCTGCCCGCGACGAACAGCGCCAGCCCGATCAGCACCCAGCTGAACCGGTGGGTGGCGATGTAGACGATCACCAGGAACGACGTGTACAACAGCAGCGAGGTGCCGAGGTCCTTCTCGAACACCATCACCCCCACCGAGACCACCCAGGCGGCCAGCAGCGGGGCCAGGTCGCGCGGCCGCGGCAGGTTGACGCCGAAGACGTGTTTGCCCGCGCTGGTGAACAGGTCGCGTTTGGCGACCAGCACCGCGGCGAAGAAGATCAGCAGCAGGATCTTGGAGAACTCCGCCGGCTGGATGGAGAAGCCGGGGAAGCGGATCCAGATCTTGGCGCCGCCCTCTTCGGAGAACCGGGCCGGCAGCAGCGCCGGGATCACCAGCAGGATCAGGCCGGCCAGCCCGCAGAGGTAGCCGTTGCGGGCCAGTTCGCGGTGATCGCGCAGGGCCAGCAGGACCAGCGCGAAGGCGATCACCCCGACCAGCGTCCACAGCACCTGCTGGCTGGCGCCGGGCTGGGCGCTGTCGTCGGGCCCGGCCAGGTCGAGGCGGTGGATCATCACCAGGCCCAGCCCGTTGAGCAGGGCCACCACCGGCAGCAGCAGCGGGTCGGCGTAGGCGGCGTAGCGGCGGATTGCCAGGTGGGCGCCGCCGAACAGCAGCAGGTAGGCGACGGCGTAGCCGACGATCTCCCAGCCGAGGTCGCGGTGCTGGTCGACCTCCACGATCAGCAGCGCCACGGTGGTGATGGCCGCGGCCAAGCACAGCAGCCCCAGTTCGGCGTTGCGCCGGTTCGGCAGGGGCGGTGCGGGGGCTGGGGGGACGGCCGGCTGCGGCTGGGTCGTCATGCCGCGTCCCGGCAGTCAATCCCCGGTGTCGATGGAGCGGAGGTCCGGGTGGTCACCGGGGCTGCGGAGGTGATCGTCGTGGTGGGCGCGGTGGTGACGGACGTGTCGGCGGGTTCGCGGGTAGGGCGCGGCGTGGTGGTGGTCGGCCGGGAGCGTTCGGTGTCGGTCGGGGAGGACTGGCGCGGGGAATGGGTGGGCGCCGGCGTGGGCGCGGTCGCCGTCGGGCACGGCGGCAGCAGCGAGTCCGGGCCGGCCAGCTTGTGCAGCTGGGTCACCGCGTCGTCGAAGCTGCCCGCGGGTAGCCCCTCGATGACCTGTTGGCGTTCGGAGCGGCGCAGGTCGTCGACGGTCATCGGGTGGCAGCGGGAGCCCTCGACGGGCAGGCCCCACTCCACCAGCGACAGTTCGCTGCCGCCGCCCAGGCAGACCCGCCGGTAGGGCTCCTGCAGCTTGCGGCCCAAAAACGTGCCGGGGACGCCGCGCATGATCGCCACATTGCCGTCGTGAGCGGTGACGAAGTAGTTGCGGTCGACCACGATCTTGCCCACGGCCAGCGCGGCGAGCGCGACCAGGATCACCAGCACGACGGCCAGGATGATGCGGGTGCGGGAGCGCGGCTGGTGGACGAACGCGTCGACCTGCGGCAACCGGCGTTTGACGACGTTGGGGCGCGGGTTGATCGCCGAGGCGCGCCCGGCGGCGGTGTTGGGGCGAGGCCGGTCGCTGTCATCGGAGACGGCGCCGGCCAAAATAGGGCGTGTTTGGCCGTAATCGGTATCGACGACGTCGGCGACGACGACGGTGACGTTGTCGGGTCCCCCGCCGCGAAGCGCCAGTTCGATGAGCCGGTCGGCGCATTCTTCGACGTCGGCGATCTGCAGCGCCTCGAGGATGGTTTCGGTGCTGACCGGGTCGGAGAGCCCGTCGGAGCAGAGCAGGTAGCGGTCGCCGACCCGCGCTTCGCGCATCACCAGGGTCGGGTCGACCTCGTGGCCGGTCAGCGCCCGCATGATCAGGGACCGTTGCGGATGGCTGTGGGCGTCTTCGGCGCTGATTCGCCCCTCGTCGACCAGGGTCTGCACGAAGGTGTCGTCCTTGGTGATCTGGCCGAGTTCGCCGTCGCGCAGCAGATAGCCGCGCGAGTCGCCGATGTGGACCAGCCCGATGCGGTCACCGGCGAACAGGATGGCGGTCAAGGTGGTGCCCATGCCGTCGAGTTCGGGTTCGGCTTCCACGTGTTCGGCGATGGCGTCGTTGCCCTGGCGCACCGCGGCGTCGAGCTTGCCCAGCAGGTCACCGCCGGGTTCGTCGTCGTCGAGCGGGGCGAGCGCGGCGATCACCAGCTGGGAGGCGACCTCGCCGGCGGCGTGGCCGCCCATGCCGTCGGCCAGCGCGAGCAGCCGGGCCCCGGCGTAGACCGAGTCCTCGTTGTTGGAGCGCACCAGCCCGACGTCGCTGCGGGCGGCGTAGCGCAGCACCAGGGTCACGGGCGCAGCTCGATTACCGTCTTGCCGATTCGAATCGGCGTCCCCAGGGGAACTCGTACCGCCGTGGTCACCTTCGCCTTATCCAGATAAGTACCGTTGGTCGATCCTAAATCCTCGACGTACCATTCCGTGCCGCGCTGGGATAGTCGGGCATGGCGGGTGGAGGCGTAGTCGTCGGTGAGGACCAGGGTGGAGTCGTCGGCGCGGCCGAGCAGCACCGGTTGCCCGCTGAGGGTGATGCGCGCCCCGGCCAGCGCTCCCTCGGTGACGATGAGCCGACGGGCGATGCTGCGCTGCTGGCGGGACGGCAGCAGGGTGCCGCGGATGGTGAGGCCCCGCCGCAGCATGACCGCGCCGGTGGGGGCGTAGATGTCGGCGCGCAGCACCCGCAGCACCGACCAGATGAACACCCACAGCAACATCAGGAAGCCGGCGCGCGTCAGCTGCAGCATCAATCCCTGCATCTGGCGTCCTCTCCGTCCTTGCACCGACCATCGCGCCCGCGGTGCGGAGCCCGCTAGCAACGTCACGATACTTGGACGGTGATCGTGGCGGGGCCAAGCCACACGGCGTGACCCTCGCGTGATCTCAGTGAATCCGGACGATGATCTCGGAGTGACCCAACCGGATGACGTCACCGTCGGCCAACTGCCATTCCTGGACGGGGGCGTTGTTCACCGTGGTGCCGTTGGTCGAGTTGAGGTCCGAGAGCAGGGCGACCTGCCCGTCCCAGCGGATCTCCAGGTGCCGGCGGGAGACCCCGGTGTCGGGCAGCCGGAACTGGGCGTCCTGGCCGCGGCCGACGACGTTCGCGCCCTCGCGCAGCTGGTAGGTGCGGCCGCTGCCGTCGTCGAGCTGCAGGGTGACGGTCGTGCCCGCACCCGGGTAACCGCCGCCTTGGCCGTAATCGCCGTAGCCGCCCTGCTGGCCGTAGTCGCCGTAGTCGTACCCGCTGCCGGCCTGCTGGTCGGCGTAGTCGTAGCCGGGCGGGCTGTCGTACGGCGCGGCGGGCGGCGCGTCGAAGCGACCGTAGTCCGGCTGCGCGTAGTTCTGCTGGCCGTAATCCTGCTGGCCGTAGTCGGGTTGGCCGTAGTTCTGCTGGCCGTAGTCCTGTTGCCCGTAATCGGGTTGGCCATAGTCCTGTTGCCCGTAGTCAGGTTGGTTGTAGTCCGGCTGGCCGTAGTCCTGTTGGCCGTAGTCGGGCTGGCCGTACGACGGGCCGCCCGGGCCCGGGTAGCTCTGGCCGTAGCCGCCGCCCTGGTCGGGGTAAGCGGGCCGCTGCTGCTCTGGCGGCTGGCCGTAACCGGGCCCCTGGTCGGGATAGCCGGGCCGCTGCGGTTCGGGCGGTGCACCGTAGCCGCCCTCGTCGTGGCGGGCCGGGCCGCGCCCGTAGTCGCTGTAGCCGGGCTGTCCGCCCGGACCGGCGGGGGCACCGGGACCGCCGGGTCCGTAGCCCTGCTGGTCGAAGCCGGGGCCACCCGGGCCGGCGGGTCCGCCGGGGCCACCCGGAGCGCCGGGGCCACCGGGGCCGTACGGGGTGGGCGGTCGCTGCTCATACGACGGTGGGTAGCCACCCTGCGGCGGGTAGCCGGGCTCGCCCTGCGGCGGGCCGGAGTAGCCACCCTGGTCGGGGGGATAGGGAGCGCGTGGATCCTGACCGGCCCGCGGGTCGTCCTGCGGCCGGCCGTAGTAGTCGTCGGGGTGCCCCTGCCCGGGGCCGCCGCGGTAGCTCGGGTTGTCGCTCATTGGTGGCACTCCTGATTCTGCGGGAATCGCGTGGTCCGATTGTGGTGGGGCATCGTCGCGAGTGGTCGGCTGGCTGGCGGCATCCGGGTTGACCGCACCGCGTGCGCGGAATTGCCCGGTGTGCAGGTTCGAGGCCTGCTCGAACCGCACAACCACCTCACCATACGTTTGCCACCCCTGTTCAGCGATGTGCTCGGCCAGGTGCCGGGCGAACGAATCTGACGTGAGGTCCGAATCCGCGCTCACCTTGGCGTAATCGTTCTCACTGAGGGTAATGATGTACTCGTTGGGCGCCAAAAGGTGGTTGCCCTGCAGCGCGCGCACCCCGTCGGCGGCTTCGCGGCGCAGCATCGCCTCGATTTCCTGCGGAACGATCGACCCGCCGAACACCCGGGCGAATACGTCATCCACGGTTGCCTCGAGCTTCCGCTCGAGACGCTGAACGAGCCCCTTCTGGCTGCTCATGCACCGTCCGCCTCACTGATTCGTTACTAACCCGGCCGTCACACAGTGGTCCGCGGCGTGTCGGGTTGCGCACGCCGCCTTTGTGCATGGTATCGGGATTTAGCGGGTCCCCGGCACCAAAATATCTCTGAGAATGACATCGACGCAGTTCAGTACGGGTACCGGCGGGTAGCGAGGCAGCGGCCGGTACGGTTGGGGACGACGGAGGCGGGCGTGATAGTCTCCTCCGGTCGCGAGGGCGAGTGGCGGAATGGCAGACGCGCTGGCTTCAGGTGCCAGTGTCCTTCGGGACGTGGGGGTTCAAGTCCCCCTTCGCCCACCACGAGCGGTTCTACAAACTGCGACGCACAAGGTCACGAACTCATTTTGAGTGCGTGACCTTTGTGTTTTAGAGAGCCTCAGGGTGAAGAGCGGATCGCGATAGGAGAACGATGGCGAAGGCGTGGGTGGTTCGTGCCGGCCGGTACGGGGAGCGTGAGGCGTGGGCTCTCCAGAACGGTTACTCCGGGGGCGGTTGGAAAGCTGTCCCAGATCTGACTACTTGCGCCACACGCGAGGATGTTGCCGCCGTGGTCGCGGACGCGTTCAAAGGCGAATCGGACAATGCACAGGCCAACTTCACCGGTCAGTTGTGGGCGCTACGCGGGCGGATCAAGCCAGGCGACTTGATGGTTATGCCGATGAAAACGACCAAGCAGATCGCATTTGGACGAGTCGCTGGCCCATACCAATACCGGGCAACGGAGGACGATCCCACCAAGCGGCACGTCATACCGGTCGATTGGCACCGTGAGGATCTCCCGCGCTCCCTAGTCAAGCAGGACTTGCTGTTCATCTTAGGAAGTGCGCTCACAGTTTTTAGCCCGAGTAAGAACGATGCGCTGACACGACTGGAGCATCTACTCGAACACGGGACCGATCCTGGCCAAGTGGCCACACCACTATTCGCCTCTACGCCAACAGTTGCTCCAGTAGCGCAAGGCGACGACGTAGATGAACCCGAAATGGTGACCGATATCGAACAGGCCGCCTACGACCAGATCGAGAAGAAGATCGCTGAGGAGTTCGCGGGACACGGACTCGCCACATTGGTGTCAGCTCTATTGTCGGCCGCGGGTTGGTCATGCAGACAGTCCCCGCCGGGACCCGATGGCGGGGTCGACATCGTTGCCGGACGGGGCCTGCTTGGACTCGATGATCCCTTACTCGTGCAAGTCAAATCAGGAGCGCAGATCGGCGCCCCTATCGTGTCGCAACTGCACGGTGTGATGAGTACACACGGGGCTACCCAGGGACTCCTCGTCGCGTGGGGAGGGCTATCGAAGCCTGCGCAAGACGCGCTGAAAAATCAGCTGCGCGTGCGAGTTTGGGAAGCGGCCGATGTTGTTGATCAGGTGCAAGCTAGTTACGACCTTCTCGACGCTGATATTAGGAGCCGAATTCCGCTCAAAAGAGTATGGATGTTGTCGAATACAGAGGGTTAGCTGGTCTTGCGCTCCCAGGGAGTATCTAGCCCTTCGAAGAGGCCGTCAGGTGCAGTATCCCGATGCACCCGAATCGCGGCCCGCGGACCATTTTCAGGCACGAACTTATGTCGTTGGGGTCAGTACGACGCGCGAACCCGATGCTTTTACGCGTTGCGGTAGGAGTCGCCCATGAATGAAATCGAGCGTAGCCGAGCCGCCCAGGCGGCGATTCCTGCGCCAGCGGAGTTCGAGTGTTGATTACCGGTGGCTCACCTAGCGCGTCGCGCGAGTTGGTGATGAGCCTTTCAGTCGAAGGGTTTGACAAGGATACCTTGACGGGACGACATCACACGGGGGCCGTTCTCTAGACGAATTTCCGGCAGTCTCGCGTACCGTTCGAAGATTTCAGGCAATATCGAGACGTGCCTACCCAGGAGCAGAAGATCCTCGCATGCGTATCGCACTACAAAAAATTGGTTCATGATTTACCGGAGCCGCCCCAATCGATGTCGCAGGCGCCCAACGCTCGTCTAGATGTCGTCTTAAGGCGCGTAGGCGCCAAGCGTCGGTCCAAAGCGCTTCTTGCCCGATTGGACCGAGCATTCAGAGACGAGGGAATCGCCACATTCCCGCCTCTAACCGATGAACAGCTCGAGTATCGGGACCGCGTGTACATGTTCGATGCAAACCACTCAGTCGTTGGCTTGGCGTCGCGGCACGAGCTTGTCAGTGACGAGAAAAAACTCCAATACCTCGTGACGGCTTTCCGCGAGCGCCTAACCCAGTTGCGCGGACTCACCGACTGGGACAGTCAATTTCGGTTTAGCAGCAAACGCAAGATCGACGTTCTGGCATTACGGCCCAGGCGCAAGCAGTTAGTAGGGATCGAACTGAAGACCTCTGCGCTCGACCATCGCGCCGGAGGACAACTGCTTGATTATGTGGACGATTTAGCGAAGCTGGCGAAGGCGCGCGGGCTGAACTCCGCCCACCTGATCGTCGTCTCCGGCCAGCCCGATCCGGTCGTCCGCAGCCGGGTCGAGGCCCACGCCAAGACCCGGAAAGTTACTGTTGAATTCCTGCTCTACCGCGTGGAAATGAAACTGATCCCGCACCCCTGATGGGCGAGTTGCCCCGCGCGACAACCGATCCCCATTTGGTCGGCCGCAACATGACACGCTTGTGGAGTTTGAACTCGAACATGACTCTCGCGTCGCCCCACGTGAATGACCACGGCGCGCCAACTGCTGGCAACCAGGCTTGCAAGCCGTCGACCGCAGAAATAGCGTCATCGAGTGACTGCCGCCAGGGAACGAGTACCCGAACCCGCCAAGCATTAGCGATGCCATAGCCGCCGCCCACACCGATTCACCCCAACGCCCGCGCCACCGCATCGAACGCACGCAACGTATCCGACAGCATCCACGGGTCCTCGTTGTGCGGCTGGGTGGACAACTTGGCGGCGACGATCTCCGCGGCGCGGTTGATGTAGATCAGCTGGCCGCGCATGCCCAGGGCCAGCAGAACATCGTTGCCGGGGTAGAAAAACCACATCTGGTTGCGGTACATCCCGCCGGGCATTCGGGGGTCACCTTCACCGGCGGCGAACGCGTGCCGCGAGTCGGGTCCGCCGGCGAGCGTGTCCGCGATCCACGCCGCCGGCAACACTTGCCGCCCGGTCAAGGAGACCCCATCGCGCAGAAACAGGGAGCCGAACCGGACCAAGTCGGTTAGACACGCGCTGATGCCGCCGTCGAAGAACCCGGTGCCGACCGAATCCACGCCGATGATGGCGTCGCACTGGGCGCCGATGCGGCTCCACAACAGCTCCGACATCAGTTCGGGCATCCGTTGGCCGCCGGCGACCTCGCAGATCCAGCCGAGTACATCGGTTTCACACGAGCGGTATTCGAACGGGCCGCCGTGCGCCGACTTCGCCCGCAGGGTCAGCAGGAAGTCGTACAGCGTGGCCGGGCCGTCGGGTCTGCTCCTGGTCGCCCAGCCGATCGCCTCATCGAGGAGATGCATCTGCGCGGCCGGGTCCTCATGGTCTTCGGAGAACGCGATGCCCGACCTCATGTCCAGCAGGTGGCGCACCGTCGCGCCGTTGTAGCCGCAGTTCGCCAACGCCGGAACGAACGCGGTGACCGGCGCGTCAAGCTCGATGGCGCCGGCCCCGTGCAACGCCCCGGCGACCGCCCCCACCAGCGACTTGCTCACCGAGAACAGCAGGTGTCGAGCCTGGGACGTGAAGTCACCCAGGTAGTGCTCGGCCACCAGCGCGCCGCGGTGGGCCACCGCCCACCCGTCGGTGGCGGTAGCAGCCATCACCGCGCCGACGGTGGTGGTCGTCCCGCCCGCACCGATCACCCGGATCTCGGCTACCGGTGCGGGCGCTTCGGGCAACGCTGCGACCGGCCCCGTTCCGCGGGCGATCACCGCGGTCGGCACCACGTCTTCGACGTGCTGGAACGACCACCGCGCATACGGCGCCGTCAACCAGTTCTCCCGCGAGATGCCGGCCGGGACACGACCCTCGTCGCCGCCGTTCATGCAGGCAGCCCCGACCGATCTCCGGTTGAGTGCGCGACGCGGCGGTTCACGCGCGCGCGACGAGCCGCGAGACGATCGGCGTCGCGGGCGTCAAGGGCGTTGAGGCGAACTTCGCCTTCATGCCGCTGATCCAGCGCCGGCAGCGTTCGGTGAGCTGGTAGTCGTCGGTCTGCAAATGCCCGCGGGTGACGAGCACGCCGAGTTGGGCGCCCTCGCTCCGGAGGTCGCCCGGTGCCGCCACCCGCATGTAGAAGGCCTCGGACTCATCGATCAGCGACGCGCAGTCGTTGGCCGGGCGGGCAAAGGAGACATGCCCGTCGTCGCAGAGGCGCCACACACCCGTGCGTGGCGTCGCGGTGAACAACTCGACCGCCGGCGAAGTCTCCGCGATGATCATCTGACCCCAGACCTCGTCCTGGCCGTAGCCGCGCTCCCAGCGCGCGTTGATCCCCTCGATGTCGAGCACGTACTCCACGTCCAGGTACTCCAAGAGGTGGAACAAGAACAGCGGCATGTCGGCATAGGCCTCGGTGGTCAAGTTCGTCATCGGGCTTGCCCCGCTCAGCCGCGGGTTCACCTCGCCGAGGTAGAGCTCGCCGGAATCCAGATCGTGCAACAGGTCGACCTCTAAGTAGCCGCAGTAGCCCTCGCGGCTCAGCACGTCGCCGAGCTTGCGCACCATCTCGCGCGCCGCCCGGGTCTGCGCGGGCGGCAGCACTTCGCGCCAGATGTCGTTGCCGCACCATCCACCTTTGCGCGGAGTCAACTCGGGGTAGCCCACCAGGCTCGTCATCGCGGGCCCGATCACGGTGCCGTGGCGGGTGACAGCACCCTCGATGCACACCTCGACGTTGCGGATGCGCTTCATCACTTTGACTTCCGGCTGACCCGTCAGGTCGGCGGCACAGTGGTTCCAGTCGCGTTCGCCGCGCACGAAGAACGTCGCACTGCCCGCATCGCCGTAGGCGGCCTCGACCACCAGGTCGTCGCCCAAACCGGCGCTATGCGCGAGGGCCCTCAGCTCCGGGTAGGAGCGGGCCGGCCCGATCACGTGCGGCACGCTCGGCACCCCGGCGTCGTCGGCGAGCCGGGTCATGACGATCTTGGAGCCCAGCCGCTGGCGCAGCTCTACCGACGGATGCATGACGTCAAGGCCGGCCTGGCGGGCGAGGGCTTGGGTCTGCTCCTCAAGCATGACGAAGCACGCTTTGCCGCCGGGGCCGCGTCCGGCGATGAATTCCAGGGTCTCGGGATCGCGTAAGAGGTGGTTGCACACATCGCCCATCGAGTCGAAATCGATGCGGTCGCGCCGGCGGGGGATGTGCACGCGGGGATGTTCTCCTTCGAACGAGTCGAAGTAGTTCAGGTAGTAGAAGTTCCGTATCCAGCGATCGATACCCAACAGGTTGAACGGGGTCGGCGAGACGAAGTACAGCGGCACGGTGTTGGTGTGAAAGAACGCGCGGACGTCCGACAGGCCGTTCAGCGGCCGACGCGATCCGGGTTCACTGGCGCGGGCAGGCACGGTCACACGGGCTGGCGGTCGGCGTCCAGGTTTTGCGCGGTGCTCGGGGTGAACCGGCCGCGCCGCGACGAAATCGTGGCGAATCTACCAACATGGCGACCTGGGGAGTTGCCACATAAGCCAGCCTAACGCACCGCGACGCGCCCGGACACGATCGGCGCAACCGCCGACTATCCGCAGGACAGGCGCTGTACGAGGATCGTTCCGGGGCGACGTCAACGCCAACGCCACGGGGCTATTCGCTGAAAGCGGCGCGGCGGGCTTGCAGGATCGGAATAGTCAGTGCGCCAGTGCTACCCACGGTATTGTGCTCACGACAGCGGCTACGGGCGCGCGGGTCTGGAAGCTGATACAGACGCACCGGTGGGTGTCGGGCGTTCAGGAGGAACATCAACGTGGCGAAGAGGCGTTGCAGTGCGGTGCCAGCCGACTCAAGGACACCGCACGGTGCAGACGCCACGTCTCGTGGTGTGACGCCGTAGCCGCGGTCGGCCGGTGAGCAACAGCCGTACTCAGGGAGCGTTTGTGACTTCATTGGCCACCGGGAACGGCCTGCCGAATGTCGTCGTCACCGGAATGGCGTTGACCACAGCGGTGGGGACCGACGCCGAAGGCACCTGGCAGGCGTTGCTGGCCGGGCGCAGCGGTATCCGCACGCTCAAGGACCCCTTCGTCGACCAGTACAAGCTTCCGGTGCGCATCGGCGGGCATCTACTGGAGACCTTCGATGAAGAGCTGACGGGCGCGGAGGCGCAGCGGCTGACCTACCTGCAGAGGATGGCCACCGTGCTGAGCAGGCGGGCCTGGGCAGACGCGGGCTCGCCGGACGTCGACACCAGGCGGTTGTCGGTGTCGATCGGCACCGGGCTCGGCTCGGCGGAGGAGCTGGTCTGGAGCTACGACATCTTGCGCGAGCGCGGCGCTCAAGCGGTGCCACCGCTGAGCGTGGCCAAGTACGTTCCCAGTGCGGCCGCAGCGGCCATCGGCCTGGACCGCCACGCGAAAGCCGGTGTGTGTACGACGGCCTCGGCGTGCGCGTCGGGCTCGGAGGGCATTGCGCACGCCTGGCAGCAGATCGTCCTGGGCGACGCCGACATCGCGATCTGCGGCGGAGTGGAAACCCGGATCGAAGCGGTCCCGATCGCGCTCTTCGCCCAGATGCGCATCGTGTTATCCACCACCAACGACGACCCGCCGGGAGCATGCCGTCCCTTCGACAAGGACCGCAACGGTTTCGTCTTCGGTGAAGGCGGCGCCATCCTGGTTTTGGAGCGGGAGGAGCACGCCAAGGCGCGCGGAGCCACGCCGATCGCTCGGCTGATGGGCGCGTCGATCACCTCCGACGGGTACCACATGGTGGCGCCGGACCCGTCCGGCGAGCGTGCCGGTGACGCGATGACCCGGGCCATCCAGCTCGCGGGTCTGCAACCGACCGACATCGGTCATGTCAATGCGCACGCCACCGGCACGCAGATCGGCGATGTGGCCGAGGGCAAAGCCATCAACAACGCGATGGGTCGGCATCGACCGGCCGTCTATGCCCCGAAGTCGGCGCTGGGGCATTCGGTGGGCGCGGTCGGGGCGGTGGAGGCGATCTTGACCGTTCTCGCACTGCGCGACGGTGTTATCCCGCCGACCTTGAACCTGGCCAACCTCGACCCGGAGATCGACCTCGATGTGGTGGCCGGCGGGCCGCGCCGCGGTGATTACCGCTATGCGGTGAACAACTCGTTCGGCTTCGGCGGTCATAACGTCGCCACGGTGTTCGGCCGGTATTGAGCCGGACGTCATCCAGTTTCCGCTGTGGATGGCCTCGACGAGCGATAAGGGCTAACGGTCAACGCTCCCCGGTTTCCCCGTCCCGGTTTATCCACAGTTGGGGGTTTGTCCACAGATGTGTCGGGCGGGTCGGTGGGGGCGGGGGTTGTGTCGGTCGGCGTTTTTAGCGTCGGGGGTATGGCGACAGCGATGACTCCGCAGGCGGCGCAGGACCAGATCCGCGCCGCCCTGGACGCCATCGACGCCGCCCACCAAGTGCTGCGCCAGACCTCCTCGGCGCTGGCAGACACCGCGTTTCGCCTCGACGTCGCCGAACGGCTGGAGACTCAGGAGCGGGTCAACCGGGGTCTGATGTATCGCTACTTCGACGAGCTGGCCGAACCCAGCCCCGAACGCGGCGCGGCCGACGCCATCCGCGCCGCCCTGTGGGAACGCCTCCACATCTCCCCGCGGGAAATCACCCGCCGCTTCCGCCAAGGTGCCCGCATCCGGCCTCGGCGCTGCCTGACCGGACCGAAACTGCCCCCCGAACT
>NZ_LZLJ01000093.1 GCF_001668625.1 Mycobacterium sp. 1274756.6
ATGTGTTGTGGAGGGGCAGGCGTGAACATCGTGTTTCCGCGGGCGCGGTTCGGCAGCCGGGGGAGGGAGTTGCACGGCGGGGGGCGGCGGTGTCTTGGCGACGGTGGAGTCTCCCGAGCCGCACCCGGCGACCGCGGCAGCGGCCAGCACCGCCACCGCCACCGCGGAAACACGATGTTCACGCCTGCCCGTCCACAACACATCGGGCACCGTACCGGCCGGCGGCGGGCGACGCCGGTAGGCCGGGCCGACGCCGGCAGTGGCGCCCGCCACAGCCCGGCGCGCACCGCCCGGCGGGCGCGGCGACGTGCGTCGATCCGGCGCTGCGCTCGGCGTGGTCGGCGACCGGGTTGCCCGTAGACTGCTACTCGCTATGAGCTCCCCGGACGACGCCGACCCGACCTTCGCCGACCAGCCCGAACCCACCAGCGCGGCCCCGCCGGATCCGTGCGCGGTGGATTTGGCCGCCCCGGCCATCGCCGAGGCGGTCTCGGGACTGCCCAAGGACCCGCGCAGCCACCAGCCGTGGAATCCCGAACCACTGGCGGGCAACTACAACACCTGCGCGCAGCTGTCCGCGGTGATCGTGGCCGCCAACACCAATGCGGCGAACCCCAACACCCGCGCGGTGATGTTCCACCGCGGCGAGTTCCTCGCCGAGGGGGTGCCGGACACCTTCGGTTTCAACGGGATCGACCTCGCCCAGTGCACCGAGGACACCGTCGCGCTGACCTACGCCACCGGCATCCAGGGGCTGGCCAGCGTGGTGAAGTTCCGCTGGAACGGCACCACCGTGGATTTGATCTCCAACTCCACCGGTTGACCACCCGGGCGCCGGCCGGTGTGCTAGACCGGCAGGGTGGCTGCCTCCCTGACCGACCGGCTGCGTGCGGTGGTCGGCTCCGGGCATCTGAGCACCGACCCCGACGTGCTGGCCGCCCACAGCGTCGACCACACCGGCCGCTACCGCGGACACGCCGGCGCCCTGGTGCGGCCCGGCTCCACCGGTGAGGTGGCCGAGGTGCTCGACATCTGCCGGGCCGCCGGGGCGCACGTCACCATCCAGGGCGGGCGGACCTCGCTGGTCGCCGGCACGGTTCCCGAGCACGACGACGTGTTGCTTTCCACCGCCCGGCTGACCGGGATCGGCGCGGTCGACACCACCGAGGGGCGGGTCACCGTCGGCGCCGGGGTGACGCTGAGCGACCTGCAGCGCACCGCCGGGCAGGCCGGGCTGGTGTTCGGGGTCGACCTGAGCGCCCGTGACACCGCCACCGTCGGCGGCATGGCCGCGACCAACGCCGGCGGCCTGCGCACCGTGCGCTACGGGAACATGGGCGAGCAGGTGCTCGGACTTTCCGTGGTGCTGCCCGACGGGACGGTGTGGAACCGACGCAGCCGGGTCCGGCGCGACAACACCGGCTACGACCTGCCGGCGCTGTTCGTCGGTGCGGAGGGCACGCTCGGGGTGATCACCGAACTGGAGGTGCGGTTACATCCCCCGCCGGCGCACCGGATCACCGCGATCTGCGGGTTCGGCGAGCTCACCGAGCTGATCGAGGCGGCGCGCCGCTTCCGCGATCTGGACGGCATCGCCGCGCTCGAGCTCATCGACGGCGCCGCCACGGTGCTCACCGACGAGCACTGCGGGGTCGGCGCCCCGGTGGCGGGCACCTGGCTGCTGCTGGTCGAACTGGTCGCCGACCGCGACCCGACCGACTACCTGGCCGACGCGCTGGCCGCGGTCTCCTACGACGACGAGCCCGCCGTCGGGGTCGACGCGGTCGCGCAGCAGCGGCTGTGGCAGGTGCGCGAGTCGATCGCGGAGGTCCTGGGCGTGTTCGGCCCGCCGCTGAAATTCGATGTGTCGCTGCCGCACGCCCGGATCGCCGGGTTCGCCCGCGCGGCGGCGGGGGTGATCAGTTCTCATGCGCCCGAAGCGATCCCGGTGCTGTTCGGTCATCTCGGGGAAGGCAACCTGCACCTCAACGTGCTGCGCTGCGACCTCGACGGCGACGGGGAACGCCGCCTGTACACCGCGATGATGGAGCTGATCGCCGAGCACGACGGCAACGTCAGCTCCGAGCACGGGGTGGGCAGCCTCAAACGCGGCTACCTGGGGATGTCGCGGGAGCCCGCCGACATCGCGGCGATGCGCACCGTCAAGACCGCCTTCGACCCGACCGGCTACCTCAACCCCGCGGTGTTGTTCACCGCGGACCGAGGCCGCTAGTCGCGGTCGCGCCGGGCATGCCTGCCGTAGCTGCCCGGGTCGTCCAGCGGCTCGTGCAGCGGCTGGCCGAGCGCGTTGAACATCCGATCCACCCGGAACAGCTCGTCGGTGTCGACATCGGTGCGGCGCGGTTGCACCCGGTGTCCGGGTTCGGCGCCCACCTCGGCCGGCGTGCTCAGCCGCGCTCCGTTGTGCCCGGTCATGCGGGCCTGGTCGGGCCCGGCTTCGAGCCGACGCAGCCGGTCGGTGTCGGTCTCGTCGTGGACCAGGGCAACTAGTTCCTCGGTCTCCGGGGCGGGCAGCTGGGCGCCGCCGGCCGGCTCCAGCGGGTCGGGCCAGAACGTTTCGGGCGGCACTCCGGCGCCCGGGCCCGCGACGTGGTCGTCGGCCCACCGGCCCGCCAGGATCTCGTCGGTCTCGGCTTGGTCATCCAGGGAGGCACCGCGGAAGTCCGCGCCGAAGCCCGCGCTGAAGTCCTCGCTGAAGTCCTCGCCGAAGCCCGCGCGGGAGTCCGCACCGCGAATGTCCTCGAAGAAGTCCTCGAGATCGTCCTCGCGATCGGCGCTGCCACCGGTGCGGAACCGCAGGCCGGTGCCGGCCGCTCCGGGGCGTCCGCGGACCGTGGCGATCGCCACCGTGGCACCGAACCCGACCATGAACAGCGCCGCGACCACCCCGAACAAGGCGATGAACGCCGGCAACAGGGTGGCCTGCGACATCGCGGCGGAGAACGGGTCATGCAGGAAGTCGGGCAACCGCAGGACCGCCCCCTCGACGTCCTGACCGTGCCCGCCGTCGGGCATCGCCGGCATCTCGGCGGTCAGCCGCCAGGTCATGAACGCCGCCATCCCGGCGCTGCCGAGCACCGTGCCGAACTGCCGGGTGGCGTTGAACACCCCCGAGCCCGCCCCGGCCAGCTCCGGCGGCAGGTTGCGGGTGGCGGTGGCCGCCAGCGGCGACCAGATGAAGGCCATCCCCACCCCGATCACGGCGAAGATGACCACCAGCCGCCAGATCGGGGTGGTGGGGGTCATGTCCAGCGCGAGCCAGGTGACCCCGACGGCCAGCACCGAGAACCCGAAGCCGACCACCGGGCGCGGGTGGACGCGGTCGACGATCTTGCCCACCAGCGGCGCGAGCAGCCCGCTCGCGATGGCCGTCGGCGCGGTCAGCAGCGCCGAGCGGGTCGGCGAGAGTCCGCAGACCCCCTGGGCGTAGAACATGACCGGGAACATCATGGCCACCGAGACGAACCCGATCACCGCGACCGCCAGGTTGGCGACGCTGAAGTTGCGGTCGGTGAAGATGTGCAGCGGGATGAGCGGCTCGCCGCGGTTCATCGACTGCCAGTAGACGAATGCCGTCATCAGGCCGATCCCGGCGACGATCACCGCCCAGATCCACGGCTGCCAGTGGTGCGACTGCCCCTCCTGCAACGCGAAGACCAGCAGGAACACCCCGAGGCTCGACAACGTCACCCCGATCAGGTCGAACCGGTGGTTCTGGGTGGGCAGCTCCGGGATCAACCAGGCCGCCAGACCCAACCCGATGATCCCGATCGGCACGTTGATGAAGAAGATCCACTCCCAGCCCAGCGCGTCGACCAGCACACCCCCGGCCAGCGGGCCGATGAGGGTGGCCACCCCCGCGGTAGCGCCCCAGACGCTCATCGCCACCCCGCGCCGGTCGGCCGGGAAGATGCGGGTGATGGTCGACAGGGTCTGCGGGGTCAGCAGAGCCGCCCCCAAGCCCTGGACGACGCGGGCCGCGATCAACATTTCGATGCTGCCGGACAGCCCGCACCACAGCGACGCGACGGTGAAGACCGCCAACCCGATCAGGTACAGGTTGCGCGGGCCGAACCGGTCCCCCAGCCGGCCGGCGACCAGCAACGGCACCGCATAGGCCAGCAGATAGCCGCTGGTCACCCAGATGACGGTGTCGTAGCCGATGTTCAGGTCGGTCATGATGCTGGGGTTGGCGACCGCGACGATGGTCGAGTCGACCAGGATCATGAAGAACCCGACCACCATCGCCCACAGCGCGGGCCACGGGTTGGCGACACCGGCGCCGGCCCGGCGCGGGCGCGCGCTGGTCGTGGTGGTGGTCACGTAATCATCTCCGTGCCTCCGGCCGGGCCGTCGACCTCGAAGAACGCGGCGGCGTCGCGGCATCTTCGAGGTGGCGGCCTCGGGGCCGTTTCGAGTGGGTGATCCGTTGCGACGTTACGGTCCGCGCTTCGCCCGGACAACTCCGCCTCCGCGCCGGGCGCCCCGCGGTGATCGCGGTCACCGGCGGGCACCCGGGGCGTCCGCGCTACGTTGGACAGGCATTCACCCCGCGCACACCCGCCAGGGAGGGCCGATGCGTTTCGGACGCAAAACCACGGATCGACTGCCCGAACCGGTCGACACCGAACCGACCGCGGCGGCCCTGGCGTTGTCCCGGATCATCGAGCGCGGCTCCCGGATGCAGGGCCCGGCGGTGCACGCCTACGTGCAGCGCCTGCGGGACGCCCATCCCGGCGCCGGCCCGGCCGAGATCACCGGCAAGCTCGAGAAGCGCTACCTGCGGGCGGTGACCGCCAGCGGGGCCGCGGTCGGGTCCAGCGCCACCGTTCCGGGTCTGGGCACCCTGACCGCCCTGGGCAGCGTCGCCGCCGAGACGGTGCTGTTCCTGGAGGCGACGACGTTGTTCGTGCTGGCGGTCGCCGATGTCCACAACATCCCCGCCGAACATCGGGAGCGCCGCCGCGCCCTGGTGCTGGCGGTGCTGGTCGGCGACGAGGGCAAGCACGCGGTGCGCTCGCTGCTCGGGCCGGGGCGCACCAACGGGGCCTGGCTGACCGAGGGGGTGGCGGGCGTGCCGTTACCCGCGGTGACCAAACTCAACACCCGGTTGCTGCGCTACTTCGTGCGCCGCTACACCCTGCGGCGGGGCGCGCTGACCGTCGGCAAGATGTTGCCGCTGGGAGTCGGCGCGGTGATCGGCGGGGGCGGCAACCGGATCATGGGCAAGAAGATCGTGGCCAACGCCCACGCCGCGTTCGGCGCTCCGCCGGCGAACTGGCCGGCGCCGCTGCACCTGATGGCGTCACCGGATGTCGGCGTGGATCCGGGCCTCCCGGCCGGGTCGACGGTGGGTACGCGGGGCAGCGCAACCAACTTGCCTAGCGGATTGTCCGGGAAGCGATAGCCTTTAGGGGGCGGAAGCTGCGCCGAGAGCCGCGGCGCGGGAAGAGTAGTGGCAGGCGGTCGTCGAGGCGGCCTGCGGGACGAAGGAATCGAGGCGAGCAGCTGCTGTGAGCAGTACAAGTTCACCATTCGGGCAGAACGAATGGCTGGTCGAGGAGATGTACCGCAAATTCCGCGACGACCCCGACTCGGTCGACCCGAGTTGGCACGAGTTCCTCGTCGATTACCGACCCGAGCCCGCCGACGGCGGCTCGGCGTCCACCTCGACATCGCAGTCCGGTGACAAGCCGTCCACCGGCGACACGCAGCAGAAGACCCGGACCGCGGCGCCGGAGCGCTCCACCGGCAAGAGCTCGCAGGCCGGCAAGGACTCGAAGTCCGACACCCGCTCGAAGGGCGACACCGGTTCGAAGACCGCTGCCGACCGGCCCGCGGGCAAGGAGTCCACCAAGGCCGCCGCGCAGGCCTCGACCAAACCGGCCTCCAGCAAGGCCGCGGCCGCCAAACCCGACACCGCCAAGGGCGGCGAGGCGAAACCGGCCGCCGAATCCGGCAGCTCCACCAACGGTGAGGTGCAGGTCCTGCGGGGGGCCGCCGCCGCCGTCGTCAAGAACATGTCGACGTCGCTGGAGGTGCCGACCGCCACCAGCGTGCGCGCCATCCCGGCCAAGCTGATGATCGACAACCGCACGGTCATCAACAACCACCTCAAGCGCACCCGCGGCGGCAAGATCTCGTTCACCCACCTGCTGGGGTACGCGATGGTGCAGGCGGTCAAGAAGTTCCCGAACATGAACCGGCACTTCGCCGAGGTGGACGGCAAACCCAGCGCGGTCACCCCCGAGCACACCAACCTCGGGCTGGCCATCGACCTGCAGGGCAAGGACGGCAAACGCGCCCTGGTGGTCGCCGGCATCAAACGCTGCGAGACGCTGCGGTTCGCCCAGTTCGTCGCCGCCTACGAGGACATCGTCCGCCGCGCCCGCGACGGCAAGCTCACCGCCGACGACTTCGCCGGGGTGACGATCTCGCTGACCAACCCCGGCACCATCGGCACCGTGCATTCGGTGCCGCGGCTGATGGCCGGGCAGGGCGCGATCATCGGTGTCGGCGCCATGGAGTACCCGGCGGAGTTCCAGGGCGCCAGCGAGGAACGCATCGCCGAACTGGGCGTCGGCAAGCTGGTCACCCTCACCTCGACCTATGACCACCGGATCATCCAGGGCGCGGAATCCGGCGATTTCCTGCGCACGGTGCACGAGCTGCTGCTCTCCGACGAGTTCTTCGACGAGATCTTCCGCGAGCTGAACATCCCCTACGAGCCGGTGCGGTGGCGCATCGACAACCCCGACTCCATCGTGGACAAGAACGCCCGGGTGATGGAGTTGATCGCCGCTTATCGCAACCGGGGCCACCTGATGGCCGACATCGACCCGTTGCGGCTGGACAACTCCCGGTTCCGCAGCCACCCCGACCTCGACGTGTTGACCCACGGCCTGACGCTGTGGGACCTGGACCGCGAGTTCAAGGTCAGCGGCTTCGCCGGCAAGGAGCACAAGAAGCTGCGCGACGTGCTCTCGGTGCTGCGCGACGCCTACTGCCGCCACATCGGGGTGGAATACACCCACATCCTCGAACCCGAGCAGCAGCAGTGGCTGCAGCAGCGGATCGAGACCAAGCACATCAAGCACACCGTCGCGCAGCAGAAGTACATTCTGAGCAAGCTCAACGCCGCCGAGGCGTTCGAGACGTTCCTGCACACCAAATACGTCGGGCAGAAACGGTTCTCGCTGGAGGGCGCCGAGACCATCATCCCGATGATGGACGCGGTGATCGACCAGTGCGCCGAGCACAACCTCGACGAGGTGGTCATCGGGATGCCGCACCGCGGCCGGTTGAACGTGCTGGCCAACATCGTCGGCAAGCCCTACTCGCAGCTGTTCACCGAGTTCGAGGGCAACCTCGACCCGGCCCAGGCGCACGGCTCCGGTGACGTCAAATACCACCTCGGCTCCACCGGCGTGTACCTGCAGATGTTCGGCGACAACGAGATTCAGGTGTCGCTGACCGCGAACCCGTCGCACTTGGAGCTGGTGGACCCGGTGCTGGAGGGGCAGGTCCGCGCCAAGCAGGACCTGCTCGACCACGGCCGCGACGACACCGACGACCAGCGCGCCTACTCGGTGGTGCCGCTGATGCTGCACGGCGACGCCGCCTTCGCCGGCCAGGGCATCGTCGCCGAGGTGCTCAACATGGCGCAGCTGCCCGGCTACCGGATCGGCGGCACCATCCACATCATCGTCAACAACCAGATCGGGTTCACCACCGCGCCGGAGCACTCCCGCTCCAGCGAGTACTGCACCGACGTGGCGAAGATGATCGGGGCGCCGATCTTCCACGTCAACGGCGACGACCCGGAGGCCTGCGACTGGGTGGCGCGGCTGGCGGTGGACTTCCGGCAGAAGTTCAAAAAAGACGTCGTCATCGACATGCTCTGCTACCGGCGCCGCGGGCACAACGAGGGCGACGACCCGTCGATGACCAACCCGGCGATGTACGACGTCATCGACACCCGCCGCGGGGTCCGCAAGAGCTACACCGAAGCGCTGATCGGTCGTGGCGACATCTCGATGAAAGAGGCCGAGGACGCCCTGCGCGACTACCAGGGCCAGCTGGAGCGGGTGTTCAACGAGGTCCGTGAACTGGAGAAGCACGCCGTGGAGCCCAGCGAGTCGGTGGAGTCGCTGCAGATGATCCCGGCGGGCCTGTCCACCGCGGTGGACAAGGCGCTGCTGGCCCGCATCGGCGACGCGCACCTGGAGTTCCCGGACGGCTTCAAGGTGCACCCGCGGGTGGAGCCGGTGCTCAAGAAGCGCCGGGAGATGGCCTACGAGGGCAAGGTCGACTGGGCGTTCGCCGAACTGCTCGCGCTGGGGTCGCTGGTCTCGGAGGGCAAGCTGGTGCGCCTGTCCGGGCAGGACACCCGCCGCGGCACCTTCAGCCAGCGGCACTCGGTGCTCATCGACCGGGAGACCGGCGCCGAGTTCACCCCGCTGCAGCTGCTGGCGACCAACGGCGACGGCACCCCGTCGGGCGGCAAGTTCCTGGTGTACGACTCGCCGCTGTCGGAGGCGGCCGCGGTGGGCTTCGAGTACGGCTACACCGTCGGCAACCCGGACGCGTTCGTGTTGTGGGAGGCGCAGTTCGGCGACTTCGTCAACGGGGCGCAGTCGGTGATCGACGAGTTCATCGCCTCCGGGGAGGCGAAGTGGGGTCAGCTGTCCAGCGTCGTGCTGCTGCTGCCGCACGGCCACGAGGGTCAGGGCCCCGACCACACCTCGGGCCGCATCGAACGGTTCCTGCAGCTGTGGGCCGAAGGGTCGATGACGGTCGCGATGCCGTCGACGCCGGCCAACTACTTCCACCTGCTGCGTCGGCACGGCCTGGACGGTATCCAGCGGCCGCTGATCGTGTTCACCCCCAAGTCGATGCTGCGCAACAAGGCCGCAGTCAGCGATGTCCGCGACTTCACCGAGATCAAGTTCCGCTCGGTGCTGGAGGAACCCGACTACGAGGTCGGCGAGGGCGACCGCAGCAAGGTCACCCGGATCCTGCTGACCAGCGGCAAGCTCTACTACGAGCTGGCCGCCCGCAAAGCCAAGGATGAACGCGATGACGTGGCGATCGTGCGGGTGGAACAGCTCGCCCCGCTGCCGCGCCGGCGGCTGCGCGAAACCCTGGAGCGCTACCCCAACGTGACCGAGCACTTCTGGGTGCAGGAGGAGCCGGCCAACCAGGGGGCGTGGCCGTCGATGGGCCTGACCCTGCCCGCGGTGCTGCCCGACCTGCTCACCGGGATCCGGCGCATCTCCCGGCGGGCCATGTCGGCGCCGTCGTCGGGTTCGCACAAGGTGCACGCCGTCGAGCAGCAGGAGATCATCGACCAGGCGTTCGGCTGAGCCGACGCCGGGGCCGGTCCCGGCGGTTACAGTGACATCCGAACCGGTGTGTCGACGGGCGCGCACACCCGCAACGGAAGGGTTCGCATGCAGGGGTTTGCCGGAAAGGTCGCCGTCGTCACCGGTGCGGGATCGGGGATCGGTCGCGCGTTGGCGGTGGAGTTGGGTCGCTCCGGGGCGAAGGTGGCGATCAGCGACATCGACACCGAGGGCCTGGCGCAGACCGAGCAGCTGCTGAACGCGATGGGCGCGCCGGTCAAAGCCGATCGACTCAACGTCGTCGAGCGGGAGACGGTGCTGGCCTACGCCGACGCGGTCCGCGACCACTTCGGCAAGGTGAACCAGATCTACAACAACGCCGGGATCGCCTTCACCGGCGACGTCGAGATCAGCCAGTTCAAGGACATCGAACGGGTGATGGACGTCGACTTCTGGGGCGTGGTCAACGGCACCAAGGCGTTCCTGCCGCACCTGATCGCCTCCGGCGACGGGCATGTGGTCAACATCTCCAGCCTGTTCGGGCTCCTTTCGGTGCCCGGACAGGCCGCCTACAACTCGGCGAAGTTCGCGGTCCGCGGCTTCACCGAGGCGCTGCGCCAGGAGATGCTGCTGGCCAAACATCCGGTGCACGTCACCTGCGTGCACCCCGGCGGGATCAAGACGGCGATCGCGCGCAACGCCACCGCCGCCGAAGGGCTGGACACCACCGAACTCGCCGCGTTCTTCGACAAGCGGCTGGCCAGCACCACCCCCGAGCGGGCCGCGACGATCATCTTGGAGGCGGTGCGCAGGAAGCGCGCCCGCGTCCTCGTCGGCGCCGACGCGAAGATCCTCGACGTGGTGGTGCGCCTCACCGGTTCCGGTTACCAGCGGCTGGTCGCCACGCTGCTGGGCCGAACGATGCCCGCCTCGCGCTGACGGGCTCTAGCGGCCCAGCGGATGTTCGGCCAGCCAGGCCTCGACCACCACCCGCGGGTCGGCGCCGCCGTCGACGCGGCGGCGCATCGCGGTCAGCCCGGCGGTGTCGAGCACCCCGGCCACCTCGTTGAGGGCGAGTACCTGGCGTTCGGTCAACTCCGCGCGCCGATACAGCGGCACCACGTTCTCGGCCTGCACCAGCGCCGGTGAGCTGTCGATGAGCAGCGCCGCCGTGTCGGGGATGTCGGGATCGGCGGTGCTGGTCCAGCCCGCGGTGATGCGGCCCTGCTCCAGCGCGTCGAAAAGAGCTGCGGTGGTGGGGAATTCACGGTTTTTCAGCCGGCAGGAGCCGACCTTGGTCGGCACGTCGGCGCCGGTGACCGCGCCGACGGACAGCGCCCGGCAGTGCCGCGGCAACACCCGCAGATCGGTGCCGCCCCAGTCCCGCGCGGTCTGCTCGGTCACTGCCAGCGCGGGTTTGTCCTGCGCCGCGATGGCGTAATCACCGGCCGCCAGACCCTCGGGCAGGGCGGCCACCATCGCGCGGTAGACCCCTTTCTCCGAGCGGGTCGTGGCGTCCGGCTGGAAGGTGCGCAGCAACCGCCCGGTGAGTCCGGGAGCCACGGCGACCGCGCCGGTGTCCAGCCCGGCGATCGGGTCGTCCGTCACGGTCGCCTCCGCGGGGGTACCCGCCCCGCGCAGCGCGGCGGCGTACAGGTGCGCCAACACCTGCGACTGCCCGTCGCCGGCAGCGCCGACGGGCAGCACCGGCGCAGGCGCCGACCCGGTGCAGGCGGCGATCAGCGCGGCCAGCAGCCCCAGCGCCAGCAGGCGCAGACCGGTCGTGCGGTTCACCGCTGCCCGCCGTATCGGCTAGGACTCCGCCGCTTCGGCGACCGCCGCCGCGACCGCCGGCTCGACGCGCGGGTCCAGCGGGCTGGGCACGATGTAGTCGGCGGCCAGGTGCTCTTCGGCCACCCCGAAGATGGCCTCGGCCGCCGCGACCTTCATCTTTTCGGTGATGCGTCGGGCGTGGGCGTCGAGGGCGCCGCGGAAGACGCCGGGGAAGGCCAGCACATTGTTGATCTGGTTGGGGTAGTCGCTGCGTCCGGTCGCCACCACCGCGGCGTACTTGGCGGCGAGGTCCGGGTGCACCTCCGGGTCGGGGTTGGACAGCGCGAACACGATCGAGTCCGGCGCCATCGAGGCGATGAGCTGTTCGGGAACCACGCCGGTCGAGACGCCGAGGAACACGTCGGCGCCCTCGAGCGCCTCGGCCACCCCGCCGGTGCGCCGCAACGGGTTGGTGCGGGCGGCGAGCTCGGCTTTGACGCTGGTCAGGTTGTCGCGGCCGGCGTGCACGATGCCGTGCGAATCCAGCACGGTGACGTCCCGAACCCCCGCGGCCAGCAGGATGTTCGCGCAGGCCACCCCCGCGGCCCCGGCCCCGGAGATCACGACCCGCAGGGCGGCCATGTCGCGGTCGAGCAGCCGGGTGGCGCCCAGCAGCGCGGCGAGCACCACGATCGCCGTGCCGTGCTGGTCGTCGTGCATCACCGGGCAGTCCAACGCCTCGACGACGCGCCGTTCGATCTCGAAACACCGGGGGGCGGAGATGTCTTCGAGGTTGACCGCGCCGAAGGTGGGCCGCAGCCGGATCAGGGTCTCCACGATCTCGTCGGGGTCGTGGGTGTCCAGCACGATCGGGATCGAGTCGAGGTCGGCGAACGCCTTGAACAGCGCGCATTTGCCTTCCATCACCGGCAGGGACGCCGTGGCGCCGATGTCACCGAGCCCGAGCACCGCGCTGCCGTCGCTGACCACCGCGACCAACCGCTTCGCCCAGGTGTAGCGCGCCGCCAGGGTCGCATCGGCGGCGATGGCGCGGCTCACCTGCGCCACGCCGGGCGTGTAGGCGATCGAGAGCGCCCGCTGGGTGTCCAGCGGTGCCTTCAGCTCGACGCCGAGCTTGCCGCCCAGGTGAGCCGCGAAAATCTCTTCGTCACCGATGACCAGATGAGAGTGATCCGCCGCTTCTGCCACGGCGTCAGGGTACTTCACCCGGGACGGCACCCGCGGCAGACCGCTTCAAGGCAGCCGCGACGCGTAGCATTTCCCGCGACACTCCGGTGACGGGAGGACCAGCGGTGCCGACGTTTCGCGGACTGCCCGCCCTGCGGCGCACCGGCCACCCCGCGCCCGCGCCCGCCGCCGAGCCCGCGCCCTCCCCGCCGGTCGAACGGGTGGTCGTCGACTGCGGGGTGTACGTCGACGGGGTGCGGCGGGCGGGCCGGTTCACGCCGGCGCAGGCCCGCGCCGCGGTCCGCGAGGTCACCGCCGCCGGGGGGCAGGCGTTCGTCTGGCTGGGCCTGCACCAGCCCGACGCCGCCCAGATGGTCGAGGTCGCCGAGGTCTTCGGGTTGCACCCGCTGGCCGTCGAAGACGCGGTGCACGCCCATCAGCGCCCCAAGCTGGAGCGCTATGACGATTCGCTGTTCTTCGTGATCAAGACCGTCAACTACGTGCCGCACGATGCGGCGTCCGCCCGGGAGATCGTGGAGACCGGCGAGATCATGATCTTCGTCGGCGCGGACTTCGTGGTGACCGTCCGGCACGGCGATCACAGCGGGCTCAGCGACGTGCGGGCCCGCCTGGACGCCGACCCGGCCCAGTTGGGGCTCGGGCCGTACGCGGTGCTGCACGCCATCGCCGACCACGTGGTCGATCACTACCTGGAGGTCACCGCGTTGATGGAGACCGACATCGACGACGTCGAGGAGGCCGCGTTCACCCCGGGCCGCAAGACCGACGTGGAACCGATCTATCTGCTCAAACGCGAGGTGGTCGAGTTGCGGCGCTGCGTCGCACCCCTGTCGACGGCGTTTCAGCGCATGCAGAACGACAACAAGGACCTCATCTCCCGCGAGGTGCGGCGCTACCTGCGCGACGTCGCCGACCATCAGGCGCACGCCGCCGAACAGGTCACCAGCTACGACGACATGCTCAGTTCGCTGGTCGATGCGGCGCTGGCCCGGGTGGGGATGCAACAGAACACCGACATGCGCAAGATCTCGGCCTGGGCGGCGATGCTGGCGGTGCCCACCTTGATCGCCGGGATCTACGGGATGAACTTCACCGACATCCCGGCCCTGAATTCCCGGTGGGGCTACCCGGTGACGATCCTGGTGATGTTCGGGATCTGTGCGTTGCTCTACCGCACCTTCCGGCGCAACGACTGGCTGTAGCTCAACTCGGTTCGGCGGCGCGGCGGTTCGGGTCCAACACGTCCACGCCGTCGTCGGCCCAGGCCTGCCGCAGCGCTTCCGGGCCCTTGATCCGCACCCAGGCACCCTCGGTGGGGGTGATCGGTGTGGCGGTGAGGAACCGCACCGGTTCGGCCGGGGCCGGCAACTCCAGGTCGGGGATCGTGCTGTCGCCCAGCAGCACCGCGGTGAACGGCACCGGCCCGCGCGGTCCCTGCCATAGCGGTTCGCCGAAGTCGATCAGCGCGTCGGCGGCCAGCACGACCCCGTCGACCCCGGGCGAGGCGGCCACCACCGCGAGGCTGCGGGCCAGACCGTGGGCCGGGCCGGTGTCGCGCAGCGCCAGGACGACTTCGGCGCGTGGTCCGCGCACCGGGTCGGCGATGATCTCCGCGGGGTCGGCCATCGGGTGTTTGGCGCAGCCCACCGAGACGTAGTGGACGACGCCGTCGGCGTCGGGTCGGAAGCGCAGCACGTCGATCGGTTCGCTGCCCAGGAAGGTGATGCTGGCGGCGTCGGGCTCGTCGGAGACCCCGGTCGCGGCGAAGTGCTCCTCGAGGTGACGGCGCACCCGGTCGGCGATGTCGGTCATGCCGGCGCGGGAGTGGTCGCGGTGGTCAGGTTGGCGCCGGTGCGCGCGTCGAAGACGACGACGCGGGTGGTGTCCAGCGCGAGGGTGATCGGTTGGCCGGCCACGGCGCGGGATTCGGCGGGCACCCGCGCCACCAGCTGCGCCGAGTCCGGCCCGCCGGCACCGGCGCCCGCCGCGGAGTCGGCGCCGGGCTCGCTCTGCGGGCTGGTGAAGTACAGGTATTTCTCCGAGCCGAGCGATTCCACCAGATCGACGGTGACGGTGAAGGTCAGTGCCGTCGACCGTTGCCGGTCCTCCAGCAGTGCCGCGTCGAGCAGGTGTTCCGGGCGCACCCCGACGACCAGGTCGTCGCGGTCGCCGGCGCGGGTGACGGCCGCGCGGGTCGCGTCGGTGTGATCCAGCGTCCCGAACGGCAGCCGAAGCCCGTCGGCGGTGCGGGTGGCGGGGAAGAAGTTCATCGCCGGCGAGCCGATGAAGCCGGCCACGAACAGGTTGGCCGGTTGGGTGTACAGCTCGTCGGGGCTGCCGATCTGTTGAACGACGCCGGAGTTCATGACCACCACCCGGTCCCCCAGCGTCATGGCCTCGGTCTGGTCGTGGGTCACATACACGGTGGTGGTGCCCAGTCGCCGCTGGAGCCGGGCGATTTCGCTGCGCATCGCGACCCGCAGTTTGGCGTCCAGGTTCGACAGCGGCTCGTCCATCAGGAACGCCTGCGGGTGGCGCACGATCGCGCGTCCCATCGCCACCCGCTGGCGCTGCCCGCCGGAGAGCTGGCCGGGTTTGCGGTCCAGCAGCGCGGTGAGGTCCAGTGTCGCCGCCACTTCGGCCACCTTCTCGGCGATCTCGGATTTCTTCTTCTTGGCCAGCGTCAGCGGGAACGCGATGTTCTGCCGCACCGTCATGTGCGGATACAGCGCATAGGACTGGAACACCATGGCGATGTCGCGGTCTTTCGGCGCCGTCTCGTTCATGCGTCGGCCACCGATGCGCAGTTCACCGGAGGAGATGTCCTCCAGTCCGGCAATCATGTTCAGCGTGGTGGACTTTCCGCATCCGGACGGGCCGACCAGGATGATGAATTCGCCGTCGGCGATGGTGATGCTGAACTCGTCGACGGCGGTGGCCCCGTCGGGGTAGCTCTTGGTGACCCGGTCCAACACAATCTCGGCCATCGGGTTATCCCTTCACCGCGCCGGAGGTCAACCCGGCGACAATCCGTCGTTGGAAGATTAGAACAAAGACGATGATCGGCACGGTGATGACCATCGCCCCGGCGGCGATCGACCCGGTGGGTTCTTCGAATTGGGAACTGCCGGTGAAGTTGGCGATGGCGACCGGCGCGGTCACGGCGGCCTTGGTGGCGGTCAGCGACAGCGCGAGCAGCAGGTCGTTCCAGGCGAAGATGAACACCAGGATGGCGGCGGTCACCACCCCGGGTGCGGCCAGCGGGACGATCACCTTGCGGAACGCCTGGCCCGGCGTCGCCCCGTCCATCTGGGCGGCCTTCTCCAATTCCCAAGGGATCTCACGGAAGAACGCCGACAGGGTGTAGATGGCCAGGGGCAGCGCGAAGGTGATGTAGGGGATGATCAACCCCGGCCAGGTGTCGAATAGGCCGATGTGGCGTTCGATGTCGAACAGCGGTGTGACCAGCGAGATCTGCGGGAACATCGCGACCAGCAGCGCCGCACCCACGAGCAGTTGCTTGCCGGGGAAGGCCAGCCGGGCCACCGCGTAGGCCGCCATCGCGCCGATCGTCACGGCGATCACCGTGGTGATCAGCCCGATGCCGATCGAGTTGACCAGCGCCGCACCGAAGAAGTCGCCCGCGAAGACGGCGCGGTAGTTGTCGAAGGTGACCGTGTCCGGAATCAGCCTGCCGTCCTTGACCGTTGCCGACGGCTTGAGCGACAGCGACAGGATCCACAGCACCGGCAGCAAGGCGTAGGCCACCACCAGCAGGTTGATCGCCGTCCAGGCGGCGCGGCGGCGGCCGGTGTCGCGGTCAGCCATGCTCGGGGTCCGCTCCCGGCGCGGCGGCGCCGAACAGTTTGACGAAGACGAACGCGATGACCACCACGCACAGGAAGATCAGCACCGAGATGGCCGATCCCAGGCCCACATTGAACCCTTTGAACAGGTTGTCGTAACCGAGGATCGACACCGATCCGGTGTCGTTGGCGCCGTTGGTCAGCACGTAGATGTTGTCGAAGATGCGGAACGCGTCCAGGGTGCGGAACAGCAGGGCGACCAGGATCGCCGGCTTCATCATCGGGATCGTCACCGTGATCAGCCGCCGCCACGGTCCGGCCCCGTCGACTGCGGCCGCCTTCAGCAACTCGTCGGGCACCAGGGCCAATCCGGCCAGCAGCAGCAACGCCATGAACGGGGTGGTCTTCCACACCTCGGCGATGATGACCACACCCAGCGACGGGAGCTGTTGGGTCAGCGGGGCGCTGCCGGCCGGCAGCAGGTTGGCCAGGTAGCCGGTGCCCGGCGTCCAGGCGTAGTACCAGCTGTAGGCGGCGGCCACGGTGACGATGCCGTACGGGATGAGCACCGCGGTGCGCACCAGGCCCCTGGCCACCAGGGTGCGGTGCATCACCAGCGCCAGCGCCAGCCCCAACACCAGTTCGAGGGCGACCGAGACCACGGTGATCACGACCGTGACGGTAAACGCGCTCCACCAGTACCGGTCGCTCAGCACGGTCGCGTAGTTGGCCAGCCCGACGAAGGCGGTGTCGTCGGGGGTGGCGAGGTTGGCCCGCTGCAGGCTCAGCCACACCGCGTATCCGATCGGGTAGGCGGTGACCGCCAGCATCAGCAGCACCGCCGGGGCGATGAGCAGGTAGGCCAGCCGCCGTTCGGACCGGCGCCGCTCGGAGCGGCCCGGCGCGGCCTGCACCGCGGTCACGGGATCAGGCCCTTCCCGTCGAGCGCTTTCTGCGCCTGCTCGGCCAGTTCGTCGGCGGTGGCCTCCGGGTCGATGGCGCTGATCGGGGCCAGCGTCGCCGACATCCGGGTGGACAGCACCTGATAGACCGGCGTCTTGGGGCGCACCGCCGCGTCGACGAGTTGGCGGCGGATCAGCTCGTGCTGCGGATAGCGGGCCTGGAACTGCGGGTCGTCGTAGACCGAGGGCCGCACCGCGGGCAGCCCGCCGCGCACCGAGACGTACCTCTGGTTCTCCGGGTCGCGCAGGCACCGGATGGTTTCGAAGGCCTCCGCCCGGTGCCGGGTGGTGGCGGCCACCGCCAGGTTCAGCCCGCCGATGGTCACCCGGGCGGGCTGGCCGGGGCGCATCCCGGGATACGGCGCGGCGCCGAACACCGCACCGGCCGCGCGGTAGGCGGCCTGGAACTGCTCGTCGCTGGGGGCGAACGCCCCGGTGGCGTCGACCGCGCCCGCCAGCGCGGGGTCGGCGTCCAGCGGCAGGAAGCCCACCCCGCCCTTGATCGCGTTCTCCAGCATCGACGGCAGCACGAACGGCCAGTTGACCTCCAGCGCCGCGTTGCCCTGCTCCAGGGCCAGCCGGGCGGTACCCTCGTCGCTCTGGGTGACCGACGGGTCCGCGCCCGGCGCGGTCGCCACCGCCTTCATGGTGCGCAGCGCCTCGACGGTGGCGGCCCGGTGCTCGGGGGTGTCGGTGAGGGTGACGGTGGCGCCGTCGTCGGACAGGACCCGGCCGCCGGCGCTGACCAGCAGCGTGTTGAACCACACCACCAGGCCCTCGTAGCGCTTGGCCTGCACCCCGATCCAGCTGGGCAGCCCCGCGCGGTGCAGCCGGGCCGCCTCGGTGACCATGGCGTCCCAGGTGGCCGGCGGCCGGTCCATCAGGTCCGCGCGGTACCACAGCAGCTGGGTGTTGGTGGTCAGCGGCGCCGCGTAGAGCCGGTCGCGCCAGCGGGCGGTCTCCAGCGGGCCGGGCAGGGTGTCGGTGCGGGCGTCGTCCTCGGCGCGCCCGGCCGGGTCGGCGGCGAGCGGCAACGCCCAGCCGGCGTCGGCGAATTCCGGGGTCCACACCACGTCGAGCGCCATGACGTCGAGGGAGCGGTCGTTGCCGGTGAGCCGCCGGGCCAGCTGGAGTCGCTGGTCGTCGGCGCTGCGCGGCAGGCTGACCTGGCGGACCGCGAAGCGACCGCCGAACCGCTCGGTGCAGCGCGCGGCGAGCGCGGCGAAGGTGGCGGCCTCGTTGGCGGGGGTGTAGACGCTGATCTGCAGTCCGCCGTCGTCGGCGCCGCAGGCCGTCAGCGGCGCCGCCGCGGTCACGGCGGCCAGCAGCGCGGCCGCCCACCGTCGGGCGCGTCGCCTCGGCTTCACCGCGAACTCCGCCGGCACCGGCCCCTCGTCTCCGCGGTCAGATCGCGAGCCGGGCCAGCAGGTCCCGGGCCTGTTCGGCGCTCTGCGGATCACACAGCACGTCGTAGCGGCCGGCCACCAGCTGCATCGTCGAACTGAAGTCGCGGGTGCCGCGCGCCATCGCGTAGGGCACCGCGGAGGTGATCAGCCCGAAGACGATCCCGGCGACCAGGCCGATGAACAGCGCGACCTGCAGGTCGTTGCCGAAGAAGCCGAGCAGCAGCCCGAGGAACAGCCCCAGCCAGGCGCCGCTGAGCACGCCGCCGCCGAGGACCTTCGGCCAGCTGAGCCGGCCGGTGACCCGCTCGACCTGCATCAGATCGACTCCGACGATGGTGACCTGCTCGACGGCGAACTGCTGGTCGGAAAGGTAGTCGACCGCCCGTTGCGCTTCGGCGTAGGTCGGGTAGGAGCCGATCGGCCAGCCCTTGGGTGGGGTGGGCAGTCGCACCGGCCCACGCCGGTTGGCCGCCGGGCCGCCGGCGCCTGCCGGCTGACCGGGCTGAAAGGGGCTGGTCATGGTGGTTCTCCTCCTCGCTGCTGGTCTGGGTTTCGCCCGCCGGTCACTGCCGGTTCGCCAGCTGCGCCTGCTCAGCCGCGCACCCGCTAGGGTAGTCAACCCGGTTCGGCTGCGCTGGGCTGCGGCCACCGCCCGCGCGTAGCCGCCGGCGCGGTCACTCGGGCGGGGTGAACGGCGCGGCCTGCCGTCGCATCCCGGCGGCGCGGCCCTTGGCGGCGACCACCAGCGCCATCTTGCGGCTGGCCTCGTCGATCATCTCGTCGCCCAGCATCACCGCGCCGCGGGCGCCGCCGGCGGTGGAGGTCGACCACTCGTAGGCCTCCAGGATCAGCTCGGCGTGGTCGTAGTCCTCCTGGCGGGGGCTGAAGATCTCGTTGCCGGCGTCGATCTGGTCGGGGTGCAGCACCCACTTCCCGTCGTAGCCGAGGGCGGCCGAGCGGTGGGCGACCCGCCGGAACGCCTCGACGTCGCGGACCTTGAGGTACGGGCCGTCGATGGCGGCCACCCCATGGGCGCGGGCCGCGACCAGGATGGTCATCAGCGCGTGGTGGTAGGCGTCGCCCTCGGAGTAGCCCTCGGGTTGCTCCCCGACCACCAGGGTGCGCATGTTGAGGCTGGCGATCAGGTCGGCCGGGCCCAGCACCAGCGCCTCCACCCGCGGCGCGGCGGCGATGGCGGCGATGTTCGTCAGGCCGCGGGCGTCCTCGATCTGGGCGTCGATGCCGATCCCGCCGGGCGGCAGCCCGTGCCGGGTCTCCAACTGGGTCAGCAGCAGGTCCGCGGCGTGCACCTGGGTGGCGTCGGTGACCTTGGGCAGCACCACCACGTCGAGGCGGGCGCCGGCGGCGCCGATCGCGGCGACCACCTCGATGAGGTCGGCGTGGGTCCACGGGGTGGTCCAGTCGTTGACCCGCACGCCCAGCGTCGGCGCCTGCCAGCCCGGTTCGGCCAGCGCCGCGGCCACCCGGGCGCGCGCGCTGTCCTTGGCTTCCGCGGCGACGGCGTCCTCCAGATCCAGGAACACCTGGTCGGCGGGCAGGCCGCGGGCTTTGGCGATCATGGCGCCGCTGCTGCCGGGCACCGACAGGCAGGTGCGGCGGGGCCGGAAGACACTCGTCACGGCAAACACTCTTCCCTTCTCGGCCGCGGCCGGCGACGGCGGTGTCGGCGGCGCGGCCGGCGATGGTCGGTGCGGGGGGTCGGCGGACCGACACAGCAACGCCGCCAATCCTGCCACTGGAGCCCCGTACGTTATGTATGGTGACCTAGTTCACGAAGGCCGAGCGGGGTTGTGCACCGCCCGAAGACGTTGAGGACGGTCCCGTGCGTACTGGGGGAGATCCGAGGGAGCGAACCACCCTCGCCGATCGTGCCCGACGCGTTCGTGCCGCCGTCCGCCAGCGGGTCACGCGGACACCGGCATTGGGGCTGGCGGTGCTCACGCCGCTGGTGCTGGCCGGCACGGTCGGGGCGACCCCGCCGCGCGCCGCCCAGCCCGCCCCGGTGCACGACACGGCCGTCACCCCGCTGGCGGCGGTCGTGCCCGCCCCGAGCCCGGACCCGGCCGACTCCGACGGGCCGGCGGTGGTGGCGCTCAAACGCCCGCCCAGCAACTTCCACATCGCGGTGGCGGCCGCCTCGGCGCCGCCGCCGCCGAAGATCGTCCTGACCCCGGGCAAGCTGGGCATCCCGGGGGTCGCGCTGACCGCCTACCGCAACGCCGAGCGGATCATGGCCGAGCACGCCCCGGAGTGCGGGGTCAGCTGGAACCTGCTGGCCGGGATCGGGCGCATCGAGTCGCTGCACGCCAACGGCGGCGCCACCGACGAACGCGGCACCGCGATCGTGCCGATCTACGGTCCGGCACTGGACGGCACGCTGCCGGGCAACGAGATCATCGTGCAGAGCAACCGCAACGGCCGCATCACCTACGCCCGCGCGATGGGCCCGATGCAGTTCCTGCCCGGCACCTGGTCGCGTTACGCCGCCGACGGCGACGGCGACGGCAAGGCCGACCCGCAGAACCTCTACGACGCCACCCTGGCGGCGGCCCGCTACCTGTGCAGCGGCGGACTGAACCTGCGGGACCGCTCGCAGGTGATGGCCGCGATCCTGCGGTACAACAACTCGGTGCCCTACGCCCAGAACGTGCTGGGCTGGGCGGCCGCCTACGCGACCGGGGTGTTCCCGACCGACCTGCCGCCGATCATCGGGCCGGTTCCGCCGCTGGCCGACGCCCACTTCGACACCCCGCACGGCCTGGGGCCCGACCTGCCCGCCGTGGACCCGAACACCGAGATGCCGGTCTCGCACCTGCCGCTGATCCGGTTCGGTGCGCCGTGGGCCGACCACCGGACCGCCCCGCAGCCGGGGCAGTTGCCCCAGCAGCCGGACTGCACGGTGATCTGCATCGGCGAGCAGCGCCCACCGGTCCCGGCGCCGCCGCCCTGGATGGCTCCGCCACCACCCCCGGCGGTCCCGCCGCGACCGTTCTCACCGCAGGCGCTGCCGCCGGCGCCCGCTCCCCCGCAGCCCCTGCCACCTGCACCGGCACCGCCCGCGGGCCCGCAGGCACCGGCCCCGCCGCAGGCGCCGGGCGCGCCGCCGGGCCCGGTCCCCGGACCGCCGGCCTGAGTACCAGCGCCTACACTTGGCGGTGTGTCCGAAAACCGTGATGACACCACCGAACTGATCGCCGCGATCCGCGCGTCGCTGTCCAAGGTGCTCGACCCGGAGATCCGTCGACCGATCACCGAGCTCGGCATGGTCAAGAACATCGAGGTCGCACCCGACCGCAGCGTGCACGTCGAGATCTACCTGACCATCGCGGGCTGTCCGATGAAGGGCGACATCACCGACATGGTCACCAAGGCGGTGGCCGATAGCCCCGGCACCGGCCCGGTGACGGTGTCGCTGGATGTGATGAGCGACGAACAGCGCGCCGAGATGCGCAAGATGCTGCGCGGCGACGCCCGTGAACCGGTCATCCCGTTCGCCCAACCCGACTCGCTGACCCGCGTCTATGCGGTCGCCTCCGGCAAGGGCGGGGTCGGCAAATCCAGCATCACGGTCAACCTGGCCGCGGCGATGGCCGCCCGCGGGCTGTCTGTCGGGGTGCTCGACGCCGACATCCACGGCCACTCGGTGCCGCGGATGATGGGGTGCGCCGATCGGCCCACCCAGGTCGAGAAGATGATCCTGCCGCCGATCGCGCACGAGGTGCGGCTGATCTCGATCGCCATGTTCACCAAGGGCAACGAGGCCGTGGTGTGGCGCGGCCCGATGCTGCACCGGGCGCTGCAGCAGTTCCTGGCCGACGTGTACTGGGGTGACCTGGACGTGCTGTTGCTGGACCTGCCGCCGGGCACCGGCGACATCGCCATCTCGGTGGCCCAGCTGATCCCGGGCGCGGAGATCCTGGTGGTCACCACCCCGCAGGCGGCCGCTGCCGAGGTGGCCGAACGCGCGGGCAGCATCGCCCTGCAGACCCGTCAGCGCATCGCCGGCGTGGTGGAGAACATGTCCGCGCTGCAGCTGCCCGACGGCACCGAGATGAAACTGTTCGGCGAGGGCGGCGGCCAGCAGGTCGCCGAACGCCTGTCCCGCTCCACCGGGGCCGACGTGCCGCTGCTGGGTCAGGTTCCGCTGGATCCGGCGATGGTGGCGGCCGGGGATTCGGGGCTGCCGATCGTGCTCAGCGCCCCGGACTCGGCGGCGGGCAAGGAGTTGCGCAGCATCGCCGACGCCCTGTCCACCCGCCGCCGCGGCCTGGCCGGCATGTCGCTGGGCCTGGATCCGGCCGGCCGCTAGATCGAAAACCTCAGGTGGCGTCGTCGTCGTAGGGCGTCGTCGCGTCGCCGGGCGGTAGCGGCTCGGCCGGCCCCTCCGCCGGGCTCTGCAGCGGCGGTCGGTCGAAGATGCCGGTGAACAGCGAGTCGTCGCCGTCGAGCAGGTGCTTGGTCAGCGCCGCCCGCGGGGTCATGCCGCGCAGTTTCTGCAGTTCGCTCAGCGGTTGCCGCAGGTCGTCGAACTCCGGCCCCATCTCCTCGCGCAGCTGGCTGCTGGCGTTGGTGAGGTAGTCGCGGGCCTGCCGGGCCGCGTCGGCGGTCCAGCGGATCGCGCCCGGCAGCCGCTCCGGGCCGAGCACCACCAGCCCGACGACGATCAGGACCAGGATCTCGCCCCAGCCGACGTTGGCGAACATCTAGCTGTCCGGGGCCGGTTTCACGGTCAGGGTCACCGGCCGGCCCTCACGCAGCACCTCGATCGGGGCGTCCTGCCCGATCTTGAGTTGACGCACCGCCACGACGAACTCGTCGGCGTCGGCCACCGGGCGGTCCCCGACCTTGACCACCACGTCGTTTTCGATGATCCCGCCCTGATCGGCCGGGCCGCCCTTCATCACGTTGGCCACCTGGGCGCCCGAGGCCACCGAGTTGCTCACCGACTTGGCGGTCAGCCCCAGCGTCGGGTGGGCGATCTTGCCGTCCCGGATCAGGGTCTCGGCGACGTTTTTCATCTCGTTGACCGGGATGGCGAAGCCCAGGCCGCTGGAGCTGTCCGACAGCGACTTGCCCGCGGTGTTGATGCCGATGACCTGGGAGTCCATGTCGATCAGCGGGCCGCCGGAGTTGCCGTGGTTGATCGAGGCGTCGGTCTGGATGGCGTCGATGACCGCGGAGGTGTCGGTGCCGTCGCCGGAGAGCGGCACCGGCCGGTGCAGCGCGCTGACGATGCCGTGGGTGACCGTGCTGCGCAGCCCGAGCGGGGCGCCGGCGGCGATCACCTCGTCGCCGACCCGCACCTTGTCGGCGTCGCCGAGGCGGGCCACGGTGAGGTTCTGCACGTTGTCGACCTTGAGCACCGCCAGGTCGGTCTTGGGGTCGCGGCCGACCAGGTTGGCCGGCACCGATTTGCCGTCGTTGAAGATGACCGAGATCTCGTAGCGGTTCGGGTTGCGCGCGGCGTCGGAGATGACGTGGTTGTTGGTGACGATGTAGCCGTCGCCGTTGATCACCACCCCCGAGCCCTGGGAGCCCTCGTCCTTGCTCATCGCCTCGATGGTCACCACCGAGTCGGCCACCGCGGCGGCGACCTTGGCGAACCGGCCGGCCGGCTCCTCGGTGTTGTCGGAGGTGGACAGGGTCACCCGCGAGGTGGTGAAGGCCTCGACCACCTCGGCGGTCTTGCGGCCGATCACCCCGCCGATCAGCCCGATCACCAGCGCGAGCGCGGCCAGGATGGCCAGCGCCACATAGGAGACCCGGCCGCCGAACAGCACGTCGCGCACCCCGAGCCGGTCCTCGCCGGACACACCGGCGCGCGGCGGGGGCGGGGTGACCGCCGGGGAGCCCAGCGCGGCGCCGGCGTCGGGGTCGCGCCACGGGTCGGGCGGTTCGACGGCGCCGTTTTCGCGGTCGAGGGCGTCAGCGTCGATGGGATGGCGCTGCAACGACGCCGCCCCGGTGAACGGGCGGCCGAAGGCCTCGCGCAGCACCGGGTCGGCGGAGCGTTCCCGGGGGGTGTAGTCCTGCTGGTCGCGGAAGCGGCTGGGGCGCAGTTTCTCCGCCACGAAGGAGCCGCGGACCCCGGTGGGCCGTCCGAAGGTCCGGCGTGCGGCGGGATCGACGGGTGGGCGCGAGACCGGGCGCGGTGCCAGCCGGTGGCCGTCCGGATTGTCCTCGTTGGAGCTCACCTGAACCTCTTCTGCCTTGCCCGGAGAACACGCGCTGCCGCTACGCGCACGGGCTACCCATCACGTCATTACCGGCACTGAGCCTACCGGCGCTTGCGGCGGCGCCGTGCCTCTTGTTCCGGGAACGGGTCGGGGCCCGGCCCCGGCGGCTCCTCGCTCGGCGTTTCGGGGATCTGGGACAGCAGCCCCAGCAGCGACCGCGGGATCTGCACCGGCCCGGACTCGCGGAGGGCGGCACGGGCCCGGCTCTGCCCCTCGACCTCGGCGGCGCACTGCGGACACAGCGAGAGGTGGTGGGCGGCGCGCAGGTGGGCGTTCATCCGCAATTCGCCGTCGACGAAGGCGGCGATGGCCTCGGTGGACAGGTGCTCGGTGGAGCTGAACTGGCGCGGCGCGCCGACCGGTGCGTCGTTTTGGGAGGCGAACTGCGCGGGCAGCCAGGAGAACGCCCGGCGGAACACATGTCCCGGGTCGGCCATCACCGGCTCCTCTCCTCGGCCGCTACCGCGTTACCACGAATGTAGCGCGCCGGGCTCGGGGGACGGGTGCACACCGCGCGGACGGTGTGGGCGCGGATCAGCGCCCGGATGCGGCGACGAACGCGTCGTCGTGCTCGGGGTGGGCGGCCAGATAGTCGCGCAGCGCCTGCCGGCCGCGGTGGATGCGGCTGCGCACGGTGCCCAGTTTGACCCCGAGCGTGGCGCCGATCTCCTCGTAGGACAGGCCCTCGATGTCACACAGCACCACCGCGGCGCGGAACTCCGGCGGCAGCGAGGCCAGCGCGGCCTGCAGGTCGGGGCCCAGGCGGGAGTCGTGGTAGATCTGCTCGGGGGTGGACACGTCGGAGGGCACCCGGTCGTAGTCCTCCGGCAGGGCCTCCATCCGGATGCGCGCGCGTCGGCGCACCATGTCCAGGAACAGGTTGGTGGTGATGCGGTGCAGCCAGCCCTCGAAGGTGCCGGGCCGGTAGTTCTGCAGGGACCGGAAGACCCGGATGAAGGTCTCCTGGGTCAGGTCCTCGGCGTCGTGCTGGTTGCCCGAGAGCCGGTAGGCCAGCCGGTAGACCCGGTCGGCGTGCTGCCGCACCAACTCGTCCCACGAGGGCATGGTGGCGTTGTCCCCGGTTGCGTCGAACACCGCGGTGCCCTGCAACTCTTCGGACGGCTCGGCCCAGCCGCTCTCCGGCTGCGGGGCCGGATGCGACATGCTCGTCGGGTTCATGGGTGTGGTGATGGTGATCCCCTCCACGGTGTCAGCAGACATCACGGTCGATAACGCGGCGACGGTGGCCGGTATTCCCCCAGCTGCGCAACCACGCGCTTGCTGCCCTTACGGTTACCCACCATTTTGTGCCGGCCATGTGAAGCCCCTGAACGTTGACTAAGACTTGACATCCGGCTGCCGCCTACCCCGGGCCCGAACGCCCTGACCTGCAGCGTTGCCTCGCCCGCGGTGGGCGCGGCCCCGGTTTTGCGCGGTCGGGGCCGGGCGTGTCCGCCCGGCGGTCAGGGCGCGCCTGCTGCGGCGACCCGGCGGTTGGTCCTACGCTGCGGTCATGTCCAGCACCGACCAGCCCACCGGCGAGACCACCCCGCGCAGCCGGGCGGAATCGCTCTACGCCCACGCCGAGGAGTCCATCTCCGAAGACGAGGTGCTGGTGGCCGCCCGGGACCGGGCCGGCGAGATCGGGGCCGGCGCGGTCAGCCCGGCCGTCGGAGCCCTGCTGAGCCTGCTGGCCCGCCTCAGCGGCGGCAAGGCGGTCGTGGAGGTGGGCACCGGCGCCGGGGTGAGCGGGCTGTGGCTGCTGTCCGGGATGGTCGAGGACGGCGTACTGACCACCATCGACGTGGAGCCGGAATACCAGCGGGTGGCCAAGCAGACCTTCGCCGAGGCCGGCTCGGGGCCCTCGCGCACCCGGCTGATCGCCGGCCGCGCCCAGGAGGTGCTCACCCGGCTCGCCGACGACTCCTACGACCTGGTGTTCGTCGACGCGGACCCGATCGACCTGCCCACCTACGTCGCCGAAGGGGTGCGCCTGCTGCGCTCCGGCGGGGTGATCGTGCTCAACCGGGCCGCGCTCGGCGGCCGGGTGGGGGACCCCGCCGCCAACGACGCCGAGGTGTCCGCGGCCCGCGAGGCCGCCCGGCTCATCGCCGAGGACGAGCGGCTCAGCCCCGCGCTGCTCCCGCTGGGCGAGGGCCTGCTGGCCGCCGTGCGGGACTGACCCGCCCCACCGGATCCCCCTGCCGACGCGCTCGGCACCCGCACCGAAAAAATCCTTGCCCACCCACTAAACGCGCGTTTAAACTATTGAACATGCGTTCAGTCGATCGGTCGACGCCCGCCCGCATCCGGGATGCGGCGATCACGCTCTTCGCCGAGCGCGGCTTCGACGCCGGGGTGCGGGCAATCGCCGCGGCCGCCGAGGTCAGCCCCGGTCTGGTGATCCACCACTTCGGTTCCAAGGACGGCCTGCGGCAGGCCTGCGACGAGTACGTGGCCGAGCAGATCCGCCAGGACAAGGTGGCCGCGCTGCGCGCGCCGGACCCGGCCAGCTGGCTGGCGCAGCTGAACGAGATCGAGTCTTACGCACCGCTGACCGCCTACCTGATGCGCAGCCTGCACACCGGCAGCGACCTGGCCAAGTCACTGTGGCGCCGGATGATCGACAACGCCGAGGACTACCTCGCCGAGGGCGTGCGCGCGGGCACCATCAAGCCCAGCGCCGATCCGCGGGCCCGCGCGCGGTATCTGGCGATGATCGGCGCCGGCGGGCTGCTGCTCTATCTGCAGCTGCACGACACCGGCGACGATTTCGAGGCGGTGCTGCGCGACTACGTGCGCGACATGGTCCCGCCGGCGCTCGAGCTCTACACCCAGGGCCTGCTGACCGACGCGAGCCTCTACGAAGCGATGCTCGCCGCCCCGGATGCCGCCGGCACCAGCGGTTCCGCTACCACCGACCCCGACATCAGCGGCGACGAAGGAGGAACCGATGACCGGTGACGAACGCGGTCCGATGATCGAAATCGGCTCGCTGCGCAAGAGTTTCGGGCGGGTGCTGGCCCTCGACGGGCTGGACCTGGTGGTCCGCCCCGGCGAGATCCACGGTTTCCTCGGCCCCAACGGCGCCGGGAAGTCGACGACGCTGCGGGTCCTGCTCGGGCTGATCCGCGCCGATGGCGGCACGGTACGCCTCCTCGGACTCGACCCGTGGGCCGACGCGGTGACGCTGCACCGGCAGCTCGCCTATGTGCCCGGCGACGTCACGCTGTGGCCGTCGCTCACCGGCGGGGAGATCATCGATCTGCTGGGCCGCATGCGCGGCGGGCTGGACCCGCGGCGCCGCGACGAGCTGATCGAGCGCTTCGACCTCGACCCGCGCAAGAAGGCCCGCACCTACTCCAAGGGCAACCGGCAGAAGGTGTCGCTGGTGTCGGCGCTGGCGTCCCGGGCGCGGCTGCTGCTGCTCGACGAGCCGACCAGCGGCCTGGATCCGTTGATGGAGCGGGTGTTCCAGGAAGCCGTCACCGAAGCCCGCGACCGGGGCGCCACCGTCCTGTTGTCCAGCCACATCCTGGCCGAGTGCGAAGCGCTGTGCGAGCGGGTGACGATCATCCGGGCCGGCCGCACCGTGGAGAGCGGGTCGCTGGCGGCGATGCGGCACCTGAGCCGCACGTCGATCACCGCCGAACTGACCGGCGATCCCGGCGACCTCACCCGCCTGCCCGGCGTGCACCACCTCAGCCGATCCGGCAGCACGGTCCGCGCGCAGGTCGACAACACCAGCCTCGGCGAGTTGGTGCGGGTGCTCGGCGACGCCGGGGTGCGCAGCCTGGTCAGCCAGCCCCCCACCCTGGAGGAGCTGTTCCTGCGCCACTACGACGTCGACACCCCCGCCGCCGCCCGGTCCGGAGTGCCGCGATGAGCACCATCGCGCCCGCCCGGCCGTCGCCGCCGGCGCATCGCGGCGGCTCGGCGTTCACCGGCACCACCCACCTGCTGCGGCTGTACCTGCGCCGCGACCGAATCGTGTTGCCGCTGTGGGTGCTGTTGCTGTCGGTTCCGCTGGCCGGTGTCTACATCGGCAGCGTGGCCGCGATCTATCCGACTGCCGCCGACCGGGCCGGGCTCGCGGCCACCATCATGGCCAGCCCCGCCCAACGCGCCCTCTACGGCCAGGTCTACAACGACAGCCTCGGCGCGGTCGGCATCTGGAAGGCGGGGATGTTCCATGCGCTGATCGCGATCGCGGTGATCCTCACCGTGATCCGGCACACCCGCGCCGACGAGGAGAGCGGCCGCGCGGAGTTGGTCGACTCGACCGCGGTCGGCCGCTACGCGGGGCTGACCGCCGCGCTGCTGCTGGCCGCCGGTGGCTCGATCGCCACCGGCGTCATCGGTGCCGCCGGGTTATTGACCACCGACGTCGCTGCCGGCGGGTCGCTGGCATTCGGTGCGGCACTGGCCTGTTCGGGCCTGGTGTTCACCGCCGTCGCCGCGGTCACCGCGCAACTCTCCCCCAGCGCCCGCGTCGCCCGCACGGCGGCGTTCGCGGCGCTGGCGGTCGCGTTCACACTGCGCGCGGTCGGGGACGCGGGCGATAGCGGCTTGTCGTGGTTTTCCCCGCTGGGTTGGGCGTTGCAGGTCCGCCCCTACGCCGGGGACCGGTGGTGGGTGCTGTTGCTGCCGTTGACGACGGCCGCCGCGCTCACCGTGGTGGCCTACCGGCTGCGCGCTCGCCGTGATGTCGGTGCGGGCCTGTTCGCCGAGCGGCCCGGTCCCGCGCGGGCGTCGTCGCGGCTGCGCGGGGTCTTCGGGTTGACGTGGCGGCTGGGCCGCGGCTCGCTGGCGGTCTGGACCGTCGGGTTGGCGGCATACGGGCTGATGATCGGCAGCGCGGTGCGCGGAATCGGCGGCCAGTTGGGCGGCGATGCCCGCGACGTCGTCACCCGGCTGGGCGGCACCACGGCGCTGGCGGACGCGTTCATCGCGGTGGCGTTCACGATGGTGGGGTTGATCGGGGCCGCGTTCGCGGTCGCACTGGTGCTGCGGCTGCATCAGGAGGAGGATGCCGGCCACGCCGAAGAAGTGCTGGCCGCCGCGGTCCCGCGTGGCCGCTGGCTGGGCAGCCATCTGGTGATGGCGCTGGGCGCCTCGGCGCTGGCCCTGCTGGTGGCCGGCGCCGCCGCGGGCACGGCGTATGCGGCGGCCACCGGCGACCCGGCCGACGCGGGGGCCACGCTCGGCGCCGCCGCCGTGCAACTGCCTGCCGTGTGGCTGCCTGCGGCGCTGGGGGTGGCGTTGTTCGGGCTGGCGCCCCGGTTCACCCCGGCGATCTGGGGAGTGCTCGTCGCGTTCGTCGCGGTCTATCTCCTGGGCGCGTTGGCGGGGGCGCCCCAGTGGGTGAACGACGCCGAGCCGTTCGGGCATGTGCCGCGGGTGACCGGCGGGGATTTCACCGCGGTGCCGCTGCTGTGGTTGCTGGGGATCGACGTGGCGCTGATCGCGGTGGGTGCGGTCGGCTTCGCTCGACGCGATCTGCGGCACTGAAACCGGACGGAGCCGCGATGAACCTCCAGCTGCGGGTATTCACGGCGTCGCTGGTCGGGACCGCGGTGCTGGCCGTGGCCCTATTCCTGCCGGCGGGCACCCTCGACTACTGGCGGGGCTGGGTTTTCCTGGCCGTGTTCGCGGCGGCGAGCCTGGGGCCCAGCTCCTACTTCGCCCGCAAGCACCCCGAGGTCCTGGAGCGGCGCCTGCGCGTCGGGCCGCGGGCCGAGACCCGCCGGGCGCAGCAGGTGATCATCAGCCTGTCCTTCCTGGTGTTGCTGGCCATGCTGGTGTTCAGTGTCTTCGATCACCGCTTCGGCTGGTCGCCGGTGCCCGCCGCGGTCTCGGTGGCCGGCGACGGGCTGGTCGCGGTCGGGTTGGGGGCGGGCATGCTGGTGGTCGCGCAGAACCGGTTCGCCGGCGCGACCATCCGCGTCGAACCCGGTCAACACCTGGTCAGCACCGGGCTCTACGGGCGGGTGCGCCATCCGATGTACAGCGGGAACCTGCTGCTGATGGCCGGGATCCCGCCGGCGTTGGGCTCGCTGTGGGGGCTGGTGTTCCTGCTCCCCGGCACCGCGGTGCTGGTGGCGCGGATCCTCGATGAGGAAGCCATGCTCACCGCGGAACTGCCCGGCTACCGCGACTACACCCGTCGGGTCCGCTACCGGCTGGTGCCGTATCTGTGGTGACGGTCAGAACGGCAGCTTGAGATCCGGGAGCCGCAGGCTCGGCCCCTTGGGCTGATGACTGGGTGCCTTCGGTTGCCAGTGCGGCAGTTTGGGGCCCAGGTCCGGCGACTTGGGTTGCCAGTCGGGCAGTTTGGGTGGCTGCCACTGCGGTTGCTTGGGTGCCTTGGGTGCCTTGGGTGCCTTGGGTGACTCCGGCTGCCAATCCGGCAGGCTGGGCTGCCATTCCGGTTGCTTGGGCGTCTTGGGCGGGTCCGGGCGTTTCGGTGTCTTCGGCCGCTCCGGCGCCTTGGGCTGCCAGACCGGCGGCAGGTCGAGTGCCGGCTCGCTCGGCCGGGTCTTCTTCGGCGGGTTGCGGGTCGGCGGTTCGGGCTTGGGCACCGGCAGCTGCGGCACGACGACCGGGATCGGGATCGGCAGCGGCACCGGTGCCGGAGCCGGAGCTTCGGGGACCGCGGGCGCCTGCGGCTCGGGCACGGCCGCCTCGGCGGGCGGGGGCGCCGCCGGCAGTGCCGGAGCCGGCGGGGCCACCGCGCGCGGCGCGGGTGGTTCGGGTGGCGCCTGCGGCGCCGGGGCGGGCGCCTGCGGCGCGAGAGGCTCGGGCGCCGGGGCTTGCGGTGCCGGGACCTCGGGTGCCGGAGCGACCGGGGGCGCGGCTTCCGGGGGCGGCACCGGCTGGACCACCGGTGCGGGTTGCTGGATGGTCTGCGGGGTGGCCGGCCGCTGCGGGTTGTCCTCCGGGCTGCCGACGTTGGGCAGCAGCTGCGCCACCGGCTGGATCTGCAGCACTAGCGAGACCACCAGCGCCACCGAGGCGATGACCACGATCGCGGCCGTCGCGCTGCCGATCAGCACCGGGGTGCGGGTCAACCGCTTGCGTATCCCGTCGGGGCCGGCGGCGTCGTCGTGTCCCCCGCCGTCGGGAAGCGCGCTGTAGGCCAGCGCGGTGTCCTCGGTGTCTCCGCCGCTCGCCAGCCGCAGCGCCAGCCCGTCGGGGTCGATCGCCCCGGTTCCGGGGTCACGCGAATAGGCCAGCGCCTGGGTCGACATGGTGAACAGCGGGGCGTGGGCCGCGGCCACCGCGGCCCCCTGGGCCAGCGCCGTCGCCGGCTCTTCGGGCACCGTCACCGGCAGCGGGGTGAGCGCCTCCAGCTGGGTTTTGACCGCCCTGATGTCGACGCCGGCGCCGACGAGGTGGACCCCGCCGGGGCGGGTTTCCAGCAGGGCCAGTTCGGTCATCGCCTCGGCGAGCACCCCGGACGGGTCGTCGGGCAGCCGTCGGCGGTGCACCGCGCCGATCGCCCCGGTCGCCGAGTCGACGACCGCGAGCGTCATGCTGCCCGGCTCGAAGTAGGTCAGCGCGGTGCACGGGTAGCCGAGCGCCTTGCCGACGGTCTGGGTCAGCGCCGCGGCGGCCAGAAACCCCGACACCAGCATGACGTCGCCGATCCGGTGTTCGCTGAGCGCGTCGCCGACGACGATCGCGTCGGCCTGCGCCGAGCAGGTCACCCCGATCGAGGCGACCCGATACCCGCCGGCGTCGGCGGCCCCGCGGGCCTGCTGGATGGCGGTGATGGCCGCTTCGGCGGGGGCGGTGCCGGCGTCGACGGCGATCATGTCCTCGTCGACGGTCACCCCGTCGGCGTGGTCGCCTTCGGTCAGCGCGAGGTAGATCGCCGTCGGTGTCACCGACACTCCCAGGGCGACCTCCACGACCCCTCCCACACCGGTTCGAGAAACTCCCACCGGACTCGTCGTCATCATCGCTGGCGGCACGAACGATGCTACGCGCGCCGGATCCCCTCCACCATACATGCGCACGTATGAATAAGTAGGTGCGGGTGCGGCGGTGTCGTCAGATCCAGACGCCCTTGCCCACCGCGACGACCCCGCCGGCGCTGATCGCGAACCGCTCCCGGTCCTTCTCCAGATCCACCCCGACCATCTCGCCGGGGCCGACCACCACGTTCTTGTCCAAGATCGTGTGGCGCACCACCGCCCCGCGACCGACCCGCGCGCCGGGCATGATCACCGCGCCCTCCACGATCGCGCCGTCGTCGATGACCACGTTGGACGATAGCACCGAGTTGCGCACCGAGGCGGCCGAGATGATGCTGCCCGCACCGACCACCGACTCCTGCGCGGAGCCGCCGTTGACGAACTTGGCCGGGGCGAGGTTCTCGGTCGCGCCGCGGATCGGCCAGCGGGTGTTGTACAGATTGAAGATCGGCCGCTCGGAGACCAGGTCCATGTGCGCGTCGTAGAACGCGTCAAGGGTTCCGACGTCGCGCCAGTAGCCGCGGTCCCGGTCGGTGGCCCCGGGCACCTCGTTGTCGGAGAAGTCGTAGACCGACGCCACCCCGTCGGCGACCAGCCGCGGGACGATGTCGCCGCCCATGTCGTGGTCGGAGTGGTCGTCCTCGGCGTCGGCGCTGATCGCGTCGACCAGCACCTTGGTGGTGAACACGTAGTTGCCCATCGAGACGAAGCTGACCTCGGGGTCGTCGGGGGCACCCGGCGGGTCCGACGGTTTCTCGATGAAGCTGCGGATGCGCCCCGACTCGTCGGCGTCGATGCAGCCGAACGCCGACGCCTCCGCCCGCGGCACCCGGATGCCGGCCACCGTGGCGCCGGCCCCGGTGTCGATGTGGAACTGCACCATCTGCTGCGGATCCATCCGGTAGACGTGGTCGGCGCCGAACACCACGATGTAGTCCGGGTCCTCGTCGAAGATCAGGTTGAGCGACTGGTAGATCGCGTCCGCCGAGCCGGTGTACCAGCGCGGGCCGAGCCGCTGCTGGGCCGGGACCGGGGTGATGTACTCCCCCGCCAGCCCGCTCAACCGCCAGTTCTGCGAGATGTGCCGGTCCAGCGAGTGCGACTTGTACTGGGTCAGCACGCAGATCCGCAGCAGCCGCGCGTTGACCAGATTCGACAGCACGAAGTCGATCAGCCGGTAGGCGCCGCCGAAGGGGACCGCCGGTTTGGCCCGGTCCGCGGTGAGCGGATAGAGCCGCTTCCCCTCCCCGCCGGCCAGAACGATGCCCAGCACGTGTGGCGCTTCCCTCATGTTCTCAACCTATCGGCCCTCCGGCAGCCCTGCCAGAGCAACCGGTGGTCGGCGAGCCGCCCGGCCGCCGCGAGCACTACCGTTCGGGTATGCGTGTGGCGATGATGACCCGTGAGTACCCGCCCGAGGTCTACGGCGGCGCCGGCGTGCATGTCACCGAACTCGTCGCCCAGCTGCGCCATCTGTGCGAGGTCGACGTGCACTGCATGGGCGCGGCCCGCCCGGGCGCCCCGGGCGTCGAAGCCCACCGGCCCGACCCGGCGCTGGCCGACGCCAATCCGGCGCTCGCGACGCTTTCGGCGGATCTGTCGATGGCCCACGCGGCGGCGTCGGCGTCGTTGGCGCACTCGCACACCTGGTACACCGGGCTGGCCGGGCACCTGGCCGCCCGGCTCTACGACATCCCGCATGTGCTCACCGCGCACTCGCTGGAGCCGTTGCGGCCCTGGAAGGCCGAACAACTCGGCGGCGGCTACCGGGTGTCGTCGTGGGTGGAACACACCGCGGTGCACGGCGCCGACGCGGTCATCGCGGTCAGTGCGAGCATGCGCGACGACGTCCTGCGGGTCTACCCCGGTCTCGACCCCGACCGGGTCCACGTGGTGCACAACGGAATCGACACCCAGACCTGGTTCCGCACCGCCGAACCGGCGAGCGCCCCGGTGCTCGCCGAACTCGGCGTCGACCCGAACCGGCCGATCGTCGCGTTCGTCGGGCGGATCACCCGCCAGAAGGGGGTCACCCACCTGCTCGCCGCCGCGCACCGCTTTCCCGCCGAGGCGCAGCTGGTGCTGGTGGCCGGGGCGCCCGACACCCCGCAGATCGCCGCGGAGGTGTCGCTGGCCGTCGACGAACTCGCCGCCGAGCGCGGCGGGGTGTTCTGGGTTCCCGACATGCTGCCCACCGAGCGGATCCGGGAGATCCTGTCGGCGGCAACCGTGTTCGTCTGCCCCTCGGTGTACGAACCGCTGGGCATCGTCAACCTGGAGGCCATGGCCTGCGAGACCGCGGTGGTGGCCTCCGACGTCGGCGGCATCCCCGAGGTGGTCGCCGACGGGGTGACCGGCACCCTGGTCGGTTACGACCCCGACGACGCGGCGGGGTACGCGGACCGGCTGGCCGAGGCGGTCACCGCCCTGCTCGCCGACCCCGAAACCGCCCGGCGGTACGGGATGGCAGGGCGGCAACGCTGTGTGGAGCGGTTCTCCTGGGCGCGCAGCGCCGCCGAGACCTTCGAGGTGTATCGCGCGCTGTGCGGCTAGCGCACCGGATCGGGTCAGCTGGTGACGTTCTTCAGTTCCTCACCCAGGGCGGCCGCCTCGTCGGGGGTCAGCTCGACCACGAGCCGGCCACCGCCCTCCAGCGGTACCCGCATCACGATGCCGCGCCCCTCCTTGGTCGCTTCCAACGGGCCGTCTCCGGTCCGGGGCTTCATGGCCGCCATCGAGTGCTCCCTCCAGATCCAATCCGGTCTCACGTCACCGACGCCGACTTCGGGAACATCCCACGGTCGCGCGCCGGGCGCCTCACCGACAATTCGCCCTCCATTGTTCCCTATCGCCGCCACCGGCATGCGCAAGACCCCGCCCTTAGCCGATGTCAGCGCCGCCCGGGGCGACCCAGCAGCGCTGAATGTGGTCGTCGACCATCCCGGTCGCCTGCATCAGCGCATAGGCGGTGGTCGGCCCGACGAACCGGAAGCCGCGCCGTTTGAGCTCGGCGGCCATCGCCCTCGATTCGGCGCTGGTGGCGGGCACGGTGGCCAGGTCGGCCGGCCGCGGGCGCGGCGGCGGGGCGAACGACCACAGCAGCTCGGCCAGGTCCTGCGGTGACCCCAGTGTCGCCGCGGCGCGGGCGTTGGCGATCGTCGCCTCGATCTTGGCGCGGTTGCGCACGATGCCCGGGTCCGCCAGCAGCCGGGCCACGTCGGCGTCGGTGAACCCGGCGACGGTCGCGACCGCGAAACCGCCGAACGCGCGGCGGAAGTTCTCCCGCTTGCGCAGGATGGTCAGCCACGACAGCCCGCTTTGGAACGCCTCCAGGCTCAACCGTTCGAACAGCGCGGTGCCGTCGCGCACCGGCCGGCCCCACTCCCGGTCGTGGTAGTCGCGGTAGAGGGCGGCGTCGGCGCCGCGGCCGCTGTCGGCCCAGCCGCAGCGGATCCGGCCGTCGCCGGCCGGTTCGCTCACTCCTCGCCCGCGCGGCCGGCCGGGCGGGGGTCGGGCTGCGCGCGCGAATCGGCGACCGCCAGCTGGGCGCGCAGCTGGTCGAGTTCGCGGCCCAGCAGGTCGAGCACCCAGTCGACCTCGCTGGTCTTGTAGCCGCGCAGCACCTGGGTGAACTTGACCGCGTCGACGTCGCCGCCGGTGATGCCGGAGGCGGGCAGCACGGTGGCGGTGGTCCCGCGCGGCAGCGGCGGCAACGTCTCACCGCGACCGAACAGCATGCTCGCCAGCCCGAACAGGACCGCGGCGATCATCACCAGAACCAGCAGATACAGCAGCACCAATGTCACAGAACCGATCCTGCCTCATGGCCCGGACGGCGGGACGGTCAGCGCGGACGCAGCGTGTTCATCGGGGGCCGGTCCTCCAGCGAGACCGGCACCGGCCGGGCCAGGTAGCCGTCCCGGTCGGGGTGGAACTGGGTCAGCTCCACCCCGGAGTCGCCGATGCCGCAGCGCGACAACAAGGTGGCGATGACCTGCCTGCTCATCGCGCCCAGCTCGGCCAGCGACCGGTTGCGGTGTGCCCGCACCCCGAGGTTGACCTGCGCGATCGCGTCCAGGCCCAGCCGGTCGTAGGTGTCGACCAGCAGCCCGATCTCCACCCCGTAGCCCGGCGCGAACGGCACCGAGGTCAGCAGTTCGCGGCTGCCGGCGTACTCGCCGCCCAGCGGTTGCAGCACGCAGCTCAGCTCCGGGCGCAGCGCCGCCAGCAGCGGCCGCGCCACCAGCTCGGTCACCCGACCGCCGCCGTTGGCGTCCTCGCTGCCGCCGACCTTCAGCGGCCGCCGGTAGAAGCTCTTCACCAGGTGGACGCCGTCCTCGGTGAGCAGCGGCGCGACCAGCCGCGGCACGAACATCGGGTCGGGGTCGATCAGGTCGGAGTCGACGAACACCACGATGTCGCCGCTGGTGGCCGCCAGCGAGCGCCACAGCGCCTCGCCCTTACCGGGCAGCGGCGCCACCTCCGGCAGCGCCTGTTCGCGGGTGACCACCCGGGCGCCGGCGGCGATCGCGCGGATCTCGGTGTCGTCGGTGGACCCCGAGTCCAGCACGATCAGTTCGTCGACCAGCCCGCCGACCACCGGCGCGATGCTGTCGATGACCGATTCGATGGTGTCCTGCTCGTTGAGGGCGGGCAGCACCACCGAGATGGTGCGGCCGGCTTTGGCCGCCTCCAGCTCCGCCACCGTCCAGGCCGGCCGGCTCCAGGTGCGACCGCCCAGCCAGGTGTCCCCGGGCCGGGTCGCGATCGCGCCGTCCGTGGCGGCCAGATCCGATGTCGTCATGCCAGTCCCCTCACCGTGCGCGCCGGGGCACGCTCACCGCGGATCGATGCCACCATCTCCAGCACCCGGCGGGTGGGCCCGACCTCGTGCACCCGGAACATCCGGGCCCCGGCGGAGGCCGCCAGCGCCGTCGCCGCCAACGTTCCCTCCAGCCGCTCCGTCAAGCCCACACCCAGCGTCTCACCGATGAAGTCCTTGTTGCTCAGCGCCATCAGTACGGGCCACCCGGTTCTAACAAGGTCTTCCAGATGACGCAACAGCGCCAGCCCGTGGAAGGTGTTCTTGCCGAAGTCGTGGGTGGGGTCGACCAGCACCCGGTCGCGGGCCACCCCGGCGGCCACGGCACGTTCGGCGGCGGCGGTGACCTCGCCGATCACCGCGTCGACCACACCGCGGGTGGTGGTGCCGTAGTGCACCCGGAACGGCCGGGTGCGCGGCGCCGCCCCGCCGGTGTGCGAGCAGACCAGCCCGGCGCCGAATTCGGCGGCCACCGCCGCCAGCTGCGGGTCCGCGCCCGCCCAGGTGTCGTTGATCAGGTCGGCGCCGGCCGCGCAGGCCTGTTTGGCCACCTCCGCCCGCCAGGTGTCGACGCTGATCAGCTGGTCGGGGTAGCGGCCGCGGACCCATTCGATGAACGGCACCACCCGGGCGATCTCGGTGGCCGCGTCGACGTGCTCGCCGGGCCCGGCCTTGACCCCGCCGACGTCGACGGCGTCGGCTCCCTCGGCGATGACGCGGTGCACCGCGTCCTGGGCGGCCCGGTCGTCGAAGGTGGCGCCGCGGTCGTAGAAGGAGTCCGGGGTGCGGTTGACGATCGCCATGATCAGCGGGCGATCGCCGGCGACCGGGCGGCCGCACAGGGTTGCGTGCACGCTGTCCATAGTGCCTGGTCGGCGCCGCCCGCTCGGCAGGGGCGGGGCGATCGGGTCAGGCCTGCGGGCGGGTCCCGGCCGCCACCTCGTCGGGATACTCCGGGTAGAACGGCACGTATCCCTCCTGCGGCCCGGCCAGCACATGCAGCGGGTCGGTGACCTCGGCGCCGTAGCCCTGTTCGCGCAGCTCGACCTTGCGGCTCTTGAAGGTGCTGGTGTGCACCATCGAGTCGACCACCCGGACGAACAGCGGCACCGCGTACCCGGGCAGCCGCTTGGTGACGGCCTCGGCCAGGCTGCGTCCGTCGAACTCCGCGCCGTCGCGCAGTTTGACCGCGGCCATCCCGGCCCGCCCGCCGGTGCGGGGCACCTCGACGCCGAAGACCGCGCATTCCTCGACCTCGTCGCAGGCGCTGACCGCGGCCTCCACCTCGGTGGTGGCGACGTTCTCGCCCTTCCAGCGGAAGGTGTCGCCGAGGCGGTCGACGAACGCGCCGTGGCCCAGCCCCTGGGAGGTCATCAGGTCCCCGGTGTTGAACCAGCAGTCGCCGTCCTTGAACGCGTTGCGGATCAGCTTCTTCTCGGTGGCCTCCGGGTCGGTGTAGCCGTCGAACGGGGAGAGCTTGTTGACCGGGCTGATCAGCAGGCCCGGCTGCCCGGTGGGGACCCGGCGCACCCGGCCGTCGGGGCCGCGCAGCGGCTCGCCGGTCTCCGGGTCGTACTCGACGTAGGCCAGCGGCATCGGCGCCATCCCCGCGGTGCGCGGCATGTTCAGCATGTTGATGAACGCGGCGTTGCCCTCGCTGGCGCCGTAGAACTCGCAGATCCGGGGGATGCCGAACCGCTCGGCGAACTCGTCCCAGATCTCCGGGCGCAGACCGTTGCCGCAGATCACCCGCACCCGGTGCGCGCGGTCGGTGGGTTTGGGCGGCTGGTTGAGCAGGTAGCGGCAGATCTCACCGATGTAGACGAAGGCGGTGGCGTCGGCGGCGATCACCCGGTCCCAGAACCGCGACGCCGAGAACGAGGAGTCCAGCGCCAGCGTCGACCCGGAGTTGAGCACCGAGGACAGCGCCACCGTGAGCGCGTTGTTGTGGTACAGCGGCAACGCGCAGTAGAGGGTGTCGTCGCTGTGCAGCCGCAGCCCGAGCCCGCCGAACGCGGTCAGCGCCCGCAGCCAGCGGCGGTGGCTCATGATGCTGGCCTTGGGGAAGCCGGTGGTGCCGGAGGTGAAGATGTAGAAGGCGGCGTCTTTGGCCCGCACCTCGTCCACGCTCGGCGGGTTGAGGGTGGGCTGGTCGGCGGCCAGGCGCTCCAACTCCTCCACCGACAGCAGCCCGGAGGTCGTCGCGCCGCTGTCCTCGATGACGCTGACCAGGTCCGCCTCGGTCACCAGCACCTTGGCGTCGATGAGGCCGAGGCTGTGGGCGAGGACCTCGCCCTGCTGGTTGTAGTTGACCATCCCGGCGATCGCGCCGCACTTGACCGCCGCGAGCATCATCAGCACCGCGTTGGGTGAGTTGCGCAGCATGATGCCGACCACGTCCCCGCGGGCGGCGCCGCGCGCCGCGAGCACCGCCGCGTACCGGTTGACGGTGGCGTTGGCCTCGGCGTAGGTGATCGTGGTGTCGGCGAAGCGCACGAACACCCGGTCGGCGTAGCGGGCGGCGCGGTCCTGGAACACCCGCCCGATCGAGGTGCGGGTGTTGGGGCGTGCCCGCAGCCCGGTCACCGCGCCGCGCAGGATCACCGGCAGATCGGGCAGCAGCCCGGGCAGGCGGGCAGCGATGTCGCGCACGCCCACCGAGGTGAGCGCCGCTGAGCCGTGATCGGACACGTTATCCCTCGCCATCTCTCGCCCCTGTCTCGTCTCCGGGTTCGCGCAGGCCGGGCGACCGCCTGCCGCCAGCCTAATCGGGCGGTCAGCCCGGCGCGCAGGCTATCAGCGCCGCCTCGAGGTCACTGACCACCTGCAGCCGCTCCATCGCGCCCGGCGGCACGTAACCGCTGTCGACCAGCCCGTCGAGCCACCGCCACAGCCCGTCGTAGTGGCCGTCGGGGTCGAGCACCACCACCGGCTTGTCGTGCATGCCGAGGTGGCCGGCCGTCCACGCCTCGAACATCTCCTCGAGGGTGCCGATGCCGCCGGGCAGGGTGAGGAACACGTCGGCGTGGTCTTCCATGATCTGTTTGCGCTGGCGCATCGTCTCGGTGACGATCAGCTCGTCGGCGTCCACGTCGGCCAGTTCGCGGCCGACCAGCGCCGCCGGGATCACCCCGACCGTGCGGCCGCCGCGGACCCGGGCCCCGGTGGCCAGCGCCCCCATCGCCGAGACGTTGCCCCCGCCCCACACCAGCGTCCAGCCCCGTTCGGCGATCGCCATCCCGACCTGCCCGGCCAGCGCCAGCAGCTCCGGATGGATCGGTCCGGACGCGCAGTACACGCACACCACCCACTCCGACGGCCACCGCACACCGGAAAGGCTAGCCGGGGGGTGTCGGGCACCGTAAACTCCGCCCCGATGCCGATCCGGTGGAACGTCCCCCGCCACGCGGCCGCCCAGGAGCGACTCGATGCCGCGCTGTCGGGGGCCGCCCGCGGCGCGGTGGTGCTCGGGCCCGACGGGGTCGGCAAGTCCACGCTGGCCCGACTGGCCGCCGAACGGCGGGCCGCCGCCGCGCCGGGCACCGTGGTGCGCTGGGTGACCGGCACCCCGACCGAGCGGGCGGTGCCGTTCGGGGCGTTCAGCCACCTGATCGAGGTCGCTGAGATCGGCAAACCCGCCGCGCTGCTGCGGGCCGCGCGGGCCTCACTGGTCGGGGCCGGCGAGGAGGCCGACCTGCTGCTGGTGGTCGACGACGCCCACGAGCTGGACCTGCTCTCGGCAACGCTGGTCTACCAACTCGCGCTGGCCGGGGCGGCGCGGATGGTGGTCAGCGCCCGCCCCGACGCGGCGGTCGCCATGCTCACCGCGCTGTGGACCGACGCCCTGCTCGAGCGCATCGACCTCACCCCGCCGGCGGGCACCACCGCCGCCGAGGTCGACGAGTTCCTCGCCGAGCTGCCGGCACCGGCCCGCGCGGTGGTCGACTACCTGGCGGTGGCCGAGCCGCTGTTGCTGCCGGCGCTGGCCGCGCTGGCCGGCGCCGACGCGGTGGAGCTGGCCGAGCGGTTCGGGGCCGCCGAGACCCGGGTGCGCGGTGGCCGCGGCATCGACCCGGTGGTCTACAGCGCGCATCCGCTGTTCACCGAGCGGGCGCTGGCCGCGCTGGGCGCGGACGGCGCGCGGGCACGGCGCACCGAGGTGCTTGGGCAGTTGCCGGCCGGGCCGGACGACCAGGTCAGCGACCGGCTGCGCCGTGCGGTGCTGGCCGTCGGCTCCACCGCGCCCCAGCCGGTGGACGAGGTGGTGGCGGCCGCCGGCGAGGCATTGCGCCTGGGGGCGCTGCGGCTGGCCGAACAGCTGGCCGAGTCGGCGTTGGAGCGCGGTGCCGGGTTGCCGGCCCGGCTGGTGCTGGCCACCGCGCTGGGCTACCGCGGCCGCGGGCGCGACGCCGACGCGGTGCTCGCCGCCGTCGACCCGGCCGGGTTGTCCGAAGCGGAGCTGCTGTCCTGGGCGTTGCCGCGGGCCGCCAACCAGTTCTTCGGGCTCGGCGAGCCCGAGCGGGCGACCGCCTTCCTGCAGTCCACCCGCAGGCGGCTGAACGACCCCTGCGAGCAGATCACCCTGGATGCGCTGGCCGCCACCTTCGCGATGAACGCCGGCAATCTCGACCGTGCCGTGGAGATCTCCGGGCGGGTGCTGGCCGCGCCGGAGGCCGGGGACACCGCGGTGGCCTGGGCTGGCAGCGCCGCCGCGCTGTGCGCCGCACGGCAGGGCCGCTTCGAGCAGGTCGGCCCGATGGTGCAGCGGGCGCTGGGCGCCGAGCACCCCGGTCTGCTGCGGTTCACCGTCGGGCTCGCCGAGGTGACCACGCTGATCCTGGCCGACCGGCTGGACGAGGCGCTGGAGCTGGCTCAGCAGTTCACCGACTTCGCCGAACTGCAGCAGCCCGGCCGGGCGATCGGCGAGGTGCTGCTCGCCGAGGTACTGCTGGCCGGCGGGCAGGCCGACCGCGCGGCGGCGCTGCTCGGGCCGGCCGCCGCCGCGCTGGAGCGCACCGGCTACTCGTGGGGTCCGCTGTCGCTGATGCTGCTCGCCACCGCGCTGGCCCGCGGCGGCGACGTGGCGGCGGCGTCGAAAGCGTTGAGCCGCGCCGAATCCCGGCACGGCACCAAGTCGGCGCTGTTCACCCCGGAGCTGGGGGTGGCACGCGCCTGGCAGCGGGCGGCCATGAACGACCGGCACGGCGCGGTCCTCGCCGCCCGCGACGCCGCCCGGATGGCCGAGCGCGCAGGGCAGCGGGCGGTGGCACTGCGGGCGTGGCGGGAGGCGGTCCGGTTGGGCGACCGGCACGCCGCGGATCCGTTGGCGCGACTGGATGCGCGGGTCGGCTGCGCCGTCGGCGCGCAGGCACTCGCCGAGGCCCGCGCGCTGGCGGCGGGTCAGCCGCTCAGGTAACGGCGCAGCAGGTCGGTGGCGGCGGTGATCTGCGCGACCGGCACATGCTCGTCGCGGGTGTGCGCCAGGTTCGGGTCACCGGGTCCGTAGTTGACCGCCGGGACGCCGCGGGCGGCGAACCGCGACACGTCGGTCCAGCCGTACTTGGCGCGGACCTGTCCGGCCGCCTCGACCAGCGCCCGGGCCGCCGGGCGGTGCAGTCCGGGCAGCGCCCCGGCCGCCGCGTCGGTCTGTTCGATGGTGACGTCGAGTCCGGCGAAGACCTCCTCGACGTGGGTGAGCGCTTCGGCCGGGGACCGGTCCGGGGCGAAGCGGTAGTTGACGGTCACCGAGGCGGCGTCGGGGATGACGTTGCCGGCCACCCCGCCGTCGATGCGCACCGCCGACAGTCCCTCCCGGTAGCGGCAGCCGTCGATGTCGACACTGCGCGCCCGGTAGTCGGCCAGCCGCCCCAGCACCGCGCCCAGCCGGTGGATGGCGTTGTCGCCCAGCCAGGATCGCGCCGAGTGCGCACGGGTGCCGGCCGCGCTGATCACCACCCGCAGGGTGCCCTGACAACCCGCCTCGATGTAGCCGGCGGTCGGTTCGCCGAGCACGGCCAGGTCGGCGTCGAGCCATTCGGGCAGTTCGCGTTCGATGCGGCCCAGACCGTTGGCCGCGGCCTCGATCTCCTCGCAGTCGTAGAACACCAGGGTCAGGTCGTGGGCCGGGGCGGTGAGGGTGGCGGCCAGGTGCAGGAAAACCGCGACCCCGGATTTCATGTCCGCGGTGCCGCAGCCGTAGAGCTGGTCGCCGACCCGGCGGCTGGGCAGGTTGTCGGCCGCCGGGACGGTGTCGAGGTGGCCGGCGAGCAGCACCCGGCTGGGCCACCCCGACGCGGTGCGGGCCAGCACCGCGTTGCCGTTGCGAACGATCTCGAACCCGCGGGTCTGCGCGCGCAGCGCGGCTTCGACCTCGTCGGCGATGCGGGCCTCGTGGCGCGACTCGCTGGGAATGTCGACCAACGCCGCGGTCAACGCGACCGGATCACCGCCTAAGTCCAGCACGCCTGGCAGCCTAACGGGTGGGACCCGACCCGAAGTGGGTATGCCGCGGGTGGGTGGGTCGGTCCGGACCGGAAGGAACCTGGTGGTGGCAGACGACGGCGAGGCCGTGCTGGCCGATGTGGTGGCGAGCGCACGGGATACGTTCGCCGACGGGCGGCTGCTCGCGGTGTATGCGCTCGGCAGCCTGGCGCACGGCGGGTTCAGCCCGCTGGTCAGCGATGTCGACACCGCGGTGATCCTCACCGATCCGCTCACCCCCGCCGATGCGGCGGCGGTGCACGGCCTGGGTGACGCGGTCCGCGCGCTCGGCTCCGACCTGCACGCCCGGGTCTCGATTTTCTGGGGGTCTCCGGCGTCGCTGCGGTCGGGCAGCACCGAGGGCCGGTTTCCCCCGCTCGACCGGCTCTGCCTGTTCGAGCACGGCCGGCTGCTGCACGGCCGCGACATCCGCGCGGAGCTGACTCCCCCGGGCCGCGCCGAGTTGACGGTGGCCGGCGCCCGCTTCGCCCTCGACCTGCTGGCCGAGCAGGTGGTGGACTGCGCCGCCGACCCGGCCCGGCTGAGCGCCGGTGGCGTCCGGGCGATGACCAAACTGGTGCTGTTCCCGGTCCGGTTCCTGTTCACCGCCGACACCGGCCTGGAGGGCACCAACCACGCCGCCGTCGACCACTACGCGGACCGCCACCGGGGCCCGGCCGCCGACCTGGTGGCCGCGGCGTTTCGGTGGCGCAGCGAGCCGCCCACCGACGCGGACGCCGAAGAATTGCTGCGCCGCGGCTTCGTCGCGCTCTACACCGACTACCTCGACGATCACATCCGGCGGTTGCAGTCCCTCGACGCAGCGCTGGCGCAGCGCTTCGAGCGGTGGCGCAGCGAACTGCGGGCCGCCGCGGGCTAACGCCGGGGGTCTTCGGAGCCGGTCTCCGGCACCGGCGCGTCGTCGTGCGGGTCGAGGATGGACCGGCGGCGCATGTCGACCGAGAGCGAGAAGATGTCCGAGCGGTTGTAGGTGCCGACGATGTCGTGCGCCTGTTTGGCGACGACCTCACGCTGCAGATCGAGTTCGGCGTGCAGAATGCCGTCCTCGGCCAGCGGCCCGGCCACCAGCCGGCCGTCGGGACCCAGGACCATCGACGCCGGGGCCGTCGCGCGCAGCGCCTGCTCGATGCGGGCGTCGCCGCGGGCCACCTGCTGCAGCGCGTCGTCGTCGAGGGTGGTGGCGGCGACCACGACGAACACCTTGCCCTCGAAGGCGTGCGCGGCCGCCCGCAGTTGGATGTTCGCCGGCAGGTCGTAGTCGTAGGTGTCGGTGCGGCCGTCGAACGGCCACGCCGGCGGGTAGGTGGCCAGGTGGAGGCGTTCGCCCTGGGCGAGCAGCGCGAAGCGGGCCAGGGTGTTGGTGTTCTCCCCGCAGATCAGCGCACCCATCTGCCAGCCGCCCAGGTCGACCGGACGCAGGTCGTAGGCGTCGCCGGGCGACCAGGTCAGGCGCTCGTACCAGGTGGCGACGAGCTTGCGGCGGTGGTTGACCAGCCGGCCGGACCGGTCGAAGACCAGGTTGGTGTTCCACACCTGGCCGAGGCTGTCCGGGTTGCGCTCGTTGACCCCGACCGACAGCACCACCCGGTGGGCGCGGGCGATGCCGCCGAGGCGCTCGCACTCCGGCCCGGGCACGGTGATCGCGGTGTCGACCAGCCGTTCGTGGAAGTCGTGTTGGTCGATCGGCGCCAGCACGCCGTTCCAGATCGGGAAGCCGGCCACGAAGCTCTCGCCGAACACCACCAGTTCCGCCCCGCCGTCCGCGGCCGCTCCGGCCAGCCCGTCGAGCTTGTCCAGGGTCGCGGCGAGGTCCAGGAAGATCGGGGCGGCCTGTACGGCCGCCACCCGGACGGAGGGAAGCGCAGCCATCTGTCCATTGTCCCGGTTTGGCCGTGTCCCGGTTTGGCGGCACGGCCGGCGGGTACGTCCCCAGCAGACCCGGCGATAACAGGAGGGATCGCGGTGACACCCAGCCCGCCCGGCGACCGGCAGGACGACCGGGCCGACTACGACCCCGCGCAGGATCCGGACGCGGACCCGGAGATGCTGCAGCCGCCCGACCGGCTGCGCCCGCAACCCGACCAGGCCGAGGGCGCCGACGACCCCGCCGAAACCGGCGAACGCTGACGCCGCGATCGGCTCTCCAGCTCTGCCGGCGAGGGTCTGCTGCGCCCGCGCGGCGCACAGACAGTAGCCTGACCGGCGTGACTGCAGCTTGGGGTATCGGTTTGGCGACACTGGCCGACGACGGGTCGGTCCTCGACACCTGGTTTCCCGCACCGCAACTCGGCGGGGCGGAGCAGCCCGGCTCCACCCGGCTCACCGGAGCCGACGTGCCGGCGGAGCTGGTCGGGCTGACCGGCCGCGACGAGGACCGCGGCACCCAGACGGTCGCGGTGCGCACGGTGATCGGCGCGCTGACCGACAAGGCCACCGATGCGCACGACGCCTACCTGCGGCTGCACCTGCTGTCGCACCGGTTGGTGGCGCCGCACGGGCTCAACGCCGACGGCCTGTTCGGTGTGCTGACCAACGTGGTGTGGACCAACCACGGGCCGTGCGCGGTCGAGGGATTCGAGACGGTGCGCGCCCGGCTCCGCCGCCGCGGCCCGGTCACCGTCTACGGCGTCGACAAGTTCCCGCGCATGGTCGACTACGTGGTCCCGGCCGGGGTGCGCGTCGCCGACGCCGACCGGGTCCGGCTGGGCGCGCACCTGGCCGCCGGCACCACGGTCATGCACGAGGGGTTCGTCAACTTCAACGCCGGCACGCTGGGCGCCTCGATGGTCGAGGGCCGCATCTCCGCCGGTGTGGTGGTCGGCGACGGCTCCGACGTCGGCGGCGGCGCCTCGATCATGGGCACGCTCTCCGGTGGCGGCACCCAGGTCATCTCGATCGGGCAGCGCTGCCTGCTGGGGGCCAACGCCGGGCTGGGGATCTCGCTGGGCGACGACTGCGTCGTGGAGGCGGGGCTGTACGTCACCGCCGGGACCAAGGTGGTGCTGCCCGACGGGGCGACGGTCAAGGCCCGCGAGCTGTCCGGGTCGAACAATCTGCTGTTCCGGCGCAACTCGGTGTCCGGGGCCGTCGAGGCGGTCTCCCGGGACGGGCACGGCATCGTCCTCAACGAGGATCTGCACGCCAACTGAGCGTGGGTGACGCCCCGGGGTCACCCGGCGACGTCACCCACGTCAGCGTCGGTCAGGACAGGTCGGCTTCGCTGATCTTGCTGCTGCTGGTGCCGACGGTCTTGCAGTAGGCCTCGACGGCGGCCTGGACCACGGAGACCTCCAGGTTGGCGCCCTCTTCGCCCTTGCGGTCGTTGACCATCTTCTCCACGGCCGAACGCTGCTTGTCGTTGTCGAGGTCCTGGTATTCCTTGCAGGTGGTGTCGCCACCCTTGTTGACGATGCCCGCCGAACATCCGGTCAGGACGAACATCGCCGAGACGAACACCCCGAGGGCGGTGGCGCTGAGACGATTCATGCTGCGGTATCCCTTCTAGTTCTGCTGTAGCCGGGTTGGCGCTGTTCTGCTTACAGCAGCCGGTCCGGGCGTGCCGGACTGTCAGACTAACCGCCGCGGCGGCCCGCCGGTGGGCATAGCCCGGATCATCCCTCGGCCAGCAGTTCCTTCTTGAGCACCTTGCCCATGGCGTTGCGCGGCAGTTCGGTCACCATCCGCACCTCGCGGGGCCGCTTGTGGACCGACAGTTCACCGGCCACGAAGTCGCTCAACTGCGCGGTGTCCAACTCCGCCGAGCCCACGACGAACGCCACGATCCGCTGCCCGAGATCCGGGTCGGGCAGGCCGACGACGGCGACCTCCCGCACCCCGGGGTGGCCGAGCAGGGCGGTCTCGATCTCCCCGGCGCCCACCCGGAATCCGCCGGTTTTGATCAGGTCCACCGATTCGCGGCCCACGATGCGGTGCATGCCGTCGGCGTCGATGACGGCGACGTCGCCGGTGCGGTACCAGCCGTCGGCGTCGAGCGCCTCCGCGGTGGCCTCGGGGCGGTTGAGGTAGCCGTCGAAGACCATCGGCCCGCGCACCTGCAGGCGCCCGATCGTTTCCCCGTCGTGGGCGACGGGCCGGTCGTCCTCGTCGACCAGCCGGGTTTGCACCTCGTCGAGCGGCAGCCCCACCCAGCCGGGCCGCCGCTCGCCGTCGACGCGGGTGGACAGCGTGATCAGCGATTCGGTGCTGCCGTAGCGTTCGATCGCCCGATGGCCGCTGAGGTCGGCGAGCCGGTCGAAGACCGGGACCGGCAGCGGCGCACTGCCGCTGACCAGCAGCCGCGCCGAGGCGAGCGCGCGTGCGGCGGCGGGTTCGGCGACGATGCGCGACCACACCGTCGGCACGCCGAAGTACAGCGTGCCGTCGGCCTCGGCGTAGGCGGCGGGCCCGGGTCGCCCGGTGTGCACGAACCGGTTGCCCACCCGCAGCGAGCCGAGCAGGCCCAGCACCAGACCGTGGACGTGGAACAACGGCAGGCCGTGCACCAGCACGTCGTCGGGGCTCCACTGCCAGGCGGTGGCCAGCGCGTCGAGGTCGGCGGCGATCGCCCGGCGGCTCAGCGGCACCCCCTTGGGCGGTCCGGTGGTGCCGGAGGTGTAGATGATCAGCGCGGTGGCCTCCGGCGGCGGCTCGGGATGGCGGTGATAGGACCGGGCGTGGCGGCGCACCGGGATGTGCGGCAGCCCGCCGGTGTCGGCCGGCGCGTCGCCCAGCCACGCCTGCGCCCCGGAGTCGGTGAGGATGTGGCGGCGTTCGGCCGCACCGACATCGGCGGGCACCGGCACCGCGGGCACACCGGCGATCAGACAGCCGGCGACGGCCAGCACGGTCGGCACGGTCGGGGTGGCCAGCACCGCGACGCGGCGCGCCCCGGCCACCCGTTCGGCGGCCGCGGTGGCCGCGCCGATCAGGTCGGCGCGGCTGAGCACGGCGCCGTCGATCCGGACCGCGTCGGGGATATCGGCGCCGGCAGCGGGATTCAGCGAGGTCAGCAGCACGGCAGCGAGGTTACCGGGCGTTCTTCGCTAAGGTGGGCAGCGATCGGCACGCGGTCGGCCCCTTCTGGCGATGCTAAAATCGATGACTGTTCTCCGTTAAATAGCGGTGGGAGGAACTACGCCCGTGGTGAGCGATTCCGGCAACTCCAGGCAACACGCCGCCGACCCGCGGCAGGACCGCTCCGCGCGGTGGCCCCGCACCAAACAACGGGAACGCATCTTGGGTCTGGTGCGCGAGCAGCGCGGCGTGGTCGACGCCGCCACACTGGCCGGCCTCACCGGGTTGCACGTGACCACCGTGCGGTTCCACCTCGACGCGCTGTGCAACGAGGGGCAGGTGGCCCGCACCCGCATCAACCGCGCCGGGGTGGGCCGGCCCCGCACCGGCTACCTGGCGGTGCAGGGCCGGATGGACTACCGCAGCGTGGTCGAGGTCCTCGCGATGGAGTTGGGCGACACCGTCGAGGAGCGGCGGCAGCGCGCCGAGCGGGCGGGCCGGCGTTGGGCGACACGGATCCTGGCCGAGCAGGCCGACGCCTCGGAACCCGCCGAGGACGCCGACGCCCTCGACGTGCAGGCCGGTTTCGCCGCCGCGGTGTTCGAGCAGATGGGTTTCGCGCCCACCCTCGGCGCGGCCGACGGCCCGGAGCGCACGATCCAGTTGCGCAGCTGCCCGGTCAAGGATTTGGCGCTGACCTATCCGGAGGTGAGCTGCGGGATCCATCTGGGACTGCTGCGGGGCCTGACGGCAGGCACCGGTTCGAGCTCGCAGGTCGACCTGGAGCCGTTCATCACCCCGGAGCTGTGCACCGCAAGGATTTTCGCCGATGACTGACGCGACGGCCACGCCGACGCGGGACTACACCGACATCGGCGACCGCGCCGATCTGGAGGAACTGCTGCGCTGCTTCTACGGCCGGGTCCTCGTCGACGAGGTGCTCGCGGTCCCGTTCACCGAGGTGCGCGAGGTCAGCGGACTCGACCAGCACATCCCGGTGATGGCCGACTTCTGGGAGACCGTGCTGTTCCGGGCCGGTCTGTATCGGGGCAGTCCACTGCCGGCGCATCTGAGTGTCCACGGCCGAACCCCGTTGGCGGGCCGGCATTTCGCCCGATGGCTGACCACCTGGGTGTCCACCATCGACGAGATGTTCGCCGGCCCGGTCTCCCATCGCGCCAAAACCGAGGCCGCCCGCTTCGCGTGGGCGATGCACCGGCGGCTGACCGGCGGCAACAATCCCGAGCTCGACGCCGTCGTAGCCACCGCACGGCTCTGACTCAGGTGCGCTCGGGTTCGACCGGGTCGTGGTAGGGCGGCTTGCGGCCGATGTGGGCCTCGGCGCGCATCCGTTCCACCATGTGCGGGTAGTGCAGCTCGAACGCCGGACGCTCCGAACGGATCCGGGGCAGTTCGAAGAAGTTGTGCCGCGGCGGCGGGCAGCTGGTCGCCCACTCCAGCGAGCACCCGTAGCCCCACGGGTCGTCGACGGTGACGACCTCGCCGTAGCGCCAGCTCTTGAACACGTTCCACACGAACGGCAGCATTGAGATCGCCAGCGTGCAGGCGCCGATCGTGGACACGATGTTCAGCGGTTGGTAGCCGTCGGAGGGCAGGTAGTCGGCGTAGCGGCGCGGCATGCCCTCGTTGCCCAGCCAGTGCTGCACCAGGAACGTGGTGTGGAACCCGATGAAGGTCAACCAGAAGTGCACCTTGGCCAGCCGCTCGTCGAGCAGCCGCCCGGTCATCTTGGGGAACCAGAAGTAGATGCCGGCGAAGGTGGCGAACACGATCGTGCCGAACAGCACGTAGTGGAAGTGCGCCACCAGGAAGTAGGTGTCGGTGACGTGGAAGTCCAGCGGCGGGCTGGCCAGCATCACCCCCGACAGCCCGCCCGCGAGGAAGGTCACCGCGAAGCCCAGCGCGAACAGCATGGGCGCCTCGAAGGTCAGCTGGCCCTTCCACATCGTGCCGATCCAGTTGAAGAACTTGATCCCGGTGGGCACCGCGATCATGTAGCTCATCAAGGAGAAGAACGGCAGCAGCACCGCGCCGGTGGCGAACATGTGGTGCGCCCACACCGCGGTGGACAGCGCCGCGATCGACATGGTGGCGAACACCATTGCGGTATAACCGAACACCGGTTTGCGGCTGAACACCGGGAAGATCTCGGTGACGATGCCGAAGAACGGCAGCGCCACGATGTAGACCTCGGGGTGACCGAAGAACCAGAACAGGTGTTGCCAGAGGATCACCCCGCCGTTGGCCGGGTCGTAGATGTGCCCGCCGAGGTGACGGTCGTAGGACAGGCCGAGTAGCGCGGCGGTCAGCAGCGGGAAGACGATCAGCACCATGATCATCGTGATCAGGATGTTCCAGGTGAAGATCGGCAGCCGGAACATCGTCATGCCCGGCGCGCGCATGCACACCACGGTGGTGATCATGTTAACCCCGCCCAGGATGGTGCCCAGACCGGCCACGACCAGCCCGGTGATCCACAGATCGGCGCCGGCGCCCGGGGAGTGCACGGCGTCGCTGAGCGGTGTGTAACCGGTCCAACCGAATTCGGCGGCGCCGCCGGGGGTGATGAAGCCGGCGACGGTGATCAGCGCCCCGAACAGGTACAGCCAGTAGGAGAACGCGTTCAGCCGCGGGAAGGCCACGTCGGGTGCGCCGATCTGCAGCGGCAGCACCACGTTGGCGAACCCGAACACCACCGGGGTGGCATACAGCAGCAGCATGATCGTGCCGTGCATGGTGAACAGCTGGTTGAACTGTTCGTTGGAGAGGAACTGCATCCCCGGCGCGGCCAACTCCAGGCGCATCAGCAGCGCCAGCAGCCCGCCGGCCAGGAAGAAGGCGAACGTGGTGACCAGATACATGATCCCGATCAGTTTCGGGTCGGTCGTGGTGATCGCCTTGTAGAGCAGGGAACCCTTCGGTCCGGTGCGTGCCGGGTAGGGCCGTGCCGGTTCCAGCGAGGTGCTCGGCCGAGTTGCGAATGAGGTCATGTCGTCGCCCCGTTGCGTCGATTGCCGTGCGCCGTTGTCACCAGCGTACCCATCCGGGGGCACCACCGCCGAGCGCTCCTATTAGCGGATTGTAGTACTTTAAATCGAGCCGGGGCGGGCCATTAGCGCTCCGGCAGGTCCGTTGACACAGTGAGACCTTCGACGTTCTAGGGGGTGCGGTGACCGGTCCGCGGCGAACCAGTCCCTGCCGTGACGAGTCCATTCCGGTGATCGCCGAACTCGCCGAACGGATCGCGGCGCGGCGCATCGACTTGCAGTTGACCCAGCAGGCCCTGGCCGAGTTGGCCGGCGTGTCGCGCTCGAGCGTGCAGGCGATCGAATACGGCGCCGGCTCGGTCAAACTCGAACTGGTCGCCGCGATCGTCGAGGTGCTCGGCCTGGACCTGGCGGTCTCGCCGCGCTGATCCGCGCGCCCGTGTCGGATGCCTCCCCTATGGTGACGGCACCGAGTCAACCGAGGTGAGCGAAGGTGTCGTGGTGAAGCGCGGGATCGTGACGCTGGCTGCCGTGGCAACGCTGTGCGGCGGCATCCTGACCCTGGGATCGCTGAGCGACTCCCCCGCCGTCGGCGCACCCGCCGACCCGGTGATCACCACCGAGGCCGACGCCGTCGGCCCGGTGCTGGCCCTGCTCGATTCCCTGCCGGTCAAGGGCCGCGCCCCCAAAACCGGCTACGACCGGGCACTGTTCGGCCAAGCCTGGAGCGACGACGTCACGGTGCCCGGCGGGCACAACGGCTGCGACACCCGCAACGACATCCTGCGCCGCGACCTGACCGCGGTGGACCTCAAGCCCGGCACCGGCGGCTGCGTCGTGCTCACCGGCGTGCTCGCGGACCCCTACACCGGCACCGACATCGCCTTCCAGCGCGGCCGCACCACCTCCCGGGAGGTGCAGATCGACCACGTCGTCGCGCTGTCGGACGCCTGGCAGAAGGGCGCCCAGCAGTGGGACGAGACGACCCGGCGCAACTTCGCCAACGACCCGGCCAACCTGCAGGCCACCTCCGGCCCGATCAACGAAAAGAAGGGCGACGGTGACGCCGCCACCTGGCTGCCGCCGAACAAGGGCTACCGCTGCACCTACGTGTCGCGCATCGTGCAGGTCAAAGCGGCCTACGGGCTGTGGGTGACCGCCGCCGAGCACGACGCGATCGCCGGGATCCTGACCGGCGGCTGCCCGCCGGGCGCACCGCCCGCCGAGGTACCCGAGCCGGCGCCGGCGCCGGCGCCGCTGGTGGCGCCGCCCCCGGAGCCCGGGGTCGCGGTGTTCTTCCCCAACTGCGCGGCCGCCCGCGCCGCCGGCGCGGCTCCGCTGCTGCTGGGCCAGCCCGGCTACCGGCCCGAGTTGGACCGCGACGGCGACGGCGTCGCCTGCGAGTAGCCGCGCGGCGGGTCAGGACTGCGCGTCCACCTTGGCGCCGATCGCCTCGACGAGTTTGCGCACCAGCAACATGTCGGCGTCACCGTGGCACAGCCACACCCGGATGGCGATGTTGTTGCGCGCCGACAGCGCCTCCTGGCACATCATGGTGCCGCCGGCGTCGGGGATGCGGGTGGTGGACAAGATGCCGCCGCCGTCGGAGACCGGACCGATCTTCCACAGCGAGTCCGGTCCGGCGGTGTCCTGGCTGGGGCGTGCGTTGATGGTTCGGTTGGCGCACTTCTTCCAGATGTCGGTGGCGCGGGCGACGTAGTCGGCGGCGTCGTCGGCGCGCGGGAAGGACACCACGGTCTGGCCGACGTCCCAACTCCAATCGTCGGGGTTGTCCTTCAAGGCCTGCCAGTGGATGGCGGTGTAGCCGCTGCCGGCGTAGTCGGCCTGCGCGTTGACGATGACGACGCTGTCGCAGTCCTTGTCGACGATGGTGTCCGACCACATCCGGTTCTCCTCGTTGACCACGCTCAGCGGCGGGCTGCTCAGCAAGTCGCTCAACGCGCCCGGGTCGAGCAACAGGCCGGTCAGCGCCGTGGCCGCCACCGGCATCTGGGTGCCGGCCGGGGTGGGCGATTCCGAGGCGCTCGTCGATGTGGGTGTGGTGGACGGCGAGGCCGGCGTGGTGGCGCTCGGCGAGGTCGGCTTCGCCGAGTCCGGGGAGTCGGAGTCCTTCCCCAGCACGACCGCCGCGGTCCCGGCGACGACGAGCAGCACCACCGCGGCGAGCGCCGCCACGATCAGCCCGGCGCGGTTGCGCCGCGGCGGGGCGCTCATCGCTCCGGTGAACGGCTGCATCTGGTGCTGCCAGGGTTGCACCGCCGTGGGTGGCCCGATGGCGGCCGACTGCTGCAGCGCGGCCGCGGCGGCGCCGGCCAGCTCCGCGCCGCTGGCGAACCGCTGGGCGGGGTCTTTGGCCAGGGCTTTGGCCAGCACCGCGTCCAGCGCCGGGGGCAGCCAGGGCGCGACGGCACTGACCCGCGGCGGTGCGGAGTTCAGGTGGGCCATCATCACCGTGGTCTGCGGGCCCTCGAACGGTGAGCGGCCGGTGAGCAGACGAAACAGCGTGCAGCCCAACGAATACAGGTCGGCGCGGCCGTCGACCCGGTTACCGGCGATCACCTCCGGCGCCGCATACGACACCGTGGCCAGCACCCCGCCGGTGCCGGTCAGCCCGACATCGTCGAGGGCGCGCGCGATCCCGAAATCGCCCAGCAGCACCCGTTCCTCGGGCCCGACCGGACCGGACAGCAACACGTTGGCGGGTTTGACGTCGCGGTGGATGACCCCGCGGCGGTGGGCGTAGTCGAGGGCCTTGCCGACCTCGCCGACGATGTGGACCGCGCGCTGCGGTTCCATCCGCCCGGCGGCGCGGGCCGCCTCGTCGGCGTTGACGCCGTCGACGAACTGCATGGCGATCCACAGCAATCCGTCGGCGGTCGCGCCGCGCCGGTAGATCGACACGATGTTGGGGTGGTCCAGCTGCGAGGCGACATCGGCTTCGCGGATGAACCGGGACCGGAACTTCGGGTCGCGGGACAGCCCGGCGGAGAGCACTTTCAGTGCGTCGCGGCGCGGCAGTTCGGGGTTGGCGACCAGGTAGACCGACCCCATCCCGCCGGTGCCCAGCACTCGTTCCACACGGTAGCCCGCGATCACCGAACCGACCCCAGCCACGCCGTTACTCCCCTGCCACTTGTGTCAACTCATCAGCGAACACTACGCGCCCGCAGGAGGTGCCCCATGCACAGATTTCTCCTCGCCGTACAGCCGGGCCACGGCGGCCGCGATCCGCTCGTCGGTGGCGGTCAACGCGATCCGCACGTGGCGGGCGCCGGCCGGGCCGTAGAACTCCCCCGGTGCGGCGAGGATGCCGCGCTCGGCCAGCCAGCCGACGGTGTCACGGCAGGACTGGCCGCGGGTGGCCCACAGGTACAGCCCGGCTTCGGAGTGGTCGACGGTGAAACCGGCTCGGCGCAGCGCGGGCAGCAGCGCGTCCCGGCGCCGGGCGTAGCGCTCCCGCTGGTCGCGCTCGTGGGTGTCGTCGTCGAGGGCGGCGACCATGGCGGCCTGCACCGGGGTGGGCACCATCATCCCGGCGTGCCGGCGTACCGCCAGCAACTCGGCGACCAGGGCCGGGTCACCGGCGACGAACCCGGCCCGGTAGCCGGCCAGCGAGGACGTCTTCGACAGCGAGTGCACCGCCAGCAGCCCGGTGTGGTCGCCGTCGCACACCGACGGGTGCAGCACCGACACCGGGGCGGCGTCCCAGCCCAGCCCCAGGTAGCACTCGTCGGAGACCACCAGCGTGTCGTGCTCGCGGGCCCAGTCGACCACCGCGCGCAGTTCCGCGGCGCTCCACACCCGCCCGGTGGGGTTGCTCGGTGAGTTGAGGTAGACCAGCGCAGCCGGCGTGCTCGGGGTGTCGGCGCGCACCACCTGGGTGCCGGCGAGCCGGGCGCCCACCTCGTAGGTCGGGTAGGCCAGCTCGGGGACCACGACGACGTCGTCGGCGCTCAGGCTGAGCAGGGTGGGCAGCCAGGCGATGAGTTCCTTGCTGCCGACGACCGGCAGCACCGCGCTCTCGGTCAGCCCGGCGATGCCGTAGCGCCGATACAGCGCGGTGGTCATGGCGGTGCGCAGCTGGGCGGTGCCGGCGGTGGTCGGGTAGCCCGGTGCGCCGCTGGCGTCGGCCAGGGCCGCCCGGATCAGCGGGGCGACCTCGTCGACCGGGGTCCCCACCGACAGGTCGACGATGCCGCCCGGGTGCGCCCGGGCCTGCGCGGCGGTTTCGGCCAGCGTGTCCCAGGGAAACACCGGCAACAGCGCCGACACCGGTCGACGTCGGGTGGGCAAGTTCAGTCGTCTTCGCCCTGCGGCGGCAGATCCTTGATCTGCTGCGGGTCGTTGTCGGTCACCCCGACCTTGGCGGCGCCGCCCGGCGAGCCGAGCTCGTCGAAGAAGTCGGCGTTGAGCTGGGTGTAGTGCTCCCACTCGTCGGGGACGTCGTCCTCGTAGTAGATGGCCTCGACCGGGCAGACGGGTTCGCACGCGCCGCAGTCGACGCACTCGTCGGGGTGGATGTAGAGCATCCGAGCGCCCTCGTAGATGCAGTCGACCGGGCATTCCTCGACACACGACTTGTCTTTGACGTCGACACACGGCTCGGCGATCGTGTAGGTCACGAGGTTCTCCTCCATCCGGCAACTCAGTGCAGCAGATCACCCTAGCGGATGGCGGTGGTCGGGCTGCAGGTCCGACCCCATAACGAAACCGGCAAAAACCGACGCTATGCACCCGGTTGCTGTGCAACCAGTTGCATAGTCGGTTGGTGGCGGCATACGCTGCCCCGGTGGCGTTGCCTCACGCGATCCTGGTGTCGCTGTGCGAACAGGCCGGCTCCGGGTACGAGTTGGCCCGCCGCTTCGACCGCTCGATCGGCTACTTCTGGACCGCGAGCCACCAGCAGATCTACCGGACGCTGCGGACCATGGAGAACGACGGCTGGGTGCAGGCCACCACCGTCGCCCAGCAGGGCCGCCCGGACAAGAAGGTGTACTCGGTGGCGGGGCCGGGCCGCGCGGAGCTGGCCCGCTGGATCGCCGCGCCCCTGGTCGGCCGGGGCAGCGCGGTCGCCGACAACCGCACCCGCGACGTCGCGGTCAAGGTCCGCGGCGCCGCCTACGGCGACCGGGCGGCGCTGTGCGAGCAGATCGCCGCGCTGCGCGCCGAACGCGCCGAACTGCTCGAGACCTACCGCGGATTCGCCGCCCGCCAGTTCCCCGACCCGGCGGCGCTCGACGGCAGCGCGCTGCACCAATACCTGGTGTTGCGCGGCGGCATCCGGGCCGAGGAAAGCGCGCTCGCCTGGCTCGACGAGGTAACCGACGCCCTGCAGGAGAAGCCATGACCGATTCCTTCCCCCATCTGCTGTCCCCGCTGGACCTGGGGTTCACCACGCTGCGCAACCGGGTGGTGATGGGCTCGATGCACACCGGGCTGGAGGACCGCGCCGGCGACACCGACCGGCTCGCCACCTATTTCGCGACACGGGCGCGCGGCGGGGTGGGCTTGATCATCACCGGCGGGTACGCACCCAACCGCACCGGCTGGCTGCTGCCGTTCGCCTCCCAGCTGGTCAACTCCGGTGAGGCGCGCAGGCACCGCCGCATCACCGCCGCGGTGCACGACGAAGGCGGCAAGATCCTGCTGCAGGTCTTGCACGCCGGGCGCTACGCCTACCACCCGTTGTCGATGAGCGCGTCGGCGATCAAGTCGCCGATCACCCCGTTTCGGCCGCGCCGCATGCCGGCGAAGACGGTGCGGTCCACGATCGACGATTTCGTGCGCTGCGCCCGGCTGGCCCGCGAGGCCGGCTACGACGGTGTCGAGATCATGGGCAGCGAAGGCTATCTGATCAACCAGTTCCTGGCGCCGCGCACCAACAAGCGAACCGACGAGTGGGGCGGCAGCCCACAGAACCGGCGACGCTTCCCGGTGGAGATCGTGCGCCGCACCCGCGCCGCGCTCGGCGAGGACTTCATCATCTGCTACCGGATGTCGCTGGCCGACTACGTCGAGGACGGCCAGACCTGGGCGGAGATCCTGGCCCTGGCCGGTGAGATCGAGGCAGCCGGGGCGAGCATGATCAACTCCGGGTTCGGCTGGCATGAGGCCCGGGTGCCCACCATCGTCACCTCGGTGCCCAACAGCGCGTTCGTCGATCTCAGCGCTGCTGTCGCCGGGCAGGTCGACATCCCGGTGGTCGCCTCCAACCGGATCAACATGCCCCAGGCCGCCGAGCAGATCCTCAGCGACACTGCGGTGCAACTCATCTCGATGGCCCGGCCCATGCTGGCCGATCCGGATTGGGTGCGCAAGGCACAGGCCGGCCGCGCCGACGAGATCAACACCTGCATCTCCTGCAACCAGGCGTGCTTGGATCACGCCTTCGTACACAAGAAGGTGTCCTGCCTGGTCAACCCGCGCGCCGGTCACGAGACCAAACTGGTGCTCGCCCCGACCCGGCGAGCCCGGTCGGTGGCGGTGGTGGGCGCCGGGCCCGCCGGGCTGGCCACCGCGGTCAGCGCCGCCGAACGCGGCCATGCGGTCACCCTGTTCGACGGCAACGAGTTCATCGGCGGCCAATTCGATCTGGCCCGGCGGATTCCGGGCAAGGAGGAGTTCGCCGAGACCATCCGCTACTACACCACCATGCTGGCGAAGTACGGCGTCGAGGTGCGCCTCGGTACCCGCGCCGAGGTCGACGGTCTCGCCGGGTACGACGAGGTGGTGCTGGCCACCGGCGTGGTGCCCCGCATCCCGGAGATCACCGGCATCGAACACCCGATGGTGCTGTCCTATCCCGACGCCATCACCGGAGTCGAGGCCGTCGGCGAATCCGTAGCCGTAATCGGTGCCGGCGGAATCGGATTCGACGTCAGCGAGCTGCTGGTCACCGACGAGTCGCCGACGCTGAACCTCAAGGAGTGGCGCACCGAGTGGGGCGTGTCGGACTCCCCCACCGTGCGCGGCGGGCTGGTCGCGCCGATGCCGGCGGCTCCGGCGCGCGAGGTCTTCCTGCTGCAGCGCACCAAGGGCCGCCAGGGCACCGGGTTGGGCAAGACGAGCGGCTGGGTGCACCGCGCGTCCCTGAAAGCCAAGAAGGTCCAGCAGCTTTCCGAGGTCAACTACGAGTGGATCGACGACGACGGCCTGCACATCAGCTTCGGGCCCGACCGGCGCCGTCCGCGCCTGCTGGCGGTGGACAACGTGGTGGTCTGCGCCGGGCAGGAGCCGGTGCGCGACCTCGAGGACGGGCTGCGCGCGGCCGGGATGAGCCCGCACGTCATCGGAGGCGCCGCGCGCGCCGCCGAGTTGGACGCCAAACGCGCCATCAAACAAGGCACCGAGCTGGCGGCGCGGCTGTGATCAGCTGCCCGCGGCCAGTTCCCCGGCGAGCGTGACCGGCTGGTAGGTGGTGGTGCGCTGACGCGCCGGCCGTCCGATGCCGTCGGCGATCGAGGCTAGTTCGGCCACCGTCTTCGCCGAGCCGTGCTCCGAGCCGGCCATCCGGGAGATGGTCTCCTCCATCAGGGTGCCGCCCAGGTCGTTGGCGCCGCCGCGCAGCATCACCTGGGTGTGACCTACGCCGAGCTTGACCCAGCTGGTCTGGATGTTGGGAATGCGCCCGTGCAGCATGATCCGCGCCAGCGCGTGCACCGCCCGGTTGTCGCGATGGCTGGGTCCGGGCCGGGCCGCCCCGGCCAGGTACAGCGGTGAGCTCTGGTGGACGAACGGAAGCGGCACGAACTCGGTGAAACCGCCGTTGCGGTCCTGGATGTCGCGCAGCACGTTGAGGTGGCCCACCCAATGCCGGGGGTGGTCGACGTGGCCGTACATCATCGTCGAACTCGACCGCAGCCCCACCTCGTGGGCGGTGGTGATGACCTCGACCCACATGGACGCGGGCAGTTTGCCCTTGGTCAGCACCCAGCGCACCTCGTCGTCGAGGATTTCGGCGGCGGTGCCGGGGATGCTGCCCAGCCCGGCCTCGCGCAGGCTGGTCAGCCAGTCCCGAATGCTCAAGCCGCTCTTGGTGACCCCGTTGGTGATCTCCATCGGGGAGAAGGCGTGCACGTGCATCGAGGGCACCCGGTTCTTCACCGCGCGCACCAGGTCGGCGTAGCCGGTGACCGGAAGTTCGGGGTCGATGCCGCCCTGCATGCAGACCTCGGTGGCGCCGGCCACGTGGGCCTGCCACGCCCGGTCGGCGACTTCGTCGGTCGACAGGGAGAACGCGTCGGCGTCGCCCTTGCGTTGGGCGAAGGCGCAGAACCGGCACCCGACATAGCAGATGTTGGTGAAGTTGATGTTGCGGTTGATCACGTAGGTGACGTCGTCGCCGACGGCTTCTTGCCGCAGCGAATCCGCCAGCGCGGCAACGGCGTCCAGCGCCGGACCGTCGGCGGTGGCCAGCGCGAGGTACTCGTCGTCGCTGCAGCCGGCCGGGTCCTTCTCGGCGGCCCGCAGCGCGGCCAGTACGTCGGTGTCGATGCGTTCGGGGGCGCGTGCGGCCAGCTCCTCCACCCGGTCGCGGATGGAGTCCCAGTCACCGAACGCGGAGTCCAGGTCACTGCGGGTGGCGCTGGTTCGGCCGTCGGTGTCGATCGCGGTGTTCAGGTCGGCCCGGCCGGTGGTGATGGCCTCGTCGGGCTCCTGCCACGGCATCCCGACCGGGTTGATGTCGCGCGCCCAGCCGGTCGCCGGCTCTGCCAGCGCCGCCACATGGGCGCCGACCCGCGGGTCGATCCAGGCGGCACCGGCTTGCACGTAGGCCGGTTGCGCGGTCAGCCGCTCCACCAGGTCGTAGCCGGCCTCGGCGGTCACCGCGGCCAGTTCGTCGAGCGCCGGCCAGGGCCGCTCCGGGTTGACGTGGTCGGGGGTGAGCGGGGAGACCCCGCCCCAGTCGTCGACGCCGGCGTCGATCAAGCCCAGGCATTCGGTGCGCGACACCAGGTTCGGCGGTGCCTGCACCCGCATCTTGGGGCCCAGGACCAGTCGGGATACCGCGACCGTCGCCAGGAAGTCGTCGATGACGGTGTCGGGGGCGGCCGCCATCGCGGTGTGCGCCTTGGCGCGGAAGTTCTGCACGATGACTTCCTGGATGTGGCCGAACTCCTTGCCGATCTTGCGGATCGCGTGCAGAGTGTCGGCGCGTTCGGCCAGGGTCTCGCCGATGCCGACGAGCAGGCCGGTGGTGAACGGGATCGACAGCCGGCCCGCGTCGGTCAGGGTGCGCAGCCGCACCGCCGGGTCCTTGTCCGGGCTGCCGTAGTGGGCCAGACCTTTGGTCTCGAACAGCCGGCGCGAGGTGGTCTCGAGCATCATGCCCATCGAGGGGGCGACCGGCTTGAGCAGCGACAGCTCCGACCAGCTCATCACGCCGGGGTTCAGGTGCGGCAGCAGGCCGGTCTCCTCGAGCACCCGGATCGCCATCGCCCGCACATAGGACAGCGTCGAGTCGTAGCCGCGTTCCTCGAGCCACTGCCGGGCCTCCGGCCAGCGCGCCTCAGGCCGGTCCCCCAGGGTGAAAAGCGCCTCCTTGCAGCCGACTTCAGCGCCGCGGCGGGCGACGTCGAGGATTTCGTCGGGCTCCATGTACATGCCCTTGCCCTGGGCGCGCAGCTTGCCCGGCACGGTGACGAACGTGCAGTAGTGGCAGGTGTCGCGACACAGGTGGGTGACCGGGATGAACACCTTGCGCGAGTAACTGATGGGCAGCCGGCCCGCCGCGCCGCGGCGGCCGGCGGATTCCAGGCCGGCGTCGCGCACCCGGGCCGCGCTGGCGCACAGGTCGACCAGGTCGTCGCCGCGGGCGGTCATGGCGATCGCCGCCTCGTCGACGTTGAGGGTCACCCCGTCGCGGGCCCGGCGCAGCACCCGCCGCAGCGCAGACGGGCTGGGAGCGGGGGCCGCGTCGGGCACGCGCGCGCCGCGGTCGGGGGTCACAGCCACGGCGGCAGTGTCCGCGTCCGATCGAGTGTCACTGCGCGCACCTCACAATCCTCGACAATCCGTGCGCCGACATACCCGTTCACCCTAGCCCCGCGCACGATGACCCCGGTCAGCGCGGTAGTCCGGCACCTTTTGCGGCGAAGCATCGCCGCGGCTATGCGTGCACCGCTAGGTTCAAGGGCACCGAACCGGTCGCGGAGGAGACGGAATTGCACGCTGTGGACAGGCCCCTGCTGCTGTCGGGAACGGCGCTGATCAGCGCTGCGGCGGTCGTCTTGGCGCCGAGTACGGCTCCGGAGTCGGTCTGGTCGGTCCCGTCGCTCCCGTCGATCGAGTTGACGGCCAGCACGCCGCTGGATCTGGTCGACGGCGTTTCCGGGTGGCTGTTGCCGTCGCTGACGCCGGTCCTCGAGACTCTTCCGACCGCTCCGGACCTCGGCGACACGATCGGCATCCTTGCCTCGGCAACGGGCAACTTCTTAGCGCCGGTGGCCGCGGCGATCCAGTCGATCTACTCCGGTGTCGAACCGTGGGTCCGGTACGGGGTCAATCTGGTGGCGTGGGATGCCGGCTGGGTACCACTCGTCGGTTTGTTGGCACCACAGATCAATATTTTCTACGACCTCGGCGAGTCGATCGTCGAAAGTTTGCTGTTCAACACCACCGATTTTCTGGCCGGGTTGGTCGGCTTCGGTGAGGGCCTCAGCAAGATCGCCACCGCTACCGTGCAGGCGATCCACACCTTCATCACCGCTGAGATCGACTGGCTTCTACCACCGCTACCCCCGTTCGGGCTCGGCGCCGCCGGTCTGGACCTCGCCGCGGCCGGGCTGCTGCAGCTGCTGGGCCAGCTGGATCTGGGGTTGGACGCGCTACCTGCCCTTGGTGGAGAGCTGCTCGGCAACGTCGGTGGGACCCTGGGTGACCTGCTGCTGAACCTGATCCCCTGAGTTTTCGGCTGCTTCGGCCGATTCCTCGTCCTGTGCGGCTTGCTCGCGGGTCTCGAGTACCTGTTTGCGGTGCCAGAGCACCCAACCGGGCGGGCCGGCACCGAAGACGATGAGCAGCAGCACGCCGTAGCCCATCAGGCCGCGGCCGCCGAAGATGGTGTCGTCGGCGGGGCCGCCGAATGTCATCGCGGCCACCGCCAGCAGCCAGGTCCACAGCGGCAAGGCGACGATGCGCGGGGAGTCGGTCCAGTAGCGCGCGGCCCAGACCAGGGCGGCGTTGACCAGGCCGCTGATGAGCGCGCTGATCGGGAATGGGACCGGTCCGAGGTAGGACGGCAGTAAAAACGCGGCCGCCACGGCGGAGAGAACGCCGTCGACGGCCAGCAGGGTTAGGACGACGAAGCGGGCGACGGGGCCCGCCGTGTTGGTATTCGGTTCTGGCTGCGGGGCAGGTGGTGTCAAGTCGGGATGCTGTCAAGCAAACCGACCAGCGACCCCACCACCCACTGGAACTGGTCGCCACGCAACTGCCAGCGCTCCAGGTTGTCGTCCATGTCCGGGTCCATACCCATGCCTTCCGTTGGTGCCTTGCACTGGTGCCTTCGGCGGCTCACTGCTGGGCATATCCTAACGCGCCGCCGGGTCGGCGAGATCAACTCCGGCCAGGAGATCGGTCTCCCATCGGCGCGCGTCGCGTTCGCCGGCCGTACCGGCGGCCAGCACGTAGTGTTCGGCGGCCAGGATCGGCATCGCCAGGTCGTTGGAGAGGGCGAACGCCCGCCCGGTCGGGCCGACGCTGACCTGGGTGGCGTGGTTGCGCATCGCGGCGATCTTGGCGGGCAGCGCTGCGGCGTCGTCGATCGCCGCGGTGATCTGCTCATCGGCGACCCCGAAGCCGATGTCGTTGCCGGGCACGCGCTGCCAGCCCGGGGCCAGGTCTTCGCTTTTTAGCGCCTCCAGACCGGCGGTGGCGGCGCTGGCCGAGGTCACCGTCCAGTACAGCTTGGGCACCCGCCACGGTTGGCCCGGATAGTCGGTGGCTGCGCCGGCCGCGGTGACCGCGGCGGTGGTGACGGTGTGGGTGTGCACGTGGTCGGGGTGTCCGTAGCCGCCGCCGGGGTCGTAGGTGACCACGACGTGCGGACGCAGGTCGCGAATGATCGCCACCAGCGCGCCGACGGTGTCGCGTTCGTCGGCGTCGATGAATCGGCCCCAGCGCCGCGGCGGAGTGTCGGCCATGCCGGAATCCCGCCACCGGCCCGGCCCGCCCAGAAACGTCGGCGGGCCGGCGCCGAGGGCCGCCAGCGCCGCGGTCAGTTCCGCGATGCGGTAGCCGCCGAGCTGGTCGGCCTGATCGACGGCGAGCCGGGCGTAGCGCTCCCCGATGACCTCGCCCTCCTCACCGAGGGTGCAGGTCACCACCTGTACCTGCGCGCCGCGGGCGACGTAGTGCGCGATCGTCGCCCCGGTGGTCAGCGTCTCGTCGTCGGGGTGGGCGTGGACGAACAGCAGCCGCGGTTGCGGGGGCTTGACCATCACTCAATGATCACCCACCACTCCGCGGGCCGAAACCCGAGGCCGTCGACGCGGGTAGGACCGATTGCGCTTCAGGCTTTGTCAGAAGCCAAGGAGCGCCTGGATTAGGCCGGCCAAGTCGGCCAACATCATGTAACCGTTACCCAAGAATCCTTCGAGGCCGCCGATGACACCCGTGTTGAAGGGACCCGTGACACCAAGCGTGACCAACAGGCTGCTGGTGATGTCCGCGGATTCAAAATCTGCTCCGAGTAAGCCGAGGAAGCCTTGTTGAGCCGAGTCGAGCAGCATATTGAACGTGTTGAAGCCGCGGTTGACGACGCCGTTGAGAATGCTGTCTGCGCCCTTATAAATCACCTGATCAGGGTTGTAGATCTGTGCGACAGCTTCAAACAGCGGCGAGACCATCCTCTCCAGGCCAAGTTGGCTGTCGACAAGTGCACCGTTGAAATCTTTCAGGACGCTAACAAGACCACCATTGAAATCGATCAGCCCGTCTTGCAGCGCACCCATGAGGCTGTCGTTAGGGAAGCCGGTTGCGTTGGCGAAGGCCTGCAGCGCCTGCCCGAACATGCCCTCCAACCCGCCGATCTGACCCGTATTGAAGACGTTGCCACCGTTCGGATCGAAACCCGCGAGCAAGCTAGCGGTAACTTCGCTGGGGTCAACGCTCGTTCCGAGCACGCCATTCAGCGAGTTTTGGCCTGCACCCAGTCCCATGTTGAAAACGTTGTAAAGACGGTTGATGACCCCATTCAGGGCGTTGTTTGAACCGAAAAGAAGCTTTTCAAGCTGGATTTCTGCCCCAAAACCGCCCGCATAGCGGTCGACCAAGTTGCTGTTGAAAGCGATTTGGCCCGCAAAGAGATCAGCGTTAAACCCACTCAGCCAATCATCAAGCGTGTCAGCAAACCCCACCAACTGAATGTTCGGAACCTGCACGTCCGGCACCACCGACGCCACCGGCGTGACGGCGATCATCCCGGCCGCAGCCAGCGCGACGCCAGCGGTTACAGCGGGTCGAACAGCGATCTCCATGACTGGGTTCCCTCCATGCCCCCGGCGGGCCGACGCGGCCCCGTACACCGACAGAGGTTAGCTTAGAAAACGCTGAGACACAATCAGGAACGCGCGAGAAATCTGACGCTAATTCAGAATCAGTCCGCCCGTTACGGCGCGGTCTTGAGCCACTTGCCGGCGTTGCCGACGATGCCCACCGGCACCGCCCCGGACAGCTCCACGTTCTCCACGCTGGGCCCGGCCGCCACGATGGTGGTGTCCTGCAGGATCGGCAGCACGGTGGCCATGCTCCACAGCTGCGGCTCCACCGCCTTGATCACCTCGGCGATGGGCTTGCTGCCGTCCAGGGCGGCGTCGATGTTGGCCTGCAGGCTGCCGTCGCAGATCCCGGTGACGTTCGACGGCGCCTGGATCAGCGTGCCCGAATCGGTGGCCGGCGGCGCGCTCGGCGTGGTCGTCGGGGTCTGCGCGGTGGTGGACGGCGACCGGGTCGTGCTCGTCTCGGCGGTGCCATCGGCCGCGGTGGTCGGCACCGGGGTGGCCTGCAGGGCGCTGCAGCCGAACCGGGACGCCAGCCGGGTGGCCAGGTCACCGCCGGCGCGGCGCCAGCCGACCACGGCATCGACCCGGTTGTTGACCAGCGCGTCGCCGTAGAGCGCCACCGGGTCCAGCGCCTGCACGGTCGCGGCGATGCCGACGTCGCGCAGCTGATCGGCCACCGTGTTGGCCACCGCCACCGCGGTCGGGTCGTTGGCGGCGGCCCCGATCGCCAACGCCATCTGCTCGCCGTCCTTGCTGACCCGGCCGCGGGTGATCACCGGCGACGTCGTCGGCGGCGGGGCGGGGCTGGGCGCGGGCGTGGCGACCGGATCGGTCTCGATGAGGTACCCGGCGCCGGCGAGCAGGTCCAGCGCCTCGGCGCGACTCAGCGCCGGCGGCGCGGTCGGCACGTAGCTGGGGTCACTCGGGGTGCGGACCTGCGCGCGGTCCAAGGTGATGGTGTTGTCGCTGCCCGCGCCCACCGCGGCCAGCAGGTTGACGTCGAGCAGCCCGAGCACCGCGCGACGCACCTGGGTGTCGCGCAGGGTCGGGGTGCTCGCCCGCAGCGCCAACTCCAGCACCCGCGGTGTCACGATCCGGTCGGTGCGCACCTCCGGGATCGCCGAGAGCTGGGCGAAGGCCGCCGACCCGCCGTGCACCTGGGCGACCTGGGTGTCGCTGTTGCGGATCGAGTCGGCCAGCGCGGCCGGCGCGCCCGCCCGGCGGAACAGGATCAGATCCGGCACCGCCGGCGGACCCCAGTAGCGGTCGTTGCGGGCCAGCAGGATGACGTCGCGCTGCGGGTCGATGTTCTCCACCCGGAACTGCCCGCCGGTGACCGGCATGGCCCGTGCCAGCCCGGCGGCGAACCCACCGGGCACGTCCTTGACGATGTGCGCGGGCAGGATGTTGTTGAACAGCTCCCGCCAGGCCGGGTAGGGCTTGGTGAAGGTGACCACGGCGGTCTTGCCGCCCTCCAGCGACTGCACCCCGGTGATCAGGTCGTAGCCGGCCGGGTCGACCACCCCGGGCTGGCTGACCATCTGGCGCCACAGGTACCAGAAGTCATCGGCGGCGATCGGCGCGTTGTCGGTCCAGGACGCCTCCGGCCGGATCCGGTAGGTCACCGTGAACGGACTGTCGTTGGTCACCTCCGCCGAAACCAGCAGCGTCGGATCCATCTCCCAACGCGACCCGGTCGGGGTGCTCGAGTCCGCGATCGGCCGAAACGCGCTGGGCAGCACCAGCGAGCTGACCGCCGCGCTGACCGGGGACAGGTCGGAGAGCAGATGCGGGTTGAAGCCCGGCCCGATCCAATCGATGGCCATGATGATCTGGGTGACCCGCGCCGACGGCGGCGGCGCGTTCTGCGGGGTTTCGGTGCTCTGCGGCGCCGGCGGCGGATTGACCATGCAGCCCGCGACCAGCATCGACAGCGCCGACACCAGCACGCCCAAGCGGCTGCGGGCACTGCGGGCGGGTCTCGGCACGTCCACCACCATAGGATTTCGCGGCCGCGACCTGCGCACCGCGCGCGGGTTCGCCGCGAATTTCCTCAACCGCGCGCCTTGGCCCGAGACCGATTGCGTGCCCGCGCGGTGGCCGAAAGCTCCACCTTGCGCACCCGCACCACCTCGGGGGTGACCTCGACGCACTCGTCGGCCGCGCAGAACTCCATCGCCTGCTCCAGGTCCAGTTCGATGGGCTTGGCCAGCGTCTCGATGACGTCGGCGGTCGACGAGCGCATGTTGGTCAGCTTCTTCTCCCGGGTGACGTTGATGTCCAGGTCTTCGGCCCGCGGGTTGATGCCGGCCACCATGCCCTCGTAGGTGTCCTGGCCCGGTTCGACGAAGAAGGTGCCGCGGTCGGCCAGTTGCAGCAGCGCGAACGGGGTGATGGTGCCCGAACGGTCACTGACCAGCGAGCCGCTGTGCCGGGCCCGGAAGTCCCCGGCCCACGGGTGGTAGCCGTCGAACACCGCGTTGGCGATGCCGGTGCCGCGGGTCTCGGTCATGAAGTCGGTGCGCCAGCCGATCAGCCCGCGGCTGGGAATGGTGAACTCCATCCGCACCCAGCCGCTGGTGTGGTTGGTCATCTCGGTCATCCGGCCCTTGCGGGCGGCCGCCAGCTGCGTGATCGCGCCGACGTACTCCTCCGGGCAGTCCACGGTGAGCTGCTCGAACGGCTCGTGCAGGCGCCCGTCGACGGTCTTGGTCACCACCTGCGGTTTGCCGACGGTCAGCTCGAAGCCCTCCCGACGCATCTGTTCGACCAGCACCGCCAACGCCAGCTCGCCGCGGCCCTGCACCTCCCAGGCGTCCGGGCGGCCGATGTCGACCACCCGGATCGAGACGTTGCCGACCAGTTCGGCGTCCAGGCGGTTCTTGACCATCCGCGCCGTGAGCTTGTGCCCGGAAACCTTGCCGGCCAGCGGGGAGGTGTTGGTGCCGATGGTTACCGAGATGGCCGGCTCGTCGACGGTGATGCGCGGCAGCGCCACCGGCGCCGCCGGGTCGGCCAGCGTGTCACCGATCATGATCTCGGGGATGCCGGCGACGGCCACGATGTCTCCGGCCACCGCCTCCTCGGTGGGGGTGCGTTCCACTCCCTCGGTGACCAGCAGTTCGGTGATCTTGGCGCTGGTGACGGTCTCGGCGCCGTCGACCTCCCGGATCCAGGCCACCTGCTGGCCCTTGCGGATGCGGCCGTTGGCGATGCGGATCAAGGCCAGCCGGCCCAGGAAGCTGGAGGCGTCGAGGTTGGTGACCAGCGCCTGCAGCGGCGCCGCCGGGTCGCCGGCGGGCGGCGGGACGTGCTCGAGCAGCAGCGCGAACAGCGGGTCGAGGTTGTCGCCCTCGGGCACCTGACCGTTCGGCGGGGCGACGGTGGCCGCGATCCCGGCGCGCCCGGAGGCGTACACGGTGGGCAGGCCCAACGCGTGCTCAGCGGCCTGCTGGGCGGCCTCATCGAGGTCGGCGGCGACATCGAGCAGCAGATCATGGCTGGCCTCGACGACCTCCTCGATCCGCGCGTCGGGCCGGTCGGTCTTGTTGACCACCAGGATCACCGGCAGGTGCGCCGCCAGCGCCTTGCGCAGCACGAACCGGGTTTGGGGCAGCGGGCCTTCGGAGGCGTCGACGAGCAACAGCACTCCGTCGACCATGGACAGGCCGCGTTCGACCTCGCCGCCGAAATCGGCGTGGCCGGGGGTGTCGATGACGTTGATGACGGTGACGCTGCCGTCGGCGTGGTGGCGGTGCACGGCGGTGTTCTTCGCCAGGATCGTGATGCCCTTTTCCCGCTCCAGGTCACCGGAGTCCATCACCCGCTCGGTGGCTTCGCCGCGTTCGGCCAGCGCGCCGGACTGGCGCAGCATGGCGTCGACGAGGGTGGTTTTGCCATGGTCGACGTGGGCGACGATGGCGACGTTGCGGAACTGCACCGGCCGATTCTGCCAGCGTGAAGGGGTGATCGCGAAACCGAGACCGGCCCCGGTGACGTACTTCTCACCGCTGATCGGGCCGGTTTCGCGGCCACCGCCGCCCTGTGTTTCTCCTGGGAGTCCGCGGGTGCCGGGCCCGGCTGCCCTGGCGGGAACCGGCGCAGGCTGGCAGATTGGGGAAAGAATCCGAACCTGACCGACCAGCGCCGCCGATGCGGCGGGAAGGGAATCGCCGGTGACCGAAGCGCGCACGGCGGACCTGTTGGTGATCTTCGGCATCACCGGGGACCTGGCCCGCAAGATGACCTTTCGCGCGCTGTACCGGCTGGAACGGCGCAACCTGCTGACCTGCCCGATCCTGGGCGTGGCCGCCGACGACATCACCGTGGAGGAACTCACCTCCCGGGCGCGCGACGCGATCACCGCCACCGAGGGCAGCGTCGACGACACGGTATTCGACCGGCTGGCCGGCCGCTTGTCCTACCTGCACGGCGATGTCACCGACGCCGGGTTGTACCGGCAGCTGGCGGAGCAGGTCGGCGACGCCGAACAGCCGCTGTACTACCTGGAGATGCCGCCGTCGCTGTTCGGCCCGATCGTCGAGCAGCTCGGCCAGGCTGGGCTGGCCGACAACGCCCGGGTGGCGGTGGAGAAGCCCTTCGGCGACGACCTGGCGTCCGCGCGCGAACTCAACGACCGGCTGCACCGGGTGCTCGCCGAGGAGCAGATCCTGCGGGTGGACCACTTCCTGGGCAAAGAGCCGGTCATCGAACTGGAGTACCTGCGGTTCGCCAACACCGCCCTCTCCGAGATCTGGGACCGCCGCAGCGTGGCGAGTATCCAGATCACGATGGCTGAGGACTTCGGGGTGGAGGACCGCGGCAGCTTCTACGACGCGGTCGGGGCGCTGCGCGACGTCGTGCAGAACCACCTGCTGCAGGTGCTGGCGCTGGTGGCGATGGAACCGCCGACCTCGGCCAGCGGCGCCGAGTTGCGCGACAAGAAGGTCGAGGTTTTCCGGGCCATGCCCCCGGTCGACGTCGCCCACTACGTGCGCGGCCAGTACGACGGCTACACCGACGTGCCGGGGGTGGCGGCCAGTTCGCAGACCGAGACGTACACCGCGTTGCGGTTGGAGATCAACAACTGGCGCTGGTACGGGGTGCCGATCTTCATGCGAGCCGGTAAGGGGTTGCCGCACAAGGTCACCGAAGTCCGGCTGTTCTTGCGTCGCACTCCCCCGCTGCCGTTCCTGCCCAAACCGGCGCAGGCCGCCCCCAACCAGATCGTGTTGCGTGTCGACCCCGATCCCGGTCTGCGGCTGCAGATCTCGGCGCTGGGCAAGGACGCGCTGCACCCGGTGCATCTGGACACGCTCTTCGCCGAACAGCTGGGCGAGTCGCTGCTGCCCTACGAGCGGCTGCTGCACGACGCACTGCAGGGGGACCGGCGGCTGTTCGCCCGCCAGGACGCGGTCGAAGAGACCTGGCGCATCGTGCAACCCCTGCTCGACGACCCGCCTCCGGTGCACCGCTACGAGCGCGGCTCCTGGGGGCCGGAGGAAGCGACCCGGCTGGTGCGCGGGTACCCGGGCTGGCAGCAGCCGTGGCTGCCCGGCTCCTGACCGACAACTGAGAGAGGACACGCGATGCAGCTGGGGATGATCGGCCTGGGCCGGATGGGCGCCAACCTGGTGCGCCGCGCGATGCGCGACGGCCACGAATGCGTCGTCTTCGACCGCAACCGCGACGCCGTCGAGGCGCTGGTCGGTGAGGGCGCCGTCGGGGTCGGCTCACTCGACGAGCTCAAGGAGAAGCTGACCGCACCGCGGGCGGTCTGGGTGATGGTGCCGGCCGGTTCGATCACCGATTCGGTGATCGACGAGCTGGGCGAGACCCTCGATGAGGGTGACATCGTCATCGACGGCGGCAACACCTACTACCGCGACGACCTGCGGCACGCCGAACAGCTCGCCGAACGCGGGATCCGGCTGCTCGACTGCGGCACCAGCGGCGGCGTGTGGGGGCTGGAGCGCGGCTACAGCCTGATGATCGGCGGAGACGCCGACGCGGTGGCCACCGTGGAACCGGTGTTCGCGTCGCTGGCGCCGGGTGTGGAGGCCGCCGAACGCACGCCGGGCCGCGACGGCAAGGCCACCCCGGCCGAGCACGGCTATCTGCACTGCGGGCCCAGTGGCGCAGGGCATTTCGTGAAGATGGTGCACAACGGCATCGAGTACGGGATGATGGCCGCCATCTCCGAGGGCCTCAACATCTTGCACCGCGCCAACATCGGCGCCGAGGACCAGGCCAGCTCCGACGCCGAGACCGCGCCGCTGGCGCACCCCGAGTACTACCGCTACGACCTGGATCTGGCCGAGATCGCCGAGGTGTGGCGCCGCGGCAGCGTAATCGGTTCCTGGCTGGTCGATCTCACCGCCGCCGCGCTGGTGGAGTCCCCGGATCTGGCGAAGTTCGCCGGGCGGGTCTCCGACTCCGGGGAGGGCCGCTGGACGGCGATCGCCGCGATCGAGGAGGGTGTGCCCGCGCCGGTGATCACCGCGGCGCTGGGGTCGCGGTTCTCCTCGCGCAACCTCGACGAGTTCGCCGACAAGGCGCTCTCGGCGATGCGCAAGCAGTTCGGCGGGCACGACGAGAAGCCGGCCGCCGGCCTGTGAGGCGACCCGCCGCGGTCGCGGCGGCGCTGCTGGTCACGCTGTGCGGGTGCGCCCCGCAGTCGTCGGCGTCGGCGGTGGTGGTCTATGCGGCCGCCTCGCTGCGGCCGACGTTCACCGCCATCGCCGAGCGGTTCGAGCACGACCATCCCGGCGCCCGCGTGCAGTTCGACTTCGCCAGTGCAGCCGATCTGGCGACCCAGTTGATCCAGGGCGCCGGCGCCGACGTCTTCGCCTCGGCTGACACCGCCCAGATGGCCCGGGTGGTCGACGCCGGGCTGGTGGCCGACAAGCCGGTCACCTTCGCCTCCAACACGCTGGCGATCGTGACCGCGCCGGGCAACCCGCAGCACATCGAAACGTTCGCCGACCTGGCCCGCCCCGGACTGGCCGTGGTGGTCAGCCCGGCGCCGATGCCGTGCGGGGTGGCCACCGAAGAAGTCGAGAAGATCACCGGCGTGCACCTCAACCCGGTCAGCGAGGAACCCGATGTCGAGGACGTGCTCAACAAGGTGGCCACCGGTCAGGCCGACGCCGGGCTGGTCAACGTCACCGACGCGATCGCCGCGGGCGACAAAGTCGACACGGTGACGTTTCCGGAGGCGACCGAGGCGATCACCGATTATCCGATCGCGGTGCTGCGCAGCCCGACTCGCGACGAGCTCGCCCAGAGCTTCGTGGACCTGGTCACCGACGGCGCCGGTCAGGCGATTCTGCACCGGGCCGGCTTCGCCGACACCTCGCCGTCCGGGCTCAGCCCGCGCTGAGCGCTCGCGCCAAGTCGGTCAGCCACGCCCGGTCAGCGGGCACCCAGTCGATCTCGGGCAACTCCGCGGCGCGCACCCACCGCAGCGCGCCGTGATCGCAGGCGCGCGGCTCGCCGCCGGACAGGTGCACCCGGTAGGCGCGCAGCGTCGTGGTGGCCGACAGCGCCACGTCGACACCGAGCCGCTCCCCCACGGTGACGTCGTCGACGTCGACGCCGAGTTCCTCGGCGAGTTCCCGGGCCAGCGCTACCGGTTCGGTCTCCCCGGCGCCGACCTTGCCGCCGGGCAGTTCCCAGCGGCCGGCCAATTCGGGAGGTCGCACCCGTTGGGCCACCAGCAGGGTGGCGTCGCGGATGACCGCGGCGGCCACCACGATCTGTTCGGTCATAGCGAAGGACGTTATACCGGCCTATCGTCGAGGGATGGCTGTGTTGACCGATGAGCAGGTCGCCGCGGCGTTGCCCGAGCTTCCCGGCTGGGAGCACGCCGACGGCGCGCTGCGACGCTCGAAGAAGTTTCCGTCGTTTCTGGCCGGCATCGATGCGGTGCGCCGCGTCGGCGAGCACGCGGAGAGCCAGGACCACCATCCCGACATCGACATCCGTTGGCGCACCGTGTCGTTCGCTTTGGTGACGCATTCGGAGGGCGGGATCACCGACAAGGATGTCGCGATGGCGCGCGACATCAGCGGCATCATCGACGAGTGACCGGCCGCGCCGCGACGCGGCAGCCGGCGACGGCGATCCAGGCCAGGGTGATCAGGGTCGCCACGATGTAGACCAGCGCCGGCCACGCCAGATACCAGGGCCGGCCGATCTGCCAGATGCTCGGCTGGGCAAAGCTCAGCAGCCACGGCACCCCGACCAGGGTGAGTGCGAGCCAACCCCACCCGAGCACCCGCGCGCCCGCGCGCTGAGCCATCGGGCCGTGGATCAGCCAGATCATCAACGGAAGCAGCCACACCCAGTGGTGGGTCCAGGAGATCGGTGAGGCCAGCAGTCCGAACAACTCGACTACCAGCAGCCGGCCGAGTCGGTCCTCGCCCAGCGCCCGCCAGGCCAGCACCGCCAGCAGCGCGGTCGCACCGATCGCGGCCAACACCAGCGGTCCGTAGCCGGCGTCGTGGCCGAGAATGCGGGACAGGCCGCCACGCCAGGATTGGTTGAACGAGGTGGCGATCGGCCCCACCCGGCCCGCGTCGCCGAGCAGTTCGGTGAAGTAGCGGCGGGTCGAATCGCCGGCCACCAGGTAGGACAGCGCCACCGTCGCCGCGAAGACCACCGCGGAGAAAAGCACCGTCGCCCAGCGCCGCGCCCCGAGGAAATACAGCCCGGCCACCGCCGGGGTCAGCTTGATGCCCGTGGCCAGCCCCACCAACAGGCCCGAGAGCCACCAGCGACCGCTGTAAACCGCGATCAGCACGGCCAACGCCAGCACCACATTGATCTGCCCGTAGTCGAAGGTGGTGCGCAACGGCCCGATCCAGATGCCGACCGCCGTCCACAGCATGGCCTCGCGGTGGCCGGCGGCGAGTCCCAGCAAGCGCTGGCTGAGCCGCACCACGCCGTAGAGCGCGGCGATGATGCCGAGTTGCCAGCCGAAGCCCACCACGCCGAACGGCAGCAGGTGCAGCGGGTAGAAGACGAGCGCGGCGAACGGCGGGTAGGTGAACGGCAGCGGGAAGTCCGGTGTCTGATCGGCGTAGACGTAGTCGTAGAGCGTGCCGGGCTGGTCGAGGGTGGCCGCGCCGCCGAGGTAGACGTGCAGGTCGACGAAGTTGGCCCCGTGCGGGACCAGATAAGTCCAGGCCAGCCGGGCGGCGATGCTCAGCGCCAGCAACAGCGGGGCAACGGATCTGAGGAGCTGGCGACGGGGCGCCACGGATGAGGCGTCGATTCGCACGACTCTAGTCAGTATCGGTTTGGTCACTGCCATCGCTCACGTCCGTAACGGTTGAATAAATGCCACACGTGTCACTTGAGTAACTCCAGCAACGGAATACGTTCGGCGATTGAACACGCCGTCGAACGAATTGGGGAACTTCACATGTCCTTCACCCGGAGCTTGCTCACCGCCACCGCCGTCGTGGCCGGATCCTCCGCAGCACTGCTGATGGGCGGCATCGCCAAGGCCGATACCGCTCCCGCGCCCAACCCGGCCGTCCCCGGCACCACCGCCGTGGAACAGCTCGCCGCCGTCCCGGCCGCCGCGCCGCAGGTGCTGCAGAACCTCACCGGGCTGCCGGCCACCGCCCCGGCGCCGCAGCCGCCCACCGCGACCGCCAGCGTCAACCTGCCGCAGCCCGCGCCGGCCGTCCCGCAGCCGGCCGCCACCAACCCGCTGCCCGGGCTCACCGCGACCAACCCCGTCGCCCCGGCGACCAGCCCGGTGACCGGCGCCAACCAGCTGGTGCCCAACGCGCAGTTCAACATCCCCAACGTGCCGGGCCTGCCGGTGCCGCTGCCCCAGCAGGTGTCGCTGCCCGGCGACTTCACCTCGCTGCTGCCCGGCGGCCTGCCGGCCGCGACCACCCCGGGCACCGTGCCCGGCGTCGCGCCGGTGACCAGCCCGGCCGCGACCTCGCCGAGCACCGGCCTGGTTCCCGACATGGCCAGCCTGTTCCCGGTTTCGGCCCTGCCCTGACCCGACCGGACTCCACCCCCACCGCCCACCACCGAACACGGGAGTAGATCGTGGCACGGACTTCGCACCTGACGACCGGCATCGCCGCCGTGGCCATCGCCTCGACGACGGCGCTGACACTGGCCAGCACCGCGGCGGCCGACCCGGCCGCTCCACCGGCCGATCCGGCCTCGTCGGCGCAGATGCCCGGCTTGCCGGCCATCGAGCAGTTGAGCCCGGTGATCCAGCAGGCCGCCGCCGACCCGGAGGGTGCGGTGCAGTTGCTGATGGCCGCCGCCGCGGCGTTCAAGGGCAACAACGACGCGCCCGCCGACTCCAAGCAGGTGGCGGATTCGGTGGCCGAGTTCGTGCAGGCCGAACCGGTCGCGCACGTCCCGGCGGCGGCGGGGGTGCAGCCCGGGGCGCAGCCGCACCTGCCCACCGGGGTCAACCCGGCCAACGCGGTCGGCCCGGTGCCGATCGAGAAGCCGCACGCGATGGCCGCCAAGCCCACCCCGCCCGGCCCGGCCGAGGCGGCGCCGGCGGAGGCCCCGCCGGCCGAGGCGCCGGCCGCCGCGCCCGGTGCGGCACCGGCTGCCGAGCCCGCGGCGGCGGCCAACCCGGACTTCGGTCCGGACGCCCCGCCGACCCAGGAGTTCATGTACCCCTCCATCGGCACCGACTGCCTGGCCGACGGCGGCAACGTCATCGCCAGCGCCCTGTCGGTGGCCGGGCCGGCGAAGATCCCCACCCCCGGGCCGGGGCCGGGCCAGACCGCCTACGTGTTCACCGCGGTGGGCACCCCGGGGCCGGCGGAGAAGCAGAAGCTGCCGCTGAACGTCACCTGGGTGAACCTGACCACCGGCAAGTCGGGCACCGTCGCGCTGACCCCGCGCGACGACATCAACCCGGAGGGCCCGACCACGCTGACCGCGATCGTCGACACCGGCTCGGGCAGCGTGATGTCGACGATCTTCGGCCAGGTCACCACCAAGGACAAGCAGTGCCAGTTCATGCCGACCATCGGCGCAACGGTGGTGCCCTGACCCAGGGTCACTCGAGAAGGTCGGCCTCCGGCGGGTGGACGGCGCTGCCGCTGAACACCGTCAGGAGGCGACCGGGGTTGTCCTGCCAGGGCAGCGCCCGCAGTTGAGCGACGCTGCGGCGCCCGCCCAGGGCGCGCAGCATCTCGAAGTCGCTGAGTTCGACGACGACCGGGCTGCCGGGCGCCGACGGGTCGCCGAGTAGGACCGAGCCCGGTGTCGGGGCGACCACCAGCATCGCGGGCAGGCCGCCATCCCGGATGGCGCGGTCGAAGCTGGCGGTCAGGAACCCGGCGGCCACCGCGAACGCGGGATCGTCGGTGCGCGCGCCGGGTTCACCGAGCGCGCCGCGCACGTCGTGTTCATGGGTGAGGGTGTCGAACACCAGCTGACCGCCGATCAGCGGCGGGGCCTGCTCGAGCACGTCGACGATCGGCCCGACGGCCTCGGCCCACAAGTCGAGCACCTGATCCAGGTCGTGTTCGGCGAGCCGGTCCACCTGGGCCTGGGTCCAGGCCGGGCTGCCCGCGCCCTGCAGGTTCTGCGCCAAGATGTCCTGGCAGACGCCGGTGAGGTGGCTGACCGTCTGACGCACGGTCCACGCCGGGCAGGCCGGCACCACGCGTTCGGCGACCTCGGTGCGCCCGCGCAACAGGTCATCGACGCGCTGGTGCACCAGCCGGTAGGCGTCGGCGGCGCTGAAGGTGTCGCTCATCGCGCGCGGTTCCCGCGGGTCAATAGGCCATGAACAAGATGGCGTCCCGGTCATACTCCATGCCCGGGTGCACGTCGGCGAGGTGCTTCTGCACGATCTCGACCAGGTCGTCCTCGTCTTTGCCGACCATGGCTTCCCCGCACGGACACGTCAGATGGGTCTTCACGTCGCCGTCCTTCCTCTCACCCGCGTTGGGCTTTTTGCTGCTTCATCTTCTTCTTGGTGGCGCGCACCCGATCCAGCGACGCCGCATCGACCACATCGGCGATCGACAGGTGGGTGTGTTCCTTGCCGTAGTCGCCGGCGGCGTCTCGCCAGCCCGTCGGGGTGACGCCGTATTGCTTGCCCAGCAGTGCCAAAAAGATCCGCGCCTTCTGCTCGCCGAAGCCGGGCAGCGCCTTGAGCCGGCGCAGCACCTCGGGTCCGTCCGGGTCGCCGTCGGTCCAGATCTTCGCCGCGTCTCCGGCGTAGTCCTCGACGACGATCTGGGCCAGCGCCTGGATCCGTTTGGCCATCGAGCCGGGAAACCGGTGCACCGCGGGCTTCTCCGCGCAGACGGCGGCGAACTTCTCCGGGTCGTGCGCGGCGATCTTGCCGGCGTCGAGCCCGCCCATCCGGTCGGCGATCTTCTTCGGCCCGGCGAACGCGGTCTCCATCGGTATCTGTTGGTCGAGCAGCATCCCCACCAGCAGAGCGAACGGGTCGGCGCTCAGCAGGCGGTCGGCTTCCGTATCGCTCGTCAACTGCAAAGTGGGCATTCGCCAATTGTAGAAGGTGCAACTGGTGCAACTCAGCGGTAGCGAGTCCGGCCCCGACGGCACGTCAACCGGTGCACCCGGGCGGCCGGACGACTCCGAGGCTTAGCCGAGGGCCTCATAGATCAATGTGACGTACTTCGCCGTCCGTTCGGATCCCAGGGTTCCCGCACCCATGCGGTTCATCGTGTACGCGATGGTGACCCCGTGATCCGCATCGATGACCACCATCGATCCGCCCCAGCCACCCCAGAACGCGATTCGGTCCCCAGTCGGGATATACGGCACAGAGGTGGCCTCCGATAGCGCAAAGCCGTTGCCGAAACGCAGCGGCACGCCCAGGACCAGGTCGACTCCGTCGGCTTGAACTTCAAATATCCGCTCCACCGTTGCCGGCCGCAGCAACTGGAGACCGTCCACCGCACCGGCCATCGCCAATGGAGACAGGATCCGCGCCAGGCCGCTGGCGTTCCCGTGGCCGTTGACCGCTCCCAGATCCGCGGCGCGCCATCCCGCGGTGCACGTCGCCGCAATTCCGATCGGCGGGTTCGCGAAGGTCCGCCGCATGATCTCCACATCAGCAGATGAGAAGTCGGCCAGGTCGGGCCGTGGCGGCGGGGTGAGTTCAGCGATCCGCGACGTGTCCTCGGGAGCGGCACCGATCTGGAAATTCGCATCCAACGGTGCTGCGATCTCCCTCCGCACGAACTCCTTCAACGACATCCCCGTGGTGCGGCGGATCAGCTCGCCGACCAGGTGCCCGTAACTGGTGGCGTGATAGCCCGACCTCGACCCTGGCGACCACCACGGAGCCTGGGCCGCCAACCGCGCCGTGGCCGTGTCCCAGTCGTACATGTCCTCCAACGTGAACGGCGCATCCCAGCCCGGCACCCCGGAGGTGTGCCCCAAAACCTGCCCGACGTTGATATCGCCTTTCCCATTCGCGGCGAATTCCGGCCAGTACCGCGCCACGGTCGATTCCAGGTCGAGCACTCCCCGATCCACCAGGACCAGCGCCGCCAGGCTGGTCACCGTCTTCGTCGATGAGAAAAGGTTGACGATGGTGTCCCCACCCCAAGGCGTTCGCCCGGCGGTGTCGGCGTACCCCGCCCAGATGTCGAGCTCATGAACGCCGTTAACGTTGACCGCGATCGCGGCGCCGATCTCACCTCCACTCCCTACCTCCTGGGCCAAAGCCTCCGCGACCCGAGCGAACCGCGGTGTCCAATCCCCACCGACGGCAGCCGGCACCGAAACATCCGCTGTCCGTGTTTCGGATAACGCTTGCCAATCCCGCACCGCCCTACCCACTTCCTCTCGAAGCACCGAGACCACCCGTCGGGTACCACACGAGCCACCGGGCCGTCCATTACCGAACGCACCGACATCCAGCCTGCCCTGGTGGAAAGCCGGGGCGGCCCATCCGCGGACATCCCCTACTGGGGGGGATATCCGGGTGGTGGATAGACCCCGCGCAGAATCCAAGGCAACCAACTGATGCCGAACTCGATCTCGTCGCTAGCGTCGTAATCGGGTGTTGGACCGACCGGGAGGTTTTCCCGTTGACCTCGCCGCTCTGGCATGGTCAACCCCACGTCGGGTTCGTCTGCAGCGGCCGACTGTTCGGGTTGCCCGTAAACAGCGACGACAACCGTTCGATCAAGGCTGTTCTCCGACCAAACCCCCATCTTGGAGTTCGCACAGTCGGACATGATCTCGAAATACACTGGGTTGTAATACCATTGATTGATCAGTTCGATACCACTGATCGCCAGCGCGGGATGGATCGCCACCGTCTCCGCAACCCGCCCCCGAAATCCTGCTGCATCGGCCCGGGACTGTGGCGTGGATCCGTCGGTGCCAATGTCGCCGTCCAAGCTCCGATTGTTCAGTAGATCCCTGGAGTGCCACTCGGCTGCCAGTTGAAGCTGTGAGCTGACGGTCACGTCGTTCGTACACCCGGCCTGCTGCTGAAGCGTGTAGACGTTTGCTACGACGCTGTCGTTGAGGCGTTTGTTATCCGCTTGTGCCACGGCTGGACCCAAAATTGCCAATCCTAAGATTTGCACCAGCAACACGGGGGTCACCCTCAAAGCGCCCGACGAACGCCCGTTTTTCTCCGTGCAAGCAACCGATTCCGACCCGATGCTCCGACTCCCGGATCCACCGACACGCAAGCGTCGCGCGATACCTATCACATCGCCTTGCCGGGCAGGTGATGTCATCTTCCCAGCAACATCCGTCCCATCCAGCGGATGCTGCGGTCGACGCACGAGACCCACATCAGATACCGATCGGTCGGCGAATGAGACCACGGAGCCCTCCTTCGAGCCGAAATCACGCGTCGAGCAGCCCCTTGCGAATTTTGGCTGTTCGGTATACCGTCCGTATACTGGCTTGATGGTATAACAGGTCCGGCCCCTGCGCTAGGTCTGAGGCCCTGAAGCGGCACCGGATTACCACGCGCCAACTCTGCCGGCCCAACAGATATGAGGTAAGGAAATGCACACGGGACTATCGCTCATCTTCCAAAACGTCGATGACGACATCGATGACGCGGACGTTTACCGGCATGAGCTGGACTTGGCCGCACGCGCCGAGGACGTTGGGTTCGAATCCGTGTGGACACCCGAACACCACTTCACCTCCTATCAACTGACACCGAACGTGCCGCAATTCCTCTCCTGGCTGGCGGGGCGGACCTCGACGATCAAGCTCGGCACAATGGTTTCGGTTCTGCCCTGGCAGGATCCGCTACGCACGGCCGAGAACTTCATCCTTCTCGACCACCTCTCTCAGGGCCGGGCTGTCTTGGGGATCGGCCGGGGTTTGGCGCCCACCGAGTTCGACGGCTTCCGGCTCAACATGGGCGAATCCCGCCAGCTGTTCAGTGAATACGCCGAGGCGATCATGCAGGGCCTGGACACGGGCTTCATGGAATATGACGGTGCGCTCTACCGGCAGCCTCGGGTCGAGCTGCGGCCCAGGCCGTTCGCGCCATTCAAAGGCCGCACGTTCGCGTCGGCGATCTCTCCGAAGTCGATCGATCTCATGGCCAAGCTCGGCATCGGATTAATGGTCATCGCCCAGAAGCCCTGGGAGACCGTCGAGGAAGAGATGCGGATGTACCGAAGCCGCTATCGCGAACTGAATGGTGAGGAAGCCCCCAAACCGGTGTTGTGTGTTTTCGTCGGTACTGCACCGACCGAGGCCGAAGCGCAACACCTTCGGGAGGTTTACCTTCAGCGTTACGCGAGGTCGACGGTGGAGCACTACCAGTTTGACAACATCGGATTCGCCGAGATCGAGGGCTATGAATATTACGCGGCGTTGAGTCGGAACATCGAGAAGCACGGTCTCGACCGGTTTTGCTCGTTCCTGGCGGATTTGCAAGTCTGGGGCACCCCCGACCAGGTCGTCGAACAGCTCATCGGCTACGTGGACCGCCTCGACGCGGGGGCGGTCATCATGTGTGCCGCACATGGCAACATGCCGCCGGAGGTCTCGACAGCGAACTTCGATCTACTCGCTCGTGAGGTCGTCCCCCACCTCAGGGCCTATGACGTGGGCGGCGACCTGGGCGTCCTCCACGGCGTCGGACCTCAGCGCAATCCGAAGGCGCCGCAGCAGAAGAAAAGCGATGAGGGCTCCGAAGACCACCCGCCGATAGGTCTACTGCCCTGACAGGGACGCCCGCGAGAGCGCCGTACCTTGCTGCCGACGTGTCGATCCCCGGAACGACACCGAAAGCAGTAGCGCACTGTGTCGTTCCGGGGAGAGGAACAGGAAATGAACGTACCCGTGGAGCTTGAACCGGAGGAATTCCGTCGGATTTTCGGCCGTCTGCCGTCTGGCGTCACCGTGATCACGGCACACGGCATGGATGGGCCGATCGGTATGGCCGCGAACTCCGTGACCTCGGTTTCACTAGACCCGCCGTTGCTTCTCTTCTGTCCCGCCAAGTCCTCGTCAACCTGGCCGAAAATCCGGGATTCCGGTGCGTTCTGCGTCAATCTGATGGCCGACCATCACGAAGGGGCGGTGCGCCGGTTCGCGATGAAAGGCGCCGACCGCTTCGTCGGTGTCGAGCACACGAAACGCCCGACCGGTCTCGCCCTCACCGATGCGGTCGCGTGGATCGAGTGCCGCCTCGAGAAGGAGATCGAGGCCGGCGATCACACAATCGTGATCGGACAGGCGGTCGCGGCTGAGGTGGCCAACGATTCCACGCCGCTGGTATTCCTCGGGGGCATCTACGGTAGATTTCATCCAACCCCCATCGGAGACGCCAGAAACACCCGGATCTGAGCCCCGCTGATCCCCCAAACCCCACTGGGCCGGCCACCGCCACCGGCTAACCCCCTCCCCGGGTGGTCCGGTCGTCGGGGTTCGTGCCCCATTGACGCCCAAGCCGCCGCGCAGATCAGTGCGGCCGTCGGGTGAAATCCCGGTCCTTCTCACCTCGGGCTACGCTCGATGAGAATGTCACCGGCCACGATGCATCTCCGCCGCGTCGGTTCGACCGAATCCGACTTCTTCCTGGATCAGCGTTGCTTTACATCACATTCGCGCGGCCAGCGACGAGCGCCGAAGGATCGGTTACCACGCCGGAATTGACTCTTGCCTAACTCAGCGCCAGCTAGATATACTGGCTCTCCAGTGTACTAAGCAGCCCGCCTGGTCCGCGACTACCAACAGCTTTCCTGGAGGCCTTCATGACCTGCGCCGTCACTGCAGCAATCGACGCGATTCGACGCGGCGAGATGGTCGTCGTCACTGATGATGAAGACCGGGAGAACGAAGGTGACCTGATCATTGCGGCCGAAGCGGCAACCCCGGAGGCGATCGCATTCATCGTCCGGCACACCTCGGGCCTGATCTGTGTGGCCCTCCCGGGCGAACGACTCGACGCACTTCAGATCCCGCCGATGGTCACACACAATAGAGACGCACACGGGACGGCCTTCGCCGTATCCGTTGATCTGGCGGAGGGGGTCACCACCGGAATCTCGGCGCGGGACCGCGCCAGCACGATCCGAGCTCTCGCCGACCCGGCCAGTGTCGCCACCGATTTTCTGCGGCCGGGACACATCATGCCGCTACGCAGTCGGGAAGGTGGTGTGCTGACTCGCGAAGGGCATACCGAAGCTGCCGTCGACCTCACCCGGCTGGCAGGCTTACAGCCAGCCGGGGTAATCTGCGAGATAGTCAGCGGCGACCACACCAGAATGGCCAACGCGACCGAACTGGACGAATTCGCTAGCCGTCACGGCCTGCAGAAAGTGTCGATCTCCGAGCTCGTCGAATACCGTCTTCGGCATGAGCACCTCGTGAGCTGCAGTGCCAGCGCTCGGGTTCCGACTCCTCACGGCGAATTCGACTGCCAGGTCTGGGAATCGTTCGTCGATGGTCTGGAACATGTGGTGTTGACCCACGGCGACATCGCCACCGAGGAACCTCTCCTGGTCCGTGTGCACAGTGAGTGCCTCACGGGCGACCTGTTCGGTTCGCTGCGGTGCGACTGCGGCGCCCAGTTGGAGGACTCCCTCGCAGCGATCACGTCTGCTGGTCGCGGGGTTCTGATATACCTTCGGGGCCATGAGGGGCGGGGCATCGGCTTGGCCGACAAACTTCACGCGTACACGCTCCAGGACGCCGGTCGCGACACGGTCGACGCGAACATCGAGTTGGGGCTGCCCGTCGACAGTCGCCAGTACACCGTTGCCGGCCAGATCATTCGGCAATTGGGGGTTCGTCGGCTCCGCTTGATGACGAACAACCCGGCGAAGTACACCGATCTCCAAGACTTCGGACTCGAGATCACCGAACGTGTCCCGCTCCCACCTCGTCTCACGAACGAGAACAACGAGTACCTCAGTACCAAGCGGGACCGGCTGGGTCACCTGCTACCAGCAGACCTCGGGGACCGCCAGGTATTCCGCAACGGTCGCCGACCGGTGTCCCTGACCACGGCGCGGTAATCGCGTGTCCGGTGATCCCGTCGGCTTCCTCACCCTTGTATCCGCCCGCTCCAACCGCAGACTACGGTCCAGCTCTGATAACCACCCGGCCCCGCCCACCCGGAAGCAGGCATTGCGCGCTGCCCGCTCCGGTGTTGCCCGTGGCCCTTCAGCCGAGATCAGCATGCGCGGAGCCGCGCAGGCTCCGATTCATGCTCGCCGACATGGCGATGACGCTCGGAGCGCCCGACTAATGATCTGCCACGCAGCGGCTCGGGCCGAACGCACGAAATCTGAACTAGACCTCATCTATGTCGGTTCGAATTGTTTCGCTTCGAACGCCGCCATGGCGGTAACCGCCGATGCTTTCACAATTGCTCGGGCGGTTACGACTACACTCACGAGTTCCTTGGGTCGGAAAAAGCAACGAGAATGATGCCAAGAACGCCTAGATTTACCAAGGCACCAACCAGATTCATTGCATGCCGATTTTCTGCACGGCGCACCGAACGATGAATCAGAACAAGGACACGTCACTCTGGAAGGTGAACTTCATATGCCGAGCTACGTCCGGTTATGGTCAGCCCTCATCCTGATGGTCTTCGGTACCGCTTTGGCTGCGGCGCCCGCCGCTGACGGTGATCCGTTGGGATATCTGATCAACATCACGACCCGACCCGGTTATGACTTCGCAAGCAGTGACGAGGCATTACGTTACGGCTATGGCCTCTGTGACCAGATCGCGGGCGGCAAGGAGTACTCGGAGTTGGCCGCCGAAATAAAAGACCGATTTCGCACCGACGACGAATATGACGCGGCGTATCTGATCGGCCAGGCTACCCAGGAACTCTGTCCCCACCTGATATGGCAGGTACGCGAGAGCGCCGCCGGCTACGCACCATCGCCTCGCCAGCAGGACATCAGCCCCGCAACAACGCGTTGAGTCGCCCCAGGGAGGACTTCCGTGATGCGACCATTCCGGCGGCCGCCGCTACCGCGTCGTCGTTTCCTCCTCGGATAACGTGAGTTTCCGCGAGATCAAGCACCTGTCGGTCCAGTTCGATCATCGTCTCAAGCCACAGCACGTCAAAGTCGGCACCGCGTAGCGTGCGAAGATCCGCGATGGCCCTCTCGGTATCCCCACGCACTTCCCTGCCGAACCCGCCGCCGGCCGTGGTGCGGTCGTCGACGTCGGATCCGTCGACCCATTGGACGCGCAGGGCTGCCAGTGTAGCGGCCTCAATCCTTCGACTCTCGGCGGCTTCCACCACGAAAGACAGCAGATCGGAATTCGCAGATCGGTCGAATACCAGGGTCAACAACTCCATCTCGTACGAATGCAGCCGTTCGATATCATCCGCGAATCCGATATCCGCCTCGCTGTGATCGGCCAGCTCGATATCGATGACGCTTCGATCATCCGCGCCGGGATATCCCGGATTCTCGATTTCAAGCTCCCGGCCACCACACGCACAAACGGAAAGTGCGATCGCCAGCAACCAGGCGGCGCATGCCGACGATGAGATGACATCCACGTCGTAAAATCTACCTCAATAATCCGGCTAGGCGCCCGAATAGTAGATCGATCCATGTCCGCGCCGATGGTCGCCGACGTTCAAAGAGAGTTCTCACGCGCCTCCCCGGAACGATTACCGAATTCAACCGGGATCAATGTTTCGCAGATTTTAACCATATACAAGACAGCCCGATATACCATATTATGACAATTTCCCCGAGAAAATATTGAGACGCAGCTCACGGAGGGCGAAGTGGCAGGAAAAGGCTTAATGATGACGGCGGCCGTGTTGTGGGCCGGCTGCGCGACAGGATGCTCGCCGACGGCACCCGAGGTCGAAGACGCCTCGCCCCCTCGGGGCGAGGCCGTGGTGACCGTCGACGGCATCGAGATGAGCAGCGTCGACTCAGCACGTTGTTCGGCGGTGGGCCCGTACACGACCATCGTCACCGGCGACGGGACCGTCGGGATGACGGTGATGATTTCCACCGCCGAGGAGCCAACGATCGAATTCGTCGATATCAACAATCTTGCTGGTTTCACCGGCGGCTATAACCGCGACCTCGAGGGAGACGCGGTGGTAACGGTCTCTGGGCCCACGTACGACATTCGGGGCACCGCCCTGGGCTACGACAGTAGGTTCCCCGAACGGACCTCCCGAACCTTCCAGGTCCAGGCCTCATGCTGAGATCTTCCTACACCGGTTCGAACGCGGCGATGAGCCACCGGCCGTCGATCTTGTCCAGGGTCACTCGGACACTTGACATCGTGTCAGTTGGTACGCCGTCGCCCACCACGACGGTCTGATTCACGAACAGTAAGACCACCACGTGGCCACGACTCGCTGATACCGTCGCTCCCGCCGGAATCATGGCGGTCGCGGCGATGTGACGCTGCTGTGCCCCTGGGATGACCACGTCTTCGATCAACTGCGTATACGACTCCTGAAAATCACCGGTCAACCGGCCCCGCGCGTCTCCTAGATCCGTCTCCACGGTATCCGGCTGATAGGACAGCAACGCGACGGTGGAGTCCTTCGCGGCGGCCAATGCTTCGGCGCCAGCGCGATCCGCGGTGTCGAGTCCTGCGTTATACCACGCGAAAAAACCGGCGGCCGCGGCGAACATCAGCAGCAGCGTGGACAGTGCCACCCCCGCGGCGAAGCGAATCCGCCTGCTCGTGCGCGCCTGCGAAGCCCCCTGTTCAGGCTTTTGTGCGTCAGTGAGGCGAGAAGTATCACCGACCTCGTCGGCATCATCGCCCAGTTCCGGGGTGCGGCGAACTCCACCCGACTGCGACGCGGCATTCCGAGGGAGCGTCGTCGCCTCGTCGGCATCTTCGCGCGGGGCCACGCTCTCCACCGGAGTCGTATTCTCTTTCTCGCCCATGATGTCCACCGAGCCGTCCTGGTCGTCGGGCTGGTTGTTTACTCGGTTAGCGCTTGTGTGATTCATGGCACGAACTCGACATTCGATACCTTCGCCTCCCCGTCGACCATCTTGACGGTGACCTTCATTCGCCAATTTCGTGGGTCCTGTTCCTCCGCACCGATATTTTTCGTCTCAACCGCAACAGCAGCCAGTACCTCGGCCTCACCGGCGTCGTCGGACCACAATGCCGCCTCGGAGATAGTTCCCACGGATTTTGATTGGGCCTTCTTCACGACATCGATGAAAGGCCCTTGCCGTTGCGAGAATTCTTCGTAGAAATCCTCCGTGGCCGAATCGAGTATCCGCTGGACATCGGCTTCGGCGTGCTGCCAGTCGATGGTCGTCAGATTCAACACCGCTTGCCGGCCGACCTGCAGCAGCAGCTGCCTTTGCTGCTGCTTTGCGCGCGCCTGGTAGCTCTGATATCCCAGCCAGCCCGCGACCGCACCCGCGATGACCACCAGGATCATGCCGACCGACAGGGGACGACTGAACCGCCCTGCCAGTTTCCTTGGGCCGATGGTGGCCTCCGCTGCTCCCCCGGTGTCACAGCCATCGTCTTCGGTGTCGTCGTCTTCGGCGCCATTTTCCGCGTCGTCCTCTGGCTCGACGCCGGCTTCTCTCGTCATCATCGAAACCGGCGATGAGAGGTCCTCCGCAGCCGGTTCCGCTGGCTCCGTGCCCGCAGCAGACGGCGGTGCGGCGCTTTCGTCGCTCAGTTTCCGCTCGGCGGGATCAGCATCTGTTGCCATGTCCACTCCTCTCCGGCGCCCCGAATGAGATTCGACTGCGCGTAGACGTTCCCATCCGGTCCTACATACCGGCCCGTGTCGGGATCGTAACCGGACACCGCCATCGGAACGGTGTCCGCGGCGGGAAGAGCCCCGTCATCCTCCGGTGATGCTTCCGGCGGCGGAGCTCCCTCGTCCGGATCCAGTTGCGGGACTTCCTGGCCGGTCCACGTGGCGTTCGGGTCGCCTTTCCAGTTGAATCCGTCATTCAGGGGAATGTATGGCTCGTCGCTCTCGCACATCTTCACCGTTGGTGCGCGCTTGCCGGGCCGGGTGACGCACGGGTAATTCCGTGCACCACGAACGCCGGTGAGAGTCGAGTCCTGGGGTACCCGGCAGTAGAGGTTGCCGGGTGGTCGGTCCGGGTAGTCCTCGAAGAGCGGCGATCGTTGTTGTTGCGCGGGAAGGAACCCGGTGGTGCAGTTCGGTGGAAGATTCATGTTCAAGTTGAAGTCCAGGTAGATGCCGCGGTAGGCCTGCTTCGTTCCCTTTTGGGCCAACAGTGCCCCTTGCGCCATCGCGGTGATTTGAGGCACCAAGACCAAGATGCCCTCCAAGTTGTCCCGGTAAGTGACCGCCACGTCACCGATGCTCACCAGGTTCGCCAAGACAACGGGGAGGGTCGGTTCCAACCGCTCCAGCAGTCGTTGAGTCTCCTGCAGCGCCGCGGGCCCTTCTTGGAGGATCCCGCGCAGGGAGACGTCGTTGTCTCGTAGCTGCCCCGTGACGTCAGATGAGTTCGCCGTCCATCTGGCGATCGAGTCGGCCGATCGAATCTGGCTGTCCAGGATCGGTCCCGAATCATCGATCAATGTGATGAGCGACTCCAAGTTCGTTCGGGCATCGATCGACAATCTGGTGACCCCTTTTACCAGGCGTGCCAATTCCGGTCCCAGGCCTCCGACAGCGGTATAAGACTCATCGACGACGGTCTTCAGGTCGTCTCGGGGGATCGCAGCCAAGCCTCGGTTCGTCGCGGCCAGCAGAGTGTTGAAGTCCGGCGGTAGGAAGGTTCGATCCCGCGGGATAACGTCACCGTTTTTCAGAACGGGACCGCCTTCAGTACTCGGTGTCAGCGCAACGTACTGTTCGCCGACGCCCGACATGCTGTGCACCTCGGCGACCAGATCTGTCGCCGGGATAGCGATCTTCGAGTCGAGTCGAAGTACCGCCTCTGCACCGTCTCCGGTCAACCGCACATCATGGACCCGCCCGACGTTGACACCCCGGTAGGTCACATTGCCGCCTCGGTACAGACCGCCGGTCTCGGCCATCTCGACGGCGACGGTGTATCGCCCGATGCCCAGGAGCAGTCGCGGGGCCTGAAGGTAATTGACGACGACGATCCCGACCACCGTCAGCGCCACTGCTCCGAAGATCAGTAGCTGGACTCGGATTTGTCTGGTCAAGTTCATGTCAGGGCCCCTGGTTGAAGTGGTAAGGGGCCAGCAACGGGTTCCGGGCCGTGTAAGGGCTTGGCAACTGCCCGATGGTTCGACCCCACTGAAGCTCCAGTTCGGTCAATGTGCCCTCCCACCGCGTTCCGGTCAGGAGCCCGGCGTCCAACCGGCTCAGCGTCAGATCGATGATCAATGTCTCGTTGGCATAATCGCCGCGGAAGTAATTGGTCAACGTCGATTTGGGAAACGGCATGGTCACGAAGAAGTCGAGCGAGTCGATCAGGTCCGGTCCTGCATCCGCGACCGCCTGCAAAACGGGTCCGAGATCCTGGAGTTCTTTCACGAGGTTCTCCCTGGTCTTATTCACCGAATCGACAACCAGCGCATCGAATTTACCGAGCTGGTCCAGCGCGTCGGATAGGTTCTCCCGTTGGTCCCTCAGCACCGTCAGGGCAGCGGGGATTGTCTCCAACGCCTTGTCCAGGATCGGCTTCTGCTCGGCGAATTGGCCGAAAAGACTGTCCAACTTATCCACCGCGACGATGATGTCGTCCTTCTGCTCGTCGAGGTAACCGGTGAATACGTCCAGTTGCGTGATCAAACTCCGCAATTCTTCACCGCGCCCACCGTACGCGGAGCTCAGCGCTTCGGTGATGTCGTGTAGCTGACCGATTCCTCCGCCGTTGAGGATGAGCGACAGGGCTCCCAGTGTCTGTTCGGTCGACGGATAACCGCCGGTCGACTCCAAGGGAATCAACGATCCATCGTGGAGCTTGCCCCTGGCCGGAGAGCCGGCCGGCGGCGCGAGTTCGAGGTGCAATGACCCCAGGAGGCTTGTCTGGCCGAGTGTCGCCGTTGCGTTCTCCGGCAGGCGCACATCACCGTTGAGGCTCACCGTTACCAAAGCCTGCCATCCCTGCCGTTCAATCTTCGTGACGTTTCCAACCGTGACGTCATCGACCCGTACCCGTGAGTTCTGTTTGAGGTTCTGTACATCCTTCATCTGGATCTGCACGGTATAGGCGCCCGGGCCGCCTCCTTGCGTTCCTGGTAAAGGAAATGAGTTGGCACCTCGAAATTCGCTTAGCGCGCCGCATCCCGACAGCATCACCACCATGGCGCCCAACACGAGAACTACACCGGTACGCGTACCGCGCGCCGCGCACCACATCAAGGTGATCATTCGCCGTCCTCCGGGGGCAGCATCATTCCCGGTAGCCCGGTAGCGGGATCGACCGGCAAGGGATTGGGCGGCTTCGCGGGAACGTAGGGGGCATCCCCGTGATCCGGTGCCACGTGATTGCCGAAGTAGTCGTAGATCGTATTCGCCGGCGGCAGCGGCCCGTCGGGCGGTGGATCAACGGTTCGAAAGCTATCCGTGGGCACGGGGTATTCTGGCCCGGGCGGTATGTAATCCGGCCGAAGCCAGTCCTCACTGTAGGTGATCTCGTTAGGCCGAGCGGTGGCGCCGACGAACAGGTTCTCGCCAAGGGGGAAATAGTTGTACTGGCGGTTCTTGACGATCGGCGCCAGATATTGAACGCACAGTTTGGCCGACTGTTCCGCATTGAGCCGTGATGCGGCTTGCACCGCCGAGCACAGGAATTGAACCGGGTTGGCGAAATTGCTGGTAGCGAGAACACCACTGAGTGAACCGTGGGCAGGCTCATAGATGTTGACGAAATTCTGGAGGGCTGTCGGCGCTATGTGCAGCGTCTGCTTGATGTCATCGAGAGACTCAGCCACCGCCTGCGAAACTGATGCCAGCTTCTCGGACGTCGTCCCGAGTGCATCCCGGTTGTCGGCGACGAAGGCGGTGACGTCACCCACGACGGCGTTGAGGTCACGGAGGGCTTGCCCAACCTCGTCAGGGTCGTTGGCGAGTTGGGTCGTGACGGTCGCGAGATTATCGTTCAATTCTCCTAGGGCGCTGCTGTTATCACGCAGCGCAGCGACCAGCGCCGCCAAGTTTTTGAAGGTGTGGAAGATGTCGCCGCTATGGTCACCGAGCGCGGAGACAGCCTGCGAGAGCTGCAACACCATTGCTCGCATTTCCTGACCCTGCCCGCGCAGATTATCCGCCGCGGTGCTCACCAGCGCTCCCGCCGAGCTGACCCCGCCGGCCTCAGTGGGCTGCAGGGTGTCCGTCAGTTTCTCCAACTGCTGACGCAGATCGTCCCACTCCACCGGAACCGCCGTACGTTCCAGGGGGATCACCGATCCCTCCGCCATGGCGTGCCCGCCCGTGTAGGCGGGTGTCAACTCGAGCACCCGGACCGTAACCAGCGACGGCGAGAGGATGACCGCGTTGGCGTCATCGGGAACCAGATATCTGTCGTCGTACCAGAACGTTATTTTGACACGACTCGGCTCCGGGTCGATCTGCTCGATCTTGCCGACCGGCACGCCAAGGATGACGACATTGTCCCCCGGATAGATACCGTTGGCGTTATCGAAGTAGGCGGTCACATAAGTCCGGCCGCTTCGGGCAATACTCTGCGTGGCCACGGCGCCACCGATGAGGACAAGCGTCAGGAGGATTCCGATCCCGCGGCGTACACCTCGTTTATTCATCAGTTCTCCCCATCATTCGGAGCCGGCCCCGCCGATTCGGTGGTCGAGTCGTCCGACTGGGCCAATCCCTCGTCGATCGGAGCCGGTGGCCCCGGAGGCGGACCGCCCGGCGACGGCGCAGGGGGGTCCTCACGCAGCGGATAACACCCGGGCCCCGGCAGCGCAAGGCCCGGTGGCCCGCATTCCCGGTCGCCGGGATTCCCGGATATGGCCTCCGGGATATTCTGGCGAGGCTCCCCTCCCTGACCGGTGCGCGGAAAGGGCACCGGAAGTGGCGGGGTGCCTGCCTGCCCATCCTGTGGATCAGTCAGTTCCGACGGCAACTTGGTTGCCGGATCCAACCCCAGGTCGGCGAACGCGGCGTCGATGAACGGCTGGACGAACTGTCCCGGCAGAAGGTTGCTGATGTACGCCACGAAAAATGGCCCCGCCGCCAGGGATTCGCCCAACGACATGACATATTTATTGAGTAGCGGGATCGATTCCTGGATCTGCTCCTTGCGGTTGTCGATGATCTGCAACACCCCGTTGAGTTTGTCCAATGCCGGGCGGAGTGTCTCCCGGTTGTCGCTGATAAACGCCTTCAACTGTTTCGCCGCCGCAGACAGGTTTCCGGCAATCGCATCAAGTGCTTGGCTCTCCGTTACCAGCTGCCCGAGAAGCGAATTCGTGTTCAGCACCAGGTTGACTACCGCATCGCTGCGGTCCGCGATCACGGTGCTGACCTTGTTCGCGTTGCGTAGCAGGTTCCTCAACTGGGCATCACGGTCGTTTAGGGTCTGCGACAACCGTGTCAGACCTTTGACCGCCATCCTGATATCAGCGGGTGTCTCGGCGAATTCCTGTGCCAGAACCGTCAACGCCTCGGATAACTGATCGGTATCCAGACCTCGGACGGTCGTGCTCAAATCTCCCAACGCGTCGGGAAGGTGATAGGCCGGCGTGGTTCGGTCTACCGGGATCGGTTCGGTGAGGGGATCCGTTCCGCGCGGCGTCAACTCCAGGAGTTTCGCTCCCAGAAGGCTCTTCGTCTTGACCGCTGCCTCTGTGCGGTCGCCGAGAACGACATCACCGTTGACCTTGAACCTAACCAGAACCCGCGCACCGTCGAGATCTACCGAGGAGACCCGGCCGACCCGGGCGCCCGACACCTGCACAGGATTGCCCGGAGCCAATCCACCCGCACCGTCGAAGTAGGCACTGTACGACCGCCCCGTAGTCGAGAACGGCAACCGGTTGTAGTTCAACGCCAGGGCGATGAGTAAAAATGTGACGCCGATACCGATGAGACCGATGGCCACCGGATTGCGTTCACCGAACGGTTTCATCGCGGCGCACACCTGCCCGTGTCCTGGCCCGCCACTTTGACATACACGGGCTGCCCACCCTTACCGTTCATCTTCAGTACCGCATCGCAGAGATAGAAGCTGAAGTAACCGCCGTAGAGCCCTTGCCTCCCCAGGATCCGGTACGCGTCGGGCAGGGTGTTGAGCAGGTCATCGAAGTATTCGTGTTCGGCGAGGACCAGCGCAGCGGTCCGATCGGTCTCATGGACGACCTTCTTGACGGGTTCTCGGATATCAGCCAACAGACTCGCAATCGAACTCGCCGCCGCATCGGCGTAGGCGACTCCGTTCGAGATGTCCTGTTTCCTGGCCTCCAGCCCCTCCACCAGATCGGAGAGTGAGTCCACCGTCGTCGCAAGTTGATCCCCCTGGTCGCCCATCGATGCGAGCAAGACGTTCAGGTTCGTCACGAACTCACCGATCAGGTGGTCCCGGTCGGCCAAGGTGTCGGTCAGCGAAGCGGTTTGTGCCAGGACGGAGCTGATCGCGCCACCCTGACCCTGGAATGCCGTGATCAGGGCGCTGCTCAACGTATTGATCTGATCCGGGTCAAGGGCGCGAAACAGTGGTTGAAACCCCCCGATCAACGCATCGAGGTCCAACGCGGATTGAGTCCTGCTGAGCGGGATGGTGTCGCCCGCACGCAGGCGGGAAACACTACCGACTCCTTCCTCCAGGACCATGTAACGTCCTCCGATCAGATCGTCGTAACGGATGACCGCGCGGGTCCCCTCGGTCAACACCACTGAGTCATCCACGGAGAACGCCACCCGCACTGTCGCATCGGGTTGCACCGACACATCCTGGATTTTTCCGACCTCGACCCCCGCTATCCGGACGAAGTCCCCGCCGGTGAGACCAGAGCCGTTGATGAAATCGGCTGCGTACGTCTTCGACTTCTCGAACCGGATGTTACCGAAGACCATGAAGACCAACGCCACCAGAGAGAGGCATACGGCGGCGTAGATCCCGAAACGCCAGAGCGTACGCGAGAAACTTTCTCCCATTTTGCCTTCCTGATCGTGGCCGTAGTTCTGGTTGGTCCGGGGTTACGTTCGTTGCCGTCCTGATCAGCCCGCGGGAGGTACGCTCGTCGGCTCCGTGCCCGGATATGCAGGCACAAACGGCTCTGACCCCGCTGGCGGAGGCCCGGGTTCCCGTAGCCGGCCGGGCGGCGGCGCGGGCGGCAACCCCGGGTACAACGGCGTTCCGTCCGGTGCGTACAACTGCGCCCCGTACGGCGGTGCTCCGGGATAGGGAACGGGTCCCGGCGCCGGACCGCCGGGATATCGGATGCTCGGCGGTTCGGCCTGCCCGCGGGTCGTCGGGAAGTAATTCGCGTAGCCGGGGAACCCGATACCCGGATTCGGCCGGACATCCAGCCCCCTGCCCCACCCGGAGTCGGTCACCAGGTAACGGACCGGCCAGTTCTCCGAAACATCTGGCAGCGATCCACAACTCGGCGTTCCGCCGGGGCCGCCCTTGATCCCGTTGATCGGCAGGTGCTCGGGGTATTTGTAGGGTTCGTCGCCGAGCAAAATGCCCGCATCCAGAATCGCCGTCCTGCCGTTCCCCCCCAGCACCTCGGTGAGCCCGCTGTCTAGAACCACCTTGCCCCCGACGATCGTGCAGGTGATCGACGGCTGGTACTTCATGAGCAGGCGCGTCGTTGACTCCAAAACGTTGATGCCGTCAACCAGGTTCTCCCGATGCGGTCCGATGAGATTCACTCCGCTCGTGGACACACCGATTACGTTCAAAAGCAATATCTCCAGATCCGACGCGTGTTCGGTAATCGTCGTGCTGGTGGCAGTCGCAGCATCAAGCACCTCGATCACATCGCCGGCGGCACCGCTGTAGATGTCGGCGACCTCCGCGATCGCCCGGTAATTCGACCGAATCGTCTCATTTCGCGGATTCAGCTCCCGGAGAACCTCATCGAGGCCGGTAATGGCCTCGCCGATCTGTTCGCCGGTACCGCGAAAACCCTCCGAGAGCGCTGTGAGCACCGCATTCAGTTTGGCGGTGTCGATCTGGTTGAGAACATCGACCAAATTCTCGAAGACGGTATTGACTTCTGTGGTCACATTCCGGGCGTGCAGCACCATGCCGGACCGGAGATTCCCTCCGGCTGGGTCCTCCGGTGGCAGCAACTCCACGAATTTTGCACCGAACGCCGTGGAGACGGCGATCTCGGCCTCGACATTCTCAGGGATGTACTTGAGTTGTGCGGGGTACAACTCCAACCGAAGTTCCACCGAATCCTTCGGCTGAATCGAGGCGACCCGCCCGACCTGAACACCACGATATTTGACCTTGGCGTGGGGTTCCATCATCAGGCCCGCGCGTTCCGATGCAAGGAGGACGTTCGCATACGGTTGTAGGTCCCGGTTGAACACCAGCAGGGTCAGCAGAACGGCACCAACGGTGACGACAACTAGGACGGCCGTCCATAACGCTGGCCGCAGGCCGGCCACTCGTTCCACTCGTGTCATGTCATCATCCCGCGAAGTTGAAGTCACCGGACCGGCCGTACAACATCAGCCCCGCCATCATCGCCACGGTTGTCGCCACGATCAGCGACGCACGGACCGCTCGGCCCGTGGCCCTGCCCACACCCGCCGGCCCGCCACCTGCCGTGAAGCCGTAATAGGTGTGGATCAACATGATGATCACCCCGGAGATCATCACCTGAACGAAAGCCCAAATGATATCGGTGGGATTGAGAAAGCTGTTGAAATAATGGTTATAGACACCGCGGGACTGGTCGAAGGATAAGCGCACGGTTAGTTCATTCACGATGATTGCCGCCAGCAACGCCGCACAGAAAAGCGGACCGGTGATTATCGCTCCCGCCAACACTCGGGTCGAAGCCAGATAAGTGACCGTCCTAATTCCCATCACATCGAGCGCATCGATCTCCTCATTGATGCGCATGGCACCGAGTTGCGCGGTCGCACCGGCGCCGATTGTGATCACCAGGCCGACCGAGGTGATCAAACCCGCGACGAGACGCGGATTGATGTACGCGGACAGGAATCCGGTCAACGCTTCGATACCGATGCTGCCCAATTGGGTGTAGCTCATCGTGCCAACAATGCTGCCGACGTTGCTGGTGATGAACCCGATGATCACCACGGTTCCGCCCAGCAGGGCGAGTTCGGCGACCCCAAAGCTCATCTGCGCGATGAGCCGCAGCACCTCCACTCGGTGTTTAAGCAATGCCTCCGGGATGAAACGAATGGTATTGACGGAGAAACCGACTTGCTCGCCCACCCTGTTCCAACCGCTGACCACCGTGTCCGCCCTGCGATTCAGCCGCGGAAATCGCGTTGGGATGATTAGCCGGGCGCTCATGACACCGTCATCGGCGCGGCGACACTCGTAACCACGGTGTTGATCACGACCAGGCAAAGTAGCGCGTAAACGACGGTCTGGTTCACCGCATTACCGACACCTTGGGGTCCTCCGGAGACGGTGATCCCCTTGTAGCACGCGATGACTCCCGCAGCCATTCCGAATAGCGTTGCTTTGAGGAAGGCGACGATCACGTCGGGGTAGCCAATTAGGAAGGTGAGGCTCTCGGCGAACGCACCGGGCGTGACATTGGTCAGATAGACCGAGAACATGTACGCACCGATCAGCCCGAAGATGATGACGACAGCGTTCAGCAGTATGGCGTTGAATGTGATCGCCGCGACTCGCGGTACCACCAAGCGTTGGATCGGATTGATTCCCATCGTTCGCATCGCATCGATCTCCTCGCGAATCGTTCGGGAGCCCAGGTCAGCGCTCATCGCCGTCGCCGCGGCCCCTGCGACGATCAACACGGTGATGTAGGGCCCCGTCTGGGTGACGATGGCCAATGCCGCTCCAGCGCCGGTGAAGTCCGCAGCGCCCATTTCCGAGAGCACAACGCTGAAGACGAACTGGATGAACACGTTGTATGGGATCGTCAGCAAGATCGCCGGAACGGCCGACACCCGCGCCACGAACCAGGACTGTTCTATGAATTCCCGGAAGGCAAATCGCGTACTCACCAGTTGGACGATCATGTCCAGTGACATTGCGAAGGCGCCGCCGACTCCTCCGACAGGCCTCAACAGCGGCCGAGCTAGCGTCATACCTCGCCCCTGTCGCCGTCAGCACCGAACGCACGGGTTACCGCCGGTTCGACGCTGGGCACTCCGCACCAATGCACGCTCACAGGCCACACGGGCGTACCGCAGGTCCAACGCGATGCCGACAACGGCACGTCACCTCCGATCCCCGCTGAGGCAGAACAGCGAAACATGTTGCGGCTCACGACTGACCATCCCAAGCCAGGAATACTGTCACGTCAGTATAGCTACGTCATTGTGACTGTCAACACATTGCCTTCAGGTCTGCAACCAGCTGTTGCGGGGCATGACGTCGTAGGCACCGCGGTGCGGGTTTGACGAGGAAGGACGAGACTCCAGCGGCAAGATTAGTAATCGCCAAACCACTCGTCTGCCTCAAGGAAGGGCCGTCCATGGCCCACCGTCATACCGCGGTCTGTTGAGGGCCATGGCCGAATCGCCAAGCGCTGCGTGCACCGTCGGATCTTTATGACGCGCTGCGCAGATGAGCATCTTGAGGGCCTGTGCGAGCAAGTAGATTTACCGCTATCGCCGCCATGGCGAGCTTGGCCTGCACGACCGATCGAGCGTCCCGCCAACCGGTGGCCACAGGCATGCAGGTGTCATTCGGTTCGGCACGCTCCGGCGAACCCCAATGGTCAGCTCGACGCAACGCGCACGAGTAGGCCGCCGCCCACGGCAGCACCATCTCGGTGCGCACCGTGGCCCGGTGGCCAGGCCACATGGTCTACGTCAGTGTCAAAAAAGGTCGGCCGGATGCCCGATGGCGGTGGCTGACGTACCCGCGGCCGCGGCTCCGCCCGAGCCAGGGTCATCGACTGGGCCAAGACCGCCCGCGCCCGCCGCCCATATGTCTACCTGGACTCGGCGGTAGACATGTTCTCCCCGCCGGCTTACATCGAGACGCTGCGCGACGAGGCCGCGCGCACCGCGATGCGGTTTGCCCATCGAGCGTGGGTGTTCTTGGCCGCCCACGGCATCACCCACATCCATAGGATCATCACCGACACCCAAACATGTGCCTACCGGTTCAAATATTTCGCCACCGTGCTACGCGGCACACGCCACCGGCGGATCACCCCATACCCCCGCGGCACAGCCGCAAAGTGGAGCGCTACAACGGGATCCTGGCCGAAGAGTTACGATTGCCGTACCACTTGGGCCCCGTCGCGACCCCACAACCGGTTGCCGGGCGAACCTCGGACGCCTCTCCGCACCGTCCTTACACCCGGTTCATGGCACGAGGACGATTTTGCCGAACTGATCGCTATCGGCCATCGCCTGAAATCCCGCGTGCGCATCGGTGAGCGGCAACACTCGGTCGATGGCCGGTTCGATTCCGCTGACCTCGACGAACCGGAGCAGCTTCGCGAGCTCCTCAACGGTACCAACCATCGATCCGACCACGTTGAATTGCGACGTCACCAACCGCTTCAGGTCTGTGTCGACATCGAATCCCGATGTACCACCGGCGACGACGAGCGTCCCGCCCGGGCGCAGACAATTCATTGAGTGGCCCCAAGTCGCCGTACCGACCGTCTCGATCACCACGTCGACCTTCTCCGGCAATCGGGCCCCCGACTCGAAGGCCGCATCCGCGCCCATCTGTAGTGCCCATTCCCGCTTGACACCCGACCGCGACGTCACCCATACCCGCAATCCCGCAGCGCGCCCCAACATGATCGCCGCGCTCGATACCCCTCCGCCTGCCCCCTGCACAAGAACCGTCTGCCCGGGCCGCACGTCGGCCTTGGTGAACAGCATGCGGTAGGCGGTCAACCAAGCCGATGGTAACGTCGCCGCCTGCTCGAACGATAAACCGGCCGGCTTCGGAATCAAATTCCGTCGCGGGACCATCACCCGTTCCGCCAACGTTCCCTGGTGCATGTCCGACAACAAGGTACCGGCGGGATCGAGAGTTTCGTCGCCACGCCAGTCGTCGTTGGTCACCACCGGATGGATGACGACTTCATTGCCGTCCTCATCGATTCCGGCGGCATCAGTTCCCAAGATCATCGGAAGCTGGTCAGGAAGGATTGTTACCCCCCGCAGGGCCCACAGATCATGATGGTTCAGCGCCGCCGCGCGAACCTCAACCACCGTCCACCCTTCCGGCGGTTCAGGATCTTGGCACTCACCGACCACCAGTCCCGAGAGTGGGTTCTCAACGGAGAACGCCTTCGCGTACACACCGATCATTGTGCGTCCAACCTCCTCGTTTACCGCTACTTGGCTGCGGGGGCTATCCCGCGCTATGTCAAAAGATTCCGTACTGGTCAACCGAGATGTGGCGTGCCGACCGGGCGACACATGAGTCCCGCTGACTGACCGCTGCCGAGGCCGCGACCCGCTACTCACGAGGTTTGTATGACAAAGGCTTTGGTATACCTGCGAGCCAGTGTACATTGATCTCAATGTCTGTCATACAGCGACGCGATGTCCGCCGAACCGGAGCGGACCGACGTGCCCCATCTTTCGCCGGAAGGGCGGAGAGATGCGGCAACACTTGACGGGACGCCGTCGCATACCGCCCCCAGTACCCACCACCCCGAGGAGATGCACATGGCTACCCGAGTACCGCTGTCCACCGACGTCGCGACGATGAACCTGCTGGATCGGGTGGACTACTCGGACTCTTTCGCCACAGCGGCACCCGATACACGGACCGCCGAACAGTGGGCCCGACTCTGCTTCGAAACCGACCCGCCGGCGAGCCTGAAACTGGCGTTCATGGCGCTCGCCCCCTTCCGCGCCCGCTCCGACGCGGCCACCGGTGCCGAGATCGCCGGCCTACGGATCGTCGAGAATCAACCCGAACATGTCGTGCTCGGATTCGACATGAAGCGCTGGACCCCGAGGATCATCTTCTCTGCGAAGGACGGTGACATCAGAATATCGACCCTTATCCGCTTCGACGGCTCGATCGGTCGCACCATTTGGGGTCTGCTCGCACCGATGCACCGGAACACGGTCAAATCCCTCATCGATCACGCAGCCAAGGTCGCAGCCAAGGCATCCGACGACCCATCGTGATGCACCGTACGCCATCGTGATGCACCGTACGCCGGCGTCGATACGCCATCGAGCAGGAAGTAACCTGGCTCGACAGTATTTTTACAGTTGTCTTCTTGAGGGGGGTGCCGCCGCGGATTCTCCACCCCGCGTACGGACGGACCATCAGCAGCATCCACCGGCACGAGGCCGATCCTCACCCGAGCGCACCCGTGCCCCTTCGCGACGCCGTCCAAACCCTCCCGCAGGCCGTTCCGGCGTGGTCGACGTCCGAATCATCAGTCGTACCCGAATACCAACAAGTCCCGGGGTCACCAAACCGAGCAACGAGGAGAGAAATTGACATCGAACGCCACGCATGGATCGGTCCGAAACTATGACCGTCTATTGATCGGGGGTGAGTGGCGGACACCGTCGAGTGACACGAAGATTGATGTCATCTCCCCGACCACGGAACAGGTCATTGCCCGGGTCGCGGCAGCGGAGCGCGAAGATATCGACGCAGCGGTCGCCGAGGCGCGGATAGCTTTCGACGAGGGACCGTGGCCATCGATGACTCCTGCCGAACGTGCCGAGTACCTGGTCCGATTGTGTACGGAGATCGAAAGCCGCCTTGAGGATATGGCCGCCGCGTTCACTGCCGACGTCGGTGCGCCCGTGTCCATCTCCTTGTGGGGTCAGCAACTCGCGTTGCCCGTCCTCAACGACGCCATCACCGTCCACGAAAGATTCCCCTTCGAAGAGGTGCGGGAATGGGACGCGGCCCGCAAAGTGAAAATCGTCCGGGAACCGATCGGAGTCGTGGCCGCGGTGATCCCGTGGAACGGCCCCGTGGCCGGAGCGGTCAACAAAATCGCACCCGCGCTGGTCGCTGGATGCACTGTCATTCTCAAGCCGGCCGAAGAAGGCTTGGGCAGCATCATGATATTGGCGGATGCCCTCGTTGCCGCAGGCTTCCCCCCTGGCGTGATCAGTGTTCTTCCGGCCACTCGTGAGATCGGTGAATACCTGGTGACCCATGACGGCGTCGATAAAGTCGCCTTCACCGGGAGTACCGCTGCAGGCCGGCGCATCGGGGCACTCTGCGGCGAACTCGTGCGCCCGGTCACGCTCGAACTGGGCGGTAAATCGGCTGCAATCATCGCCGACGACCTTCCGTTGGAGCAGGTACTTCCGACGTTGATCCAGTCGGGGTTCGGACACAATGGCCAGGTGTGCGCCGCTCTGACACGGATCCTCGTCCCGCGCGAACGGCAGGATGAACTCATCGCCGCTTTAAAGTTCGCAAGCACCCAGTTCAAGGTCGGTGATCCCAGCGATCCGACGACGATGTTCGGTCCCGTGGTGTCCGAGCGCCAACGTGACCGTATCGAGGAGTACATCGAGATCGGTAGGACGGAAGGCGCCGAAATTGCGGTGGGCGGTCAACGTCCGGACATCCCTCGAGGCTGGTTCGTCGAGCCGACAGTCTTTGCCAACGTTGACAACAGCATGCGCATCGCCCAGGAGGAGATCTTTGGTCCGGTCCTAGTCGTCATCCCCTTCGACAGCATCGATCATGCCGTCGAGATCGCGAACGATTCCAAATACGGCCTATCCGGCGCGGTCTTCGCCAAGGACAACGCACTCGCCGAGCAGATCGCGCGCCGCATCCGTACGGGCCAAGTCGGCGTGAACATGTGGGACCTGTGCACGGTCCAACCGTTCGGTGGATACAAGGAGTCCGGGCTGGGCCGGGAGGGCAGTGTCGAAGGGCTGTCGACATTCCTTGAGACCAAGGTATTGATGATGACCTCCGACTGAGGAACCGCCGAGATCCGGCGAGCCGGCGTCCCCGTCACCACCCTGCCGACGAGGACGCCGCTTCAGCCGTTGTCACGTCGGTCATCGTTGATAGGAGCGCTTTCAGACGCCGCTGAGTAGGCACAGGGCACAGCGAGTCGATCAGCTCTGCGGACCGGTTAATCGATGACTACGGCATCGCGAACATTGACTTTCACGATCGCGGAATGATCGATAGCCCCTCGAAGATTAATTCGACCAACTGATCGGCTCGGTTGACAGTCGACTCCGATCGCTCTTCGATATCGACCCAGTAGACGATTCCGTTAAGCATCCCCAATATGGTGAACGCAACTATCGCGGCGTCATACCCGCGCGCGAATTCCCCGATCCGTTGTCCCTCCTCGATGATGTCAGTGACTAAAGCGACCCACTCTGCGCTGATTTCAGTCACATGAGCCAGCTGAAAATCATCCAGGTGTTTCATTTCCTCGAGGAACACTAAATACTCGGTATGGAAGATGACGACCAACTCCGCATAGCCGACGACGACCGCAGCCATGCGTTCAGTCGGCGAACCGCGCAGTGCCACCAATTCGTTGAAGCGCTCTCGACTGACATCGATGAGGGCCTTACCAACCTCGTACAGAAGCCCCTGTTTCGTACCGAAATAGCTGTACAGTGTCCTTTTCGTCACGCCCGCCTGGAGCGCGACTTCGTCCGCTGTGGCGACCGGCCACCCCTTCCGGCCGAAAAGATCCGTCGCTGCGGCCAACATGGCCCGGCGCCGACGCTCAACAGCCTCCGACGTCGTCATCGCGTTTTCTTTCCACTCGACAATTCGATGGGGTCTCCGGCGGTTCGCATTCACCTCGCGCTCCCGGCCAACCGGTGTCAAGGATGCACCGAACCGAGTTCTTTGAATGCGGTCGGCAATGCCTACAGTGAGAGCCTCGTACTTACAGCTTACATGCGCTCAAGTTATCCCGGAGAATATCCGGCAGCAAAGTCACATCGATGATCCGCGTCGGATCCGTCGCCTCGGATCAATGCTGCTTTGCTCACCAACTGCCAGCGGGCGCGCGGCGAACACCATTTCGTGGCGCTGTTTGCTGCCCCCCGAAACACCGATCTCCCGCTTCGGAGGCCCCCCGCCAACCGGCGATGGCTACGCGGTCCAACTCACCGCATCGCCGCCAATCTGGACGGCACACAGGGCTCCGATACGGACAGCTCCGACGGATGTCGCCTTCACGGTCGGCGCCAGTGTACCGTCCGACGGGTGGCATCGCTCTAACTCTGACCTCGTTGTGATTCGAGATGAAGAGGAAGCCAATGGGCCCGCCTACCCAGTGGCCGCACTTCGGGAGCGTTGCAGCATCGAACGCCCGAAGCCACCCCTCGACCTTTTTCGTCGACCTCACGCGCAGCATCCCGGAGCCCCGGGCGACACCCGCCTCAGCCTTCAGCCCACGATGCTCGCAGCACCTCAACCATGTCATCGACGATGCCGGCCGCACTCGGGTTCGCTGCCATCGCCCAGAAGAAGCCATGCAGCATTCCGTCGAATCGGCGCGCCGTCACGTCAACACCCGCATCCCGCAGCCGGGCCGCGTAGGCTTCCCCTTCATCACGGAGCGGGTCGTATTCGGCTGTGGCGACGTACGCGGGCGGCAGGTCCGCGAACGACCGGGCACGCATCGGGCACACATATGGGTCGTCACCGACGTCCTGCGCACCGAGGTAGTGCGCCCAGAACCAGATCATGTTGGGTTTGGTGAGCACGTAGCCTTCGGCATTCTCCCGATACGACGGCGTGTCGAAGTTGAAATCGACGATCGGGTAGATCAGCAGCTGCGCGGAGATCGCCGGGCCACCGCGGTCCCGAGCCGCCAGTGCGACGGCCGCCGCCAAGTTGCCGCCCGCGCTGTCGCCGGACACTGCGATCTGGCCGGGAATGCCGCCGATCTCCGCCGCATGTTCGGCGACCCAGGCGGTCGCCGCGTAGCTGTCGTCGAATGCCGCCGGGTAGCGGTGTTCCGGGGCGAGACGGTAGTCGACGGAGACCACGATGGCCTCCGCGGCCTTGGCGAGAACCCGCAACGGGCGATCCGGGACATCGAGATCGCCCAGCACCCATCCCCCGCCGTGGAAGTACACCACCACGGGCAGCGGCCTCCCGCCGCCCGGGTTGTAGATCCGAACCGGGATCTCCCCAGCCGGTCCGGGCACCGTGCGGTTTATCACGGCGGCCATTTCTACCGCTTCCCCTTGCAGGGCAACTAATCCCTCGCGGCCGGACATCCTTGCCCGAGGAACCGTCTGTTCCTCATAGGCATGGACGCCGGCCTGCTTCAGTGCGTCGAGCAGTCGCTGGGATTCGGGGTGTAACGCCATTGGGCCCTCCAAGCCGATATTACGGTGAGTGAACTAATTTGACAGGAATTACAACGATTAGATTGACCGACCAACAGATCAACTCAACGCTGCCGTCAGGTCGAGCTGCCGCGACTCGTGATAATGAATCAATTTGAGCTCACCGTCGACAACGTGCAAGACCATGGTCATTCGCATGCCACCGCTGATCGGCTTTGAGAACCCTTTGGCGAAGATGTCGAATGACACTCGGCCGAAGAGGATGACCGCGCCGCCGACCTCACTGACATCGAAACCCAGGTCCTCGAAGCCGGATACCCGATCGACCAGAGTCGGTGCGGTATCCCAATATCTTTCGATTTCATCCCAGCCGGCGAGCGCCTCGGCGTTCTCCTCCGCCTGATAGATGAGACCCGGGTAGCTGCGATCCCAGAGATTCTTCATGGCCTCGCCGTCCACTGACCGCCAAGCCGTCTTCCACCGTTCGTACAATGCGCCAGCCGCTGTCTTCATGAACCGATCATTTCTGGGAACTTCGCGCGACGGCCGAGACCTCAAAACGCTGCTTGTCCAGGATCAGGCGAGGAACCGGGATCAGTTCGGCTGCCGGGGTCGCCTGCGGCAGTACCTCGAGTTTGACACTGATCATCGTAGCCAGATCCTGATTGAACGCCTCCGCGCTCGAGTCATCCGGATCGGTGACGAAGTAAATGACGAGGTGGATGAGGTCTTGATCGGTACAACCCACCTCCTCCAGGCACCGTTTGAGGTTCTCGAACGCCAGCCGGCACTGATCCTCGAACGACTCCTTCAGCAGCACCATCTCCGAACCGGTCGCGAACTGACCGGAGATCCGCACCGTCGTGCCGTCGTCAACGGCCCACGCGAACCCTGGCAAGTCATAGAGAAAGTCCGGGTTGTGGAATTTCAAAGTGGTCACAATACCTTCTTTCACAGAGAGAGTTTCGATCTGGAAACTGTGTTGAGGAATCCCTACAGCAGGTTCTGGGGTACCTGCTCGACCCCGAGCTCCGTCCGGTACTGGCTCGGGACCTTCGCCGCTTTAGCCTTGAAGTGTGGAATCACATATTTACCGAGGGTCTCGATGCTGCGCATGTTCTGCTCGTGGCCGTAACCGTCGACGCGGAATACCACCTCGTTGAAGCCCAGCGCCTGAAGGCGCTCGATGGTCTTGATAAATCTGTCGGGCTCTCCCACTACGACCAGCGGCGTCTTGTCCATCACGTAGTCGAGGTCGTACCGGTTTTGGTACACGTCTTGGATCTGGCCCAAGTCCTTGTAGCTCTCCGAGGCCTTGGCCAACGGCGTGTACATGCGGTCGCCCAGAGAGATGAATCCCTCGACGATGTGCCGTGCGGTATCCCGCGCCCGATCGTCGTCGGGATCGCAGTTCGCGATGATTGCGAATCCCATAGATTTGTTGACGGGGTACGGGGCGAACGGTTTCGCGTCTTTGCTCGCCTCTTGATATGCCTGGGCACATTTCTCGATGTAATCCCAGCCCGCGCCGTTGTCATTCATCACGACGCCCAGGCCGCTACTGCCCGCGAGCGTCATCGTGTCGAAGCTGGTGCCGATCACCGAGACTGGAAACAGCTCGTCCCTGTAGAGCCGGGGGGTGACCGTCCGTGGCGGTATCTGGTAGTGCTTTCCGTTGAATTCGAACGGATTCTCGGTCAGGGCCCGAATGGTCGCCTCGGTCCCCTCGCGCCACATTTCACGTGTTTCGTTGGGGTTTATGCCGAAGACATCAATCGTGAAGGGGCTGTTAGACCGGGCCGTACACAGTTCGACGCGGCCGTGCGAGATGATGTCCAGGCTCGCCAACCGCTCGGCATTCCGCACCGGGTGGTTGAACGGAAGCATCACCATCGACAGGAACCTCAGTTTGATCCGGCTCGTCCGAGCCGCCAGCGCGGCGAAGAAGACTTCCGGCGCGGAGATGCTACTGGTCGTCGGCAGGAAGTGCTGTTCTGAGATGCCCCAGAAGTCGAACCCCAACGAATCCGCAAATGCAGCTTCCTCCAACTGCTCGTGGTAGCGGTGGTAATGGGTCATACCCTCTGGGGTATCCGCTTCAGCCAAAAAACCAAATTTCACGATCGCTCTCCAGTTTGTCCAGGTTGAGGTGCACTGACGGGCCGGTATACTGCCGTGGAGTTGAAGCTATATGAGCTGACCACCCGAGTCAAGTTCTTTTTCGATTTTGGTCCCCGCGCATCGCGCCGAGCGGTGCCTGTGCCGTATCGGTAGGGCTCGACTCGCTAACCGACTGTGCCGGAACATGATCCAGTGGACATAACGAAGGTTGTGGTGGCTGCGCGGCCCAATGACCGATCGAACCGGCCGCGCCGAGCACTCCGCGCGGACCTGGACACAAGACGGCCGACCTCGCTGTGGTCCCCTTCACTATTCGTATCGGCCGGAACCCCGCCGGACGATGAACGACTACGTGGGGTACCGAAGCCGTCGACATCGCGGCCGTCCCAGACGGACGATCTCGCGGTAGCACGGGTTGTCCACCCACGCGACCCCACGCTGCCATTCCGCCGCGCGGCGGACCCGCCGTCGTTCGGCCAGCGAGGTCAGGTGCGCGACTGCCCTCACTGCCCTCCGGACCCGGTCACGGCTCCCGGCCCGGAAACAACGATGTTCGCTTGGTGCGGTTCTCGCCCGGTCTCAAGCGTGTTCCGGGTCCCTGCCTCCCCCGCGGCAGGCTAGGCTGACGGCCATGCACAGTGTTTCGGGACAACCCGATTCCGCACTTTCTGCCGCATCGGCTGCGCTACGGGATCGCGTCCTCACCACCGCTGCAGAGCTTTTCGCCCGCAAGAGCTTTGCCGCCACGACAACCGAGGAGATCGCGGAAGCGGTTCAGGAACTCCGGGGCACCGTCTACTACCACTTGAAGAACAAGCAATCGATCCTGGAGACGATTCAGCAACGCCTGATGGACAACCTGATGGGGGAGCTGACCGCGATCCAACAGGAAGAAGATGTTCCCGCCACCGAGCGGCTGACCCGCATGGTGACGGTGTTCACCCAGTTCGCCACCAAGTACCCCAATGAATTCGCGACGTCGCTGGAGGGCCTGAAGTATCTATCCGGGCGCGCCCGAAAAAAGGCTGAACACCGCGCGGACGCCGTTTGCCTGATCCTCGTCGACGCGATCGAGGATGTTCTGGCCGAGACCAACAACGACACCGTCGACAGTGTCGTGGCCGCCACGGCGATTTTCTACACACTTGCCACGGTGTACCGCTGGTACCGGCCCCGTGGTCGCCTGAAGCGGAGCGAATTCAACAGCGAGGTCACCCGCCTGCTGCTAACGGGTCTTGTTGACCGTTAGGCCGTTGAGCACCAATTCGGCCATCTGAGCTGCGATATCCGCCCGCGCCCACGTGGTGCCCTCCCGGCGGATCCAATACACCATCCCGTTGAGCATCCCCAGAATCGTGAAAGTCGCGACAATCGCATCGAGTTCGGTATCGAAATCACCCGATTCCTGCCCTTCCTCCACGATTCGACGGACCAGGGCCACCCACTCATCACTGATCTCCGAAACGTGAACCAACTGGGCGTCGTCTAGATGCTTCATCTCCTCGAGGAACACCACGTACTCGACGCGAAAGGTGAAGATCAAATCCGTATAGCCGGCGACAACAGTGCGCATCATCTCGGCCGGTGGCCCATCGATGTCCGATAGCTCCTCGTACCGTTGCCGGCTAACATCGATGATCGACTTCCCCACCTCGTACAGGAGACCCTGCTTGGTCCCGAAGTAGCTGTACAGGGTTCGTTTCGTTATCCCCGCGGCCAGAGCGATCTCATCCGCTGTGGCCACAGGCCAGCCCTTGCGTCCGAACAGGTCCGTGGCTGCGGCTAGCGCCGCTCGCCTCCTGCGTTGCGTGGCTTCTGAAGTCATTGCAGAAATCCTTCCCGGAGGTACCTTACTCGGACACCACCGCGTGGGACCCCGCGCGACAGATACTCGGCAGGTTAACGTGGGGATAAAGGGCCCGCCGCTAGGACATCTCGACACCATACGGTGCTGGCGGAACGCCACATGACACGTTCGGTCCCCTCCGTCCCGCTGCACCGGGATCGGAATGGGAAGGATGTCCGCAGCGAGTCCCGATCACCGCACCGCAGGTGGTCGATTCGAAGGGGTGCATCTCCCTGGGCGGCATCGTCGGTCGACGGTCTTCGTTTCACCCGATCGCTGGTCTCAACACGGAACGGCGATAACGCTCAGATCAACGACCGAGGTACGTTGTCGACGCCGAGCTCGGTGCGGTACTGGCTCGGGACGACCGCCTTCTTCGCCTTGAAGTGCGGGATCACGTACTTCCCGATCATTTCGATGTTCCGCATGTTCTGTTCATGCCCGTACCCGTCAATGCGCATGGCGACCTCGTCGAACCCGAGCGCCTCGAGCCGCTCGATGGTCTCGATGAATTTCTCTGGCGTTCCCAGCAGAACTGTGGGTGTCTTGTCCATGACGTAGTCGAGATCGTGGCGATTCTCGTAAACATCCTGCAACTGAGCGAAGGCAGAATAAGTGTCCGATGCCTTGACCAGCGGAGCATACATCCGGTTACCGAGCGCGATGAACCCCTCGGCGATGTGGCGTGCGGTCTCATAGGCACGCTCGACGTCGGCGTCGCAGTTCGCTGTCGCGAAAGCATAGGCGAGCGAGTTGGTCACCGGATACGGCGCGAAGGGCTTCGCGTCGGCGATCGCGGCCTTGTAGAGTTCGGCGCACTTCTCGATATACCCCCAACCGCCCCAGCTGTCGTGTGTTACCACGCCGAGGCCGTTCTCACCGGCAATTTTGCACGATTCCAGGCTAGTTCCGATAACCATGACCGGGAACATCTCGTCCCGGTACAACTTGGGCGTGACCGAACGCGGCGGGATCTTGTAGTGCTTGCCGTTGAACTCGAACGGGTCCTCGACGAGGGCTCGGATCGTTGCTTCGGTCCCCTCCCGCCACAGCTCCCGGGTGTCGTTGGGATCGACGCCGAAGACGTCGAGGGTGAACGGGCTGTTCGACCTGGCTGTGCACAGTTCGATTCGACCATCCGACAGAATGTCCAAGGTCGCCAACCGTTCCGCCACCCGGACCGGGTGATTGAACGGCAGCATCACGATCGACAGGAACCGCAGCTTGATCCGGCTCGTCCGCGCAGCCACGGCTGCGAAAAAAGTCTCGGGGGCGGAGATGGTGCTCGTTGTCGGCAGGAAGTGCTGTTCCGAGATACCCCAGAAGTCGAACCCCAGCGAGTCGGCGAACGCCGCCTCCTCCAACTGCTCGTGATAGCGGTGGTAGTGGGTCATCCCGTCCGGAGTGTCTGCCTCACTCAGGGTGCCGAATCTCACGTTGTCCTCCTGCGATGACGCTGCAACTTTTTGATACTGACTTGCCAGTGCAATATGATAACTATCACAGTAACGTCGGTATGTGGCGAAGGTCAAGCACCGCAGACTCGTGACCCACGCGTAGCTCTTCAGCTGGGGATATGCTGGACCTCATCCTGGCTCGCGAGGCGAACACCATAACCGCCACCTCGCGCTAGAGCCGGGATACGGCGTCGGTGACGAATTGGCTGTTTGTCTACTCGGTATACCAAGCTGACGTTTCCGACACCGCTGGTCGGGGCGTCGGTTCGGCCGAAAGCTGCGTAGTTCTCCGGCTGAAATGTGAGCAGTGTGATTACGAGGTTGAGTCTGCCCGACGGCCGGCTTTGACGAAGAGCAGCGACTCAATCGCGGTGTGTTTGACCCAGTGGCTGGCGCCTTTAGCGCGATGAATTCGGCGTGGTGGATGATGCGGTCAAGCTTTCGGCGACGGTCTGGTCACCGAACGCTCTGCCCCAGCCGCTGAACGGCGGGGTGGGGATGAAGATCAACGAAGCACGTTCGTAGCGACTACTGACGAGTTGCAGAACAGGTTCGTGATGGCTTGCTCGAAGGGTCTGGACCATCGAAGAACCGCCTCCTGGGCCAATCAGAGGAGACGAGCACCACTCGGGAGGCGGGGAGTTTCGCATGCCGGGAACAGGAGGAAAATATTAACTTTCGTTCAGGGTAAACGCAGAACTGATACTAGTTCTCCGTGATAACCACAAGAAACGCCGCCGTGTGGTTCTCCGAACCGTAAGGCCCCCGCCCCCGATGTCGGTCCGGTGTGCAAATCTGATCATCGACAACCGAACACGGAAGAGGATGACCATGAGACGGCTGCTCGCACCTCTGATCGGCGCGGTGATCGCCGCCGTCGCCTTCGCCGGCGCCGCCAACGCGATCCCCGACCAGGGCACGCCGGAGTTCGACAACTACATGCAGGGCCTGGAGCGCAACGGGTTCCACCTGAACCCGGACACCGCGTGGCGGGTCGCCCACCAGGCCTGTGAGGGCGGCGTTCCCGGTCTGATCGGCTGGGAGTTGACCGCGCAGGGCGTGATCGGCCCCGGCGCCAACCAGCGCCTGCTCGACGTGGCTCGTCAGTACGCCTGCCCGGTGCAGTAGCGCCCGCGGCACCGGCCCGAGCGGTCCGCCCGCTGGCCGCATCAGCGACGCGGCGCAGGTCAGCGCCGGTTCGGGTAGGGTCGCCGGCAACAGCCGCCGGCCGCGTCCGATCGGCCGGATTCCGGCGTATCCGAAGGTAAGGAGCACCGTTGATCCCACTGTCCGAGGTGTTGAGCGAGCTGGCCGAGCGGGTCAAGCGTTTCGAGGATTCATTCACCGACACCGCCGAGAAGGGCAAGGCGGCGCTGCAGTCCCGTCGGCAGGAGCTCGAGGACGAGTTCGAGCGCAAGAAGCAGGAATTCGACGACGCGGTCACCCAGGCGCAGGAGGGGTCGCGCAGCTGGTGGGCGGAGACCAAGACCGCGGTGGAGCGGCAGGTCACCGCGATGCGGGCCGACTTCGAGCAGTGGCAGCAGGATCTGAAGGGCAAGAACGCCGAGCGGGCCGCGGAGAACGCGGAAGAGAACGCCTCGGCCGCGATGGCGTTGGCCAACTACTTCCTCAACGCCGCCGAATGGGCGGCGGTCCAGGCCCGGCTAGCCCGGGCCGAAGCCGACGAGCCCTCCGGCACCACCGACTGACACCACCGGCCGGTCGCGCCGGGGCCAAATGTCGCCGGCCGGGGCCAAATTAAGGGGAATTACCTACCCGCGGCGCCGTTAGCGTTTGGCGCATGACACAGCTACTGGGATTCCCCTCCCCCGCCGAGGTGGCCGCACAGACCCCGGCCGACCGGGACCGCGCGATCGACGTCATCCGCATCGTGTCGCTCGTCGGGGTGGTCGCCGGCCACACGATCATGGCGACCAGCGTGATCCGCGATCAGGTGTTCCACTGGGACAACCTGCTCACCACCTCGGTGGTGTTTCAGGCGTTGACCTGGGTTTTCCAGATCATGCCGCTGTTCTTCTTCGCCGGGGCGGCCGCCTGCGTGCAGTCCTGGCGGCCCGGCGCCAGCTGGGGCGGGTGGCTGCTGCGGCGCGCCACCCGGCTGTACCGGCCGGTCTTCTACTACCTGGCGTTCTGGGCGGCGGCGCTCACCGCGCTGCGGCTGCTGCTGCCGGTCGACGTCTACCGGCCGATCGCCGGGATCAGTGTGCAACTGCTGTGGTTCCTCGGCGCCTACATGCTGGTGCTCGCCGCGGTGCCGCTGCTATACCGCATCACCAGCGTCGGTCGCCTGGCCGCCGGGGTGGCCGGGGTGTACCTGCTGATCGGGGTGGTCGACGCGGTGCGGCTGCACGCCGCCGACGCCACCGGCGCGCCGGGCGCGCCGCTGCTGGGCTATCTGAACATGAGCGTGTGGCTGATCCCCGGGATGCTGGGGGTGGCCTACCGGCGCCGGCTGCTCGACGCCCGCACCGGCTTCCGCGCCGGGCTGGGGATGCTGGCGGTCAACCTGGCGTTGCTGGTTGCCGGCCCCTACGAGTTGAGCCTGGTCGGCATCGAAGGCCAGCGCATGGCCAACATGTCCCCGCCGTCGCTGCTGTTGGCCGGCCACGCGATCATGATGTGCTGCTTCGCCATCGCCGCCGCCCCGGCGATCACCCGGTGGGCGCAGCGCCCGCGGGTGTGGTGGCTGGCTGCGATCGGCAACTCCGGCGCGATGACGCTCTACCTGTGGCACATGCCCGCGCTGCTCGCCGTCCATCTGGTCTTCGACTACCTGGGGTTGGCCCGCTACCCCGGCGAGCCGCACCTGACCGCCCTTAGTGTGGCGCAGGTGGCGGTGATGGCGGTGCTGGTGGCCGTCCTGTTCGTGACGTTGCAGCCGATCGAGAACACGCCGCTGCCGGGGTGGGACGGCGGCTCGGTGCGCACGCCGGGCGCACGCAGCGCGGCGGTCGGTGCGCTGCTGTGTGTGGCGGGGGCCGCCACCCTGGTCTCGGTGAAGTGGGGACTCAAGGACGACGGGCTCTACTGCATGGCGGTGCTGTTGACCGCGCTGGTCACCGCCCGGCTGCTGGCCGCCGGGGACCGCGCCGCGACGCTCAGTACCGCCCCGGCGGCGCCCCGTAGAGATGCTCGATCGGCAGCGTCAGCAGCACCCGCCGGTCGGTGACCATGGCCTGGCGGTACTCGTCCCAGTCGGGGTGCTCCCCGGCGATATGGCGGTACAGCTCGACCAGGCCGGCCACGGTGGCGTCGTCGGCCGCGGCGGCCGGCGGGGTCAGCTGCGCGGTGCCCTCGGCAACCGCGTAAGACCAGCCGTCATCGGAGGACACCAGCAGTGAGGCGCGCGGGTCGCGGCGCAGGTTGCGGGTCTTGGCCCGCGGCTCGGTGACCGAGACCCGGATGAGCTGTTCGCGGGGGTCGAAGTGGTAGGACACGTTGGACAACTGCGGCCGGCCGTCCCGTTTGAGGGTGGCCAGCACACCCAGTGAATTGCCGCCGATCACCGCCAACAGCTTGTCGTCGAAGACCTGGCGTGTCATACCGGAAATCCTACGTCGCCGCGCGGCCTACGATCCGGTCATGACCGGCGAGTGTTACGCGCTGTTCCTGCGCGGCGTCAACGTCGGCGGCATCCGGATCGCGATGGCCGACGTCGCCGCGACGCTCACCGACGCCGGGTTCACCGCCGTGCGCACCGTGCTGGCCAGCGGCAACGTCGTCGCCGAGTCGCCGGCGCCGGTGCAGTCGGTGCGGGAGCGCGCCGAAGCGGCGCTGCGCGACCGGTTCGGCTACGAGGCGTGGGTGTTGGCTTACCCGCTGGCCACCGTCGCCGACATCGTCGCCGCCTACCCGTTCGCACCGGAGGTCGACGGCTTTCACTCCTATGTCACCTTCGTCGCCGACCCGGCCGTGCTCGAGGAGCTGGCGGCGCTCGAGAGCCCCGACGAGCGGATCGCACGCGGCGACGGTGTCCTCTACTGGCAGGTACCCAAAGCCGCCACCCTGGACAGCGCGATCGGCAAGACGATGGGGAAGGCGCGCTACAAGGCGTCGACCACCACCCGCAATCTGCGGACGCTGAACAAGGTGCTGGCCGGGTAGGGTCGCTAATCGATGAGCCCCACTAAACACCCGGTCACGCTCGACGGTGTCTCGGAGACGGCGTTGATGACGCTGAACTCCCGGGCCCGCGAGGCAGCCCGCCCCGACGCCATCCTCGACGACCCGATGGCGATCCGGCTGGTCGAGTCCATCGACTACGACTTCGCCAAATTCGGCCGCACCCGCCAGGACATGGCGTTGCGCGCCCGGGCCTTCGACACCCACACCCGCCGCTACCTGGACCGGCACCCCGAAGCGACGGTGGTCGCGCTGGCCGAAGGGTTGCAGACCAGCTTCTGGCGCCTCGACGCCGCCATCCCCGACGCCCGCTTCCGCTGGCTGACCGTGGACCTGCCGCCAGTGGTCGAGGTGCGCTCCCGGCTGCTGCCGGCCTCCCCGCGGATCACCGCGCGTGCCCAGTCCGCGCTGGATTACAGCTGGATGGACCACGTCGACACCGACCGGGGCGTGTTCATCACCGCCGAAGGGCTGTTGATGTACCTGCAGCCCGAGCAGGCGCTGGGCTTGATCGCCGAATGCGCGCGCCGCTTCCCGGGCGCGCAGATGCTGTTCGACCTGGCGCCGCTGTGGCTGTCGGCGTTGAGCCGCTCCGGGCTGGGGCTGCGGCCCTCCCGCCGCTACCGGGTGCCGCCGATGCCGTTCAGCCGCCCGGCGCATGCGCTGGCCGAACTGCTCATGACGCTGCCCGGGGTGCAGACCGTGCACGACCTGCGGCTGCCCCGCGGGCGCGGCCCGGTGTTCAACACGCTGCTGGGGATGAGCTACTCGGTGCCGCTGCTGGACGGGCTGCGCGGGGCGCTGACGCTGGTGGACTTCGCCGAGTCGAACGCGGCGTCGAGGTAACGCCGCGCCTCGGCGTGGCCCAACCCCACCCGACGCACCGCATCGGCGTATGCGGCCGCGGCGGCGGCCATCGCCGTGTCGGTGGGGTCGGTGCGGGCGACGAACGTGCCCAGCCGGCGGCGGGTCTCCACGATGCCGGCCGCCTCCAGCTCCCGGTAGGCCCGCGCCACGGTGTTCACCGCCAACCGCAGCTCACCGGCCAACTCCCGGACCGTCGGCAGCCGGGTGCCCGGTGGCAGCGTTCCGTCGCGCACCCCGTCGATGACCTGGACCCGGATCTGGTCGAACAGCGGTGCCGTGTCCGACGGGTCGATGCGCAGCCACCGCGCCAGCTCCATCTGCCCAGTATCGCAGCGGTTCGCTAGGTTGGGGTCATGCGAATAGCGGTGCTCAGCGGCGCGGGCATCTCCGCGGAGAGCGGGGTGCCGACGTTCCGGGACGACAAGAACGGCCTGTGGGCCCGCTTCGACCCCTACGAGTTGTCCAGCATCCAGGGCTGGCAGCAGCACCCCGAGCGGATCTGGGGCTGGTATCTGTGGCGCCACCACCTGGTCGGCCAGGTCGCCCCCAACGACGGGCATCGGGCGGTCGCGGCGTGGGAGGACCACGCTGAGGTCACCGTCGTCACCCAGAACGTGGACGACCTGCACGAACGGGCCGGCAGCAGCACCGTCCACCACCTGCACGGCAGCCTGTTCCGGTTCCGCTGCGCCGGCTGCGACGCGCCCTATCGCGGTGAACTTCCCGCGATGGCCGAGCCGGCGCTGGAGGTCGAGCCGCCGCTGTGCGGCTGCGGTGATCTGATCCGCCCCGACATCGTCTGGTTCGGCGAGCAGCTACCCACCGAGCCGTGGCAGCGGGCGGTCGAGGCGACCCAGACCGCCGACGTGGTGGTCGTGGTGGGGACCTCGTCGATCGTCTACCCGGCGGCGGGGCTGCCGGAGTTGGCGTTGGCGCGTGGCGCTGCGGTGGTGGAGGTCAACCCGGAGCCGACGCCGCTGTCCGGCAGCGCCAGCGCGGTGTTGCGCGAATCGGCCAGCGCGGCGCTACCGACCCTGCTGCAGCGGCTGCCCGAGCTGCTCGGCCGAAACTGACCCGTACCTGATCTAGGCCGCCGGCCGCTGCGCGCGACCGAGGACGAACTCCGAGACCGGCACCGGCGCCCAGGCCGGGAACTGCCGGCCGCGCCGGGAGTCCTCCGGGACGAACCCGGCGGCGACGATGGCCTGTTCGGTGTCGCGGTGGGTATGACAATTGCCGAACAGGCGCGGCCAGAACGTGGCGTCGACGACGCGTTGCAGCCCGCCGCGCGCCCCGGCGCTGGCCACGTGCTCGAAGTAGCGCAGCTCCCCGCCCGGCCGCAGCCGCGACAGCAGCTGCCGCAGCACCGCCTCGGGCTCCTGCACCGAACAGAGCACCAGTGAGCAGACGACCGCGTCGAACGGCTCGCCGGTCTCGACGGTTTCGATGGTGCCGGCCACCACCGTGACCGGCACCGGCGCGTCGGCCGCGGCGGCCACCGCCGCCTCGCGCAGCCGGGACTCCGGCTCGACGGCGACCACTTCCTGCACGGTGTCGGGGTAGAAGGCGAAGTTGGTGCCGGTTCCGGCACCGACCTCGAGCACCCGGCCGGAGAGCCCGGCGAGGTTCTCCCGGCGCCGATCGTGCAGCCACTCGGTCTCGTGGCTGGACAGGTAGGTCCACAGCCGCGCGAACAGCGGATTGTTCACGGTTGCGGTGTTGCTCACGGTTACCTCCCGACGGTGTCCTCACCGGCCACGATAGGCCTCACCGGTTCGGGCGGCTCGACCCGGTCCTCCGCGGCTTCGCTGATGCCGAACCGGTCGTGCAGCCGGGTCAGTGCGGCCGGGGCCCACCAGTTCCACCGGCCGAGGACGTGCATGAACGCCGGGACCAGCACCATCCGCACCAAGGTGGCGTCGGCCAGCACCGCCAGGGTCAGCCCCACCCCGAACATGCGCATGAACGACACCTGCGCCGCGATCAGCGCGGCGAACGAGATCGACATCACCAGCGCGGCGGCGGTGATCACCCGGCCGGTGCGGGCCAGCCCCAGCGCCACACTCTCGTCGTTGTCGGCGCTCGTGCGCCCCGAGGCCAGCCAGTACTCCCGGATCCGCGAGATCAAGAAGACCTCGTAGTCCATCGACAACCCGAAGGCGATGCAGAACAGCAGCACCGGGATGCTGACGACCAGCGTCCCGGTCGGGGTGGTACCCAGCGCGCCGAGGTGGCCGTCCTGGAAGATCCAGACCAGCGCGCCGAACGCCGCGGTCAACGACAGCACGTTGAGCATCAGCGCCTTGATCGGCAACACCACGCTGCCGGTGAGCAGGAACAGCAACACGAACGTGACCACCGCGATCGCGCCGAGCACCAGCGGGGTGCGCGCGATGATGGTGTCGACGATGTCGCGGTTGGTGGGGGCCAGCCCGGCCATCAACACCGTGCGCCCACCCGGCCCGGGGACCGCGTGCAACCGCTCCACCTGGTCGTCCGAGGCGTCGGAGAACAGTTCGGCGGCGCTGGTCACGGTGAGAAACGCGCTCCCGTCGGCCACCCCGGTCGGTGCGATCGGCGGCCCGGCCGGCCGGCCGTCGACGAATGCGCCTGCCGGGGTCGACACCGCCGTCACGTCGGGCACCTGCGACAGCTCGGCGCCGTAGCGCTGCAGGTCGGCCGGGTCGAGGCCGTCGGCGTCCGGGATCACCACCGTCACCGCGGTCGCCGAGTTGTCCTCGAAGCCGGTGCGCAACTCGTCGCCGACCTGGTGCGCCGACGCCGTCGGCGGCAGCACCCGCTCGTCGGGGAAACCCCACTTCACCCCGAGAAACGGCACCCCGAGAAACAGCAACAGCAGCACCACGGCGCCGCCGGTGGGCAGCCAGCGCCGGATCACGAACTTCGTCGAGCGATACCAGAACTGCTCCTGCACCGCGCGCGGCCGCGGTGGCGGTCGGCGCAGCAACCGGCGCGCCAGCCGCCGCACATCGAAGGCGTCGAGGCGGTCCCCGGCCAGCACGATCACCGCCGGGGTGATCACGATCGCGGCGGTGGCGGCGAAGGCGACCGCGGCGATGCCGGCGTAGGCGAACGACTTGAGGAAATACATCGGGAACAGCACCATCGCCGCCATCGACAGGGCGACGGTGATCGCCGAGAACACCACCGTGCGCCCGGCGGTGGCCAGGGTGCGTAGCACCGCGCGGTCGCGTTCGACGCCGGCGGCGATCTCGTCGCGGTAGCGGCTGACGATCAGCAGCGTGTAGTCGATCGCCAGGGCCAGGCCCATCGCGATCGTCAGGTTCAGCGCGAAGATCGACACGTCGGTCACCGCGCTGATCAGCCGCAGCACCGACATCGAGCCCACGATCGCCAGCGCGCCCACGGCCACCGGCAGGGCGGCCGCCAGCAGCCCGCCGAACACCCAGACCAGCACCAGGAAGCTCAGCGGGATCGCGATGGCTTCCATGCGCAGCAGGTCGTGCTCGGTCTGTTCGTTGATCTGGGCGTAGAGCATCGCCACCCCGCCCGCGCGCACCTGCACCCCGTCGCGGTCGTGCACCAGTTCGTCGGCGAGGGTTTTGGCGTAGCGCTGCGCGTGGGTCTCACCGCCGTCGAGGTTGGCCACGATGAGCCCGGACCGGCCGTCGCGGCTGATCAGCTCGGCGGCCGCGGCCGGCGGCGCGGTCCACGGCGAGGAGACGCTGAGCACCCACGGCGAGTGGTCCAGGTGTTCGACGATCTCGGTGCCCACACCGCGGGCCGGCGCCGCTTCGACGCCGTCGGGTGCGGTGAGCAGGATCAGCAGTTGCTGGTCGCTTTGGCCGAACTTCTCGGTCAGCAGCGCCGTCGCCCGACTCGATTCGGAGTGCGGGTCCTGGAACCCGCCCGCCGACAGGTTCTGGGCGACCGGGACGCCGAAGACGGCCGCGGCGACCATCAGCAGGGCGGCGACGGCGGTGACGCGCCGCGGCGCGGCGATGGCCAGCCGGGCGATCCGCTGCAACACCAGGTGTTTCTCCCCTCCGGCACCGTGCCCGGGCCGTTCGCCGCATCACCCGCCCGGCGGCCCGGATCGGGGCCTCACCGGCGGAAACCGGCGAACCCTACTCAAGGGTAGGAATTGCCACGGTTTTCCGAATCGTGACTCAATGATTCCTTAATAGTGACCCATACAGTTCAAGGCATGTGGATCGACGACTCAAGCTCAGACGTCATCAAGGTCGACTTCGACGCGCTCTACCACGGCGACGTGCTCGTGGAGGGTGACACCTCGGAGCAGTTTGGTGACGAGCTGACCCAGCCCGCCGCGTAGCCGACCCGCTCGCGGGCGCACCTGGCCCGCGACGCCGGTGACCGCGCGCAAGCGCGGTCACGCCCGTCTTCTCCCCGCCGTGTGTCACGGTTCGTCTCGGCCTGCTTTCTGCGCCCCGGTCCGCCGGGGCGTTTTTCGTTTGTCCGGGTCCGTGCCCCGGACCATGCCGCCCGCACCCGGCTGGTCATCCCTGAAATCGACACGCCAGCGGCGAAAAAGGCCGATTTTTGGCCCTCTGTGCCCGCTGACGCGTCGATTTCAGGGATATCGCCCAAGATCGGATGCCTCAGGCGCCTCGATCACGCCTCAGGCCCCTCCGATCACGCCGTCAGGCGACGTTCTCCTCGGCGTCGTCCACCACCATGTCCCCGAGCCGGCCGGTGATGAGGTCCTCGGCTTCGGCCACGATCCGCGAGATCAGTTCCTCGACGGTCGGGATGTCGTTGATCAGGCCCATCGCGGTGCCCACCGACCAGATGCCCGCGTCCAGGTCGCCGTCGTCGAAGACCTTCTTGCCGCGCACCCCGGAGACCAGGTCCTGCACGTCGGGGAACTGGCCACCCTTGTTGAGGATGTCGACGACCTCCCGCGACACCGCGTTGGAGGCGACCCGCGCGGTGTTGCGCAGCGGCCGGAAGATCAACTCGGTGTCCAGCTCGGTGCCGGCCACAATGGCTTCCTTGACGTTCTGGTGGATGCAGGACTCCACCGTGCACATGAACCGCGAGCCCATGTTGATCCCGTCGGCGCCCAGCGCGAGTGCGGCCACCAGGCCGCGGGCGTCGGCGAACCCACCGGAGGCGATCATCGGGATGTCGATCTTGGCGGCGGCCGCCGGGATGAGCACCAGGCCGGGGATGTCGTCCTCGCCGGGGTGACCGGCGCACTCGAACCCGTCGATGCTGATGCCGTCCACGCCCAGGCTCTGCGCCTTGACCGCGTGCCGCACCGAGGTGCACTTGTGCAGCACCTTGATCCCGTGCTCGTGGAACATCGGCAGGTGCGGCGCCGGGTTGGAGCCGGCGGTTTCCACGATCTTGATGCCGGAGTCGACGATGACCTGCCGGTACTCGTCGTACGGCGGCGGGTTGATCGTCGGCAGGATGGTCAGGTTGACCCCGAACGGCTTGTCGGTGAGCTGCCGGGTCCGCTCGATCTCCTTGGCCAGCTCCGCCGGGGTGGGCTGGGTCAGCGCGGTCAGGAAGCCCAGTCCGCCCGCGTTGGCGACCGCGGCCACCAGATCGGCGCGGCCGACCCACTGCATGCCGCCCTGCACGACCGGGTGTTCGATGCCGAACGTCTCGGTGAACTTCGTGGTCAGGCTCATTGTTGTCCTTCCTACCGGGGGGCCATCCGGATCGCGCCGTCCAGGCGGATCACCTCGCCGTTGAGCATCGGGTTGACCACGATGTGCTCGGCGAGCGCGCCGTACTCGTCGGGGTCGCCGAGGCGGGCCGGGTGCGGCACCTGGGCGCCCAGCGATTTCTGGGCCTCTTCGGGCAGCGAGCCCAGCAGCGGGGTCTTGAACAGCCCCGGCGCGATCGTGCACACCCGGATCAGCTCGCGGGCCAGATCCCGCGCGATCGGCAGGGTCATGCCGACCACCCCGCCCTTGGACGCGGAGTAGGCGGCCTGACCGATCTGGCCGTCGAACGCCGCCACCGAGGCGGTGTTGATGATGACGCCGCGCTCCTGGCTGTCGGCCGGGCCGATCGGGTCGGTCTTGGCGATCCGCTCGGCGGCCAGCCGCAGCACGTTGAAGGTCCCGACCAGGTTGACCTGCAGAACCTTGGTGAACTCCTCCAGCGGGAAGGCGCCGTTCTTGCTGACGGTCTTGATGGCGTTGCCGATCCCGGCGCAGTTGACGTTGATGCGCAGCGGGCCGAGCGACTCGGCCGTGTCGAGGGCCGCGGTGACCGCCTCGGCGTCGGTGACGTCGGCCTCGACGAATCGGGCCCGGTCACCGAGTTCCTTGACGGTGTCTTCGCCGCGCAGGTCGATCACCACGACCTGCGCACCGGCGTCGAGCAGGCGTTTGGTGGTCGCCAGGCCCAGGCCTGACGCACCGCCGGTGACGACGGCTACCGCGTCCTTGATCTCCACTGATGCGCTTCCTTCCTGCCGGCCGCCCCGCGGCCCGACCTACTGGTTGGTTGGACTATACCCAATCGTCGAGGACGGTCTCGTTGTCGGCTCCCGGCGCCGGCGGCGCGGTCGGCAGGTCCGGCTGGCTGCGGGAGAACCGCGGCGCCGGACGCGGCTGCAAGTGCCCGTCGACGTCGTAGAAGGTCGACCGCTCGCTGATGTGGTCGTCGCTTTCGACTTCCCCGAACGCCAGCACCGGGGTGACGCAGGCGTCGGAGCCGGCGAAGACGCCCGCCCAGTGGTCCCGGTCGTGTTCGGCGAACGCCGCGGTGAGCCGCTCCCGCAGCTCCGGCCAGCGGCTGAAGTCGTTCTGGGCGGGCAGGTCGTCGGGGTTGAGACCGAGCTTGGCCAGCATCTCGGCGTAGAACTGCGGCTCGATCGCCCCGACCGCGACGTGGCGCCCGTCGGCGCAGGTGTAGGTGTCGTAGTAGGGCGCGCCGGTGTCGAGCATGTTGGTGCCGCGCTCGTCGGTCCACATGCCCTGGGCGCGGAAGCTCCACATCATCGTCGAGAGCATCGCCGCGCCGTCGACCATCGCGGCGTCGATCACCTGGCCCTTGCCGGACTGCTGACGCTCCCACAGCGCGGCGAGGATCCCCACCAGCAAGAACAGCGACCCGCCGCCGAAGTCCCCGGCGAGGTTCAGCGGCGGCACCGGCCGCTCCCCCTTGCGGCCGATCGCGTGCAGCACGCCGTTGAGCGAGATGTAGTTGATGTCGTGGCCGGCCTGCAGCGCGCGCGGCCCGTCCTGCCCCCAGCCGGTCATCCGCCCGTAGATCAGCTTCTCGTTGACTTTCGCGCAGTCCTCCGGGCCCAGCCCCAACCGCTCGGTGACCCCGGGCCTAAAGCCTTCGATGAGGACGTCGGCCTTGGCGACCAGCCGCAGCACCAGATCGCGGCCCTCCGCGGATTTGAGGTCGGCGGTCACCGAGCGGCGGTTGCGCAGCATGGCGTCCTTGGCCGGGCCGGCCGGGCCGCGCGGCGGACGTTCGACGCGCACCACCTCCGCGCCCAGATCACCGAGGATCATCGCGGCGTGCGGGCCCGGCCCGATCCCCGCCAACTCGATCACGCGCAACCCTGCCAGTGGACCCGCCATACCCCGACCTCCTCGTCATCCGGTGTGTGCTGTGCATCATCGCAGCCGCGGTTGAGACCCCGACAACCCGTCCGCTTAAGGTGTGGCCCATGACTCCAGTGGACGACTTGACACCTGTCGACGGACTCGCCGTCGCCCTCGCCGACGGGGTGCTGTCGGTGACCATCGACCGCCCGGACAGCCTCAACTCGGTGACCCTGCCGGTGCTCGACGGGATCGCCGCGGCGATGGAGTCGGCCGCAAGCGACCCGCGGGTCAAGGTGGTGCGGCTCGGCGGCACCGGGCGCGGGTTCAGCTCCGGCGCCGGGATCGGCGCCGAGGACGCCGTCGACGGGGTCCCCACCGAGATCATCGTCGCCGCCAACCGCGCGGTGCGCGCGATCACCGCGCTGCCGCGCCCGGTGGTCGCGGTGGTGCAGGGCCCGGCCGCCGGGGTCGGGGTGTCGCTGGCGCTGGCCTGTGATCTGGTGCTCGCCTCGGAGAAGGCGTTCTTCCTGCTGGCGTTCACCAAGATCGGCCTGATGCCCGACGGCGGCGCCTCCGCACTGGTCGCCGCCGCGATCGGGCGGATCCGGGCGATGCGGATGGCGCTGCTGGCCGAGCGGCTGCCCGCCGCCGACGCCCTGGCCGAGGGCCTGGTGAGCGCGGTGTACCCGGCCGACGAGTTCGACGCCGAGGTGGACAAGGTGATCGGTGCGCTGATGGCCGGTCCGGCGGTGGCCCTGGCCCGCACCAAGCATGCGATCAACGCAGCCACCCTCACCGAGCTGGACGGCACGCTCGACCGCGAGTACGTGGGCCAGTCGCAGCTGCTGGCCGCCCACGACTTCCGCGAGGGCGTGCGGGCGTTTCAGGAGCAGCGGGCCGCCCGCTTCAGCGACTCCTGACCGCTCAGGCGAACAGCGGCGGGATCGCCAGCGCCACGATGAACCCCCACACCAGGTGGGTGAGCACCGGAGCGAGCACCCCGTTGGTGGCGCGCCGCTCCACCCCGCACACCAGCCCGAGGACCACCGCGACCAGGGCCAGCAGCCAGCTGCCCGCCACCAGGCTCACCGCGGCGAACAGCAGCGTCGACACCAGAACCGGGGCATAGCGCCCGAGTGCGGTGTAGACCGCGCCGCGGAAGAACATCTCCTCGGCGATCGCGGAGAGCACCACCAGGGCCAGCATCAACCGCGGGTTGCCGTGGTTGACGTACTCCATCAGCCGGGCGGTCGGCTCGGCGAGCGCCGGCAGTTGACGCGCGACCCAGGCCGCGAGCACGAACAGGCCGCCCAGCACCAGCCCGATCCCGGTCCCGGTGAACACCGGCCGCTCGTAGCGGCCGCGGAACCGCACCACACCGAGGTGCAGTGGCCCGGAGACCAGCGCCCCGGCGGCCCACAGCGCGGCCAGCCCGAGCATCATCCAGAAGAAGGCCGGCTCACCCGGGTCGCGGCCCAGCGCGCAGCGCAGCAGCACCGTCCCGCCGACGAGGACGACGGCGACGACGATCCGGCGACGCAGCCGCCACGCGGGTGGCTCGTTGTGCGGCACGGCCTTGGTGGTGATGATCGCACCGAACTCGCGGATCAGACCGGGCTGGCTCATGCCGCGCGCCTCCCTTACCGTCGCCGATCACCTCAACTTAAGTGACGGCAACGGCGTCCGGGGGCGAAACGGCGCGACGGTGAAGTGCGCCGCTCAGCGCGCCTTCCACACCGGTTCGCGCTTCTGCGCGAACGCCAGCGGGCCCTCCCTGGCGTCCTCGGTTTTGAGCAGTGAGCCGAACTCGCGGGTGGTGCGGGTCCAGCCCGGCTCCTCGGCGGTGATGACACCGTCGTCGGCGCCGTAGGCGATCCGCTTGCTGGCCTGCACCGACAGCGGGGCGTTGACGGTGATCCGCTCGGCCAGCGCCAGCGCCGCGTCGAGCACGGTGCCGTCGGCGACGACGTCGTTGATCAGCCCCCACTTCAGCGCCTCCTCGGCGCTGATCGGCTCACCGGTGAACAGCAGCTCCAGCGCGATCTTGCGCGGCAACTGGTCGACGATCCGGAACACCCCGCCGGCACCGGCGATCAGGCCGCGCTTGACCTCCGGCAGCCCGAACTTGGCGCGCTCCTCGGCGACCACCAGGTCGCTGGCCAGCGCCAGTTCGGTCCCGCCGCCCAGGGCGGTGCCGTTGACCGCGGCGATGGTCGGCTTGTCGATGAAGTGGTGCACGTAGCCGGCGAAACCCCATTCGGGGTGCTCGGCGTGGAACAGGTTCTCTCCGCGGGAAATCGCCTTGAGGTCCGCTCCGGCGCAGAACGACTTGTCACCGGCGCCGGTGAGGACGACCGCGCGAACCTCCGGGTCGTCCTGCGCCGCCTGCAACGCGTCGCCGACCGCGGTGCTGACCGCACCGTTGACCGCGTTGCGCGCGTCCGGCCGGTTGATCGTGATGACCAGAACGTTGTCGCGCCGCTCGGTGAGAGCCGCCGGCTGGTCAGAGGTTTCGGTCACAGGAGCTCCAAAATCGTTGCGTTGGCTTGCCCGCCACCTTCGCACATGGTCTGCAGGCCGTACTGAATTCCGTTGTCGCGCATGTGGTAGAGCATCGTGGTCATCAACCGGGCACCGGACCCGCCGAGCGGGTGGCCGAGCGCGATCGCCCCACCCTTGGGGTTGAGCTTCTTCTCGTCGGCGCCGATGTCGGCCAGCCAGGCCATCGGCACCGGCGCGAAGGCCTCGTTGACCTCGAACACGCCGATGTCGTCGACCGACAGCCCGGAGCGCTTCAGCGCCTTCTGGGTGGCCGGGATCGGGCCGGTGAGCATGATGACCGGGTTGGAGCCGGCCAGCGTCGCGGTGTGCACCCGCGCCAGCGGTTTGAGGCCGAGCGCCTTGGCCTTCTCCGCCGACATGAACAGCAGCGCCGCCGCACCGTCGGAGATCTGGCTGGAGTTACCGGCGTGGATGACGCCGTCTTCCTTGAAGGCCGGTTTGAGTTGCCCCATCTTCTCGATGGTGGTGCCGCGCCGGATGCCCTCGTCTTTGAGGACCGGGTTGCCGTCGGCGTCCTCGATGGCGACGATCTCGTCGTCGAAGGCGCCGGAATCCTGTGCCGCGGCGGCCTTCTCGTGGGAGGCCAGCGAGAATTCGTCGAGCTGGGTGCGGGAGAAGCCCCACTGCTCGGCGACCATCTCCGCGCCGATGCCCTGGTTGGGCACCACGCCGTCGTAGCGGTCCAGGTAGATCTTCGAGTACGGCCGGCCGCCGTTGGCCAGCGAGGAGCCCATCGGGGTCCGCGACATCGACTCCACCCCGCCGGCGACGGCCACGTCGTAGTGGCCCGCGACCACCCCGGCGGCGGCGAAGTGCACCGACTGCTGGCTGGAGCCGCACTGCCGGTCGACGGTCACGCCGGGCACGCTCTCCGGCCAGCCGGCGGTGATCAGCGCGGTGCGGCCGATGTCCAGGGCCTGCTCGCCGGCCTGCATCACACAGCCCCAGATGACGTCGTCGACGATCTCCGGGTCGATCCCGGTGCGGTTCACCAGTCCGTTGAGCACCTGCGCGGACAGGTCAGCCGGGTGCACCCCGGACAGCCCGCCGTTGCGTTTACCGATCGGTGAGCGCACCGCCTCGACGATGACGGCTTCGGCCATGTCGTTCTCCTTTGAACTTTTCGGGACGATCGTGACCAGCATCTCAGGATCGCCCGCACCGCCGACAGCCGGACCCACGAATCCGCCGCGCGGCCGCCGCCGGAGACCACCGTTATGCTCACGCTGCGCCGAACACCGGTGCACGACCCATGCCTGCAAAGGGGCCTGCCTGACATGAGTGTGCCGCCACACCGACCGCCGCCCGGTTTTCCTCGCGGGCCGAACCCGGGCGACCCCCGCGGCGCCGGCCGCCCACCGGGTCCATACGGGCCGCCGTCCGGGCCCTACGGCAACCCCGGCTGGCAACCCCAGCAGCCCCCGCCGGCCGGCCCCTACGGGCCGGCGCCCGGTTATCCCGGCGGCCCTCCGCCGGTGCCGCCACCTCCGCCGTCGGGTAACCGCTCCGGCCTGCTCATCGGCGGCGGTGTGGTGATCGCGGTGCTGGTGGTGGCCTTGGCGGCGGCGCTGGCGACCCGCGGTTCCGGTTCCGATGCCGCCGACGACAGCCCGTCGAGCGTCGCCGCCGCCCCCTCGACGAGCACCGATGCCGCCGCCCCCAGCAGTTCGGTGGCGGCCTCGACCGGCCCGTCGACCCCGTCGGCCACCGCCCCGGGCGGCGATCTGGCCGGACTCCTGGAGTCGCCGACGCAGATCAACGAGCGCATGAAGACGACGATGAGCCCCGCGCCGGGCGAATCGGGCACCGAACCGCTGACGAAGGTCGTCGTCACGCCCACCGAGTGCACCGGTAATTTCATCCCCGCGACCGCCGCGACCTACGCCGGCACCGATTTCACCGCCATGGCGGTGCAGGGCTTCCGCGGGAGCGGCAACAGCATGTCCACCAGTGTCATCGAGGTCGCGGTGAAGTTCCCCGATGCCGCCGCGGCGAAAAGGTTCTTCAACGACCAATACAGCGACATGTCTAACTGCACCTACAAACCGGTGACCGCGCGCTACGCCAACGGGGCCAGTTACGACGGGAAGACCACCGCAGTCGGCAAGTCGTCGGGCAGCGAAGGCGACCTGATCAACACCATCGTGTTCCGCAACCCGATGGAGGGCACCATCGGCTGCGATCGGGCGTTGGGGGTCAACGGCGAGGTGATCGTCGACGTGTTGGTCTGCAGCGACGGCAACTCCGGTGGCTACGGAACCGGGTTGGCCCGGTCCATCATGCGCAAGCTCAACTGACCCCCGGCCGGCCGGGCACCGGTAGCGTTGGGTCATGGCACGCATCATCGTCTTCGGCGGCCACGGCAAGGTGGCCATGCACCTGCACCCGCTCCTGGTCGAGCGCGGCGACGAGGTGACCGCGGTGTTCCGCAACCCCGACCACTCCGAAGAGGTGGCGGTCACCGGCGCCGCCCCGGTCGTCGGTGACATCGAACAGCTCGACACCGAGGCGCTCGCGGAGCTCGTCGCCGGGCACGACGCGGTGGTGTTCTCCGCCGGCGCCGGCGGCGGCAACCCCCAGCGCACCTACGCGGTGGACCGCGACGCGGCGATCCGGGTCGTCGGCGCCGCCGGCCAGGCCGGGGTGCAGCGGTTCGTGATGGTCTCCTATTTCGGCGCCGGACCCGAGCACGGTGTGCCGGCGGAGGAACCGTTCTTCCATTACGCGGAGGCCAAGGCCGCCGCCGACGCGCACCTGCGGGCCAGCGGCCTGGACTGGACGGTGCTGGGGCCGAGCCGGCTGACGCTGGAACCGGCGACCGGGCGGATCGCGCTCGGTCCCGAGCACGGCAAGGGTGAGGTGTCGCGGGAGAACGTGGCACTGGTGATCGCCGCCGTGCTGGCCCCCGACACCGGGGCGGCCACGATCCGGCGCACCATCGAGTTCAACGACGGCGACACGCCCATCGCCGAAGCCATCGCCGGGCGCTAACCCACCGGGCCGGCGCCGTCGCGCCAGGCGGTAACCTCGGTTGCGCAGCCGGTTTGTCGGCGCCGCCAGGCATCGACATCGAGCGAAGCGCATGCCTCGCGAGAGGGAACCCGGTGGGAATCCGGGACTGTCCCGCAGCGGTATGCAGGAACGACCGCCGTCATCGGCACTGGTCGCAGCGATGCGACTGGGAAGCGACGGCCAGTAGGTGCACCGAGGGGTGCGCGCCTGCGAGTCCGAAGACCTGCCTGCTGTGCCGGGCGCGCCGCGCCCGGGGGCTTGTCGCCTCGAGGAATGGGCGTCCGGCGGTCCCGGTTGCACTGCTTTACCGGCAGTGCGCACCCCACCGGGTCGGCTGCGCGTCCGTCGGCGATAACCAAACCCGCTAGTGAAGGACGAATCTGTGACCGCTCAACCGTTTACCGCCACCATCACCGGATCGCCCCGAATCGGGCCGCGCCGCGAACTCAAACGCGCCACCGAGGGCTACTGGGCCGGCCGCACCAGCCGCGACGAGCTGGAGTCCGTCGCCGCCACCCTGCGCCGCGACACCTGGGCTGCGCTCGCCGAGGCCGGGCTGGATTCGGTGCCGGTCAACACGTTCTCCTACTACGACCAGGTCCTCGACACCGCGGTGATGCTCGGCGCGCTGCCGCCGCGGGTCGCCGAGGTCCCCGACGCCCTGGACCGGTACTTCGCCGCCGCCCGTGGCACCGACACGATCCAGCCGCTGGAGATGACCAAGTGGTTCGACACCAACTACCACTACATCGTTCCCGAGATCGGCCCGGACACCCGCTTCAGCCTGGACGCCACCAAGGTGCTCGATGAGCTGAACGAAGCGTTGGCGCAGGGCATCCCGGCCCGGCCGGTGGTCATCGGCCCGATCACCTTCCTGCTGCTGAGCAAGGCCGTCGAGGGCGCCGCCGCCCCGATCGAGCGCATCGACGAGCTGATCCCGCTTTACACCGACCTGCTCGGCCGGCTCGCCGAGGCCGGCGCCCAGTGGGTGCAGTTCGACGAGCCGGTGCTGGTCACCGACATCAGCGCCGACGCGCCGGCCCTGGCCGAGCGGGTCTACACCGCACTCGGCGCGGACACCAAGCGGCCCGCCCTGTTCGTCGCCACCTACTTCGGCGACCCCGGCGCCGCGCTGGGCGCTCTGGCCCGCACCCCGGTCGAGGCCATCGGCGTCGACCTGGTGGCCGGGGCGAACGCCGATATCGCCGCCGTCTCCGAGCTGGCCGGCAAGACCCTGGTGGCCGGGGTGGTCGACGGACGCAACATTTGGCGCACCGACCTGGAGGCCGCGCTCGGCCGGCTGGACCCCCTGCGCGGGTCGGCCGCCTCGGTGGCGGTGTCCACGTCGTGCTCGACGCTGCACGTGCCCTACTCGCTGGAGGCGGAGACCGACCTCGACGACAACCTGCGCAGCTGGCTGGCCTTCGGCGCGGAGAAGGTCACCGAGGTGGTGACGCTGGCGCGGGCGCTGCGCGACGGCCGGGAGGCGGTCGCCGAGCAGATCGCCGCGTCCAACGCGGCGGTCAAGTCCCGCACGGCCGACCCGCGGCTGCGCAACGAGCAGGTCCGCAGCCGCATCGCCTCGATCACCTCGAACGGCGACCAGCGCGGCGACGCGACCGCCCGCCGGGAGGCTCAGGACGCCCGGTTGCACCTGCCGCCGCTGCCGACCACGACGATCGGCTCCTACCCGCAGACCTCGGCGATCCGCATCGCCCGCGCCGAGCTGCGTTCCGGGAAGATCGACAAGGAAGAGTACGTCCGGCGGATGAAGGCCGAGATCGCCGATGTGATCAAGCTGCAGGAGCAGCTCGGGCTGGACGTGCTGGTGCACGGCGAGCCGGAGCGCAACGACATGGTGCAGTACTTCGCCGAGCAGCTGGACGGCTTCTTCGCCCCGCAGAACGGCTGGGTGCAGTCCTACGGCAGCCGGTGTGTGCGTCCGCCGATCCTCTTCGGCGACGTCGCCCGGCCCAACCCGATGACCGTGGAGTGGATCAGCTACGCGCAGTCGCTGACCGACAAGCCGGTCAAGGGCATGCTGACCGGACCGGTGACCATCCTGGCCTGGTCGTTCGTGCGTGACGACCAGCCGCTGGCCGACACCGCCAACCAGGTGGCGCTGGCGATCCGCGACGAGACGGTGGACCTGCAGGACGCCGGCATCGCGGTGATCCAGGTCGACGAGCCGGCGCTGCGGGAGCTGCTGCCGCTGCGCGACGCGGAGAAGGAGGACTACCTCAAGTGGGCGGTGGGCGCGTTCCGGCTGGCCACCTCCGGGGTGGCCGACTCCACGCAGATCCACACCCACCTGTGCTACTCGGAGTTCGGTGAGGTGATCGGGGCGATCGCCGACCTCGACGCCGACGTCACCTCGATCGAGGCGGCCCGCTCGCACATGGAGGTGCTCGAAGACCTCAACGAGATCGGGTTCTCCAACAGTGTCGGCCCCGGTGTCTACGACATCCACTCCCCGCGCGTGCCCAGCACCGAGGAGATGGTGACCTCGCTGCGCGAGGCGTTGGCGGCCGTGCCCGCCAAGCGGCTGTGGGTGAACCCGGACTGCGGGCTGAAGACCCGCAGCACCGAGGAGGTCACCGCGTCGCTGACCAACCTGGTGGCCGCGGCCCAGCAGGTCCGCCCGGACGCGTAAGCAGTCCCGGATCGAGGGTCGGCGGGCTTGCCCGTCGACCCTCGGTTCCCGGGCTGGCTGGTCCTGGGCTTCGGGTCTGCGTCGTCGCCCGCGTTGGCCCGCTCGTCGGCCCACGAACCCCCGTCGTCACCCGCGTTGGCCCGCTCGTCGGCCCGCGAAACCCGCGAAACAGAAATGGTGCAGGCCTCTTCTCGACATTTCCCTGCATATCTTCTGTCTCGCGGCGCGGGCGCGCCCCGAGTTGCCAGACGAGGGCCGCGGCGACGCACGCGCGGGCGAGCGAAACGCTAGCCCGTCACCTGCACCGGCAGATCGTCGTCCCAGGGCTGACGGTCGACCATGTCGGCCACCCGCACCTGGCCACGCTCGAACTCGCCGGTCGCGGCGTCGACCAGGCGGTACTGCTGGGTCTGGCGGTGGATGGGCTGGGCGTCGAGGATGACCACCCGCACCTCGCCGGGTTCGAATCCGCACCGCTGCTGCAGCGCGGCGATCAGCTGCTCGTTGGTCATGTGGCCGTCACCGAAATTCCAGCCCACCGCCGTCGAGCAGATCCGTTCCCCGTCGGTGAGGGTGTAGTCGTCCTCGTCGACATCGGCCAGCGCCCGGTGGGCCAGGGTGAACAGCGCGCGGCCGTGGGTGTTGAAGCCGCGGAACGCATACCCCATGAAGATCGGGATCTGGGCGGCCTCCTTGCTGCCGTAGAACCGCTCCAGCTGTGCGGCGGGCATGCTGGCGATCGCGACGATGCCGCGGCTCAACTTCTCCTCGGCGGAGGCGGTCAGACACCACAGGCTGGTGTCCCAGTTCCCGGCGTAGTAGCGCATCCCGGGCAGGAACGAGACCTTGCGCGGCAACAGGTTGCCCAGCACGACGGTGCCCGCGCTCGCCGCGAACAGCGCCAACACCGGCACCGGGTGATTGAGGTCACCGAGCCCGAGCTCGGGGTGCGCGACGAAGATCGCCAGCACCCCGAAGATCATGAAGACGTTCCACTCCAGCGGCACCCCCATCGGGATGGCCGCCAGGATGCCCAGGTGGAAGCAGACCATGACGAACGCGGCGATCGCGGTCGGCCAGCCGCCGTGGGAGAAGAACAGCACCAGCGGCACGGCCATCTCGATGGCGGTGCTGATGTGGGCCAGCAGCTTCGACGGCCAGCCCGGGCGCAGATCGTCGGGGAAGTTCTTGAAGAAGCGCCGTTTAAGCGCGCGGGGCCGCACCAGCGGGTTGTTGCTCATCATCGTCGAGATCACGAACGGGAAGTGCCGGTTCAGCTTCGAGGTGGCCGCACCCACCCAGATCACCAGGAAGATCAGCTTCGCGCCGATGATGATGTCCGCCCCGTCGAACAGGAACACCAGCGCCAGCGGACCGTAGACCTCACCGCGAGCGGCCAGGAAGATCACCTTGTCGCGCAGCCCGATCACCGCCAGCAACGCAAGTACAGCGACGATCTGCCAAGCCGGCAGCACCCCGATCTCCGTGCCCAGCTGCGGGATCGGTCCGGTGCCGTCGGAGAACAGCGCCCAGACGATCATCACCAGCAACGCCCCGTAGACGGCGGCGTCGACGGGGGTGCGCGCGGTGCCGCGGGTCAGCGGGACGCGCCCGGGCCACGGCGGCAACCGGATGGTGCCGGTGCGCAGCCAGTACAGGATCGAGCCCATCGGCGGGAAGAACCGGTTGTTCAGCGGCCCGAACCCGCAGCCCAGCCCGATCACCTCGAACAGCATCGTGTAGAGCACGACCTTTTCGAACACGATGGGTTCGTTCCACCAGGTGCCGACGTCGGTGAAGCCGTCGATCCCCGCGGTGCTCAGGACGACGAGCCAGCCACCCAGGATGTAGAGACCGATCTTGACCAGGTAGAACAGGTGCAGCACGAGCGGCGTGCCGAAACCGACTTCCGCCCAGTGCCGGGCCATGGGACGGATCTTCTCGCTGCGGGTGCCTTTGCTCCAGGTCGGGAAGTCGACCACCGGCAACTCTGGCTTGAGAAATCCCATGCCCTTACACTAGAACGTGTTCTAGAAATTGGGGGCGGATTGGGCCGTCGGCAACACGCCGCCGCGCTTCGACGATTGGGACCCCGACGGGGCTGCCGTGTAGCGTTGACCCCGGCCCTAAACACATCGTGGGATGGGGGTCCCACTTGACAGGCAGGGGCACGATGACCAAGGAACTCTCCGAAGTCGAGCTGCTAACAGAACTTGAACCGGTGGTCGGCGAATACGTCAACCGCCACCTCGCAATCGCCAAGACATGGAACCCGCACGACTACGTGCCGTGGGACGAGGGACGCAACTACGCCGCGCTCGGCGGCACCGACTGGTCCGAGGAGCAGTCGGAGCTCTCCGAGGTCGCCAAGGTCGCGATGGTGGTCAACCTCCTCACCGAGGACAACCTGCCCTCCTATCACCGCTACATCTCGGAGAACTTCTCCCACGACGGCGCCTGGGCCACCTGGATCGGCCGCTGGACGGCCGAGGAGAACCGGCACAGCATCGCCATGCGCGACTACCTGGTGGTCACCCGCGGGGTCGACCCGGTGGAGCTGGAGAAGACCCGGATGGCGCACGTGGCCCGCGGGGTCCACGCGCCCGAGGACTTCGGCGGGGTGCTGATCCAGTCCGCCTACGTCACCCTGCAGGAGGTGGCCACCCGGGTCAGCCACCGGCAGACCGGGCGGGTGTGCAACGACCCGATCGCCGACCGCATGCTGCGGCGGATCGCCCAGGATGAGAACCTGCACGCGGTGTTCTACCGCGACCTGACCGGTTCCGCGTTCGACCTGGCCCCCGACCAGACGATCGACGCGGTGAACCGGGTGGTGCAGCGCTTCGACATGCCCGGGCGGGGGATGCCCAACTGGCGACGCAACGGTGTGCTCATGGTCAAGCACGGCATCTACGATCTGCGCCAGCACCTCGACGAGGTGGTTCTGCCGGTGCTGCGGACCTGGAAGGTCTTCGAGCGCACCGACCTCTCGCCGCGCGGGGACCAGATCCGCAACGAGCTCGGTGAGTACGTGGAGCAGTTGGAGCGCGACGTGCTGCGCTTCGAGGAGCGGCGCGCGCACCTGCTGGCCCGCCAGGCCGCCAAGGCCGAGCGGGCCGACTCGACGGCCGCCGCGGGCTAACCCGCGACGGCGCGCTGCGGGCGTCCCGAGTAGGCGCTCAGCGGGCGGATCAAGGCGTTGGACCTGGCCTGCTCCATGATGTGCGCCGTCCAGCCGGTCACCCGGCTCATCACGAACAGCGGGGTGAACATCGGGATGTCGAAGCCCATCAGGTAATAGGCCGGCCCGGTCGGGAAGTCCAGGTTCGGCTTGATCCCGGTCGCCTCGGCCATGGCGGTCTCCAGGACGGTGTAGATCTCCAGCCAGCGCTGGCCGTCTCGGGCGGCCGCGACCCGGGTCAGCGCCTGCTTCATCGTCGGCACCCGCGAGTCGCCCCGCTTGTAGACCCGGTGGCCGAACCCCATCACCTTCTCGTTGCGGTCCAGCTTGCCGCGCAGCCAGGCCGCGGCCCGGGCGGGCTCCCCGATCTCGAGCATGTCGTGCATGACGGCCTCGTTGGCGCCGCCGTGCAGCGATCCCTTGAGCGCTCCGATCGCCGCGGTCACCGCACTGTAGGTGTCGGAGAGGGTGGAGGTGACCACCCGGGCGGCGAACGTGGACGCATTGAAGCCGTGTTCGGCGTAGAGGATCATCGACTGCTCGAACGCCGCGACGATCACCGGGTCGGGGACCGATCCGAAGCACATGTGCAGGAAGTTCTCGGCGTACCCGAGCTGGCTGTGCGGGGCGATCGGCTCCAGTCCGCGCCGGCGGCGCAGGTCGATGGCCACGATGGTGGGCAGCACCGCGAACATCCGCAGCGCCTTGGCGAAGTTGGCCGGCTCCGAGCCGTCGTCCTCCTCGGGGTCTTCGGCGCCCAGGTAGCTGATCGCGGTGCGCACCACGTCCATCGGATGGCAGGTGTCGGGCAGCTTGGTCAGCAGCGACAGCATCGAGCGGTCCACGCGACGGCTGGCCCGTTCCCGCTGACAGAACAGGGCCAGCTGGGCGTCGGTGGGCAGCTCGCCGTGCCACAGCAGGTAGGCCACCTGCTCGAAGCTGCAGTGCGCGGCCAGATCCTGCACCGGGTAGCCGCGGTAGGTCAGCGAGTTGGTCTCGGCCACCACCTTGGAGATCGCGGTCGTGTCGGCCACGACCCCGACCAGGCCCTTGCGGATCTGCGGTTCGTCATCGGCGGTCATGATCATCGGTTTCCTTCGCGCACAGTGAAATTGAAGATCTCGTCGTCGAACTGGTTGTATTCGGCGTAGCGCAACAACTCGTAGAGCCTGCTGCGGTGCTGCATCCGGTCGAGCAGACCGGCCTGGGTGCCGGCCCGGTCGATGTCGCGTAGCCCCTCCTCCACCGCGAACATCGCCAGCCGCAACGTGGTAACCGGGTAGATGACCACGTTGTAGCCGAGGTCGCGCAGCTGCTCGACGGTCAGCAGTTCGGACTTGCCGAACTCGGTCATGTTGGCCAGCAACGGGATATCCACCGCGGCGCGGAACCGCTCGAAGTCGGACGGACCGGCCAGCGCCTCGGTGAAGATCATGTCGGCGCCGGCGTCGGCGTAGGCGCGGGCCCGCTCGATCGCGGCGTCGACGCCCTCCAGGCCCGCGGCGTCGGTGCGCGCACAGATCACGAAGTCGGGGTCGCGGCGCGCGGCGACCGCGGCACGCAGCCGTTTGACCATCTCGGCGGTCGGTACCACCGCCTTGCCGTCGAGATGGCCGCACCGCTTCGGGTTGACCTGGTCTTCGAGGTGGCAGCCGGCCAGGCCGGCCTCCTCGAGCACCGCGATGGTGCGGGCGGCGTTCATCGGCTCACCGAAGCCGGTGTCCGCGTCGACCAGGGTGGGCAGGTCGGTCGCGGCGGCGATCTGGCCGGCGCGGTCGGCGACCTCGCTGAGCGTCGTCAACCCGATGTCGGGCAGCCCGAGGTCGGCCGAGAGCACCGCCCCGGAGACGTAGACGCCCTCGAAGCCGATCTCGGCGACGAGCTTGGCCACCAGCGGGGAGAAGGCACCCGGAAGCCGTTGCAGCCGACCGGAGTCGAGTGCGCGACGAAACGCCGCCCGCTTGTCGGCGGGGCCGACGGCGGCGCCCAGCAGCCCGGCCATCAGAAGATCCCCGCCGGGATGGTCGGCGCCGTCGCCAGCACCTGGGGTTCGACGTGAACGTTGAGCGCGGCCAGCTCGCCGCCGGCCAGCGCCGAGACCCGCTCGGCGGCGGCGACGAAGCGCTCCCGCTCCGACGGCTCCACCACGTCGGCGGCCAGCTCGTGGAACTTCGCGATGTACTGCTCGCGGGTGAACGGGTGGGCGCCCAGCGGGTGGGCGTCGGCCACCGCCAGCTCGTCGCTGATCACGTCACCGTTTTTGAGGGTGATCTCCGCACGCGCCCCGAACGCCTTCTCCGCCGGGTCGGCCGAGTGGTAGCGGCGGGTCCACTCCGGGTCTTCGACGGTGGAGATCTTGCGCCACAGCTCGATGGTGTCCGGCCGGTGGGCCCGCTCCGGGGCGTAGGAGTGCTGGTGGTGCCAGCTGCCGTCCTGCAGCGCGACCGCGAAGATGTAGGGCAGCGAGTGGTCGAGGGTCTCCCGCGACGCGTCGGGGTCGAACTTCTGCGGGTCGTTGGAGCCGGTGCCGATCACCACGTGGGTGTGGTGGCTGGTGTGCAGCACGATGCCGGCGATCTGGTCGAGGTCGCCGATGCGCTCGCGCATCCGGCGGGCCAGGTCGATGGGCGCCTGGCTCTGGTACTCCGCGGAGTGTTCCTTGGTGTAGCTGTCGAGGATGGCCCGTTTGGGTTCGTCGGGGCCGGGCAGCGGGACCTGGTAGGTGTGCTCGGGGCCGGCCAGCAGCCAGGCGATGACGCCGTCCTCGCCCTCCCAGATCGGCGCCGGTGAGCCCTCGCCGCGCATCGCCCGGTCCACCGCCTCGATGGCGATCTTGCCGGCGTGTGCCGGCGCGAACGCCTTCCAGCTGGAGATCAGACCCTTGCGGGACTGGCGGGTGGCGGTGGTCAGGTGCAGGGCCTGCCCGATGGCCTGGTAGATGGTCTCGGTGTCCAGCCGCAGCATCGTGCCCAGGCCGGCGGCGGCCGACGGCCCGAGGTGGGCGACGTGGTCGATCTTGTGCTGGTGCAGGCAGATTCCGCGGGTGAGGTCGATCTGGATCTCATACGCGGTGGCCAGCCCGCGGACCAGGTCCGCACCCGAGCAGCCCAACTGCTGGGCGACGGCGACCAGCGCGGGGATGTTGTCGGCGGGGTGGGAGTAGTCGGCGGCCAGGAACGTGTCGTGGAAGTCCAGTTCGCGTACCGCGACGCCGTTGGCCCACGCCGCCCATTCCGCGGAGTAGCCGCCCTCGACGCCGAACACGGCCGCGCCCGGGCTGGCCGGGTGGGCCAGGGCCTGCGCGCGGGCGACGCTCACCGGGCGGCGCAGCACCGCCGCGGCGCTCACCGCGGCGTTGTCGATGATGCGGTTGACGACCATCGCCTCGACGTCGGCGTCCACCGCCACCGGGTCGGCGGCCACTTCGGCGATCTTCCAGGCCAGCTCGTCGGTACGGGGGAACACCTCGGCGCTGCGGCGGGTGTGGACGGAATGAATCTGCATAATTCACACCATATGCACGATTGACGCTTCCGGAAGCCCCCTGTTGCTGTGGATTATTGCGTCCTCAACCGGCACCGTTTGCGAATTTTGTGAACGTCGCTCGCGGTAGGGTTCGACCGTGGCGAAGATGTTCTCCGGCGCCCGGCTGCGCCGGTTGCGCGAGGAGCGCGGGCTCACCCAGGTGGCCATGGCCCGGGCGCTGGATCTGTCGGCCAGCTACGTCAACCAGCTGGAGAACGACCAGCGTCCGCTGACGGTGTCGGTGCTGCTGGTGTTGACCGAGCGCTTCGATCTGCCCGCCCACTATTTCTCGCCCGACACCGATGCGCGGCTGGCGGCCGACCTGGCCGAGGTGTTCACCGCCGAGGCGGGTGAGCACCCGGCGACCGGCAGCCAGATCGAGGAGCTGGTGGCCCGCATGCCCGAGCTGGGCCGCGCCGTGGTGACTATGCACCGCCGGCTTCGCGATGCCAGCGACGAACTGGAGGGCTACCGGTTCCGCGCCGCCGCCGACCCGGCCCCCGACGGGCCGATGCCGTTCGAGGAGGTGCGCGACTTCTTCTACGACCGCAGCAACTACATCGCCGACCTCGATGCCGCCGCCGAGCAGATGTTCCGCGACAACGGCATGCGCATCGGCGGTCTGGATATCCAGCTCGCCGAGTTGATGGCCGAGCGCTACGGCATCGTCGTCCACGTCGACACCGGTCTCGGCGAACAGACCAAGCGGCACTTCGATGCGGCCGGCAAGGTGTTGCGGATCGCCCACTGGCTGCTGCCCGGGCAGCGCGCCTTCCAGATCGCCACCCAACTGGCCCTGCTCAGCCAGGCGGAGCTGATCTCGGCGATCCTGGCCGAGGATGCGCAGTTGAGCACCGAGGCCCGCGGTGTGGCGCGCATCGGGCTGGCCAATTACTTCGCCGGGGCGTTTCTGCTGCCCTACACCGAGTTTCACCGGGCGGCGACCGAGTTGCGTTACGACATCGATCTGTTGGCCCGCCGGTTCGAGGTGGGGTTCGAGACCGTGTGCCATCGGCTGTCCACCCTGCAGCGTCCGCAGCTGCGCGGTGTGCCGTTCATCTTCGTGCGCACCGACAAAGCCGGCAACATCTCGAAGCGGCAGTCGGCCACCGCGTTTCATTTCAGCCGGGTCGGCGGCAGCTGCCCGCGGTGGGTGGTGCACGACGCGTTCGCCCAGCCGGGGCGCCTGGTCACCCAGGTGGCGCAGATGCCCGACGGCCGCTCCTATTTCTGGATCGCCAAGACCACCACCCCCGAGCCGCGCGGATACCTGGGGCAGCAGAAGAGTTTCGCGATCGGCCTGGGTTGCGACCTGGCGCACGCCGATCAACTGGTCTACTCCACCGGGGTGGCGCTCGACGATCCGTCGACCGCGGTGCCGATCGGAGCCGGCTGCAAGATCTGCAGCCGCCCGGCATGCGCCCAGCGCGCCTTTCCCTACCTGGGCCGGCCGGTCGTGGTGGACGAGAACACCAGCAGTGGGCTGCCGTACTCGCCGGCTACCCGTCCTGGCTGACCGTGGGCCGGTAGAAGAGCACCAGCTGGCCGAGCGCACCGGCCAGCCCGAGTCCCGCCGCGATCAGCAGCCCGCACCAGCCGGCCGCCCAGTTGTGGCCGAAGATCAGCCAGTCCAGGCTGTAGCGCCCGGCGCCGAGCATCGCCACCGCCACCGCTGCGCCGGCCAACACCAAGGTGTATTCCCAGCCGCCGCCCACGATGAAAAATCCGTTGGGGCGGTGGACCGTCCAGGCGGCCACCACCATCAGTGCGACGAACCCGGCGGCCGGGATCGGGGTGAGCAGGCCGGCGGCCAGCCCCAGGCCGGCGGCGGTTTCGGTGGTCGCCGCGGCCAACGCGTGGAAGCGGCCCGGCTTCATCCCGATGCTCTCGAACCAGTTGGCGGTGCCGGGAATCCGGCCGCCGCCGAAGAATTTGTTCAACCCGTGGGCGGCCAGCGTCAAGCCGAGCAGGAGGCGCAGGAGCAACAGGGCGGTGTCGAGTGCGGTGTCGGTGCTCATGGTCGCCACGGTAATGGTCCGGGCCGGCAGCCGGCTACAGCGCCGCGTCCAGGTGGCGCAGATAGGCGTCGACATCACCGAGCGCGGAATGGGCGGCATGGACGCTGATCGCCACGGTGTCGCCGATGCCGTGCACGCCGTGGGTCAGACCCATCGCCGGTGACAGCGCCGGATAACCGGCGGTCAAAACCACCGGGGCGTCACCGAATCGCAGGTCGGCCGGGCCCCGATGGACGCTGGAGACCACGGTGTTGCCCGAGACCCGCTCCGGGCGGGCGGCCGCGTCGAAGCGGCCGACGCCCCAGCGCAACAACGCGGCGGGCACGGTGGCGAACGCCCGATCGGCGGCGGCGGTAGCCGGGTGCTCGGCGCGGCGACGCGCGGCGGCCAGTTCGGCGGCGATGCGCTGCGCGCGTTGCGGCGGGGCGAGCCGCGGGTGCAGCCCGACGCTGACGTTGTGGAAGTGGTTGTTGGCCAGGCGCGGACCGGGTTTGGCCATCGGCACCTCCGCGCCGGCCGCGTCCGTCGGCTCGTCGAGATAGCCGGCCAGCGCGGTGCTCACCGCGGTCAGCACCGCGACGGTGACGGTCGGCCCGCCCAGCTCGGCGCGGCGCCGGACGATGGTGCGCAGGGTGCGCGGGCCGTCCGGTCGGGTGTTGGTGCTCAGCAACGGCCGGGACCCGGATCTGGCGGCGATGCGGCCCGCGGCGATGTCGTGTTCGAGGCGGCGATGGGCGCGGGCGGCCTGCAGCGCCCGCCAGGGCAGAAACCCGCGCGGGGCGCTCGGCACGTCGGGCACCTGGTCGGGCCGACCGAACAGCCAGGCGGCCAACGCCGAGGCACGACCACCGTCGGCCAGCGCGTGGGCGATCTGCAGCACGCCGACCGTCCCGGTGCCGGCGCCGGACAGCTCCACCTCCGGGAACAGGTGCAGGCGCCAGGGCATGTCGTGCACGTCCAGCTGGCGGTCGGCCAGGGCGGCCACCGCGTCCAGGCAGCCGGTCCAGCCGGCGTCGTCGAGCCCGTGCACCACCGCGGGCGCCGGTGTGCCAGGCACCCAGCGCGGATAGCTCAGCGGGCCACCGTCATCGACCCGCACCGTCAGCGCCGGGCAGGCGCGGGCCCGCCACTCAAGGTCCTCGACGGCCCGGTCGAACCGGGCGGGGGCTCCGGCGAAGGCGTAGAGCAGGAACTGGTCGCTGGGGATTTTCGCGGCCATCCAATGGAACTGGGCGTCCACGGCGGCCATCGGGTGCGCCGGCACGACGCCGGCTCAGCCGCGCGCGCCGAGGAACGCCAGCACCGCGTCCCCCACCCGGTCGGCGGCCTCAAGCTGCAGGAAATGCCCGGCGTGGTCGATGACCTGCGCATCGCTGCCGGGTGGGAGCACCCGGCCGGCCCAGGGCACGAAGTCGGCGGTCATGCAGCCGTCGTCGCGGCCGTGCAGATACAGCGTCGGCAGGCGCGGCGGCGACTGCCAGTGCCGGTGCAGTTCGGCGTAGCGCGCCGGGGGCCGGGTGTTGCGGATCGTGGCCCGGTAGGGCCCGAGTGCCGCGCGCCAGCCCTCGGGGGTGCCGATCGCGGCGTCGACGTGGCGCAGGTCGTCGCTGGCGTCGTAGCCGGGTGACCAGCGCCGCCACAACAGCGGGACCACTCGGGCCGCCGCCCGCTCCGGCAACACCGGCAGCTGGAAGAAGCCGATGTACCAGCTGCGCAGCGCCTGCGCGGGCAGCAGACCGGCCAGCCGCAGCCGTTCGGAGAGCGCCGCGGGCGCGCGGAACGCCGCCACCGGCGGAACCGACATGACCACCGCTTTGGTGAACGGGCTGTCGGGCAGTGCGGCCAGGCCGGTGGCCGCGATCGCCCCCCAATCGTGGCCGATCACCACGTCGTCGGCGGTGCCGCCGGCCGCCTCCCGCACCCGCAGCGCGTCGTCCATCAACGCGCCGATGTGGTAGGCGCCGTCCTCGGCGATCGCCGAGGGGGCGTAGCCGCGCATGAACGGCGCCACCACCCGGTAGCCAGCCTCGACCAGCCGCGGCGCCAGGTTGCGCCATCCGTAGGCGGTGTCGGGGAAGCCGTGCAAGCACAGCGCGAGCGGCCCCTCGGCCGGCCCCCAACTCAGCGCTTTGAGCGCCACCGGGGCGGCGTCGGTCGGTGCAACGTCGATCCAGTCCGGTTCGGTCATCACTCGCCTGCCCGCCTCACGTCGCTTCGCTGTCCCCCGATTAGAACCCATGGGCGGCGTCTCGCGCACGCCGTGGTGGCGGTCGGTTCGGCCCCGGGCGCCGGGCGCTACGGTGAGCGGATGGCCCAGCCGCAGACCACCCAGTACACCGGTGCGGACGGGGTGCTGCTCGCCGCCGACGAGTGGAACCGCACCGCCGTCGACGGGCGGCGACCGACGGTGCTGTTGCTGCACGGGGGCGGGCAGAACCGGTTCTCCTGGAAGAAGACCGGGCAGGTGCTCGCCGGGCGGGGCTTTCCCGTCGTCGCCCTCGACAGCCGCGGGCACGGCGACAGTGACCGCTCCCCCGGCGCCGACTATGCGATCGAAACGCTGGCCGACGATGTGCTCGCCGTCATCGACGCCATCGACGGCCCGGTGGCGCTGGTCGGTGCCAGCCTGGGCGGGCTCACCGCGATCCTGGCCGCCGAGCAGGCGGGCCCTCAGCGGGTGACCCGGCTGGTGCTCGTCGACGTGGTCCCGCGGTTCGAGAAGAGCGGCAGCGCCCGGATCCGGGATTTCATGGCCCGCCACGTCGACGGGTTCGCCACCTTGGACGAGGCCGCCGACGCGATCGCCGCCTACCTGCCACACCGGCCCCGCCCGGACAGCACCGAGGGGTTGAAGAAGAACCTGCGGGAGCGGGACGGGCGCTGGTATTGGCATTGGGATCCGGCGTTGTTGACCAAGCCCGGCGACGACCCCGCGTTGCGCACCGCGAAACTCGAGCGTGCGGTGATGGCGCTGACGATTCCGATCCTGCTGATCCGCGGCAAGCTCTCCGATGTGGTGAGCACGGCCGGGGTGACGGATTTCCTGGCGAAGGTGCCGGCCGCGGAGTTCGTCGAGCTCGGCGCCGCCGGCCACACCGCGGCCGGTGACGACAACGACGCGTTCAGCGCCGCGGTGGTGGATTTCGTCTCCGGATCGGGGTGACCGTGACGGTCGCGGTGTGGGCGCTGGCTGCCGTCGCGGTGGCCGAGGCCGTCGCGCTGGTGGTGCTGTGGCGGGTCGGATCGGGTCGGCTGGCGCAGAGCCGCGCGGAGGCCGATCGGCTGCGGCAGCGCTTCGGTGCCCGCTCCCTGCTGCTCTCCGGGGGCCGGGAGGCGGTCAAAACGGTGTGGCAGACCGCCAACCTGGTGCGCCGGGAGGGGTTCGGCGCCGCGGTGCGCAGCTCCATCGAGGATCTGGCCGGCTGGGCGCAGGTGGAGCGGCCCGATCTGGCCCGGGTGGCCGGTGACGGCACCGTGGTGTTGCTGTTCACCGACATCGAGGGCTCCACCGCCCTCAACGAGCGCATCGGCGATCGCGCCTGGGTGAAGCTGATCGCCGCGCACGACAAGCTGGTGCGCGGGCTGGTCGATGACCACGGCGGCCTGGTGGTCAAGGGGCAGGGTGACGGTTTCATGATCGCGTTCTCCGCGCCGGAGCCCGCCCTGCGTTGCGCGATCGCGATCCAGGAGTCGTTAGGCTCGCGGCGCAACGGGTTTCGGGTCCGGATCGGGGCGCACCTGGGCCGTTCGGTGCGTCGCGGCGACGACCTGTTCGGCCGCAACGTCGCGATGGCCGCGCGGGTGGCCGCCGCTGCTGAGGGCGGCGAGATCCTGGTGAGCGAGCCGGTGCGCACCGCGCTTGCCGACCTGGACGACATCGACTTCGCCGAGGGCTACGACACCGAGCTGAAGGGCTTCAGCGGCAGCCACCGGCTGTATCCGGTGGCGCTTTAGCGTTCCTGGCTTTCGGCCAGCCGCTGGTGGAGTCGGGAGCGGACCTCCTCGGCGGTGTAGGACTTGCGGCGCCGCTGGTCGCGCGCGACCAGCACCCCACCGGCGGCGACGCCCCCGACACCGGCCAACCCCAGCCACTTCCAGAACTTGCGCATGGGCACAGTCTGCCTACAGTGCTGGGGTGACCGCGAGCACCGTGAGCCTGAGCCGCGCGTTGGACGAGACCCGCACCGGCGACATCTGGCTGTTCCGGGGCAGTTCCGGCCCGGACCGCGCCATCCAGACGTTGTCGAACGCCCCGGTGAACCATGTCGGGATGACGGTGGCCATCGACGATCTGCCGCCGCTGATGTGGCATGCCGAACTGGGCCAGAAGCTGCTGGACGTGTGGACCGGAACGCATCACCGCGGCGTGCAACTCAACGACGCCCGTGAGGCGGTCGAGCAGTGGATGGGTCGCTACGGGCAGCGGTGCTGGCTGCGGCAGCTGACGCCCTATGCCACTCGCGCGCAGGAGGATCGGCTGCTGCGGGTCATCGCCCGGATGAACGGCACACCGTTCCCGTCGACCGCGCGGTTGACCGCCCGGTGGTTTCGGGGCCGGCTGCCGGCGCCCGACGATTGGACCCGCGGAATCCCGTTCGTGGACAAGAAGGTTCGGGAGGTCTCCCAGCGACGCAAGGCGCGCCGGCGCGACACCGGACTCCGCAGCGCCTACTGCGCGGAGACGGTCGCGATCACCTATGAGGAGATGGGGTTGATCGACACCGGCAAGGATTCGAGCTGGTTCGACCCGGGCACGTTCTGGAGTGGCGACCTCCTGCCGCTGGTGCCGGGTTACCGGCTGGGCGCCGAGATCGAGGTGCTGGCACGCTGATCGGCGACCGCGGACCGCTCCGCGGCGCCTGACCGCGCCATCTCCGCCGCCCAGATCGCGGTGCCGAGCACCGGGAACGCCGCACCCAGCAGGCACACCGCACCCCAGCCGAAGGCGCCGTAGATCACCGCGGATGCCACACTGCCCACCGAGCCGGCGGCGAAGTAGCTGGTCATGTAGGCGGTGTTGAGCCGGCTGCGCGCCTCGGGGCGAAGCGGGTAGAACACGCTCTGGTTGGTGATGTGGGTGCCCTGGATCCCCAGGTCCAGCAGCGCCACCCCCACCGCCAGCGCCACCACGTGGGCTTCGCCGATCCACAGCAGCAGAAAGCTCAGCGCGGTCAGCGCCACGAACGCCCCGGTCTGGACCTGCGCGTAGCCGCGGTCGGCCAGCGCGCCGGCGAATTTGGCGGCGACCGCCCCGGCGACACCGAACAGGGTGAACAGCCCGATCTTGGTGTCCGACCAGTGGTAGTTCCCGCCGGCGAGGATGAACCCGACGCTGGTCCAGAACACCCCGAAGCAGGCGTAGGTGAGCATGCCGTACCACATCCGCAGCCGCAGCACCGGCTCCTCGCGGACGATCTCGACGACCGAGGCGAGCAGCTTGCCGTAGCTCATGCGCACCTCGGGGGCGCGCACCGGCAGGGTGCGCACCAGCGCGCAGGCGACCACCATGAGCACCGCGGCGACGACGAAGACCGCGCGCCAGCCGGCGGCACCGGCGATCAGGCCGGCGACCACCCGGGACAGCAGGATCCCCAGCAGCAGGCCGGTCATGACGCTGCCGATGACCCGGCCGCGCTCCTCCTCGTAGGCCAGGGTGGCGGCGAACGGAACCAGCACCTGCCCGACCACCGAGCCGAGCCCGACCAGGATCGCGGCCGCGGCCAGCACCGGCCAGCTCGGGGCGAACGCCATGGCCAGCAGGCAGCCGGCGGTGGCGACGAGCATCACGGTCAGCAGCCGGCGTCGCTCCATCAGGTCCCCGAGCGGCACCAACAGCGCCAGGCCGATGGCGTAGCCGACCTGGCTGGCGGTGACGATCAGCCCGACGCTGGTCGTCGACGCGCCGAAGTGGTCGGCGATGGTGCCGACCAGCGGTTGGGCGTAGTAGCTGTTGGCCACCACCAGCCCGGAGGTGATCGCCATGACCAGGACCAGGCGGCGATCCATGCGGGGGGCGGTGGTGTTGCGGGACATGCGACCCATGCTCCCCGCCCGCAACTTTGATGTAAAACAACTCAATCTTGTGGATTTAACAACTAACATTTATTTATGGACGTCAGGCAGCTGCAGCACTTCGTCGCGGTCGCCGAAACCGGACATTTCACTCAGGCCGCCGCCGAGCTGCACATCTCCCAGTCGGGCCTCAGCGCTTCGGTGCGCGCCCTGGAGCGGGAGTTGGGGGTGGCGGTCTTCGAGCGGACCACTCGCTCGGTCGTGCTGACCGCGGCGGGGCGGGTGCTGCTCGAGCATGCCCGCCGGGTGTTGCGGGCGGTCGAGGCCGCCGAGGCGGCGGTGGCCGCGGTGCGCGACCCGGAGGCCGGCCAGCTGGCGTTGGGAGTGGTGCAGACCTTCACCGCGGTGGACCTGCCGGCCACGATCGCGCGCCTGCACGCCCGCCATCCCGGCGTGCAGGTGCTGTTGCGTGAGGCGCCGACCCTGGATCTGCTGGCCGCGCTCGACGACGGCGACCTGGATCTGGCGTTCGTGGCCCTCGACGCCGCCCCGCTGCCCGCCCGGCTGGTGGCGCTGCGCGACTACCCGGAGGATCTGGTGCTCGTCGTCGGTGACGAACACCCCCTGGCCACGCGCGCCACCGTGGCGCTGCCGGAGTTGGCCGATCAGCCGTTCGTGGAGTTCCAGGCCGGCCTGGGGTTGCAGACCGCGGTCGAGGCGCTGTTCGCCGAGGCCGCGGTGGCGCGGCGGATCGCGTTTCGCACCAGCCAGATGGATCAGGCGCTGAGCCTGGTGCGGCACGGGCTGGGGGTGGCGGTCGTTCCCGAACCGGTGGCCCGGCTCAGTGCGCTGCCGGTCGTGCGGCTGGCGCCGGTCGGGGCGGCCGGCGAGCCCCCGACCCGCCGGCTGGCGCTGGCCGGCCGGACCGCGGTGCCCACCAACCCCGCGGCGCGGGCGTTTCTGTCGCTGCTGCCGGGCGGTTCGGGCTAGCGGGTTTCCAGCGTGGTGCGCACCGGGGTCGGGTTGCGGGTCAGATCCAACACCGGGCAGTGCGCCTCGACCGCCTCGTGCAGTTCCCGGTAACGCTCGGGGGTTTCCGGGCCGCTCACCGTCACGACCACCCGGACCTCGTTGAATCCGGCACGAACCGCGTCGTCGAACCCGAAGAAGCCGCGCACGTCCAGGTCGCCTTCGGCGCGGGCGGTGATGTCCTCGACCGCGATGCCGAGTTTCTCCGCCCAGAACCGCCAGGTGACCACCTGGCAGGACAGCAGGGACGCCAGGTAGTACTCGACCGGGTTGGGGGCGGTGTTCTCCCCGCCGAGGGCGGGCGGCTCGTCGACCTCGATGCGGTACTTGCCCAGGGTGACGGTGCTGGCCACCGCGTCGTGGGCGATCGCCTCGGCCTTGAACACCGCCTGCGCGTTGGCCGGGTCGGCGGTCACGGCCGCCTCGGTGCCGGCGATCAGATCGGCGATGTGGTTCGTTGAGGTGGTCACTGATTCACCCTCCCTGTTGGTTCGGCAGAGCGTAATTCAGCCACCCGCGATCTGCACGCCCGGCCCGGCGCCCGGGGGCACGGTGCCGGCGAGCGCGCGCGTCACCTCTACCGCGGTGCGCAGCGAGACGCCGATGCCGGCCAGGTCGGCGAGCCGCTCGGGGCTGGTCTGCGAGACCGCGTCGGTGACCAGCACGGTGCGCAGGTCACGCTCGCTGCCGTCGAACAGGGTGGCGCGGGGGCAGTTCGGCAGGTTGCAGCCGGCGACGACGACCGTGTCGCAGTCATGCTGCGCCAGCCAGTTGGCCAGCCCGGTGCGGTGGAACGCACTCCAGCGGGGTTTGAAGACCACCACTTCACGCTCACCGACCGGTTGCACTCCCCCGGCCAGCAGAGTGGCGGCATCCAGCTGGGTGGCCGGCGGCGCGACGCCCGCGGCGATCTCCGCGCCATCTGTTCCGGGTGCGGCGATCCGCGCACCGGCTTCGATGGCGCCGCGGCGGGGCAGGTCAACGTCCGAGCCACCCGGCTCGTACAACCGGACGATGTGGGCGATCGGCCGGCGCGCCGCGCGAAAGGCAGCGGCCAGCGTCGCTACGGCGGGCACCACCGCGCTAGTGCCCGGGATCGGCGCCACGCCGTCGTCGAGGAAGTCGCGCTGCAGATCGATCACCAGCAACGCGGCGGTGTCCCACTGCGGGCCGGTGTAATCGATCATCCGCGTCCCTCCCTCTGCTCAGCGTCGTTTGGCGCCGGCGGGCAGCGCGGCCCACCGGGCCGGGGGGCGCTGGCGCGCCAAGCGCTGCAACTGAAGTACGACACCAGCCGGGATCCGGGCAGGTGCGGGTCGGCGCCCGCCACGCAGCGACACCAGCACCCCGGCACCGACCGCGAGCGGCGCCCGCACCGCGTCCGCCCACCGCTGCACCCGGCGGCGCTTTCTGCGCACGGTGAGCGCAACGCGGCATCCGACGATCACCGCGGCGGAAACCACCAGAATCCACAGCACGGCCGCCACGAGATAGATCGCCTCGACCGCCGCCATGTCCACGAGGGTGCGCGATGGCCGTCACGTTGCGGTCACGGCCGGGACACACCTGGTGATCGGCTTTCCGGAAGTGACGCGGTGCGCTGCCCCGCTGGACCGGGCCGTGCCCTAGCCGTCGCGGCGACGGGCGACCTGACGGCGCGAACGCCCCCCTTTCCCCGATAGCCTGATGCGATGGATCCGGTGCTGGACGACGGCCCCTTCTACCACGGCACCAAGGCCGAACTGGCGGTCGGAGAGCTGCTCACCGCGGGCTTTCGCTCCAACTACCGGCCCGAAATCACCATGAACCACATCTATTTCACCGCCGTGCGCGACGGCGCCGGGCTGGCTGCCGAACTAGCGGCCGGACCCGGCACCCCACGGGTGTACCTGGTCGAACCGACCGGTGCGTTCGAGAACGACCCGAACGTCACCGACAAGAAGTTCCCCGGCAATCCGACCCGCTCCTACCGCAGCACAGAGCCACTCCGGGTCCTCGCCGAAGTCCACGACTGGCCGCGACTGTCGCCCGCGGCCCTCCAGGACTGGCGCGACCGGCTGGCCGCGTTGCGCGCGGAGGAGCGCGACGAGATCATCAACTGACGAACCATCGGCGCTGGCGATAACCCCTGAAATCGACGTCCAAATGGACGTATAGGCGGAAAAAATCGGTCTTTTGCGCCGTCACCGTGTCGATTTCAGGGATGACCAGCCCTGACCAGCGGGACTCGCCGACAAAGCGACCTCGACACGGTCAACCGACAAACGACAAGCGCCCCGGCGCGGTTACGCGCACGTCAACGGAGTGATCGCGGCGATGCGCAGATCCGCCTACACGTTGAACCGGAACTCCACCACGTCCCCGTCGGCCATCACGTAGTCCTTGCCCTCCATCCGCACCTTGCCCGCCGCCTTGGCCGCGGCCATCGACCCAGCCTCGACCAGGTCGTCGAAGGAGACCGTCTCGGCTTTGATGAAGCCCTTCTCGAAATCGGTGTGGATGACCCCGGCGGCCTTCGGCGCGGTGTCGCCCTGCCGGATGGTCCAGGCCCGCGCCTCCTTCGGCCCGGCGGTCAGGAAGGTCTGCAACCGCAGCGTGTGGAATCCGGCCCGCGCCAACGCGTCCAGGCCGCGTTCGGTCTGCCCGATCGACTCCAGCAACTCCATCGCCGACTCGTCGTCGAGTTCGACGAGCTCGGACTCGATCTTGGCGTCGAGGAAGACCGCGTCGGCCGGGGCGACCAGCTCGCGCAGCTCCGCGATCCGCGCCTCGTCGGTCAGCACCGCCTCGTCGGCGTTGAACACGTACAGGAACGGCTTGCCGGTCAGCAGGTTCAACTCCCGCAGCAAGGTGGTGTCGACACCGGCGGCGAACAGCGTCGTGCCGCCGTCGAGCACCTTCTGGGCGGCCAGCGCCGCCTCATAGACCGGCCGGCGGTCCTTGTGGGTGCGGGCCTCCTTCTCCAGCCGGCCCAGCGCCCGCTCAAGGGTCTGCAGGTCGGCCAGGATCAGCTCGGTGGCGATGACCTCGATGTCGGCCTTCGGGTCGACCTTGCCGTCGACGTGGGTGACGTCGTCGTCGGAGAACACCCGCACCACCTGGCAGATCGCGTCGCACTCGCGGATGTTGGCCAGGAACTTGTTGCCCAGCCCAGCCCCCTCCGAGGCGCCTTTGACGATGCCGGCGATGTCGACGAACGTCACCGGCGCCGGCAGGACCCGTTCGGAGCCGAAGATCTCCGCCAGCTTCCCCAGCCGCGGATCGGGTAGCGGCACCACGCCCTCGTTGGGTTCGATGGTGGCGAACGGGTAGTTCGCGGCCAGCACGTCGTTGCGGGTCAAGGCGTTGAACAATGTCGACTTGCCCACGTTGGGCAGTCCCACGATCCCCAGGCTCAAGCTCACAGGGACCAGAGTCTATCGGTCCGACGCCGGTGTCCTCTGCCGCCGGCGGGCTGGGGTGTGCGCCACACCTGAGGCCTCGATGCGGCGTCACCGCCCGCCCAGCCGGTACGGTCTACCTGTGTCAGCACAGCGTGCCCGGTGGGCGGTGCCCGCCGATCACCGTTCCATCCACCCCGGTGTCGCCGGGGTTCCGTGGTGGGCAGCGGTGCTCATGGCCGCGACGATGACGCTGATCGGCTTCGGGTTCGACGCCACCACCGGCGGCAAGCAACTCAGCGGAATCTTCGCCACCTTCTACGTCCTCGGCTGTGTCGGCGCCGTCCTCGCGGTGCGCCAGTCGGGGGTGTTCACCGCGGTCATCCAGCCGCCGCTGATCCTGTTCTGCGCCGTGCCCGGCGCGTACTTCGTGTTCCACGGGTCGAGCTACGGCGGGCTGCGCAACCTACTGATCAACTGCGGTTACCCGCTGATCGAGCGGTTCCCGCTGATGCTGTTCACCTCCGCGCTGGTGCTGCTGATCGGTGTGATCCGCTGGCTGCTGCGGCTGACCTCCCCGGCCACAACGGCCGATGTTCCCGCCGAGGAGACCCCCTCGGCGAGCCCACTGGCGGGGATCGCGGCGAAGCTGCGCTCGATCTGGGGTGGCGGCGCCGAACCCACCTCGACGGGCCGCCGGGTGCGCCGCCACACCCTCGACCGGTCGGCCGACGAACCGCCCAGCCGCCGACGCCGGCCCCGCCCCGACGCCGCTGAGCGGCCGGCCCGGAGTCGTCGTCCCCGCCCACCGGTCGACGAGACTGCCGACGCCCGCGCCGAGCGGCGGCGCCGGCAACGCACCCGGGACACCGCCGGCACCGCCGAGCGGTCCCGTCGGCCACGGCCACGCCGTCAGTACGACCCGACCGAGGCGGTGCCGCCGCCGCGTCGCCGCCCCGCCCCCCGCGAGATGCCGCGGGAACCGCGCACCGGCGGCTACGAGCGACGCACCGGCCGTTACGACTCCGCCTCGGAATGGGCGCCGCCGCCGCGCCGCCCGCGCGTGCCCACCCCGGCCGACAACGGCACCCACCACCCGGTTTCCCGGGTCCGATACCGAGGGGCGCCCGAACCGCGCTCGACGCGCGGCGCCGACGCCTGGGAATTCGACATCTGAGCCGCTCGACCGGTTCAGCGCGCGTCGATTCTGCGTACACCAAACGACCCACTCGCACTTTTCCGTGCTCAGCGCAGAATCAACGCGCGATGCCGGTCGCAATGCCGGTTCAGCGGCGGGTCTACCGCGGCGCGCGGATCTCCCGCGGCAGCGCGAACACCAGCGTCTCGTTGGCGGTGGTCACCGGCTGCACGGTGTCGTAGCCGTGTTCGGCGAGCCTCTCTAACACCCCGCGAACCAGCACCTCGGGCACCGACGCGCCGGAGGTCACTCCCACCGACTGCACGCCCTCCAGCCAGGCCTCTTGGATGTCGCCGGCGTAGTCGACCAGGTGCGCCGACGGGCAGCCCGCCCCCAGCGCCACCTCGACCAGCCGCATCGAGTTCGACGAGTTGCTGGAGCCGACGACGATGAACAGGTCGCACTCCGGGGCCATCGCCTTGACCGCGGTCTGCCGGTTCTGGGTGGCGTAGCAGATGTCGTCGCTGGGTGGGTCCTGCAGCGTCGGGAACCGCTCCCGCAGCCGGTGCACGATCTCCATGGTCTCGTCGACGCTGAGGGTGGTCTGCGACAGCCACACCACCTTGTTCACGTCGCGCACGACCACCGAGTCCACCGCATCCGGGCCGTCGACCAGCTGCACGTGGTCGGGGGCCTCACCGGCGGTCCCGATGACCTCCTCATGGCCCTCGTGCCCGATCAGCAGGATGTCGTAGTCGTCGCGGGCGAAGCGCTTGGCCTCGTTGTGCACCTTGGTGACCAGCGGGCAGGTGGCGTCGATGACCTGCAGTTCGCGCTCGGCGGCCGACTCACGGACGGTCGGCGCCACCCCGTGCGCGGAGAACACCACGATGGCGCCCTCGGGGACCTCGTCGGTCTCGTCGACGAACACCGCCCCGGCTTTGGCCAGGGTGTCGACCACGTGACGGTTGTGGACGATCTCGTGTCGGACGTAGACCGGTGCGCCGTGTTTCTCCAACGCACGTTCCACCGTCTCCACGGCGCGGTCGACACCGGCGCAGTAGCCCCGCGGCTCGGCCAGCAGTACTCGTTTCCCGGTCGGAGGTTCGATGAGAGAACTGGCCGCACCGGGAATTCCCATGTTGACGGTAGGCGGCATGGTGCCCAGCCTACGTTCCGGCGCGGCCCGACCGCCACCGGCTGCGGTGGGCCGCTGTTTGGCCTACACGGCAGGTTAAGGCACTCTTGACACATGGCTACTGCACCGTATGGGGTCCGGCTGCTGGTGGGTGCCGCGACGATCGCCGTCGAGGAGACCCGCAAGCTGCCGCGCACGATCTTGATGTATCCGATGACACTGGCCAGCCAGGCGGCGCACATGGTGATGATGGCGCAGCAGAACCTGGCGGAGTTGGCGATCAAGGGCGACGCCACCTTGGAGACGATCTTCCCGCCCAAGGACGAGCAGCCCGAGTGGGCCACGTTCGACGAGGATCTGCCCGACGCGTCGGACGACCCCGCCCCGGCCGACACCGCGCCGGCCAACGGGGAGCGGCGCACCGAGGGCCGCTTCGCGCTGTACTCGACCGCCGAGGGCCAGCCCGAGCCGGCCGCGAGCACCGAGACGCCGGCCGACCCGGATGCCTCCGCCCCGGCGGTGGTCGCCGAGCTGAACTACTCGGGGCTGACCCTGGCGCAGCTGCGGGCCCGGCTGACCTCGCTCAGCGTGGAGCAACTGCAGGACCTGCTCGCCTACGAGGAGGCCACCAAGGCGCGGGCGCCATTCCAGACGCTGCTCGCCAACAGGATCACCCGCACGTCGGCTAAGTGACCGGCCGATGACCGGACCCGCGCAGGGCGGGTCGGCCGAGCACCCGTTCCCCGTCCGGGCGGTAGCCGTACGGATCGCGGGCTGGATCGACCGCCTGGGTTCGGTGTGGGTGGAAGGCCAACTGACCCAGATCAACGTGCGCGCCCAGGCCCGCACCGTGTTCATGGTGCTGCGCGACCCGGCCGCCGACATGTCGCTGACCGTGACCTGCAGCCGTGACCTGCTGGCCGGCGCCCCGGTCCCGCTGACTGAGGGCACCCAGGTGGTGGTCTGCGGCAAACCCAACTTCTACACCGGTCGCGGCACCTTCTCGCTACGGATCAGTGAGATCCGCGCGGTGGGCATCGGCGAACTGTTGGCCCGCATCGAACGGCTGCGCCGCCTGCTGGACGCCGAGGGCCTGTTCGACCCGCGGCTCAAGCGTCCGCTGCCGTTCCTGCCCGGCACCGTCGGGCTGATCACCGGCCGGGCCAGCGCCGCCGAACGCGACGTCACCGCGGTGGCCGCCGCGCGCTGGCCGGCGGTGCGCTTCGCGATCCGCAACACCGCGGTGCAGGGGCCCAACGCGGTCGCGCAGATCGTGGCGGCGCTGCGCGGTCTCGACGCCGACCCGGAGGTGGCGGTGATCGTGCTGGCCCGCGGCGGCGGCAGCGTGGAGGACCTGCTGCCGTTCTCCGACGAGACGCTCTGCCGCGCGATCGCGGCCTGCACCACCCCGGTGGTCAGCGCCGTCGGCCACGAACCGGACAACCCGCTGTGCGACCTGGTCGCCGACCTGCGGGCGGCCACCCCCACCGACGCCGCCAAGCGGATCGTGCCCGACACCGCCGCCGAACAGGAGCTGCTCGACGACCTGCGGCGCCGCAGTGCTCGCGCGCTGCACAACTGGGTCAGCCGCGAGCAGCGGGTACTGGCCCAGCTGCGCGGGCGCCCGGTCCTCGCCGACCCGCTGTCCGCCCTGAGCGCCCGCACCGAGGAGGTGCACCGTGCCCGCGGCGCCATCCGCCGCGACATCACCCGGTTGGTCGACCGCGAGACCGACCGGATCGAGCACCTGAGCGCCCGGCTGGGCTCGTTGGGGCCGGCGGCGACCCTGGCCCGCGGCTACGCCCTGGTCCAGACCGTGCCCGACGACGACGGCCCGGCCACCGTGCTGCGGTCGGTGCGGGCGGCGCCGGCCGGCACCCGGCTGCGGATCCGGGTCGGCGACGGCGCCCTGGCGGCGACGAGTGAGGGGAGCACCGATGGCGAGTAAGGATCCGGGTGAGACGCCGGACGCGTCGGCTAGAGCCATGAGTGAACTCGGCTACGAGGACTGCCGCGACGAGTTGATCGACGTGGTGCGCCGCCTCGAGGAGGGCGGGCTGAGCCTGGACGAGTCCCTGGCGCTGTGGGAGCGCGGAGAAGCGCTGGCCAAGCGCTGTGAGGAGCACCTGGCGGGGGCGCGGCAACGGGTCGCCGAGGCGCTGGGCGACGCCGAATCCGACGGGGACTGACCGATGCGAAATCGTCATTCTGGAACGCGTTTCAGTTATGCTCCCCGCCATGGGTGATGCATCACTGACCACCGAGCTCGGCCGCTGCCTGGTCACCGGCGGGTCCGGCTTCGTCGGCGCCAACCTGGTGCGGACGCTGCTGGACCGCGGCCATCAGGTCCGCTCGTTCGACCTGGCCGCCTCACCGCTGGACAAACACCCCAAGCTGCAGGTGCTCGAGGGCGACATCACCAACCCGGAGACGGTGGCCGCCGCGGTCGAGGGCGTCGACACCGTCTTCCACACCGCCGCGATCATCGACCTGGCCGGCGGCGCCAAGGTCACCGAGGAGATCCGGCGGCGCAGCTTCGCGATCAACGTCGACGGCACCAAGAATCTGGTGGAGGCCGGTCAGTTGGCCGGGGTGCAGCGGTTCGTCTACACCTCCTCCAACAGTGTGGTGATGGGCGGCCGCAAGCGGATCCGCAACGGCGACGAGACCATGCCCTACACCACCGAGTACAACGACCTGTACACCGAGACCAAGGTGGTCGCGGAGAAGTTCGTGCTCGACGCCAACTCCACCGACGGTGCCGGCATGCTGACCTGCGCCATCCGGCCGTCAGGCATCTGGGGCGACGGTGACCAGACCATGTTCCGACGGCTGTTCGAGAACATGCTCTCCGGTCAGGTCAAGGTGCTCATCGGCGGCAAGAACGCCAAGCTGGACAACTCCTACATCGACAACCTGCTGCACGGGTTCATCCTGGCCGCCGAGCACCTGGTGCCCGGCGGCACCGCACCCGGGCAGGCCTACTTCATCAACGACGGCGAGCCGATCAACATGTTCGAGTTCGCCCGACCGGTGATGGAGGCCTGCGGCCAGCCCTTCCCGAAGCTGCGGGTGCCCGGCGCGCCGGTGCGCGCCGCGATGGCGGCCTGGCAGTGGGCGCACTACCGGTTCGGGTTGCCCGCCCCGCTGGTGGAGCCCGGCGCGGTGGAACGGCTCTACATCGACAACTACTTCTCCATCGCCAAGGCCCGCCGCGACCTGGGCTACGAGCCGCTCTACACCACCGAGCAGGCGATGCAGCGCTGCCTGCCCTACTACATGGAGCTGTTCGAGAAGGTCAAGGCCGAAACCGCCAAGCACCCGGTCACGGTGGTGGCCCCGGCCCCACCGGAGTGAGCCGACCCGGCCGTCAGGCGCCGTGGACGTGGCGGCGCCTGCGGCTGGTGAGCCGGGTGGAGGTGTCCGGCATCACCGGGTCGGCCAGCGCGGTCAGCGAGCCGAGCGGATTGTTCACTTCATGCCGCGATCCGGAAGAAGGCGTCCAGCGCGGCTTTCGAGCCGACGTAGGCCGAAAACGTCGGAAGGTTCGACAGCGCCCCGATGGAGGAACTGTGCACGACGTGCCCGCCACCGCGGCGGCGCATCTCGGGCAGCAGACGCAGGGTTAGGCCGACACCGGCCAGGTAGTTGATGGCCATGGTGCGTTCGTAGTCATGCAACCCGCCTGCACGCCGGTCAGTGCTGGCCAGACATCGTCTCCGCCAACGCGATGTGCCCCTGAAAATCGGCGGCGACGGACCGGGCCAGGTAGCGTGCCGCGAGGTCACGGTAGCCGGCTTCCTCACCTTTCGCGCGGGCCAGCAGTGCCCGCAGCCGCAGCAACGGAACCTCGAACAACACGAACCCTGGATCGGTCGGCACCGCTGCCAGACGGTTGATAGCAGCTTGCGCCTCGGCGAGGTCAGCGGTTGCCCCACGGAGCAGCAGGGCCTCCACGAAGACGCGGGTGGCTTCCCCGCGGGTGATCATCTCGCCCGAGTCGAATAGGTAGTCGACGGCGGCCCGGGCCAGATCGACGGCATCGTCCACCTCGCCGGTCCTGGCTTTCTCCCGAGCGATCTCGATGTCGGCGGTGCGGACGACGTTCTGACCGTAGCCGTGCTTGAGTTGACCGTCGCGCCACCGGCTCAACAGCGCAAATCCCGCATCACGGTGGTCACCGCCGCGACGGATGAGAAAGAGGCCGCGGCATATCGTCGCGCCATCGACGGCGAAGTCGTCGCCGGCCCGGTCGGCGAGTTGCAGTGCCTCCGCGGTTTCCCGGTCGGCCACCTGATCCGGTAACGACACGCCGATGTGCAAGGGGAAGCCGTACTTCCATGACTCAGCGGCAGCATAGGAGGTCGGATCGATCCGACGCGCCATTTCGATGGCGTGATCGAGGTCCTTCCGCCAGCCGGGAAGGCCCAGACAATAACGGCTGGAACCCCGCAACGCCAGTGCCAGTGCCAGCGGCGAACCGACGGTCAAATTCCCTTTGGTGGCGTCGCCTTCCGCCCAGTCGATGGCACGTTGCGCCAACCGGAGACTGTCCGCGACCTGACCGGACTGCCACAGGCCGTTGCTCAGGGCGACGCTGAGCGCCACCGTCAAGGCGGGGTCGTGGATCGACTCGAGCAAGCCGGCGCACTCGGCGGAGACCTGTGCCGCTTCCCGAAACCGATTGTGGAAGGTCATGACAGTCGCCAGTCCCGCCATGGCCAACGCCAAGGACACTTGGTCGCCGGCGGCGCTAGCGAGATCACGCAATTCATCGAATCCGGTTTCGGAGATCGTGCCACTGACCCGCCAGGTGCTGCCACACAGCAAGATACGCGGGCCGATACCCTTCGCGATCCGATCCGGGTCATCGATGGGCAGCCGGTCGGCGACCATGCGAGCGCGCTCCCAGCTCAGCCGGGCCGCCCTGACGTCGCGGTACTGCGCCCACCCGCCGGAACGCATGTGCCAGTCGAAAGCGGCCGGCAGATCACCGGCGGCCTCGAGATGCTCGGCTATCAGAGCGGCATTCTCGTCCACCGAATCCGGCTGGCCCCGTTGGATGGCGAGCGCCAGTCGCCGATGCAGCTCGGCCCGCGTCGATTGCAGCTGCGACTCGTAGGCGACCGTGCGGATCAGCGGGTGATGGAAGGCATACTCCGCGTGCGGAGTGAACCGGAACTGGTCGATCAACTCGGCGTCCAGCAATGCCTCGATCTGCGGCCGGTCATCCAAGAACGACAACTGCTCTGCGCTGAAACGCAGTCCGATCACGGCAGCAGCGTTCAGGGTTTGCTTGGCGGCGACTTCCAGGCGGTCGATGCGAGCCCCGATGGTGGCCTGCACAGTGGCCGGCACCACCGCGTGACGGTGGTCGGCGCGACCGATGTAGCTGCCCCGACTGCCCGCCAGCACACCCCGTTCGGCGAGATCGCGCACCAACTCCTCGGCGAAGAAGGGATTTCCCGCAGCCCGTTCGGCTACCTGCGCTGCGAGTGCCGCAGCCGACGGGTGCCGGCCGATCAACTCGGTTGCCAGTGTCGCCGACTGAGACGTGGTCAGCGGCCCGAGCGAGATCGTCTGCGAGTTCGGTGCGCGGGTCAGAACGCCGCGGTATTCGGTTCGGTAGGTGATCAGCACCAATGACGGGGTCTGGGGGATCACGGCGAGGAAATCCGCGAGCAGCAATTCGCTGACGTCGTCGATCCAATGCACGTCTTCGATGACGAACATCGCCGGCGTCGCGCGGGCCAAGGACAAGGTGTTGACCAGCCGGGTCAAGCGCCGACGCCGCGCGTCGGGGTCGATCGCCGGCAACTCGGTGCCACTCTCGGCGATTCCGAGCAGATCGTCGAGCAGCAGCAGGTCCTGCGGATCGGCATCCGGTGCCCGCTCCCTGATCCGTGCCCGGGCCGCTGCATGACCGAGCTGGTCGAGTCCGAAAGCGGTGCGCAACAGCGGAACCACCGTACTGAAGGGAATCTCGCGGGCATGCGCCTCGCAGTAGGTGGCGAACACGTCGACGTGGTGGCGGCGGGCGACGGTGACGACCTCGCGCGCGAGACGACTCTTCCCGATACCGGCCGGGCCCACCACCCCGACTACGCAACCACTGCCTCCGGTTGCCGCGTCCAGCATTCCGGTCAGTGCGCTCAGCTCCCAGGCGCGGCCGACGAGCGCCGGATCCTGCCGCCCGGTACGTCGACCGTCCGGCGAGCCCGCCAGCAGCCGATACGCCGGTACCGGCTCGACGACCCCCTTGATATGCACCTGTTCCGGCTCACCGAGGGTGGCGATCTCGGCGACCAGCCGCGCCGTCGACTCGCTGAGCATGATCCCGCCCGGCGGCGCCACCGATTCCATCCGCTGGGCCAGCCCGACCTGCTCACCGATCGCGGTGTAACTGCCCGGGCCGATCTCGCCCGCCACCACTTGGCCCGAGTTCAAACCGACTCGCAACTGCAGCCCGACGTCGCGGGCAGCTTGCATCTCCAGCGCCGCCAGACAGGCGCGGTAGGCATGATCCTCCAACATCATCGGCGCCCCGAACACCGCCATGATGCCGTCACCGGTGAACTTGTCGACCGTTCCGCCGTAGCGCCGGACCACGGCCGCACACCGGCCGAACAAGCCCGTCATGATCTCGCGCAACCGCTCGGCCCCCACGGCTGCGGCGAGATCCATCGAGCGCACCACGTCGGCGAACAACACCGTCACCTGCTTGTACTCCGCGGGGCCGGCGACCGCAGCGACCGGCGCCCCACAGGAGTGGCAGAACCGGGCGTTCTTCAGCGGCTCGGTGCCGCACGCGCGACACGCGAACTCGGTGGACCCGGCTGTCATCGGTCCGCCCGGGCGCGCGAGGGCTCGGCGCCGATACGTCGGCGACCCGGCATCCCGGTGGCGATCACGGCCCCTCCCTGCCCAATAGCGTCCTCCGCCGAGCAGCGGTTGACAACGGATTCGTCGGGAACCCCGGCCACTGACCGGCCCGGCAGGCAAAGATGGATCAACACGGGAGGAGCTGGACATGTCCGACCGCGACGATCGGGCTGCCGATAACCGCAGCGCACCGAAAGCGGCCATGATGCGCGACTTCACCCTGACCCAGCGCCGCTCCGTGGCGGTCGCGACCGTGGTCGCGCTGGCGTTCGGCGCCTACTTCCTGCGCAGCTATTTCGTGCTGATCGTGGTGGCCGCGGTCGGCGCCTACCTGTTCACCCCGCTGTTCAATCGGCTCAAACGGCGGCTGTCGACCGGGCTGTCGGCCACCGCCACCCTGCTGGCCGCGCTGGGCATCGTGTTCATCCCGATCGGCGGCTGCCTGGTGCTCGCGGTCCTGCAGGTCTCGCGCATGGTCGACCAGATCACCGAGTGGGTCGGCGACACCAGCCCGGACAAGTTGGGCGAAAAGGCGCTCACCGTCGTCAACGACACCCTCGACCGGGTGCCCTACGTCGACGTGACGGTGACCCCGGAGATGCTGCGCAGCGGCATGGTCCGGGTCGGGCAGGAGGGCGGGCAGTGGCTGCTGGGCCAGGCGCAGGGCGCCGTCGGCGGCCTCGCCGGGGCGGTGACCTCGGCGATCATCTTCCTCTACGTCTTCCTGGCCCTGCTGATCCACCGCGACAAGATCCAGACCCTGATCCGTCAGCTCAACCCGCTGGGCGAGGACGTCACCGACCTGTACCTGGGCAAGATGGGTTCGATGGTGCGCGGCACCGTCAGCGGGCAGTTCGTCATCGCGCTGTGTCAGGGGGTGGCCGGCGCCGCCTCGATTTACATCGGTGGTTTCCACCGCGGGTTCTTCATCTTCGCGATCCTGCTGACCGCGCTGTCGATCATCCCGCTCGGCGGCGGCATCGTGACCATGCCGTTCGGGATCGGGATGATGTTCTTCGGCAACATCATCGGCGGGGCGTTCGTGTTCCTGTTCCACCTGGTGGTGGTGACCAACATCGACAATGTGCTCCGGCCCATCCTGGTGCCCCGCGACGCCCGGCTCAATCCGGCGCTGATGCTGCTGGCGGTGTTCGCCGGGATCACCATGTTCGGCTTCTGGGGCATCGTGATCGGCCCGGTGCTGATGATCGTGATCGTCACCACGATCAACGTCTACCTGGCTGTTTACAAGGGCGTCGAGCTCGATGCCGGCGAGGACGACGAGGACGACTCCGACGACGATGACTCGGCGGGCCCGTCCTGGCTGAAACGGCTGCGCGACCGGTTGGTGCGCAACTGAGTCGCTACCGGCGGGCCGGCAGCGGCTCCTGCGACTGGGTGGCCGCGGCGAAGGTGCGGAACTCCTCCTCGCTGCCCGCCCCGGTGATCGCGACCTGGGCGGCACCGCCGGGCCCGGTGAGCCGGGTGGTCCAGGCCGGTTCGGGCTCGCTGTCGCGGTAGACCACCCAGCGGACGCCGTCGACCTCGACGGTGCCGGTGGGGTGCAGCGACGAACGGATCGACCCGACGAGTTTCTCCTCGTCGGCGTTGCTCTGGGTCAGCGCCAGGTACCGGCCGGTGGGGGTGAGGTAGCCGACGGTGGAGAGCACCGCGCGGGTGGCCTGCCCGGTGGTCGGGTCGGTGCGGCCGCCCTCGATGTCGCCGCGGCTGCCGGAGTTGGAGTGCCAGTCCTCGGGCACCGCGGGCAGCCGCACCGGGAACCCGAGGGTTTCGGCGTCGGCGTGCAGCGCCGCGCTGGCGTCGTAATCGGGCGCCGGGCCGGTGCGCACCCCGCCCGGGGAGAACGAACACATCCCGACCAGCCCGGCCAGCACGATGCAGGCCACCACCAGCGGCGCCAGCGACCAGAACATGTCCCGGCCGTCCTGCAGCACGCGCGGCTTCTCGGGCTTGGGCGTCGGCTGCGGCTCGGTACTCACCCGACCAGTATCCCAGCCGCCCCTTCTGGGACAATCAGCCCATGACTGACGCCACTGCTACCCCCGGCGCCGCGGCGCGCCCGTCCCGCCCGGAGCCCCCGGACCGCAACCTGGCGATGGAGCTGGTCCGGGTCACCGAGGCCGGGGCCATGGCCGCCGGACGCTGGGTCGGCCGCGGCGACAAGGAGGGCGGCGACGGTGCGGCCGTCGACGCGATGCGCGAGCTGGTCAACTCGGTGTCGATGCGCGGCATCGTGGTCATCGGGGAAGGCGAGAAGGACCACGCCCCGATGCTCTACAACGGCGAGGAGGTCGGCAACGGCGACGGTCCGGACTGCGACTTCGCGGTCGACCCGATCGACGGCACCACGCTGATGAGCAAGGGCATGCCCAACGCCATCTCGGTGCTGGCGGTCTCCGAGCGGGGCGCGATGTTCGACCCGTCGGCGGTGTTCTACATGAACAAGATCGCCGTCGGCCCCGACGCCGCCGACGTCCTGGACATCACCGCCCCGATCAGCACGAACATCGCCGCGGTGGCCAAGGTCAAGGGCCTGTCGGTGCGCGACATGACCGTGTGCATCCTCGACCGGCCCCGCCACGCCCAGCTGATCGACGACGTCCGCGCCACCGGCGCGCGGATCCGGCTGATCTCCGACGGGGACGTGGCCGGGGCGATCTCGGCGTGCCGCCCGGAGTCGGGCACCGACCTGCTCGCCGGGATCGGCGGCACCCCCGAGGGCATCATCGCCGCCGCGGCGATCCGCTGCATGGGCGGGGCGATCCAGGCCCAGCTGGCCCCCACCGACGACGCCGAGCGGCAGAAGGCGCTCGACGCCGGCTACGACCTGGACCGGGTGCTGACCACCGAGGACCTGGTCTCCGGCGACAACGTGTTCTTCTGCGCCACCGGCGTCACCGACGGCGACCTGCTCAACGGGGTGCGCTACTACCCGGGCGGCTGCACCACCCAGTCCATCGTGATGCGCTCGAAGTCCGGCACCGTGCGGATGATCGAGGCCTATCACCGGCTGTCGAAGCTCACCGAGTATTCGGCGGTCGACTTCAGCGGCGACGCCAAAGCCGCCTATCCCCTGCCCTAGATCCCACCGACCAAGCGAGGTTCCGCACCGATGGCCGACGCCGCCGACACCGAGTACCGCATCGAACACGACACCATGGGCGAGGTCCGGGTGCCCGCCAACGCGTTGTGGCGCGCCCAGACCCAGCGCGCGGTGGAGAACTTCCCGATCTCCCACCGGCCGCTGGAGCGCACCCAGATCCGCGCGCTCGGACTGCTGAAGGGCGCGTGCGCGCAGGTCAACAAGGACCTGGGCCTGCTGGCCGGCGAGAAGGCCGACGCGATCATCGCCGCGGCCGCCGAGATCGCCGAGGGCAGGCACGACGACCAGTTCCCCATCGACGTGTTCCAGACCGGTTCGGGCACCAGCTCGAACATGAACACCAACGAGGTGATCGCCTCGATCGCCGCGGCCAACGGGGTCACGGTGCACCCCAACGACGACGTCAACATGTCGCAGTCGTCCAACGACACCTTCCCCACCTCGACGCACATCGCAGCCACCGAGGCGGCGGTGCGTGACCTCATCCCGGCGCTGCAGGAGTTGCACACCGCGTTGGCCGAGAAGGCCCAGCAGTGGCGCACCGTGGTCAAATCCGGCCGCACCCACCTGATGGACGCGGTCCCGGTCACCCTGGGGCAGGAGTTCTCCGGCTACGCCCGCCAGATCGAGGCCGGGGTGGAGCGGGTGCGGGCCTGCCTGCCTCGGCTGGGTGAGCTGGCGATCGGCGGCACCGCCGTGGGCACCGGCCTCAACGCCCCGGACGGATTCGGCCCGAAGGTGGTCGAGGTGCTGGTCGCCGAGACCGGGCTCAGTGAGCTGCGCACCGCCGCGAACTCGTTCGAGGCGCAGGCCGCCCGCGACGGCCTCGTCGAGGCGTCCGGCGCGCTGCGCACGATCGCGGTGTCGCTGACCAAGATCGCCAACGACGTGCGCTGGATGGGGTCGGGTCCGCTGACCGGGCTCGCCGAGGTGCAGCTGCCGGACCTGCAGCCGGGCAGTTCGATCATGCCGGGCAAGGTCAACCCGGTGCTGCCGGAGGCGGTCACCCAGGTGGCGGCGCAGGTGGTCGGCAACGACGCCGCGGTCGCCTGGGGCGGGGCGAACGGGGCGTTCGAGCTCAACGTCTACATCCCGATGATGGCCCGCAACGTGCTGGAATCGTTCACGCTGCTGGCCAACGTCTCCCGGCTGTTCGCCCAGCGCTGCATCGTCGGGCTGGTCGCCAACGAGGAGCACATGCGCGAGCAGGCCGAGTCCAGCCCGTCGATCGTGACGCCGCTGAACTCCGCGATCGGCTACGAGGAGGCCGCCGCGGTGGCCAAGGAGGCGCTCAAGGAGCGCAAGACCATCCGCCAGACGGTCATCGACCGCGGCCTGATCGGCGAGAAGCTCTCCGAGGAGGAACTGGATCGCCGGCTCGACGTGCTGGCGATGGCCAAGGTCAAAGACGACTGATCGCGCCGTCGGCGCGCGCCGAGGTTCCCGGCGGTGCGAGCGCACGGAACCGCGGTGTCGTCGCGCTAACGTGAACCCCGACGAACGTCCGGGGCGCAGCTGCCCCGGACGATGACAGTGAAAGCGGTACCGAGATGACGGCTCCTCCCGGCGGCCCGTACGGCCAGGATCCCTACGGCCAGCACCCCTACGGCCAGAATCCCTACGGTCCCGATCCCGCCTGGGGCAACCAGCCGCCCGGGCAGCAGCCGCCGGCCGACCCGTACGCCGAGACGCAGTACTACCAGACCCCGCCGCCGGGCGGTCAGTACCCGCCGCCGGGTGGCTACCCGCCCTATCCCCCGCCCGGCCAGTATCCCGGCTACCCGCCGGGCAGCCCGTATCCGACCGGGCCGTCGGGTCCCGCGGGTCCACCGCCGCGCAAGTCCCGCACCCCGTGGGTGATCGGGGCCATCGCCGCGGTCCTGGTCGTCGGGATCCTGGTGGCGGCGGTGGTCTTCGCCGTCCGCGGCGACGACGGCAGCACCAGCACCGCCACCTCCTCACTGACCACCTCCTCCCCGGTCTCCCAGCCGCCGCTGACACCGTCGACCGCGACCAGCACACCGTCGACGAGCCCGTCGACCTCGGCGTCGGCCAGCGGTGAGCAGACCGCCACCGAGTGCACCGGCAACGTCTCCGCCGGCACCCTGACCGGGTCGGTGGCCCAGGCCGGGGATCTGGGCTTCCCGCTCAGCGCGGCGCCCGGGTGGGCCCCGGCCGCCGACGGCAGCCTGCCCAACGCCATCGACGTGATCGGGGTGATCCGCGAGGTCGCCGACGCGCAGGACTGGATGATGGAGGCGATGGTCGGCGTCACCAACTTCGTGCCGAGCATGAGCCCGGCCGACCAGGCGTCGAAGCTGCTGACCTGTGTCTCCGAAGGCCCCGGCTTCCAGGGCCTTTCACCGACCCTCGGCACCCCCAAGAAGTCGGCGATCAAGGTCGACGGGGTCGACGCCGAGCGGGTGGAGGCCGAGGTGACCATCGGCGACACCACCCGCGGCGTGTCCGGTGACCACGTCGTGGTGATCACGGTGAAGACCGACCCGGTGACCTTCTTCCTGGCCACCACGCCGATCGGTGACACCGAGAGTCAGGACCAGGTGCAGAAGATCATCGACGCGCTGAAGGTCAGCGGCCGCTGAACCGTCCGTGCGGGGCGTTCAGCGCCGGGTCGACGCAGATCTCCTCGAGCATCTCGGTGACCAGCGCCGCGATCGGTGACCGCTCGCTGCGCACCAGGGTGATGTGCGCGAACAGCGGATGGCCCTTGAGCTTCTCGATCACCGCGGCGACCCCGTCGTGGCGGCCGACCCGCAGGTTGTCCCGCTGGGCGACGTCGTGGGTCAGCACCACCCGCGAGCCGGCCCCGAGCCGGGACAGCACGGTGAGCAGCACGTTGCGTTCCAGGGACTGGGCCTCGTCGACGATGACGAACGAGTCGTGCAGTGATCGCCCCCGGATGTGGGTCAGCGGCAACACTTCCAGCATGCCGCGGGAGAGCACCTCCTCCAGCACCGCCGGGCTGGCCAGCCCTTCCAGGGTGTCGAAGACGGCCTGCGCCCACGGCCCCATCTTGTCGTTCTCGCTGCCGGGCAGATACCCCAGTTCCTGGCCGCCGACGGCGTAGAGCGGGCGGAACACCACCACCTTGCGCTGGGTGCGTCGTTCCAGCACCGCCTCCAGCCCGGCGCACAGCGCCAGCGCCGACTTGCCGGTGCCGGCCTTGCCGCCCAGGGAGACGATCCCCACCGATTCGTCGAGCAGCAGGTCCAGCGCCACGCGCTGCTCCGCGGAGCGGCCCCGCAGCCCGAACACCTCCCGGTCGCCGCGCACCAGCTGCACCTGCTTGTCGGCGTTGACCCGACCCAGGGCGTGCGAGCCGCCGCCGAGTAGCCGAACCCCGGTGTGGCAGGGCAGATCCCGGGCCTCGGCCAGATCGGTCTGCCCGTCGGCGAACAGGGCGTCGATGTCCTCGGGGGCGGCCTCGAGTTCGGTCATCCCGGTCCAGCCGGAGGTGATGACGTCCTGCGCGTGGTATTCATCGGCCGCCAGCCCCACCGCCGACGCCTTCACCCGCAGCGGAATGTCCTTGCTGACCAGGGTGACCCGCCGCCCCTCGGCGGCGAGGTTGGCCGCGCAGGTCAGGATGCGCGAATCGTTGCTGTCCGTGCGGAATCCGGCCGGCAGCACCGCCGGGTCGCTGTGGTTGAGTTCGACGTGCAGCGTGCCGCCCTCGGTCCCGATCGGGATGGGCTGGTCGAGCCGGCCGTGCTGCAGCCGCAGATCGTCGAAGAGCCGCAGGGCTTGGCGGGCGAACCAGCCCAGTTCGTGGTGGTGACGTTTGGCTTCCAATTCGCTGATCACCACCAGCGGCACGATGACCTCGTGTTCGGCGAAACGGGTACACGCCCACGGATCGGAGAGCAGCACCGAGGTGTCGATGACGTAGGTGCGAATGGTGCTCTGGGAAACCGACCGCGAATCAGTCACGAAGCGCTCCAGGGGGATGGCTCGCGCGACCCCCCGCGAGCGTGTCGACGCGGGGCGCGGCACCAGGACCGGGGCCGGTCCCTGGTTGGTAGGTGTCGCCCGGATAGCAGAGCAGGTCGCTAGCCATCGACTGCGACGCTACCCCCGCAACCGCGTCGCCGCAGCGCAGGCGCGCGCTGGCGCGCCGCGGCGGCGCGGGTCAGGAAACGAACTGGGCCAGTGCGGGGTCGTCGGCGACGCCCCAGGCGGCGATCCGCTCCGAGATCACCTGGCGCAGTTGCTCGGGGCCGAAGATGCCGGCCTCGGCCATCTTGGCCACCTTGTCCTGGTAGGCGTCGATGTCGGCGCCGATGACCTCCAGCGCGCCGGCCTGCGAGGCGATGGCCGCGATCGTCTCGTCGCGGTGGGTGGTCAGGCAGTGCGCCACCAGGTTGGCGAAGAACTCCTCGTGGCGCTCCTCGTCCTTGGCGATCCGGTCGACGAGCCCGTTGAGCACCGGCTCCTCGATCTGGGCGCGCAGGTTGCGGCAGAACACGGCGTGGGAGCGTTCGAAGAACGACATGAACACCAGGGTCTCGATCTGGCTGAGCCGCTCCGCCCGGTAGCCCTTCATCACGTGCTCGACGCGGACGTTCTCGTTGGCCGTCGGGTCGATCTCGCGGGTCACCACCAGGTACTCGCGCAGCGCGATGGCGTGCAGGTGCTCCTCGGCGGTCCACCGGCCGATCCAGGTGCCCCAGTTCTCCTCGAGGATGAAGTGCTCCACCAGCTCGCGGTGGTAGCTGGCCAGGCTGTCCTTCATGATCAGCAGGATCTCGCACGCGTCGGTGACCGTCCGCGGCAACGAGGCCTGCGACGGGTCCCAGTCGCGGCCCCCCAGGAACGCGAAGTTCTCGCCCTGCTCGAACGGCACGTAATCGTGGGCGTACCAGGTGTCCTCGGTGTCGAGGTGCCGGTCGTAGTTCTCGCCCACCAGCGGGTCGAGCTCGAGCGTCAATGCGCTAGCGACAGGTTTCTGTGCCATGAGGTAACTGTAACCAAGGTTTACGTCAAATGTGAAATTCAGGCGTGTCGGCCCACCAGCGGCCAGTCCTCCAGCCCCTCGTAGAGCGGGAAGTCCCTGGCCAGCTTGGTAACCCGGGCGCGCAGCGCGTCCACGTCCGCATCCTGGCCGGCCGCCAGCGCGGTGGCGATGACGTCGGCGACCTCACGGAACTCGGTCTCGGCGAACCCGCGGGTGGCCAGCGCCGGGGTGCCGATCCGCAGCCCGGAGGTGACCATCGGCGGGCGCGGGTCGTTGGGCACCGCGTTGCGGTTGACGGTGATGCCGACCTGATGCAGCAGGTCTTCGGCCATCTGGCCGTCCAGCGGCGAGTCGCGCAGATCCACCAGCACCAGGTGCACGTCGGTGCCGCCGCTGACCACCGACACCCCCGCCTTGGCGACGTCGTCGGCCAGCAGCCGCTCGGCGATGATGCGCGCCCCGGTCAGGGTGCGCTGCTGGCGTTCGGCGAACGCCGGCGTGCCGGCGATCTTCAGGGCGACGGCCTTGGCGGCGATGGCGTGCATCAGCGGGCCGCCCTGCTGGCCGGGGAAGACCGCCGAGTTGACCGTCTTGGCGAACTCCTTCTTGCCCAGGATCAGCCCGGACCGCGGGCCGCCGAGGGTCTTGTGCACGGTGGTCGACACCAGCTGGGCGTGCGGCACCGGCGAGGGGTGCAGCCCGGCGGCCACCAGCCCGGCGAAGTGCGCCATGTCCACCCACAGGGTGGCGTCGACCTCGTCGGCGATGGAGCGGAACGCCTCGAAGTCGAGGATGCGGGGATAGGCCGACCAGCCGGCGATGAGCACCTTGGGCCGGAACTCGCGGGCCTGGGCGCGCACCGCGTCCATGTCGACGAGGTGGGTGGTCGGGTCCACCCCGTAGAAGGCGGTCTCGTAGAGCTTGCCGGAGAAGTTCAGCCGCATGCCGTGGGTCAGGTGCCCGCCGTTGGCCAGGTCCAGGCCCAGCAGCTTCTCACCGGGGCTCATCAGCGCGTGCAGCACCGCGGCGTTGGCCTGCGCGCCGGCGTGCGGCTGGACGTTGGCGAACTCGGCGCCGAACAGCTCCTTGGCGCGGTCGCGGGCGATGTTCTCCACCACGTCGACGTACTCGCAGCCGCCGTAGTAGCGCCGGCCGGGCAGCCCCTCGGCGTACTTGTTGGTCAGCACGCTGCCCTGGGCCTGCAGCACCGCCCGCGGCACGAAGTTCTCCGAGGCGATCATCTCCAGGGTGTCGCGTTGCCGCCCGAGTTCCTTGCCGAGCAGGTCGGCGATGTCGGGATCGACCTCGGCCAGCGAGGCCGACATCACGGAGGTGTCGGAAGAAGCATGGGATGCAGCAGTCACGTCGTCCAGTCTGTCACGGGCGGCGGGGCACCGATCATCGAGCTACCCGCGCCCGATCAGCGGGTCTGCTCGCGCAGCGCCGACGGGATCAGCGGTTCGTCCAGCAGCCGGGTGAACCGTTCGGCCAGGCTCACCCCGGCCGGCCGTGCGTCCAGCCAGCCGCGCAGCAGCCGGTAACCCTCCACGTAGGTGGAGGTGTAGGCCCGCCACAGCGGGGAGGACAGGAAGCGCAACATCTGCCGGGCCCGGGTGTCGTCGACGAGCAGCCAGCGCCGCAGGTAGCCGGCGACCTCGTCGACGTCGCGGTGCTCGTCGTGCAGCATCAGCGCCGCGTCCTGCCGCACGCTGCCCAGCGCCGATGCGGCCTCGGCGATCGCCTCGGCCCGCTCACCGTCGAAGCGCAGCCCCAGGTCGGCGTAGATCTCGGCGGCCCACGGCCCCCAGCCGGGACCGACCGCGGCGTGCAGGGCCAGGTCGGCCAGCCCCTCGGCCATCAGGCACTGCGGGGTGTTGACCAGAAAGATGGTCTGCTCGGCCTGCCCGAGCCGGGCGACCAGCCCGGCTTCCTTGCGGCAGTGCTCGGTGTGGTGGCCCGGGTAGGACTCGTGGGCCACCAGCCGCGGCAGGTTGGACATCAGTTGTTTCAGGTCGGCGTTGACCGCCACGGTGGAGCGGTAGTCGCCCAGGTAGTAGTTGAACCCCGACCAGGGTTTGTCGGTGACCACCTCGTAGGTGATCGTCTCGGTCTCGGGCAGCGGGTAGTCGGCGCGCACCCGGTCGCGCAGCGCCGAGGAGAACGCGTGGATGGCCGCCTCGAGCCGGGCCGGCGGGATCTCCTCGCCGCGCCGGTGTTCGGCCATCCGGTCGGCCAGCGGCCCGGTGCCGCCCAGGGCGTCGTCGAGCCGGCGGTGCGCCTGCCGGTAGGTGTCGGGGTCGGCCTTGGCGATCTCGACGTCGAAGTAGGCGCGCACCTCCTCGACGAAGCCGACCGGTTCGCCGGCGAACTTGCGGGCGGCGCAGGCCAGCGCCGTCAGGTGGGCACGCAGGTAGGCGGCGCGGTCGGCGTCGAGGCCGCCGGGCAGCGCCGCCGACAGCTCCTTGGCCCGGCGGGCCAGGGCGGCCGGGTCGGGGGCCGGCTCGTCGGCCACCGCGGTGCGCAACGCCGGGTCGCCGGTGAACGCGTCGACGTAGCCGGGCTCGATGCGATCGAAGCGCAGCCCCAGCAGCAGGTATTCGCGGATCAGTGCGGCGGGCTCCATGGCCGTCCACGCTAGCGGCGAAACTCGCCCCACCCGCTCCCGGGCCGAGGCGGGCTGAGAGACTGGCCTTATGCCGCGGCTGAGCGAGCCGAGCCCCTACGTGGAGTTCAATCGGAAAGAGTGGCGTGCCCTGCGCATGTCGACCCCGTTGCCGCTCACCGAGGAAGAAGTGCTGAGCCTGCGGGGTCTGGGTGAGCAGGTCAACCTCCGCGAGGTCGAGGAGGTCTACCTGCCGCTGGCCCGTCTGCTGCATCTGCAGGTCGCGGCCCGGCAGGGACTGTTCGCCGCGACCGCCGAGTTCCTCGGCGAGCCGCCGAAGAACCCCGACCGGCCGGTGCCGTTCATCATCGGGGTCGCCGGCAGTGTGGCGGTCGGCAAGTCGACCACCGCCCGGTTGCTGCAGGCGCTGCTGGCCCGCTGGGATCGCCATCCGCGGGTGGACCTGGTCACCACCGACGGCTTCCTGTACCCCAACGCCGAGCTGGAGCGGCGCAACCTGATGCACCGCAAGGGGTTCCCGGAGAGCTACAACCGCCGCGCCCTGATGCGGTTCGTCACGGCGGTGAAATCCGGCTCGGACTACGCCTGCGCGCCGGTGTACTCCCATCTGCACTACGACGTGATCCCCGGCGAGAAGCAGGTGGTCCGCCACCCCGACATCCTGATCCTGGAGGGCCTCAACGTTCTGCAGACCGGCCCGACGCTGATGGTGTCGGACCTGTTCGACTTCTCGCTGTACGTCGACGCCCGCATCGAGGACATCGAGCACTGGTACGTCTCCCGGTTCCTGGCGATGCGCTCCACCGCGTTCGCCAACCCGGCGTCGCACTTCCACCACTACTCCGGTCTCGACGACACCCGCGCCATCGCCGCGGCCAAGGACATCTGGCGCTCGATCAACCGGCCCAACCTGATCGAGAACATCCTGCCCACCCGGCCGCGCGCCACCCTGGTGCTGCGCAAGGACGCCGACCACTCCATCAACCGGCTGCGCCTGCGCAAGCTGTAGGCCGCCCCCGGTCAGGGCCCCGCGAACGCGGCGATCTCATCGGCGGTGAACGCCGGCTGGTCCCGGCAGACGAAGGTGCGGCTGTCGGGCACCTCGACCAGCTTCGCGTCGGGCAGCATCGTCGCCCAGCGCTCGGCGTGCCGGAACGGGAAGAACGGCGCGTTGCGCGGCCACAGCAGCAACACCGGCGCGCGCAGCCCGGCCAGCCGTTCAGCCGCGGCGAGTGTGTCGGCGTTGTCGATGCCGCGCAGGAACCGGCCGACGTCGGCGCGCACCGCCGGGTCGGTGCTGAACGGGCGCATCCAGCCGGCCAGGGCCCGGTCCGGGGCCGGTCCCTTCGCCAGCGTCCGGTAGACCAGCCGCTGCACCCAGCGGGCCCGCAGCAGCACCCCGCCGAGCGCCAGCAGTCCGGGCACGCGCGGCGCGACCTGCAGCACCCGGATCGACGGCGGCAGGAAGTTGTCGAAGGAGTCACACGGGGTCAGCACCACCCGGGAAACCCGGTCGCACCCGTCGGCCAGCAGCAACTGGACCAGCGCGCCGCCGGTGTCGTTGCCGACCAGGGTGACCTCCCGCAGGTCGAGTGCGGCCAAAAACTCCCCGATCGCTTTGGCCACCGCCCGCGGGTGCAGATCGGCGCCCGGCCGGGTCGGCGCCGTGTGCGCCCCCAGCGGCCAGTCCGGGGTCAGGCAGCGGAATCGGTCGCGCAGCCGGTCGGTGACCGGCTGCCAGAGTCCGCCGTCGACGAAGACGCCGTGGACGAACACGAGCGGCGGGCCGGTGCCCTCGTCGCGGTAGCGGATCGTGCCGATGCTCAGCTCGATCGCACGGTCGGCGGGCTGCGGGTCGGGTGGGTTCGGCATGGTTGCTCCTCAACGGTGTCTGCCGGCGTGATCGACACCATTGATGCTGCTCAGCGGCGGCTGCCAGGTGCAGACGTCGCACTGCCACCTACTGCCAGATCGCCGGGCGCCGACGCGCCGGTGCGCAATTCGGCGGCGATCAGCCGCGCCGCCGCGTTCTGCCAGTTGTGCAGGGAGCGTTGGGGCACCTCGGTGACCAGCCACTGCCAGGCCTGCCGGGCGGTGGGGTCGAGTCCGGCGGCGGTGGCGTTCTGGGCGTAGGCCCGCACCCCGGCGACGTAGGGGAAGTACAGCGCGTTGTAGTGCCGCCACTCCTCGGTGGTGCCGAAGTCGCCGCCGCCGCGGGGCTTGAGCCGGCCGATGTGCTCGGCCAGCAGCGCTTTGAGCTCGACCGCGCGGGCCAGCGGCTGGTCCGCGGTGCCGCGGTCGGCCAACCGCTCGTCGATGGCGGGCAGCGCGGTCAGCGGGCTGGCGATGAGTTTGGGCAGGTCGCCGTAGTGGCTCAGCGCGCGCCGGGTCAGCCGGGCGAAGGTGGCGTCGTCGAGGTCGTCGAGGGGGCCGCCGGCGCGCAGCGGCAACGCCGATTCGGTGTCGCGCAGGGCGGCGCGATCGGCCCGCAGCCCCGGGGCGTTCCAGAACGCCACCCGGTCCAGCAGACCCGACAGCGGGCCGGCGAACACCTGCAGGGTGATCGCCACCGCCAAGGTGGTGAATTCCAGGATGGTCAGCGTGGCCGCCCCGGCCTCGGTCACCGCCATCGCGACCAGCACCTGGACACCGAAGACCGCGGCCACCGCGACCGCGCCCAAAAACGAGCGCAGCATGTCGGCGCGCAGCGCCTGACCTTCGTCGAAGGCGTCCCACAGCGCCACCGCCACCCCGAGCAGCAGCACGTCGAACCCCGTCGACGCCAACGCCACCCCGCTGGGGATCAGCCCCAGCGGGATGATCAGGATCGCGTTGGCCAGGGCGAAGAACAGGGTGGCCACCACGACCACCCCGACCACCGAGCCGGGTTGGGCGGGCCGCACCAGCGCGTGGCCCATGGCCGCCAGCGTCGACAGCGAGATGACCGCGAACATCAGCCAGTGGCCGCCGCGCAGCGGACCGCCGACCCCGCCGGCCAGCGTCGCCGCCACCAGCAGCGCGCCGGCCACCGCGGCGGTCAGCACCGCCGCCCGGGTCCGGCTCAGCCAGCGGTCGTCGGTTCGGGCCAGCTCCAACAGCACCGCGAACCAGGCCGTGGCGGGCACCGCGACCAGGTAGATCTCGACGCGGTTGAGCATCCCGACGTGCCCGACCAGCCGGACCGCGTCGACGGCCACCACGGTGGCGAACCCGCACAACCCGATCGCCGCCCACACCAGCACCGGTTTGCGCGGATTGCGCGCCAGCAGATACAGGCCCAGCCACCAGCTCAGCGCGAACACCACCGCCGACAGTGCAGCCACGTTTTCCAGTTTGGCACGGCACGGTCCGCCGGACCGGCGAGAACGCTCAGCGGCCGTAGCGGCGGTGCCGGGCGCTGTAGTCGCGCAGCGCCCGCAGGAAATCGACCCGGCGGAACTCCGGCCAGTACGCCTCGGTGAACCACATCTCGGAGTAGGCGCTCTGCCACAGCAGGAACCCGGAGAGCCGCTGCTCCCCCGAGGTGCGGATGACCAGATCCGGATCGGGTTGCCCAGAGGTGTACAGGTTCTCCGAGATGGCTTCGGCGGTCACCGCCTCGATGAGTTGCTCGCCGCTGCGGCCCTCGGCCAGTTCCTTGCCGAGCAGGGCGCGCACCGCGTCGACGATCTCGCGGCGGCCGCCGTAGGCGACGGCGACGTTGACGTGGAACCCGCCGTTTTTGTCGCGGGTGGAATCCACCGCGTCGCGCAGCCGGCGGGAGGCGTCGGCGCCGAGCAGTTCCAGGTCACCGACCGTGCGCACGCTCCAGCGGTTCTCCGGCGCGCAGATCTCCTCGACGACCTCGGTGATGATCTCGATGAGCGCACCGAGTTCGTCGGCGTCGCGCTGCAGGTTCTCGGTGGACAGCAGGTAGACGGTGGCCATCTCGATGCCGGTCTCCTGGCACCAGCGCAGCATCTCGGCGATCTTGGCGGCGCCCATCCGGTAGCCGTAGCTGACGTCGTGGTAGCCGGCGTCGCGCGCCCAGCGCCGGTTCCCGTCGCACAGCACCGCGATGTGGCGGGGCAACTCCGAGCGGTTCGCGGCCAGCCCCTGGCGCAGACGCAGCTCGTAGAGCCGGTAAACCGGCTCTTTGAGACGCTGCGGAATGATCGCCACGAAAACCGAGACTACTGTGAAGGTCGGCAGCGTCCACCGGTGATCCCGCAGGAGGGAAGGCAAGAGTGAGCATCGACACCGGCCCCCACCCCGTGCCGCAACTCGACTTCGCACCGCCGCCGGTGGCTGCCCGGCCGCGCGCCCGCGGCTGGATCCACCTGGTCTCCGCGGTGGTGGCGGTGATCGCGGGCACGACGTTGATCGCGGTCACCTGGCCGCTGGCCGGGCTGATGGCCGGCCTGTCGACGTTCGTCTACACCGTGTCGGTGGTGGGGATGTTCGCGGTGAGCGCCACCTACCACCGCATCACCTGGTCGTCGGTGGCCGCCCGGATGCGCATGAAACGGGTCGATCACGCGATGATCTTCGTGTTCATCGCCGGCACCTACACCCCGTTCGCGGTGCTGGCGATGACGCCCCCGCAGGGCCGGCTGGTGTTGACCGTCGTCTGGGGCGGCGCGCTGGCCGGGGTGCTGCTCAAGGTGTGCTGGCCGACCGCGCCCAAGTGGGTCGGGGTGCCGCTGTACCTGCTGCTGGGCTGGGTGGCGGCGTTCTTCATCGCGGTGATCATGCACCACGCCGGGGTGGCGGCGATGGTGCTGCTGGCCGTCGGTGGCGCCCTCTACAGCATCGGGGCCATCCTCTACGCGGCGCGGTGGCCCGACCCGTGGCCGACGACCTTCGGCTACCACGAGTTCTTCCACGCGCTGACCGCGGTCGCCGCGATCTGTCAGTACATCGCGATCTGGTTCGCCGCGCTGTACTGACCGCTACCGAACCGCCCTCAGAGTGCGACCACGTTCTCCGGCGACCAGTAGGCCTTCATCGCGGCGATCTTGCCGTCCTCGGTGAACGCCATCACGTCGATCGGTTCGATGCTGATCCGGTTCTCCCCGGCCTGCATGGTCAGCCGGAACAGGAAGGCCGCTTCGTTGCCGGCGACCCGCAGGGTGACCAGTTCGGTGGTGGCCTTCCCGGCCTGCAGCGCGGAGTAGAACCGCCGGATCGACTCGGGGCCGATGTGGACGTCCCCGCCGACCGGGTCCTCGACGGTGGCGTCGTCGGCGTAGAGGGCGACCAGCCCGTCGGGGTCGCCGGCGGCGACCAGTTCCAGGTAGCGGTTGACGGTGTCGGTGATCTGTTGCCTGCGTGCTGCGGCGGCTTCTGCGGTGGCCATGCGCGGCAGGTTACACCGCCGCGACGCTAATCGCTGAGCGCCGCGGCGAGGTCGCGCACGGAGGTGACCGGCAGGTCGCAGACGGTGCCCCGGCAGACGTAGGCGGCGTCGGCCCCGCCGACCCGGTCGCGGCCGACCAGCAACTCGGTGGAGCCGGCCGCGCCGCCGACCACCACCGCGCCGCCGGGGGCCAGCCGGCGGGCACCGGCCAGCAGCGGCGACCGGCCCGGGTCGCAGGCGACCGCGATCTGCAGCGGGCCGCGCACCGCCGCCTCGGCCACCGCCAGCCAGTGCCCGGCCCCGCGCGGCGCGCGCTCCAGCAGCACCGTGTGGGCGGCCAGGGTGTCCAGGGCGGCCTGCCGGTAGCGGCCGGCGCGCTCCGCGTCGACCAGGTGCGCCGCGGTCAGCAGCGCTTCGGCGATCGTCGCCGCCCCCGACGGGGTGGCCCCGTCCATCGGGTCCGACGGCCGGTAGAGGATCTCTTCGGCGTCATCGGCGCTGTCGAACCAGCGGCCGGCCCGCTCCGGGTCGGTGAAGTGCCGCAGCGCGGTGTCGAGCAGGCCGCTGGCGGTCTGCAGCCAGGCGGGCTGACCGTCGAGCTGGTAGAGGGCGAGCAGCCCGACCGCCAACGCGGCGTGGTCGTCGAGACCGCCCGGGCTCTCCCCCACCGTTCCGCCCAGGCTGGACCGGCGCAGCCGGCCGCCGACCAGGTGCCGCTCGGTGATCGCGTGCGCGCAGCGCGCGGCGGCCTCGGCCAGACCCGGCTCGTCGAGGGCGACGGCGGCCTCGACCAGCGCGGTGATCGCCAGGCCGTTCCAGGCGGTGACGACCTTGTCGTCGCGGGGCGGCTGCGCCCGGGCGCGCCGGGCGGTCAGCAGCGCGGCGCGCACCCGCTCCAGCCGCTCGGGGTCGTCGGGGTCGGCGGGCAGCCGCAGCACCGACCGGCCGGCTTCGAACGTGCCCGCCGCGGTGACCCCGAAGGTCTGCTCCGCCCAGCGGCCGTCGTCGTCGCCGAGCGCCGCGCGGAGTTCCTCGGGGGTCCAGACGTAGGTGGCGCCCTCCCGCCCGGCGGTGTCGGCGTCCAGCGACGAGGCGAACATCTCGTCGGTGCCCAGATCGGTGCGCAGGAACTCGGCGGTCTGGGCGGTGACCCGGCGCGCCAGCGGGTCGGCGGTGCGCCGCGCCCAGTGCGCGTAGGCCCGCAGCAGCAGCGCGTTGTCGTAGAGCATCTTCTCGAAATGCGGGACCACCCAGGCGTTGTCGACGCTGTAGCGGGCGAATCCGCCGGCCAGCTGGTCGTAGATGCCGCCGCGGGCCATCGCCGCGCCGGCCCGCTGCACCGCGGCGAGCGCCCCGGCCGATCCGGTGCGTTCGTGGTGCCGCAGCAGCGCCTCCAGCAGCGCCGACGGCGGGAACTTGGGGGCATGGGGGCCATCGGAGGCGCTGCCGAAGCCGCCGTGGACCCGATCCTCGTCGGTGAGCACCGCCGCCACCGCCGCGTCGCACAACGCGGCGTCGAGCGCCGGGCCGCCGCCGGGCACCCCGGCGGCCATCGCGGCCAGCTCGTGGGCGATGTGGTCGGAGGCCTGCTCAAGTTCGTCGCGGCGGGTGCGCCAGGTGTTGGTGACCGCGGCGAGCAACTCGACGAACGCGGCGGGCGGGTAGTAGGTGCCGCAGTAGAACGGGCGGCCGTCCGGGGTGAGGAAACAGGTCATCGGCCAGCCGCCGTGCCCGGTCAACGCCACCGTGGCGCTCATGTAGACCGCGTCGAGATCCGGTCGCTCCTCACGGTCCACCTTGATGCAGACGAAGTCATCGTTCATGACCGCGGCGATCGTCGCGTCGGCGAACGACTCGTGGGCCATCACGTGACACCAGTGGCAGGCGGCGTAGCCGATCGACAGCAGGATCGGCACGTCCCGGTCGGCGGCCTCGCTCAGCGCCTCGGGCGTCCACTGCCGCCAGTGCACCGGGTTGTCGGCGTGCTGGCGCAGATACGGGCTGGTCGCCGCGGCCAGGGTGTTTTTCCCGGCGCGGTCAGGTCTGCTCATGCGGTTTCCCGCGGCGTGCCTCGTCGGTGATCGGGGGGTGTTCCAGGGTGCCTTCGTCGGCGGCCTGGTCGGGTTCGGGGTGGTCCGGGTCGAAGGTGCCGGGCAGCTTCTTGAGGTGCCGGTTCATCGACCGGATCAGCAGCACGGTGCCGATCAGCAGCAGCACCACCACCAGCAGCCCGAACGGGCTGGCCTTGCCGAACTCCGGGCCGGTGTTGGGCGGGGCGCCGTCGGCGTAGAGCCCGCTGGTCAGGGCCAGCGTCCACAGCAGAGTCACTCGGGGTCCTCGATTCCGGTGAAGAGGTCGGTTTCCGGCAGTGTCGTGCGCACCCGGGATCGGGCCAGCTCGTACTCCTCGGTGGGCCACAGCCGCTGCTGCCAGTCGATCGGGGCGGCGAAGAAGTCGCCCTTCGGGTCGATCTGGGTGGCGTGGGCGCGCAGCGCGTCGTCGCGGCGGTCGAAGTAGGCGGCGCACTCGACGCGGGTGGTGACCCGCTGGGCGAAGTGGTCGTGGTTGGGGTCCCACCGCGCCAGCCACTTCCCGAACGGGCCCTGCTTGCCGTGTCTGGCGAACTCGTCCTGCAGCAGTTGCATCCGTTCGCGCAGGAAGCCGTGGATGTAGTACAGCTTGGAGACCGACCACGGGGCGCCGGCCTCGGGGAACTGCGCCGGGTCGGCGGCGGCCTCGTAGGCGGCGATCGACACCTGGTGGCAGCGGATGTGGTCGGGGTGCGGGTAGCCGCCGTTCTCGTCGTAGGTGGTCATCACGTGCGGCCGGAACTCGCGGACCACCTGGACCAGCGCCGCGGTGGCCTCCTCCATCGGCGCGCACGCGAAGCAGTCCGCGGGTAGCGGCGGCGGCGGGTCGCCCTTGGGCAGGCCGGAGTCGATGAATCCCAGCCAGGTGTGCTCGACGCCCAGGATCTTGGCGGCCTCGGCCATCTCGTCGCGGCGCACCTCGGCGATGCGCCCGCGCACGTGCGGCAGGTCCATGGCCGGGTTGAGGATGTCGCCGCGCTCCCCGCCGGTCAACGTCACGACCATCACGCGGTGCCCCTCATCGGCGTACCGGGCGACGGTGGCCGCGCCCTTGCTGGCCTCGTCGTCCGGGTGGGCGTGCACCGCCATCAACCGCAGTCCACTCACGTGCCTCCACCTGCCTGTGTCCGGTCGTGTCGTTCTGGTTCCAATAGTTCCATTTTGTCGTTGACCACCCGATAGTCGATCCTGTCACCATGACCCAACCCGCCTCACCCGGCCCTGGCAGCCGGTACGGTCGCCGCCGCCTGCCCGGCTCGCCGCGGCGGCGCGTGATCATCGCCGTGTCCGTGCTGGCGATCGCCGCGGGCACCGTCATCGCGGTGCTGGGCTACCAGCGGTTCGGCAGCGACGACGTGAGCGGCAAGCTGGTGGCCTACGAGCTGATCGACGACGAGACGGTGTCGGTGACCGTCACGGTGACCCGCTCCGATCCGTCGCGGCCCGCGCAGTGCATCGTGCGGGTCCGGGCGAAGGACGGCAGCGAGACCGGGCGCCGGGAGGTGCTGGTGCCGCCGTCGGAGCAGGCCACGGTGGTGGTGACCACGATACTGAAGTCCAGCGCGAAGCCGGCGATGGGCGATATCTACGGCTGCGGCACCGACGTGCCCGATTACCTGCGCGCGAGCTGAGAGCCGGGTCACGTTCGCCCCGCCGAGTGACGCACCGCGGTGGTATCGTGTCTGCAATACACGGTTCCCGCCGGGGCCGTGTATTGCTGCATTAGCGCGGGTACAGACGTAGACCGCTGCGAGACGGCAATACACCGGGTGACCGCGTCGTTCCCAGCGGACGGCGGCATCGACCGCCCGGAGCACCACCCTCGCGTAGACGACACAAGGAGCGTGACCAGATGACGGAGACTCAGCTGACGTGGCTGACCCAGGAGTCACACGACAAGCTCAAGGCCGAGCTGGACCAGTTGATCGCCAACCGTCCGGTCATCGCCGCGGAGATCAACGACCGTCGCGAGGAAGGTGACCTGCGGGAGAACGGCGGCTACCACGCCGCGCGGGAGGAGCAGGGCCAGCAGGAGGCCCGCATCCGCCAGTTGCAGGACCTGCTGAACACCGCGAAGGTGGGCGAGGCGCCCACCCAGTCCGGGGTGGCGCTGCCGGGTTCGGTGGTGAAGGTCTACTACGACGACGACGAGTCCGACACCGAGACCTTCCTCATCGCGACCCGCCAGGAAGGCATCCACGAGGGCGACCTGGAGGTGTACTCACCGAACTCGCCGCTGGGTGCCGCGCTGCTCAACGCCAAGGTGGGCGAGAAGCGCAGCTACACGGTGCCCGACGGCAGCACCATCACGGTGACGCTGCTCAGCGCCGAGCCCTACACCGGCTAGCCGCCCTCGAGCTAAACACCCTCGAGGGCCTGCTGCAGGTCGGCCTGCAGGTCGGCGACGTCCTCGACCCCGACGGAGAGCCGGACCAGATCGTCGGGCACCTCCAACTGGGAGCCCGCCGTCGAGGCGTGCGTCATCGCCGCCGGGTGCTCGATCAGCGACTCCACCCCGCCCAGCGATTCGGCGAGGATGAACAGTTCGGTGCCCGCGCACAGTTTCTCGGCGGCCGCCCGCCCGCCGTGCATCCGCACCGACACCATGCCGCCGAAGCCGTGCATCTGTCGGGCGGCCACCTCGTGGCCGGGGTGGTCGGGCAGCCCGGGGTAGTACACGGCGGCGATCGCCGGGTGGCCCAGCAGCATCTCGGCGAGCGTGGCGGCGTTCTCGCTGTGCCGCTGCATCCGCAGCACCAGGGTCTTCAGCCCGCGCAGGGTCAGGTAGGCGTCGAAGGGGCCCGGGACCGCGCCGGCGCCGTTCTGCAGGAACGCGAACGCGGCGTCGGTTTCCTCGTCGTCGGTGACCAGGGCCCCGCCGACCACATCGGAGTGCCCGCCGATGTATTTGGTGGTGGAGTGCAGGACGACGTCGGCGCCCAGGGTCAGCGGCTGCTGCAGCGCCGGGGAGGCGAAGGTGTTGTCGACGACGACCTTCGCTTGGGCGGCGTGCCCGATCTCGGCGAGCGCGGCGATGTCGGCGATCGACAGCAGCGGGTTGGTGGGGGTCTCCACCCAGATCAACCGGGTTTTGTCGGTGACCGCGGCGCGGACTGCGTCGACGTCGGAGAGCGCGACCGGGGTGTAGTCGATCCCCCAGCCGGTGAACACCTTGTCGATCAGGCGGAAGGTGCCGCCGTAGGCGTCGTCGGGAATGATCAGGTGATCGCCGGGGCGCAGCAGCGCCCGCAGCGCGGTGTCGCTGGCGGCCATGCCGGAGCCGAACGCGCGGGCGAACCGGCCGGCCTCGACGGCGGCGAGCGCCGTCTCCAGCGCCGTGCGGGTGGGGTTGCCGGTGCGGGCGTACTCGTAGCCGCCGCGCATGCCGCCCACCCCGTCCTGGGCGAAGGTGCTGCTGGCGTAGATCGGCGCGTTGACCGCGCCGGTGGCCGGATCCGGCCGGTAGCCGGCGTGGATGGCGGTGGTGGACAGGCCCGGCGATCGTCGGGTCGAACGTTGTTCACTCATCGCCGTCCCAGCCTAGCCGGTGGTCGGGATCCGGGTCAGCGCGTCGGCAGGCAGACCGTCGACATGATCTTGTCGGCCAGCGTCTGCCGCTTCTCGTCCCACAGCGGGAACAGGTAGCCGATGCACAGGATGACCGCGTCGACGAAGTGGGCGAGCTGGCGCACGATCGACAGCCCGAAGCCGATGGGCTGGCCGGTGGCCTCGCCGACGACCTTGAACTTCAGCACCGACTTGCCGATGCTCGACCCGGTGGTGCCCTGCCGGTAGCCGAAGTTCCAGAGGGCGTAGGCCAGCACCGCCAGCGCGGCGAGCAGGACGAGCGCACTGCCGGCCCCGGTGAACGCCACCACACAGGTGCCGCCGTGGCCGGTAGGCGATCCGTAGCACTGCCTGTCGCCGGTGGCCAGCGCGAATCCCCAGGCGAGCCCGTACACCAGCAGCGGCGGGATGCCGTCGATCAGCGCCGCCCCGACCCGGGTGGCCCAGGACGTGTACGCCGTCTGCGGCAGGTTGCCCACCGCGCCGGGCGCGCTGTACCCGGGCGCCGGCGGCGGATAGTTCCCCGGCGGCGGCGGCGGGTAGTTGCCCGGGGGTGGGGGCGGGTAGTTGCCCGGGGGCGGCGGCGGGTAGTTGCCCGGCGGAGGCGGCGGGTAGCCGCCGGGCGCGCCCTGCGGCGGCGGGTAACTCCCCAGCGGGGGCGGCGGATGCCCACCCGGCGGGGGGTAGCCCCCTGGCGGCGGGTAGTTGCCCGGCGGCGGGTAGGTCATGCGCGCTCCTCGGAGTCGGTGCGGTGGAGTGCCAGATTAGCGCGGCCCGGCCCGGCCCGGCCGCATTATCTGCGGCGCGTGCCCTCCGACAGGAACCCCAGCAGGTCGTGGCGGGTGATGACGCCGACGGGTTTGCCCTCCTCCACCACCATGACCGCATCCTGCTCGCGCAGCGCCGCGGCGACCTCGCCGAGCAGCTCCCCGGCCCCGATCAGCGGCAGCGGCGGGCTCATGTGCTTGTCCACGGCGTCGGCGAGCTGGGCGCGACCCTCGAACACCGCGGAGAGCAGTTCGCGTTCGGAGACACTGCCGGCGACCTCCCCGGCCATCACCGGCGGTTCGGCGCCGACGACCGGCATCTGCGACACCCCGTATTCGCGCAGGATGCCGATCGCGTCGCGGATCGTCTCCGACGGGTGGGTGTGCACCAGATCGGGCAGCACACCGGATTTGCCGCGCAGGACGTCGCCGACGGTGGGTTCGCGGGTGGTGCCGTCGAGCCGGGACCGCAGGAACCCGTAGGAGGACATCCACTCGTCGTTGAAGATCTTCGACATGTAGCCGCGGCCGCCGTCGGGCAGCAGCACCACGATCAGCGCGTCCGGCCCGGCTTTCTCCGCGACCCGCAGCGCGGCCACCACCGCCATCCCGCACGACCCGCCGACCAGCAGCGCCTCCTCGCGCGCGAGCCGCCGGGTCATGTCGAAGGAGTCGGAGTCGGAGACCGCGATGATCTCGTCGGGGATCGCCGGGTCGTAGGCCTTCGGCCAGAAGTCCTCCCCGACCCCTTCCACCAGGTAGGGCCGGCCGGTGCCGCCGGAGTACACCGAGCCCTCAGGGTCGGCGCCGATCACCGTGACCGGGCCGCCGGGCCGGTCGGCGGAGACCTCCTTGAGGTAGCGGCCGGTGCCGCTGATCGTGCCGCCGGTGCCGATCCCGGCCACGAAGTGGGTGATCTGGCCGTCGGTGTCGGCCCAGATCTCCGGCCCGGTCGTCTCGTAGTGGCTGGCTGGGCCGGCCTGGTTGGAGTACTGGTCGGGCTTCCAGGCCCCCTCGATCTCGGCGGTGAGCCGGTCGGAGACGCTGTAGTAGCTGTCGGGGTGGTCCGGCGGGACGGCCGTCGGGCACACCACCACCTCGGCGCCGTAGGCGCGCAACACGTCGCGCTTGTCCTCGCTGACCTTGTCCGGGCAGACGAACACGCAGCGGTACCCGCGCCGCTGGGCCACCAGCGCCAGCCCCACCCCGGTGTTGCCCGAGGTGGGTTCGACGATCGTGCCGCCCGGTTTGAGCAGGCCGGCGGCCTCGGCGTCGTCGATCATCTTCACCGCGATGCGGTCTTTGGAGCTGGCGCCGGGGTTGAGGTATTCGATCTTGGCGACCACGCGCCCCGCTCCGGGCGGCACCACCGAGTTCAGCTGAACCAGAGGGGTGTCGCCGATGAGTTCACTGATGTGAGGGGCTATCCGCATGAGCCCCATCGTCCCAGGTCGCTACGGACGGCGCCTAGCCGGTGGCTTCGCGGATGTATTCGCCGATCTGGCGCAGCGAGCGTTTGGCCTCCGGAACGAACCCGCCGGCCAGCTGGAAATCGTGGATCTGACCCGGCCAGATCCGCACTTCGGTGGGCACCCCGGCGGCCGCCAGCTTGCGGGCGGCCAGTTGCGCGTCGTGCAGCAGCACCTCCGATCCCGACACGTGGATCAGGGTGCGCGGCAGGTCCGGGGTGATGTGGTCGAGCGGCTCGTAGAGCCGCTCGGGCTCGCCGTCGACGATGTTCCTGGCGGCGGCCCTGCTGACCAGCGACAGCAGCGCGTCGAACGCCTTGGCGGGGAACATCGCGTCGGTCTTGATGTTGGGGTGGGCTTGCTTGGGTTTCTTGTCCAGCTCCAACAGCGGCGACAGGGTGACCAACGCGGCCGGCTGCTCCTCCTCCTCGGCCAGCCGCTGCGTGAGCGCCATCGCGAGGTAGCCGCCCGCGGAATCGCCGGCCACCACGATCTGGTCGGGCTGGTAGCCGCGCAGCCGCAGCCACCGGTAGCCGTCGTAACAGTCGTCGAGGGCCTGCCCGATCGAGTACTTCGGGACCAGCCGGTAGTTGACCACCAGGACCGGCGAGTCGGCGAACTGCGAGACCGCGTTGACCACCCGGCTGTGCGAGTTGGCCCCGCAGGTCAGAAAGGCGCCACCGTGCAGGTAGAGCACCACGCGCCGGTTGCCGTCGGCGGGCAGCACGCCGGGGGCGCGCACCAGTTGGGCGTCGCAGTCCGGCAGGTCCACCGTCACCCGCACGGTGCCGGGGGTGGGTAGCAGCGCCCTGGAGACGAAGTCGATGAGCTCCCAGGGCCAGGGCAGGTGCGGGAAGTTGCCGAACACCGCCAGCGCGGGCCGGACCGTCAGCCGGGTCGCCAGCGAGACCACCCGCGCCTGCAGGCTCGGCCCGCTCTCGGTGACCTCGACCGGCAGGCCGTCGCTGGCCGGGTAGGCGCGCCTACGCGGGCGGGTCGGGATGACGGTTGCTTCACTGGGTGCGGTCATGCTGCACACTCCTACGCCGATGTAGTCCGTGTCCCCCGGCCCAGCCCTCGGGGGCCAGCCCGGCCAAACTTAGCCTGTCACATTTAATTATTTCAACAATCAGTGAGTCTGTTTCGATATGACTTTTGCTCTGGACTGTGATCGTTGCTGGTCAGAGATGTCATAAAGGTTTCTTAGACTAGCGGGCGTGGACAAACGGGCGTCGCGTCGATCTACGGTCGCGCTGGCCGCTGCGGGTGCACTCGCCTCCACCGGAACCGCCGTCCTGGGGGCCCGGAACCTGCTGACCGGCCAGGCCGACCACGCTCGCCAGGTCATCCCCAAGGCCTGGGCGCCGCCCCCGCGCGCCGACGGCGTCTACTCGCGCGGCGGCGGGCCGGTCCGTCGCTTCCAACGCGGGGACCGCGTCGATCTGCACGTGATGCTCTTCGGTGATTCGACCGCCGCCGGGTACGGCTGCCGGCGCACCGACGAGCTGCCGGGGGTGCTGATCGCCCGGGATCTGGCCGACCGGACCAGTGGGCGCATCCGGCTGTCCACCAAGGCCATCGTCGGCGCCACCTCCAAGGGTCTGTGCGGGCAGGTCGACGCCATGCTGGTGGCCGGTCCGCCGCCGGAGGTGGCGGTGATCCTGATCGGCGCCAACGACGTCACCGCGCTCAACGGCATCGCCGCCTCGGCTCGCCGGGTGGGCTTGGTGGTGCAGCAGCTGCGTGATAAGGGCGCCACCGTCGTGGTCGGCACCTGCCCGGATTTCGGGGTGATCACCGCGATCCCGCAGCCGCTGCGCTGGGTGACCCGCGCCCGCGGCCTGCAGCTGGCGAGGGCGCAGGCCGCGGCGATCACCGCGGCCGGGGGCATCGCGGTGCCGCTCGCCGAGCTGCTGGCGCGCCGGTTCGTCGGGGCCCCGCATCTGCTGTCCGAGGACCGCTATCACCCGTCGGCGGCCGGCTACGCGCTCATCGCCGCGGAACTGCGCCGCGCGGTGCGCGCCGCGGTGACTCCCCCGGTCGCTCTCGACCCCGCGCCGCGCCGGGCGCCGGTCGCTGCGGTTCGCCCGGCCCGTCACCCGCTGGCCGGCTGCCCCGTGGCGAGCACTTCCGAGCGGTAGCGTTAGATTCGAGGGCACCCAAGTTTCGGGCTGACCCATACGGAGGGAGCCATCGTGCCGGAAGCCGTCATCGTTTCAACCGCGCGTTCGCCGATCGGCCGCGCCAACAAGGGGTCGCTGGTGAGCATGCGGCCCGACGACCTGGCCGCCCAGATGGTGCGGGCCGCGCTCGACAAGGTGCCCGCCCTGGACCCCAAAGACATCGACGACCTGATGATGGGCTGCGCGCAGCCCGCCGGTGAGGCCGGCTATAACATCGCCCGGGCCGTCGCCGTCGAGTTGGGCTATGACTTCCTGCCCGGCACCACCGTCAACCGGTACTGTTCGTCGTCGCTGCAGACCACCCGGATGGCCTTCCACGCGATCAAGGCCGGCGAGGGTGACGCGTTCATCTCCGCCGGGGTGGAGACGGTGTCCCGCTTCGGCGTCGGCGCCGCCGACGGCGCACCCAACAGCAAGAACCCGATGTTCGACGAGGCGCAGGCCCGCACCGTCAAGCAGGCCGAGGGCGCGACCGAGTGGCACGACCCGCGCGACGACGGCAACATCCCCGACGTCTACATCGCGATGGGCCAGACCGCGGAGAACGTCGTGCTGCACACCGGGATCAGCCGGGAAGAGCAGGACAAGTGGGGGGTGCGCAGCCAGAACCGCGCCGAGGAGGCCATCAAGAACGGCCACTTCGCCAAGGAGATCGTCCCGGTGACCCTGCCTGACGGCACCGTCGTCGACACCGACGACGGCCCGCGCGCCGGCACCACCTACGAGAAGGTGTCGCAGCTCAACCCGGTGTTCCGGCCCAACGGCACGATCACCGCGGGCAACGCCTGCCCGCTCAACGACGGGGCGGCCGCGTTGGTGATCATGAGCGACACCAAGGCCAAGGAGCTGGGGCTGACCCCGCTGGCGCGGATCGTCTCCACCGGCGTGAGCGCCCTGTCCCCCGAGATCATGGGGCTGGGGCCGATCGAGGCGGTGCGCAAGGCGCTGCGCATCGCGGGCATGTCGATCTCCGACATCGACCTGTATGAGATCAACGAGGCGTTCGCGGTGCAGGTGCTCGGTTCCGCGCGCGAGTTGGACATGGACTTGGACAAGCTGAACGTCTCCGGCGGCGCGATCGCGCTCGGCCACCCGTTCGGCATGACCGGCGCGCGCATCACCGCGACCCTGCTGAACAACCTGACCAGCCACGACAAGACGTTGGGCATCGAGACGATGTGCGTCGGCGGCGGCCAGGGCATGGCGATGGTGCTTGAGCGGCTCTCCTGAGCCGCGTCGACTCTGGCGGCTCACCTCGGCGTCGACTCTGCGGCGAGCAGGCAGGCTACTCGCACTTTTGTCTGCTCAACGCAGAGTCAATGCAGCCCAGGCTTGCCGCACCCGCCCCACGATCTCGCTGCGGCGGTGACCGGCCAGTACCCGGATGAGAGTCCAGCCCGCCCGCTGCAGAAACTCCGACCGCTCGACGTCTTTGCGGAACTGGTCGCGGCTGACCCGATGCTGCTCACCGTCGTATTCGACGGCCAGCAGGAGCTCTTCCCAGCCCATGTCGAGGTAATACCGCGGATAGCCGTCGACGCCTGGCACCGGGATCTGGGTGCGCGGCGTCGGGAAACCCGCCTCGATGAGCAGCAGCCGCAGCCAGCTCTCCTTCGGTGACTGCGCGTTGCCGTCGACGAGAGCCAACGCGCGCTCCAGCTGACGGAGCCCGCGGGTGCGGCGGTGATTAGCGGCTAAGCGCTTGACGTCGCCGACGTTGAAGCGGGTGGCGTGGGCGAGCGCGTCCAGTCGCGCCACCGCCTGGCCTAAGCTGCCGCGCCTGCCGAGGTCGAACGCCGTCCGCTCGATGGAGGTCACCGGCAGCCCGCGCAGGCGGCGGGTCTCACCGTCGAGCAGCAACTCCGCGCGCGTCCTCACACCCTTCGGGGCGCGGGCATTGCGCCAGACCAGCTCCACGTCGGCGTCGCTCTCGACCCACCTCGCGCCATGCAGCGCCGCCGCGGCGACCCCGGCGATCACCGCCTTCCGTCTCGACCACAGCCAGGCGGAGACGATGCGGTCATTCAGGGTGGGGGTGGCCCACTTGTCGAGGTAGACGTCGGGGAAGAGCGCGGTGTAGTACCTGCTCAGCTCATGCCAGCTCACCGCACCGGCGGCCCGCGCCTCCGAACCGAGGAACGGGCGCCGCTCCACAAACCCCGCCATGCCGGCATGGTGCCGGTACCGCCCGACAACGTGCCCGGATACACGTCGACTCTGCGGTGACCAGAGGCGCTACTCGCCCTTGTGCGTGGTCACCGCAGAGTCGACGGTGAAGCTGCGGTCTAGTCGCTCTGGAAGTAGCTGAGCAGGCGCAGGATCTCGATGTACAGCCAGACCAGGGTGACGGTCAGCCCGAGCGCGATGCCCCAGGCGGCCTTCTCCGGCGCGCCGGCGCGCACCATCTGGTCGGCGGCGTCGAAGTCGATCAGGAAGCTGAACGCGGCGATCCCGATGCAGACCAGCGAGAAGATGATCGCCAGCGGACCGCCGTTGCGCAGGCCCATCTCGATGCCGAACAGGTGCAGCACCAGGTTGCCCAGCATCAGCACCAGCGCGCCGAACAGCGCCGCGACCACCATGCGGGTGAACTTCGGCGTGACGCGGATGGCGCCGGTCTTGTAGACGACCAGCATCCCGAAGAACACCCCGAAGGTGCCCATCACCGCCTGCCCGATGAGGACCCCGGCGTTGGCGCCGGAGACCACCACGTTGGCGAACAGGAACGAGATCGCGCCGAGGAACAGTCCCTCCAGCGCGGCGTAGCTCAGCACGATCGCCGGGTTGTCCTGCTTCCGGCCGAACGTCGCGACCAGCACCAGCCCCAGCCCACCGAACGCACCGATGAAGGTGAACGGGGTGGCCAAGCCGAGGTTGGACTGCACCAGGAAGTAGGAGACGACGGCGACCGCGGAGAGAACCCCGAGGGTGATGCCGGTCTTGGTGACGACGTCGTCGATGGTCATCGGCCGCGAGACACCGGTCTGCGGCGTGTAGGGGGCTTGCTGTTGGTAGCCGAGCTGTTGGCCTAGCTGCACCTGTTGGGCCGCACCGGCGGCACCGGTGCCGAACTGCGCGTATCCGCCCTGCTGCTTGGGCAGCGAACGAAATACCGGGTTACTGGTCTCCCGCACCGTCGGATTCCTCTCCTAAGGCCTGATGTTCGGGTGTTGCGAACAGCTGGTCAACGAACAGCGGCCGGGGCTGGTTCCCCGGCTGCTCACAGCTAGACCTTACCCGCGCTGCGACGAGCGGCGGTAGGCATCTAGATTGCGATGGTGTGACGGTAGACAACGGCATCTTGACCAGGGTTGACAACGGTGTCGGTTTTCTGACACTGAACCGACCGAAGGCCATCAACTCGCTGAACCAGGCGATGGTCGACGCGATGACCGAGGTGCTCGGCGAGTGGGGGCGCGACGACGCGATCCGCGCGGTGGTGCTCGACGGCGCCGGGGAGCGCGGCTTATGCGCCGGCGGTGACGTGGTGGCGATCTATCACAGCGCGAAGGCCGACGGCGCCGCCGCACGCAAGTTCTGGCACGACGAGTACCTGCTCAACGCCGCGATCGGCCGGTTCCCCAAGCCGTATGTGTCGCTGATGGACGGAATCGTGATGGGCGGCGGCGTCGGCGTCGGCGCGCACGCCAACACCCGGGTGGTCACCGACACCTCCAAGGTGGCGATGCCCGAGGTCGGCATCGGCTTCATCCCCGACGTCGGCGGCACCTTCCTGCTGTCCCGCGCGCCCGGCGGGCTGGGCCTGTATGCCGCGCTGACCGGCGCCCCGTTCTCCGGACCGGACGCGATCGCGCTCGGCTTCGCCGATCACTATGTGCCCCACGCCAAGCTCGCCGATTTCGCCGCCGCGATCGCCGCCGACGGCGTGGACGCGGCGCTGGGCGTGTTCGCCGAACCGGCCCCGCCCAGTCCGCTGGCCGCCCACCGCGGCTGGATCGACGAGTGCTTCGCCCACGACACCGTCGACGGGATCGTCGCCGCGCTGCGGGAGCACTCCGATGCGGACGCCAACAAGGCCGCCGAGTTGATCGGCACCCGCTCCCCGATCGCGCTGTCGGTGACGTTGGCGGCGGTGCGCCGGGCGGCCGCCCTCGACAGTCTCGAGGAGGCGCTGGTGCAGGAGTTCCGGGTCTCCTGCGCGTCGCTGCGCTCACATGATCTGGTGGAGGGCATCCGCGCCCAGCTGGTGGACAAGGACCGCAACCCGAAATGGTCGCCGGCCACCCTGGCCGAGGTGACCGACGCCGACGTCGAGGCGTATTTCGCGCCGGCACAACCCGATCTGGTCCTGTAAGGAGGAATCATGTCCGCTGAGACGACCTACGAAACGATTCTGGTGGAACGCGACGGCCGGGTCGCCACCATCACGTTGAACCGCCCGCAGGCACTCAACGCGCTCAACAGCCAGGTGATGGCCGAAGTCACCGGCGCCGCAACCGAACTCGACAACGACCCCGGCATCGGCGCGATCATCATCACCGGCAGCGCCAAGGCGTTCGCCGCCGGCGCCGACATCAAGGAGATGGCGCAGCTGAGCTTCGCCGAGGTGTTCGGCTCCGACTTCTTCGCCGCCTGGGGGAAGCTGGCGGCGGTGCGCACCCCGACGATCGCGGCGGTGGCCGGCCACGCGCTCGGCGGTGGCTGCGAACTGGCGATGATGTGCGACCTGCTGATCGCCGCGGACACCGCCAAGTTCGGCCAGCCCGAGATCAAGCTAGGCGTGTTGCCCGGGATGGGCGGCTCGCAGCGGCTGACCCGCGCGATCGGCAAGGCCAAGGCGATGGATCTGATCCTGACCGGCCGCACCATCGACGCGGCCGAAGCCGAACGCAGCGGGCTGGTCTCGCGGGTGGTGCCCGCCGACGACCTGCTCGACGAGGCCAAGGCGGTGGCCACCACGATCGCCGGGATGTCGCTCTCGGCGTCGATGATGGCCAAGGAGGCGGTCAACCGGGCGTTCGAGAGCACGCTGGCCGAGGGCCTGCTGTACGAGCGGCGGCTGTTCCACTCCGCGTTCGCCACCGAAGACCAGTCCGAGGGGATGGCGGCCTTCACCGAGAAGCGCCCGGCGAATTTCACCCACCGCTGACCCGGTGACCGCGACCGAGGCCGCGCCGGCCAAACCCGCCTGGTGGGTGCGGCATTACACCTTCACCGGCACCGCGGTCGGGTTGGTGTTCATCTGGCTGTCGCTGACCCCGTCGCTGCTGCCGCGCGGGCCGCTGTTCCAGGGGCTGGTCAGCGGCGGGGCCGGCGCCATCGGCTACGGCCTCGGAGTGTTCGCGGTGTGGCTGGTGCGCTATCTGCGGTCGCGGCAATCCAGCCCGAAGGCGCCGCGCTGGGCCTGGCTGGTGCTGACCGGTGTCGGCGCGGTCGGGATGGTGGCCTCGATCGTGTGGTTCCACGTCTGGCAGGACCGGCTGCGGGATCTGATCGGCGTGCCGCACCTGAGCCGGCTGAGCTACCCGCTCACCGGCATCCTGGCGGTGCTGGTGCTGTTCGCGCTGGTCGAAGGGGGTCAGCTGACCCGGCGGCTGTTCCGGTTCCTGGTGGGCCAGCTCAACCGGGTCGCCCCGCCGAGGGTGTCGAAGGTCGTCGCGGTGGGTCTGCTGGTGGCGCTGTCGATCGCGTTGCTCAACGGCGTGGTGGTGCGCACCGCGATGAACACCATGAACTCCACGTTCGCCTCGGTCAACGACGAGATGGATCCCGACAGCGCCGCCCCGACCAGCACGCTGCGGTCGGGCGGGCCGGGCTCGTTGGTGACGTGGGAGTCGTTGGGGCATCAGGGCCGCATCTTCGTGGAGAGCGGGCCGTCGATACAGCAGTTGACCGCGTTCAACGGCGCGCCGGCCACCGAGCCGATCCGGGTCTATGCCGGGTTGAATTCCGCCGACGGGATGGCCGCCGCGGCGCAGTTGGCGGCCCGCGAGCTGCAGCGCACCGGCGGGCTGAAGCGCGACGTGGTGGCGGTGGCGACCACCACCGGAACCGGTTGGATCAACGAGGCCGAGGCCACCGCGCTGGAATACCTGTTCAACGGCAACACCGCGATCGTCAGCATGCAGTACTCGTTTCTGCCCAGCTGGCTGTCGTTCCTGGTCGACAAGGAGAACGCCCGGCAGGCCGGAACCATGCTGTTCGAGGCCGTCGACGCACTGGTGCGCGCGATGCCGGAGGCCGACCGGCCCAAGCTGGTGGTCTTCGGTGAGAGTCTGGGCTCCTTCGGCGGCGAGGCGCCGTTTATGAACCTCAACAACGTGCTGGCCCGCACCGACGGGGCGCTGTTCTCCGGGCCGACGTTTCAGAACACGATCTGGACCGATCTCACCGAGAGCCGCGACGCCGGTTCACCGCAGTGGCTGCCGACCTATCAGGACGGCCGCAACGTGCGGTTCGTGGCCCGCCCGGAGGATCTGAAACGCCCGGATGCGCCCTGGGAGACGCCCCGGGTGGTCTACCTGCAGCACGCCTCCGACCCGATCGCCTGGTGGAGCCCGGACCTGTTGTTCCGCAAGCCGGAATGGCTGTCCGAGGAGCACGGAGTGGACGTGCTGCCGGAGATCCGGTGGATTCCGGTGGTGACGTTCCTTCAGGTCTCCGCCGATATGGCGGTGGCGTTGGACGTGCCGCCCGGCCACGGCCACCACTATGTGCAGGACGCCGCCGATGCGTGGGCGGCGATCCTGCAGCCGCCGGGCTGGACCCACGAGCAGACCGAGCGACTGCGCCCGCTGCTGAGTTCGCCGGGCTAAGGTGTGCGGCGTGTACGACCGGGTGAAGTGGGCAAGGTGGGCGCCGGGGTTGGCTGTGGCGCTGATGGTTTCGGCTGCGTTGGGCGTCAACACCGCGGCACAGGCAGCACCGGCGCCGGTGCCGGTCGTCTTCGACGACCCGGAGCTGCCCGACTGCGACCTCGATCCGGCCGATCCGGGCTGCGTTCCGGACCTTCCGGTCGACTGTGTCGCCGATCCGGCGCATCCCGATTGCGTCGCCCCCGAGGACGCCCTCCCGCCCGAGCCGGAACCGGACGCAGCGCAGCCCCACCATCCGAAGTTGCCGACGAAGTATCCGAAGGTCCCCAGCCTGCCGCATGTGCCGCACGTGCCGCATGTCCCGCATGTCCCGAAACTGCCGAAGCACTCCGCGCCGGACGCCGCCTGAGGCCGAACGTTTAGCGGCGAGCCTCGAGGTCGCCCAGCACTCCCGCAGCGGCCAGCGCGTGGTAGCCGCCGGCGACATCGGTGGCGCGGTGCAGCCCCAGGTCCTGCAGGGCGGCCGCCGCCAGGCTGGAGGTGTAGCCCTCCGAGCAGACGATCACCCACTCCACGTCGTCGCCGACGGCGTGCGGCAGGCGCGCGTCGCTGGTCGGGTCGCAGCGCCACTCCAACACGTTGCGTTCGATCACCAGCGCGGTCGGTACCGCTCCTTCCCGCTCGCGCTGCGCGGCCGGGCGGATGTCGACCAGGACGGCGCCGCGGCGCCGCGCCGCGGGCACGTCGGCGGCGGCAAGCCGGTCCAGCCGAGCGCGGGTGGCGGCCAGCAGGGTGTCGATGCGGCTGGTCACGACGCCTCCGGGTGCGCGGTCTGCTCGGTGCGGGTCCGGCGCAGGCGCCCGGCGTGGATCTCGTAGTAGGACATGGCGGTGAGCGGCGGTGAGTAGGCGTGCACGCTCAACGTCGGTCCTCGTGCGGCACCGACCACGTCGTGCACCCAGGTGTGCGGGAAGGCGGCCTGGTCTCCGGCGCGCAGCCGACGGCGGCGCAACCGCGTCTTGTCCCAACGGAATTCGTCGAGCGCGCCGGAGAGCACGGTCAGCGCTCCCAGCGATCCGGCGTGGTCGTGCAGTTCGGTGGGGTGCCCGGGCACCCAACTGATCAGCCACAGGTCGATGTCGGGTGCGCTGGGGATCCGGGTGAACCAGCGGCCGTCGGTCGGTAGGCCGCCGGCCGGCAGGAGCCGGTCGTGGTGGCCGCGCAGGACGTCGTCGGCGGCCCGGTCGGTGGCGTGCAGCAGGTCGGGCAGGCGCACGGCGGTAAGGGTGGAACTCATGGGACACTCCCGGGATGACGGAACGAGACAGGGACGGGAACGGTCTAGGACCGACAACACTCCAACTGCCCGGTTCGCTTCGTCACGGCAGCGATATTACCTACATTGGCAGGATGCGCAGCGGCTTGTTTTCTCGTTCCGGGCGGGCCATCGCGGTGATCGTGACCGGTTTGGTGACGCTGGCCGGGTGTGCCGCCGACCACAGTGGGTCGACGTCGCCCACCTCGCTGGAGCCCGGGGAGTCGGCGGTGTCCCCCGACGGGGTGACCACCGAGGTCAACGCCCCGGCCGCCTCCACCGAGGAGGAGTACATCGCCGCATGTTTGCAGGCCAGGGCCTGGATGGAGGGCCAGGACGGTGATCGCGACGGCCTGGTCGAGGCCTATCTGAAGAAGGTTCAGGAGTCGAACGAGGCGGACGCGGGGACCTGGGACACCTCCTGGAGCGACCTGGGTCCCGAGCGGCAGTCGGCGCTGATCGTCGCAGTTCGGGCCGCCGCCGACGAAGCGTGCGGGTGACCGCCGACGGGGATTTTGAATCACGGCGGATAAAACCCGATGATGTCAGGGCTATGACGTCAACTTCACGGGTCGCGCTGGCCCTGGGCAGCGGCGGAGCGCGCGGTTACGCCCACATCGGGGTGATCGCCGAACTTCAGGACCGCGGCTACGAGGTGGTCGGGGTGGCCGGGTCCTCGATGGGCGCGCTGGTGGGCGGCCTGCACGCCGCGGGAAAGCTCGACGAATTCACCGAGTGGGCCACCGGGTTGACCCAGGGCGCGGTGCTGCGCCTGCTGGATCCGTCCATCTCGGCGGCCGGCATCCTGCGGGCGGAGAAGATTCTCGACACCGTGCGCGAGATCCTCGGTGAGGCCACCATCGAGGAGCTGCCGATTCCCTACACCGCGGTCGCCACCGACCTGATCGCCGGGAAATCGGTCTGGCTGCAGCGCGGTCCGCTCGACGCGGCGATCCGCGCCTCGATCGCCATCCCCGGCGTGATCGCCCCGCACGTGCTCGACGGCCGGCTGCTCGCCGACGGCGGGATCCTCGACCCGGTGCCGATGGCGCCGATCGCGGCGACCAACGCCGACCTAACCATTGCGGTCAGCATCAACGGCAGTGGCGCCGGCGACGACGACCCGGAGGAGGACGCCGGGACCGACTGGCTGAACCGGGTGATGCGCAGCACCACAGCATTTTTGGACACCAACGCGGTCCGCTCCCTGCTCGACCGGCCCACCGCGCGTGCGGTGCTCGACCGGTTCGGGATCTCCCTGGCCGAGTCCGACGACGAGACCCCCGCCGACGAGGCGGCCGACGCGCCGGACGACGCGCCGGCTGACGCGCCGTCGGAGGAGAAGAAGGTCAAAGCCGATGAGGGCGAGGCCGATGCCGAACCGCCGAAGCTGGGCAGCTTCGACGTGATGAACCGCACCATCGATATCGCGCAGGCCGCCCTGGCCCGGCATCTCATCGCCGCCTATCCGCCCGATCTGATGATCGAGGTGCCCCGGTCGGCTTGCCGCAGCCTGGATTTCCACCGCGCCGCGGAGATGATCGACGTGGGCCGGGAGCTGACCGCCCATGCGCTGGAGATCTACGCCCGCGATCAGCCGACGGTGACCACCATCGACATCTGAGGCCGCCGCTCAGCCGAGGCCGAGGAAGCCGCAGACTGATTCGGCGACCCGCCGGCCCTGTTCGCGGCCGGCGCGGGCGGCGCCGATCCGGGCCGCCGGGTCCAGCACGTTGGAGCCGAAGGCCGCCAGCGACGCGGCGTCGGCGAAGACACCGAAGGCGCGGCCGGGAAATGCGGCGATCTCGTCGGCGGGGCCGGCGCCGAACGGCGCCGGTGCGTCCTCTCCCGCCGGCACCAACACCACCGCACTGGCGCAGTCGTGCGCGACGCCCAGGTTGGCGCTGCTGGCCACCCCGCCGTCCATGTAGCGCCGCTCGCCGATCGTCACCGGCGGCCAGACGCCGGGCACCGAGCAGCTGGCGGCGACGGCGTCGACGAGTTCGACGCCGCTGTTCCGGTCGAAGACCACAAGTTCCGCGGTGGCGATGTCGATGGCGGTGATGCGCAGTTCTCGGTCGGGCCAGTCGTGGCGGGGCAACCGCGCGGCGATCACTTCCCGGCGAACGGGTTCGGCGACGGTCTCCGCGGACAGCGCCACCGCACCGATCTCACGCAGTTTGTCCCGGGTGGAGGTGTCCGGTTTGAGCATGGCGGCCAGGAAGAGTTCGGCGATCTCCTCGCCGCTCACGCCGGGATCGAGTTCGGCGGACTCGGCGGCCACTTGCCGGTCGAACAGCTCCGCCATGGTCGCACCGCTGCCCAATTGTGCGGCCACCGCCGAACCGGCCGAGGTGCCCACCAGCACGTCGGCGTCGAGCAGCCGGCGCCCGACTTCCGGCGCCTCTTCGAGGATGCCGAACAGAATGCCGGTCTCCCAAGCGATTCCGGTGACGCCGCCACCGGCCAGCACGAGTGCGCGTGTCATCTCAACCTCCGGTGGTGCGGTCAGCGGGCCAGGTGTGGTGCGGCGCGGCCGGTGATCAGCGGAAGGTCGAAGAAGCCCTGCACCCCCGGCGGCGCGGCGCAGGTGGCGGGTACCGCGTTGACGCAGTGCGCGGCGGTGGCCACGATGCCGGGGTTGCTGTCCAGGCCTTCGGCGACGCTTTCCGGTTGCCAGCCCTTGACCGTGACGAAGGTGTCGGGGTTGCCGCGCACCTCCATCTCGTAGCGTTCGCCTGCGGGGCCGAACGACCAGGGCGGGTCGAGGTTCTCCTCGCCCATCAGCCAGTTGACGCTGATCCGCACCACCGGGGTTTCGCCGACCAGTGCCTCCCAATGGAACCGGCGCCCAGCGACCTGCCCGGGTTCGATGGTGCCGATCGGCGAGTCGATCGGGCCGGTGGCCACCGCAACCTCTTGTGAGGTACGGACTTTCGGGTCGGCGGCAAAGCCGAGCCGGTCGACGCAGAGCCGCACCGATTGGATGAAGCCGCCGTCGAGCAGCTTCTGCATGGGCCCGGTAAACGCGGTCTCGGGGGTGCCGCCGAAGCCCATCACGTGCCGCAGCACATCGGGTGCTCCGTAGGTCCGCAGGTCGGAGTACTCCTCGGCCCGTACGAAGGTGATGCCGGTGGACATCACCGACAGCAGCAGCGGGAACAGTTCGGTGGCGGCGCCGGGGCCGATCCCCGCGCCGTGCAGGGTGGCGTTGCCGGCGCGGGCGGCTTCCTCCAGCGGGGCCGCTTCCTTCTCTCCGAGATAGAACCAGCCGACCGGGGTGACGACGTTCTTGCCGCAGCGCAGCAACGCGACCACGTCGTCGACGTTGGGCAGCATGGGCGCGTAGATGACGGCGTCGGCGTCGAGGGCCAGGATGTCGTCGATGTTGTCGGTGGCGGTGACACCGAGTGGCGTGGACCCGATGATCTCACCGACGTCCTTGCCGCTCTTGGCTTCCGAGTGGACCCAGCAGCCGACGAGTTCGAGTTCGGGGTGTTCTAGGACACCGTTGATTGCCGCGACTCCGACCGAACCGGTCGCCCACTGCACTACCCGTAACGCCACTGGCGCCTCCCTCGCGTCGCTCGCCTCGTCGGCGTCCTCAGCGTAGCGGGACCGGGGCGTCGTCTCGCCGACGACGCGGCGTCAGACCGCGGGCTGGAGGCTTACCCCGCCCGGCTGTTCGGTGACGGTGGTCGTCACCGCGCTCACCGTGCCGGCGTAGTCGGCGATGTACAGCCCGTTGCGGCTGGCCACCACGCACGCCGGCTGGCCGCCGGTGGGGATGGAACCAATGATCTGGCCGGTTCGCAGGCACAGCACGGTGACGTCGTCGCCGTTGACCACCACGGCGCGCTGTCCGTCGCGGCTGAGCGCCAGGTGGGTGAGCATACCGCCGAGGTGCACGGCGTCGATGACCGTCGCGGTCCACGCGTCGAGGATCTCGACGACACCACCGAGCGTCGCGTCGCACTCCGCGAGGTAGAGGGTGGCCCCGTCGGCGCTGACCGCCAGGCCCCGGACCGGGGCGCCGGCGGCGAACGTGCCGGCGACGAAGCCACCCGCGGTGTCGATGACCGCGATCTGGCTGCTGGTCGGGTGCTGCACGGCAACGTAGATCCGGCGCCCGTCGGGGCTGACGGCCAGGCAGTCGGCGACCACGCCCGGCTGGCCGGCCAGCTCGATGATCTCGGTGGCCCCGGTCGCCGGGTCGATCACCGCGACGTCGGCGCCGGTGGCGTCGGCGCGGCTGGCATATAGCCGGCCGCCGGCCACGGCCAGGTCGTTGACGGTGCGGGTCTGCGGCAGCGTCACCGCGACGGTGTTGGTGGCGGCGTCGATGACGGTGATGGCATCACAGGCCGTCGAACCGGTGCTCACGAACACCGCCGTGTCGGTGGCGACCAGCGCGAACGGTTCGGCGATACCCTCGATGACGTCGAGGACGTCGAAGGAGGCGGTGTCGATCACCCAGATGGTGTCATCGCCGCAGCTGGCCACGTAGAGCCGGGCGCGGTCCGGGCTGAGCGCCATCGCGGCGGGGGTCGAGCCGGCGGCGCCGAGGCGGTCGGCGATCGCGGCGTGGAAGGTCGGCGGGGCGACGATCGGGCATCGCTCGGCCTGCATCAGGGCGTCGATGTCGTGGACCATCGCGGCCAGCGGCCCGAGCAGCTGCGGGTGCGCGACCGGTTCGGCCAGCGCCACACCGCCGGTGGCGTCATCGGTACGAGTCACAGTAGTCACAACCCTCGCCAATCGTTTCGCTTGCGTTCGGAAATGTTCTCGGCAAGTCTAATAGCGGAATTCGGGGTGAAATCTCGCCAATTTAACGTGCGTCACACTTTTACCGATTTGGGGACGACGGACGATTCGGCCGTTATCGACATTGATGTTCAGCTGTGGCCTGGAGTTAACTCCCTATCCTGGACTACCTGCGCTTACGCTCCTGCCAGCTAACCCCATGGGGCACGGACGGGTCCCACGGATTCGGTTTCGGGAACAACCACACCGGCGCTTTCGTGAGGGCTAAATCACACCACCGATTCGGTCACTATTGTGCGTGTCGACCTTTTGGGGGCGGTGCGACCTTCCACGCCGAACGACCGGCCGACCTGGTGCCCCCAGTGGGACTCGAACCCACACTGTGCGGATTTTAAGTCCGCTGCCTCTGCCAATTGGGCTATAGGGGCGCCCGCAATCGCGCAGGCCAGCGAGGTGGCCGGCGCAGGGCAACGGTACCGCGAGCGCGGGGGGTGCGGGTGCGGCAGGCTGCGGCCGAAACATGCCGGTCAGAGGTGCTGGGGACGGCGCCGGTCAGAGGTGCTGGGGGCAGTAGGCGGTGGCCGCCATGCCGGCGAACACCGCGGACTGCTGGACCGAGAAGCCCGGGTTGGTGGAGCGCACGGCGTTGACCGTGTCGACCGGGGACAGCCCGCCGTCCATCAGTCGGCACACCGCGTGGCCGGCGGCGATCGCCTGAGCCGGACCGCTGTGGTGGACGCCGGCCTGATCCAGCGCGGCCAGGAAGCCGTCGTCGCCGGCGTCCGGCGCGGCCGGGTCGGCGTGCGCCGGACCCGCCAGCACGATCATCGTCGCGGCGGCGCCGGCGAGAAGCAGGTGGCGTTTCATGGCAACCATGCTCGCGCCGCGCGATTACCCCGGGGTTACCGTGTGTTACCTGCATCGAACGTCGTGTTAACTCTCCGTTACGCGCTGTCACAGGCGCTTCCCCAGCGCAACCCGCGCCCACCATCACGGCAGTCAATCCCGCTCTTGGACAGGACGTTTCGCGCCGGAGAGCTGGATGCTGGGAACACCACTCGAATCCACCCACCGGGTCGGCCCGCGCAACCCTTCGGGTCAGCGGTGTTACAAGTTGTCGGCGCTGCGTTAAAAGCCGGTTACCGAGCCGGTCGGAACGGTTTTCCTACTGCAAGCTGAAGACCGTCACGCCGATCTTCCGCAGCGTCGCGGCCGGCTCATCCACCACTGGCCCGCTGCAACCGGCCAGCCGAGCGAAGGATTCACCGATGTCGGCTATCGGTATCGATTTCGGGGCGCTGCCACCGGAATTGAATTCCAGCAGAATGTATTCCGGCGCCGGGTCGGCTTCTATGGTGACGGCCGCCGCCGCGTGGGACGCCCTCACCGCCGAACTGGAGAGTGCGGCCTCCGGATACTTCGCGACCGTCGCCAACCTCACCGGCAACGGCTGGACCGGGCCGGCGTCGGCGGCGATGGCCAAAGCCGCTGCGCCGTTCGCCGCGTGGATGCACGCCGTCGCCGCGCAGACCAAGCTCGTCGCCGCGCAGGCCCGCGCCGCCGCCGAGGCCTACGAGGCCGCCCACGCCGTGACCGTTCCCCCGGCGCAGGTAGCGGCCAACCGCAGCCTGGTGCGCACGCTCATCGCCCACAACACCTTCGGCCAGAACACCGCCGCGATCGCCGCCGGCGAAGCGCAGTACGGCCAGATGTGGGCACAGGACGCCGCCGCCATGTACGGCTATGCGTCCGCCTCGGCCGCCGCCGCGCAGATGAACCCGTTCGCGCCACCGCGCCAGAACACCGACCCCGCCGGCCTCGCCCGCCAGTCGGCGAGCACCGCACAGGCCGCCAGCACGCCGGCCACCGACTACGCCACCCAACTGGTCGCCGCGATCCCGCAGGCGCTGCAGTCCTTCGCCCAGGCGCCCGGATCGGCGTTGTCCGACCCCGGCATGTCGACGATCCTGAGCAGCGGTGCGTCCGGTCTGACCACCGCCCTGGCCTACATCCCGTCGACCCTGCTGCCCAACATGATCGGGTACTTCGCCGGGACCGGCGAGAACGCCGCCGGTGGTCTCGGCGGGCCCTTCGGCGGGCTGGGTGCGCTGCTCAACCCGGAAGGGCCGCTCGGCGACCTCGGGGCGCTCGGCGGCAGCATGACCGGCGCCACCACGGCGACCACCGTGGGCTGGCACCAGATGATGCCGTCCGCCGCCGCGCCGGTGGGCGCCGCGATGGGCAAAGCGGTGCCCGTCGGCGGGCTTTCGGTGCCGCAGACCTGGGCGGCGGCCGCACCACCGATGAACGCCACCGGCCCCGCCCTCACCTCCGCGGTGGCCCCCACCACCCAGGTGATCGGCCCGGACGGGCGGGTGGCGACGGTCCCGGCCGGGCTGGGCATGAGCGGGATGGGCGGGCACGCCCCGTTCGGCCACACCCCCGCGCCCCGGTTCGGGCTGAAACCCACTCCCCCGACCGTGGTCCGCCACACCCCGGCGGCGGGATAGCCGTGACCGCCGCCACATCGTCCGGGCGCGGTCGTCAACGCCGCGTAAAAGTCCGGCCCGACCCCGTTAAGACCCCGTAAGGAACCCACCACCCCCCGCACCCGCGGGGGATTGTCGAAGCAGTTGATCCGAGCCGGATCAGAAAAGGAGTCAAGGACATGTCGTTCGTAACCGCACAGCCGGAGTTGCTCACCGCGGCCGCCGCCGACCTGCAGGGCGTGGGTACGGCGATGACGAGCGCCAGCGCGGCCGCCGCCGCTCCGACCACCGGTGTGGTGCCGGCCGCCGCCGACGAGGTGTCGGCGCTGACCGCCGCGCAGTTCGCCGCGCAGGGCGAGCTGTACCAGGCGGTGGCCGCCCAGGCCGCGGCGATCCACCAGCAGTTCGTGGCCACGCTCGGCACCAGCGCCGCATCCTATGCCGCCACCGAGGCCGCCAACGCGACGGCGACCCGCTAGAGAAGTTGTGAGGAGCAATGGACTTCGTCGTTCTGCCTCCGGAGATCAACTCCGCGAGGATCTACGCCGGACCGGGTGCCGGGCCGATGCTGGTCGCCTCCGCGACGTGGGACGCGCTTGCCGCCGAGTTGTTCTCGGCGCTGGCGTCCTACACCGCGGCGGTGACCGGCTTGGCCGCTGAATGGCAGGGCCCGTCCTCGGTGGCGATGACGGCGGCGAGCGTCCCCTACAGCCAGTGGCTGACCACCACGGCTGCGCAGGCCGAGCAGACCGCGGCGCAGGCGAAAGCCGCCGCTGTCGCCTACGAGGCCGCGTTCACCGCGACGGTGCCGCCGCCGGTGATCGCCGCCAACCGAGCCCTGCTGATGTCGCTGGTCGCCACCAACATCCTGGGGCAGAACACCCCGGCGATCATGGCCACCGAGGCCCACTACATGGAGATGTGGGCCCAGGATGTGGCGGCGATGTCCGGATACGCCGGTGCGGCCGCGGCTGCGACCCGGCTGACGCCGTTCACCCCGCCGCAGCAGAACACCAACCAGGCCGGGATCGCCGGCCAGGCGGCCTCGGTCGCCCAGGCGCAGGCCTCTTCGGCGGCCGGCAACACCCAGTCGATCTTGTCGCAGGTCGGTTCGGCGGTATCCGGGCCGGGTGCCTCGACCGGTGACTCGCTGGGCATGCTGAACAACCTGGCCTCACCGGTCAGCAACGGCTCGTCGATGCTGAGTTCGGTGGCCTCGGTGGGCATGTCGGCCGGCTCCTCGGTGCCGTCGCTGGGTTCGGCGACGCAGGGCCTCGACCAGGGCGCGCTGGCGCTGACGCCGGCGTTCACCAGCGGGTTGAGCCCGGCCACCGCCGCGTTGAGTTCGACGACCACGGCTGCCGGGACACCGGCCGGGTCGGTGACCGCCAGCCTCGGCCGGGCGGTCTCGCTGGGCGGGCTGTCGGCCCCGCAGGGCTGGGCGACCGCCGCTCCGGCGGTGAGCCCGACCGCCGCCGGCCTGTCCTCGGCGGGCAGCGCCGCCGCCACCCCGGGCACGCCCGGCAACATGCTCGGCGGTCTGCCGCTGGCCGGCACCAACCGCGGCACCAACATGGGCATGACTCCCCGATTCGAGGTACGGCCTCAGCCGCACCCGGTGATGCCGCGGCCGGCGGTCTGAGCGAGGGGAGGAGACCTGCCACCACACCCTGCCAACAACTGATCAAGAACGTTTCTCACCGAAAGGAGCCATCATGGCAGCTCGATTTATGACCGACCCGCAGCTCATGCGGGACATGGCCGGCCGGTTTGAGGTCCACGCCCAGACCGTGGAGGACGAGGCGCGGCGGATGTTCGCGTCCTCGCAGAACATCTCCGGCGCCGGCTGGAGCGGTATCGCGGAACGGACCTCGTTGGACACGATGGGCCAGATGCAGGCCGCGTTCCGCAACATCGTGAACATGCTGCACGGCGTGCGCGACGGCTTGATCCGCGACGCCAACGTCTACGAGCAGCAAGAGGCTGCGGCGCAGACGAGCTTGAGCAGCTGACCACCACCACGGGTTTGAAAGGACGAAATCGATGACGATCAACTACCAGTTCGGCGACGTCAACGCCCACGGCGCGGTGATCAAGGCTCAGGCCGCCGCGCTCGAGGCCGAGCACCAGGCGATCATCCGGGATGTGTTGGCCGCCGGGGACTTCTGGGGCGGCGCCGGTTCGGCGGCGTGCCAGGAGTTCATCGCGCAGCTGGGCCGCAACTTCCAGGTGATCTACCAGCAAGCCAACGACCACGGCACCAAGGTGCAAAGCGCCGGCAACAACATGGCGACCACCGACAGCGCCGTCGGCTCCAGCTGGCTGTAGCCCCCCACCCGACGCGGCAGCGCGCTTCCCCCGGCGTGCTGCCGCGTTGCGGTGCGCGGAGAACGACTCCCCCCGATGGATGATGGTGCCGTGAGCGGCTCTCCCCCCGCCCCGACCACCACCCGCGGCGCCGAACGCGTCGTGGTGGCGGTGACCGGCGGGCCGGAATCGGAGACGTTGATCCGCCGCGGCGCCGAGATCGCCCGGCGTAGCCGCGCTGATCTGCTGGCCGTGCACGTCGTCACCGCGACCGGGTCGCCGGGCCCGGCCGAGCTGGGGCAGGTGCGGGACGCGGCGAACCGGCTGGGCGCCTCCATGCACGACATCGTCGACGACGACGTCGTCGCCGCCGTGCTGAGCTTCGCCCACCGGGTCGCCGCCACCCAGCTGGTGATCGGCACCTCGCGCCGCTCCCGGTGGGAACGGCTGCTCCGCGAAGGGATCGGGGCCGCGGTGCTGCAGCGCGGCGGCACCCTCGACGTGCACATGGTCACCCACGGCGAATCCCGGCGGGGCCTGCACTGGCCGTCGACGCTGTCCCGGCGTCGCCACCTCTCGGCCTGGCTGGCCGCGGTGGTGGTGCCGTCCTTCGTGTGCGCGCTCATCCTGACCGACCTCGACCGGGTGCTCGGTGTGGGCGGCAAGACGGCGCTGTTCTTCGTCGGTGTGCTCATCGTGGGCCTGGCCGGCGGGATCGCGCCCGCACTGGTTTCCGCGGTGCTCTCCAGCTTGCTGCTGAATTACTTCCTCACCGACCCCCGCGGCAGTTTCACCATCGCCGAACCCGACGCGGTGGTCACCGAGATGGTGCTGCTGGTGGTGGCGGCCGCCGTCGCCATCCTGGTCGACGGGGCCGCGCGCCGCTCCCGCGATGCCGGCCGGGCGACGCGCGAGGCCAGCCTGCTCACGCTGTTCGCCGGTTCGGTACTGCGCGGGGCGGATCTTGAGACGCTGCTGGACCGGGTGCGGGAGGCCTACACCCAACGGGCCATGAGCATGCTGCGGCAGCGCTCGGGTGAGGCCCACCTGGTCGCCGGTGTCGGCGTCGACCCGCCTGCCTCGATCGACGCGGCCGACACCGTGATCCCGGTCGGCGACGACGAGTTCTGGTTGCTGCTGTCCGGCCATCGGCTCGATTCCCGCGACCGCCGGGTGCTCAGCGCGGTCGCCAACCAGGCGGCCGGCCTGGTCCGGCAACGTGAGCTGCGTGCGGCGGCCAGCCGCGCCGAGGCCCTCGCCGAGGCCGACAACCTGCGCCGGGCGCTGCTGTCGGCGGTCAGCCATGACCTGCGCACCCCGTTGGCCGCCGCCAAGGCCGCCTCGTCGAGCCTGCGGGTCGCCGACGACGTCGGCTTCTCCCCCGCCGACACCGCCGAACTGCTGGCCACCGTTGACGAATCCATCGACCAGTTGACCGCGCTGGTGGGCAACCTGCTCGATTCCTCGCGGCTGGCCGCCGGCGTGGTGCGGCCCACCTTGAGCCCGGTGTATCTGGAGGAGACGGTGCAGCGAGCGCTGGTCAGTATCGGCAAGGGCGCCACCGGGTTCGCGCGCCCCGGCGTGGACCGGGTGGCGGTCAGCGGCGGTGACGTGGTGGTGCTGGCCGACTCGGGTCTGCTCGAGCGGGTGCTGGCCAACCTGGTCGACAACGCGCTGCGCTACGCGCCGGACAGCACCGTGCGGCTCACCGCAACCGCGGCCGGCGACCGGGTGCGCATCGCCGTCGTCGACGACGGCCCCGGCATCAGCCCGGACGCCGAACAGCAGATCTTCGGCGCGTTCCAACGGCTCGGCGACCGCGACAATACTTCCGGGGTGGGATTGGGACTATCGGTGGCGCGCGGGTTCGTCGAGGCGATGGGCGGCACCATCACCGCTACCGCCACCCCGGGCGGCGGGCTCACCGTCGTCGTGGAGTTGGCTGCGCCACCGGAAGGCGGTATCGGATGACGAAGGTGCTGGTGATCGACGACGAGCCGCAGATCCTGCGGGCGCTGCGGATCAACCTGACCGCGCGCGGCTACGACGTCGTCATCGCCGCCACCGGCGCCGAAGCGCTGCGCGCCGCCGCCGACCACACCCCCGACGTGGTGATCCTCGACCTGGGCCTGCCGGACCTGTCGGGCATCGAGGTGCTCGCCGGGCTGCGCGGCTGGCTGAGCGCACCGGTGATCGTGTTGTCGGCGCGGACCGACTCCTCGGACAAGGTCGCCGCCCTCGACGCGGGCGCCGACGACTACGTCACCAAGCCGTTCGGGATGGATGAGTTCCTGGCCCGGTTGCGCGCCGCGGTGCGCCGCGCCGCCACCACCACCGAGGTCAGCGAGCCCACGGTGGAAACCGCCTCGTTCACCGTGGATCTGGCCGCCAAGAAGGTGACCAAAGACGGCGCGGAAGTACACCTGACCCCCACCGAGTGGGGCATGTTGGAGGTGTTGGTGCGTAACCGCGGCAAGCTGGTCAGCCGCGAGCAGTTGCTGCGGGAGGTCTGGGGTCCCAGTTATGCCACCGAAACCCACTATCTGCGGGTCTATCTGGCTCAGCTGCGGCGCAAACTGGAGCACGACCCGTCTCATCCCCGCCACCTGCTGACCGAGGCCGGCATGGGATACCGCTTCGAGGCGTAGCCGACCGGTCAGCCCGGCGGGGGTTTGTCGCCGTCCGCGCCGGGCGCGGCCTGATCGGTCCGTTCCACGTTGCGGGCGCGTTCGGCGGCGATCGACCCGGCCCGGTCCTGGGCGCGGGTGCGCCTGCGGATCGGCATCATCAGGGTGCGCCGGGCATCGCGGGGCACCGTGACCTGTGCGGTGGGCGCCACCCCGGTGGACAGACACAGTCCCGGGAAGAGTGCCGCACTGCCCGGCCGGGTGATGTAGCGGTGACCGGTCGGCGAAGTCCACACGATCGTGCCGTCAGGCTGCTGAACGTCGCGCCATCCGCTCCAGAAAGTCTTGAGCAGGTGATGTTTTCGGCACAGGCAACGCAAATTCGACGGGTGGGTGGCCCCTGACGGGTAGGCCACCGCGTGGTCGATGTCGCAGTAGACGGCCGGGCGGTCACAGCCCGGGAACCGGCAGGTCAAATCACGGCACCGGATGAACGCTGCCAGCGCCGCACTGGGCCGGTACCGAAGCTCCGCCGGGGCGCCGACGGGCGGCGCCAGCGGCTTGACCGCCGCGCCGCGGTTGATCAGCTCGGCCACCGCCGACGCCGGGATGCTGGCGCCGCCGACGATCGTCGCCGGCGAGGTCACCGCGGGCGGGTCGGGCTCGCGCCTGACGGCCAGCCAATCGCCCAGCGTCATGTCCGGGGTACGCCGGTCTACCGGCTCCTCGCCGTTGATGTGCGGGTCGGATCGAGCGTTCAGCGCGGCGCTCTCGGCCACCACGTGGATCACGACGCCGGAGTCCGCCGCGGGGGCGGCCGCCGGGCAGTCGGTGCGTCCGCACCGGCAGACCAGCGCAGTGCCGGCCGCGAGCGCACCGAGCGCATCGGCGCGGCGCTGTGCCAGTGTCCGGGGGTCGTCGACGCAGACCGCGCGGGCCATCTGGGTCAACCGCTGGTCCAGGGCGGCGGCGTCGGTGGCGAACAACCGTCCCCACAGCGGCGTGACACCCGACCGGGTCTCGGTGCCGTTGACCACCACGGTTCGGCCACGAGCCTCGGCCCGGCTCTTGCGCAACGCGGCCGGGTCGTGCCGCTCGATCAGTGCTTCGATGACGGTCGCGGCCTTGGCTGCCGACAACGGCGCCAGCCGGGTGGCCAGCGCGGCCAACTCCGTGTCCACGACCGCCACGATGGCGGGGTCCTCGATCAAGGTGGTGTGCCAGGCGATGGTGGAGGCCAACCGGGCGCTGATGGCGCCGTCGAGGAAGAGTTTGCCCACCGCCGGGATCCGGTTGCGCAGCGCGATGGCCAGGTACAGCTGGTTCGACGCCATGCGATGGCTGGTGTTCGATGCCGCGGCGACCTCGGCCGCGGTGGCGTCCCAACAGTCACAGGCCCACCGGCCGGCTTCTGGGGGACGGTCGGAGCGGCGCGCCACCAGTTCGGCGATCGCGTCGAGCCGCCGGGCCGCGGCCGCCGACTCGATCCGGGCCCACCCGGCGACCGCCTCGATCAGCTCCGCGTCGTCGACGTCGGCCAGCGGCTCCGGGGTCGGTAACATATCTTCGAACATACGTTCGATCGTACTCCGCGCGGCCGACACGCGCCATCGCCGGAGCGGCGATCATGAATGAAGCCGCGACCGGGGATAACTCCCGGTCGCGGCAGGCGCGTCACAGCGGTCAGCCGGGCCCGTATTCGATGTGGTGGCGCAGCTGCTGCAGCCCGGCCTCCATGTTGCGGGCCAGGATGCCGCGGGCGAGCTGCCCGGTGAGCCATCCGGTGACCCGCCCGGAGAAGTGCACCTGCATCGTCATGGTGACCGTCGCGCCGTCCCCGTTCGGACTCACCTCGATGCGCGCCCGCTGGCGGGTGCCGCGCAGCGACTGCCAGATCAGCGCGTCCGTCGACAGCGGCGAGACCCGGACCCGCCCGCCCACGAGGATGGAGCCGACGTTGAGGTAGAGGTCCCACTGCTCGCTGCCGTCGCGGTGGCGGCTGATGAAATCGAACCGGCCGAAGCTGCCCATGATCGGGAAGACCACCGACGGATCGGTGGCCACCTTGGTCACCTCCGCCGCTGGTGCCTGCACCCGCACCGCGCGGACGACGGTGGCCATCAGCCGAACACCGGGAGGACGGTCTTGGCGGCCAGACTCGACAGGGCCACCTGCATGGTGGAGGCCACATAGCCGTAGGCCTCGTCCCAGTCCGGCTCGTCGCCGAACCGCTCCCGCAGGTCGATCGGGGGCAGCACCTCGATGCGGATCTTGGCCGGGAACGGCACGTGCGGCAGATCCCCGGGCAGCAGCCCCCACGGGAAGCTCAGACTCAGCGGCACCGATTTGACCCGCAGCAGCTTGTCGAAGCGCAGCAGCCGCGCGGTCTTGCGACCGTCGTTGAGCACGAAGAACGTCTCCTGCCCGCCGACCGCGACCACCGGCACGATCTTGACCCCGGCGCTGTGCGCCAGTTTCAAAAAGCCCTGCCTGCCGTCGAACATGATCTTGTTGCGGTCGCGCCAGCGGCGCAGCGCGTCGACGTCCCCGCCCGGGTAGACCAGCACGTTGGCGCCGGCGGACAGCAGGTTGGCCGCGGTTTTCGGCCGGGCCAGCACGATCCCCATCTTGCGGGCGATCGAACCCATCCACGGGGTGCGCACCACGATGTCGTGCGCCAACGCCGCCAGCGGCCTGCCCTCGACGGTGAAGAACGTGTGGTAGGCCAGCGCGAACACGAAGGTGTCCGGCGACATCGAGCCGCCACTGTGGTTGCCGACGAACAGCACCGGTTCGTCGGGAACGTTCTCAAACCCGCTGACCTCGGCCCGGAAGTACATCCGCGCCCACAGCCAGAAACGCGGCAGCATCTTGCGGATGAACTCCGGATCCCGCCCCTCGAGTTCCTCCGCCAGCGGCGACCAATCATCTTGCGGCCCAGCCACGACCGTTCCCCTCTCCCGACCGGATATCGGTGCGCCGACCCGGTTCGTATGACCTTCCCACGGCCGCCGCGACGGCGGGGCGGGTTCAGTCGATTAACGACAAGGCTATGCCGTCGAGGATGTCACGCTCGCTGACGGTCAGTTCGGCGATGCCGGCCCGCTCGGCCAGCAGCTCGGCCAGCTCGTCGACGACGATCGCGCCGCCGCCGATCACGTCGACCCGCCCGGCGTGCATCGGCCCCAGCGCCGCCCGCTCCGCCCGGGTCATCGCCAGCAGCCGCCCGCAGACCTCCGCCAGCTCGGCACGGCCCACCGTCGACAGGTGGATGGCGGCCGGGTCGTAGGCCGGCAGCTCGTGGGCGACGGCGGCGAGGGTCGTCATCGTCCCGGCCACCCCCACCCAGGTGCGGGCCCGCTCGACCGGCACCGTGCGCACCGCCGCCCGCAGCTGGTCGCGGACCACGGCGCGGGCGGCGCTGACCTCGGCGGCGGTCGGCGGGTCGCTGTGCAGACAGCGTTCGGTCAGCCGCACACAGCCCATGTCGGTGGAGAAGGCGGCGGTCACCCCGTCGTCGTCGCCGAGCACCAGCTCGGTGGAGCCGCCGCCGAGGTCGACGACGAGAAACGGGGCGGCGGCCGCGTCCAGCTCCCCCACCGCGCCGGCGAAAGACAGCGCGGCCTCCTCGGACCCGGTGATCACCTCGGCCACCGCGCCGGGCACCACCGCGCCGAGCACTTCGGCGGTCATCGCGAAGAACTCCGCCCGGTTGCCCACGTCCCGCGCGGCCGAGGTGGCCACCATCCGCACCCGCGCCACCGCGTGCTCGGCCAGCAACCGGGCATAGTCGTCCAGGGCGGCCCGGGTGCGTTCGAGGGCCTCCGGGGCGAAGCGGCCGGTGGCGTCGACACCCTGGCCCAGCCGCACGATCCGCATCTCCCGGTGCCGCTCGCGCAGGGCGCCACCGTCCGGTTCGGCGATGAGCAGCCGGATCGAGTTGGTGCCGCAGTCGATGGCCGCGACCGGCCCCGTCGCGCTCACCGCCACTGCTCCGGGACCAGGATTCCGGCCAGCGCCGGGTCGTCGGCGAGCAACCGCAGCGCCTCGTCGCCCAGCGGGTTGACGCCGCGGCCGACGGCCAGCGAGTGCGCGATCAGCACGTGCAGGCATTTGACCCGTTCCGGCATGCCGCCGGCCGAAGTGGCGGTGCCCAGCGGTTCGATGGCGTCGCGTTCGGCCAGGTACGACGTGTGCGCGGCCCGGTAGGCGGCGGCCAGCTCGGCGTCGGTGCGCAGCCGCTCGGTCATCTCGGCCATCACCCCGGCGGATTCCAGCCGGCTGGCCGCGGCGGTGAGCGCCGGATGGGTCAGGTAGTACAGGGTCGGGAACGGGGTGCCGTCGGGCAGCCGGGGCGCGGTCTTGACCACGGCGGGCTCGCCGTTGGGGCAGCGGTAGGCGACCGCGATCACCCCGCGCGGGGCGCGGCCCAGCTGCGCCGCGACGGCGTCGAGGTCGGTGCGCTCAACCACCGGGCGGCCCCGGGGGTGCGGGCGGCGGGAGCGGCGGCGCCGGTGGCCCCGCCGGCTCCGCGGGGGCCTCGGGCGGCGGGCCGTGCGGCGCGTCGGCGATGGTGTGCCACAGCGCGGTGTACCACGGGTCGCCGCTGTTCACCGCCTGAGGTTCACCGCCGGGCACCGCGGGCACGTCGGCGGTCGGCGGCAACTGCACCTGGTAGGGCACGTCCCCGGGCATGACGAACCCGAGCCGTTCCCGGGCCTGCGCGGCGATGTAGGCCGGGTCGGCCAGCTTCTCCTTCTGCAGCTGCAGGTCGGCGATCTTCTGGCGCAGCGCGGCCTCCGAGGCCGCCAGCTGATGCATCTCGGTGCGCTGGGCGAAGTAGGTGCGCACCGGCGGGCCGGTGGTCAGGGTCAGCACGCAGACCACCACGGCCAGCACCGCGGCCCGGCCCGCGGTGAAACCCATCCGCTGCTCGGCGCGCTCCTCGGCGGCCTCGGCGATGCCCTGTCGGATCGGGTCGGCCGCCGCCGGCGGCTTCGCGCCGGCCTCGGGGCGCACCCGCCGCGGCAGCGCCCGCTGGCGCGGCCGGTCCCGGGTCTTGTCCCCGCCCCGGGCCGGCCGGGAGGCCGGTGTGCGCCGCTTGGCTTCCGACATCTACCCGGCTACTTGGTCTCCGGGACGTACCGGGTGAAGGCCAGATCTCCGGCGTAGCGCGCGGCGTCGCCGAGCAGCTCCTCGATGCGCAGCAGCTGGTTGTATTTGGCGACGCGCTCGCTGCGGGCGGGCGCCCCGGTCTTGATCTGGCCGGAGCTGACGGCGACGGCCAGGTCGGCGATCGTGGTGTCCTCGGTCTCGCCGCTGCGGTGGCTCATCATGGTGCGGTAGCCGCTGTTGTGCGCCAGCGCGACCGCGTCGAGGGTCTCGGTCAGGGTGCCGATCTGGTTGACCTTGACCAGCAGCGCGTTGGCGGCGCCTTTTTCGATGCCGTCCTCGAGCCGCTCGGGGTTGGTGACGAACAGGTCGTCGCCGACGAGCTGGACCCGGTCGCCGAGGGTGGCGGTCAGCGCCACCCAGCCGTCCCAGTCGTCCTCGGACAGCGGGTCCTCGATGGAGACCAGCGGGTAGGCGCCGAGCAGCTCGGCGTAGAACTCGGCCATCTGCGCCGCACTGCGGTTCTGCTTCTCGAAGGCGTACCCGCCGTCGCGGTAGAACTCGGTGGCCGCGACGTCGAGCGCCAGCGCCACGTCGGCGCCGATCTTGAACCCGGCGTCCTCGATGGCCGTGCTGATCAGGTCCAGCGCCGCGGTGGTGCCCGCCACGTCGGGGGCGAAGCCGCCCTCGTCGCCGAGTCCGGTGGACAGGCCCTGCTTCTTCAGCACCGATTTGAGGGCGTGGTAGACCTCGGTGCCCCAGCGCAGCGCCTCGGCGAAGGTCGCCGCGCCGATCGGCGCCACCATGAACTCCTGCACGTCGACGCCGGTGTCGGCGTGCGCGCCGCCGTTGAGGATGTTCATCATCGGCACCGGCAGCACGTGCGCGTTGGGCCCGCCCAGGTAGCGGAAGAGCGGCAGGTCCGCGGAGTTCGCGGCGGCGCGGGCCACCGCCAGCGACACGCCCAGCATCGCGTTGGCGCCCAGCCGCGACTTGTCCGGGGTGCCGTCCAGGTCGACCAGCGCCTGGTCCACCAGCCGCTGGTCGGCGGCGTCGAAGCCGATCACCGTGGGCGCGATCTCGTCGCGGACCGCGCTCACCGCCTTCTGCACGCCCTTGCCGCCGTAGCGGGAGCCGCCGTCGCGCAGCTCGACCGCCTCGTGCTCGCCGGTGGAGGCGCCCGAGGGCACCGCCGCGCGCGCCGCGGCGCCGTCCTCGAGCAGCACGTCGACCTCGACCGTGGGGTTGCCGCGGGAATCGAGGATCTCGCGGGCAGCGACCTGCTCGATGATCGACACTGAAGTTCTCCTTGCTTCGACGGTTGCCCGACAAGTATTGCAGCGACCGCCGGCCCGGCCGCGACGGACTGCGCGGCGCGGCGCGCTACAGCGGATGGCCCGCCGCGTAGGCGGCGGCCCAGTCCCGCACGATACGCGCGTACTGGTCGGAGTGGTTGTATGCGCGCAGCGCCGCGATCCAGCCCTCCGGCGTGGACAGGTCCTTGCCGCGGAAGCACAGGTAGCCCGCCGCGGACAGGGCGGCGTCGTCGATGTTGTCCGGGCTGATGACACCGTCGTTGTTGGCGTCGACGCCGTAGAGCCGCCAGGTCTCCGGGATGAACTGCATCGGCCCCAGGGCGCGCACCACCCCGTCCTCGTCGGCCAGGTCGCCGGCCTCGGTGTCGACGATGTGCTTGGTGCCGCCGGTGCCGTCGAGGCGCAGCCCCCGGATCGGCGGGTCGACGTCGCCGTTGCCGGCCAGGCGCGCGTCGGCGTAGGTGCCGTGCCTGCTCTCCACCTGCCCGATCCCGGCCAGCGTGGTCCAGGCGATCTGGCAGCGGGGGTTCTCCACCTCGGCAACCCGGGCGGCGTAGGCGTAGGCCTCCAGCGCGGTCGCGGGGATGTTCAGCTTGACGGCGCGCTCGGCCGCCCAGTCGGCCAGCTGGTCGGCGCCGCGCCCCTCAGCGTGGGTGTCGATCGGCGGGACCGGGTCCCCGGGCGGAGGCGGCACGCCGTCGGGCAGCCGGGCACTCAACTGCCAGGAGCAACTGGAAGCCAGCAGCAGCACGGTGGCGCCGATGACGGCGACCACGCGCAACCAACGCACCGTCCCCACAGAACTCCCTCACACCCCTTCGTCGGGCTCATCGTCCCACGGTCTCCGCTGCCCCTGCCCCGCACGCGAGGGTATAGCGTCCGGCTGGCAATCTGGGTCTCGTGCCGTACCCCCTGCGACCAGCAAACCCGCTTCGGGGGTCCGGCCCGGGTGGCTCCGGTCCCGCCCGGAGGTGGCGGTGATCGCGCTGTCCGGGGTCGGCCCGCCGGGCTGGTCGGGCCCGGTCGAGGTGGCGTTGCCGCTGGTGGGCGAGGGCATGCTCGGACTGCGGCTGGCGTTGTCGGCGGCCGTGGTGGTGGGGCTGCTGGCCGCGGTCGTGGTCCGGGCCCGCCGGCGCGACGGTCTGGTCCGGATCGGGTTCGCCCTGGCCGCAGCAATGTCGCTCGCCGCGGGCGCGCTGCTGGTGGCCGGTGCGGTCAGCGTCACACTTCCGGTCGCTGCGGGCTGGCGTGCGCTGGTGGCGGGGGCCGCGGTCGGGCTGGTCACGGCGGTGCTGTGGCGCGCCGCGGCGGGCGACGCCGGCCGGTGGGCGCCGGCCGCACTGGTGTTCGCGCTGGTGGGCCGCGACGGTGTCGAAGCGGGGTGGGTGCTGTCCGGCTATGCCGGCGGCGGGCTGCGCGGGTGGGTCGGGCTGGCCGCCGGGGTGCTGACGGCCGCGGCGCTGGCCGCCGGGCTCAGTGTCACCGCCGCGCGGCTGCGGCCGGGGGTCCTGCGCGGCGCCGCCGGTGTGGTGGTGATCGCGGTGAACGCCGGCGTGCTGGCCGACGGGGTCGGTTCGGCGCAGCAGGCCGGGTGGCTGCCGGCCGGCGCGGTGCTCGACGGCGGCGGCTGGTCGAGCTGGTGGACGGTGCCCGGAGCGCTGCTGCGGGTGGTCTTCCATCTCACCCCGGCGCCGACCGCGCTGCAGTTCGCGGCCTGGGCGGGGTATCTGGTCGCGGTGCCGGTCGCACTGCGGGTGGCCGGTCGCCGCGGCGCGGCGCCGCTGCGCGGTTAGGGCTGCAGCGCCGCCCAGGCGGTCCGCCAGCGCTCTTCGCTGATCGGTCCGGGCGCGGTCGTCTCCAACGGCGCGGCCTCGGTGTCGGCGTCGTCGGGTTGTGCCGCAACGCGTTCGGCGCGCCGGATCGCCTCGATGAACTCCACCACCGCCGCGCGCAGGGTGATCTCGACGTCGTCGGCGTCGGCGGTCACGGTGATGCGGGTGATCGCCTCGGGGATCAGATCCGGCGGGAATCCGGCCCGGGTGACCCGGCGGATCACCTTCTGCGCCAGCGCCAACGCCGGCTGTGCGGTGGGGATGTCGTCGACCACCGAGAGGCGGGTCTTCTCCCTGGCTTTGGTCCGCTCCCACTGGGTCAGTTGGTCGTCGCGTGAAACCGATTCCCCGGCAAGCACATTGGCTGCCCGGCCGGTGAGCTTGCGCACCAGCGCGTCGGCGACGTCGTCGATGGTGAACCCGCCCGGCGTGACCTCCTGGGCGATGCGGGCGTGAAACAGCACCTGCAGCAACACATCACCGAGTTCGGCGCGCAGCTCCTCGTAGTCGCCGCGCTCGACGGCGTCGAACAGTTCGTAGGTCTCCTCCAGCAGGAACCGGCGCAGCGAGGCGTGGCTCTGCTCCTGCTCCCACGGGCCGGTGCTGCGCAGCCGGTCCATCAGCGCCACCGCGTCGACCAGCCGCTCCCCGGTCGGCGGCTCGGGGGCGGCGATCAGGGCCTCCCCCGCGGCCAGCCGGGCGGTGACCGCCGGATGCTGCGGGTCGGAGCTCAGCAGCACCGGGGCGTCGCCGCCGGCGTGGACCGGTCGCGCCGCGGGCAGCGACCAGGGCACCACGACGGGCAGTTCCTCGGTGTAGGCGACCTCCCCGGTGAGCAGGGCGACGGCGTCGACCGGCACCAGCGAGGGCCGCCGCGGGTCGACCAGGACGACGGTCACTGCGCCTGCCGTTTCGCCCCGGCCGCTGCCGGCACAGCCAGCCCGGTGATGTCGATGTCGCCGAGCGGGCGGGCGTCGAGCACCGCGAGCAGGTCGGCGACCATCTGCACCAGCTGCAGGTCGCGGATGTGCGGGGCGCCGACGCCGTTGCCCGACCGCGGCACCGGCACCTGCACGGTGGCGGTGGTGGCGCGGTAGCGGGCCGCCGGGTAGACGCGTTTGAGCCGCACCTGCGCGGAGTCGGCCAGGGTCAGCGGCGCCAGCCGCAGCGTGGTCGCCGAGACGGTGCCGACCTCGGTGACCCCGCGGGCGCGGCACAGGATGCGCAGCCGGGCGACCGCGACCAGCAGCTGCGCCGGCTCGGGCAGCGGGCCGTAGCGGTCGACGAGTTCCTCGACAACCGCGGCGACGTCGTCGTCGGAGGCCGCGGCGGCCAGCCGCCGGTAGGCCTCCAGCCGCAGCCGGTCGCTGGGGATGTAGTCCGGCGGCAGGTGGGCGTCGACCGGCAGGTCGATGCGCACCTCCTTGGCCTCCTCGGTGGCGACGGTCTGGCCGTCGGCGGCCGCCCGGTAGGCCTCCACCGCCTCCCCGACCAGCCGCACGTACAGGTCGAAACCGACCCCGGCGACGTGGCCGGACTGCTCGACACCGAGCACGTTGCCCGCGCCGCGGATCTCCAGGTCCTTCATCGCCACCGCCATCCCGGCGCCCAGCTCGTTGTTCTGGGCGATGGTGGCGAGCCGGTCGTGGGCGGTCTCGGTCAGCGTGGTCTCACGCGGGTAGAGGAAGTAGGCGTAGCCGCGTTCGCGGCCGCGGCCCACCCGCCCGCGCAGCTGGTGCAGCTGGGAGAGCCCGAAGGTGTCGGCGCGTTCGACGATCAAGGTGTTGGCGTTGGAGATGTCCAGCCCGGTCTCCACGATCGTGGTGCACACCAGGATGTCGTACTCGCGGTTCCAGAACGCCTGGACCGTGGTCTCCAGCAGCTCCTCGGACATCTGCCCGTGGGCCACCGCGACCCGCGCCTCGGGCACCAGGGCCCGCACCCGGGCGGCCGCCTCGTCGATCGAGCGGACCCGGTTGTGCACGAAGAACACCTGCCCGTCGCGCAGCAGTTCGCGGCGCAGCGCCGCGGCGACCTGCTTGTCGTCGTAGACCCCGACGTAGGTCAGCACCGGGTAGCGCTCCTCCGGCGGGGTGAGGATCGTCGACATCTCCCGGATGCCGGCCAGGCTCATCTCCAGGGTCCGCGGGATCGGGGTGGCGCTCATGGTCAGCACGTCGACGTGGCTGCGCAGCGCCTTGATGTGCTCCTTGTGCTCGACGCCGAAGCGCTGCTCCTCGTCGACGATGACCAGCCCGAGGTCCTTCCAGCGCACCGCGGTCTGCAGCAGCCGGTGGGTGCCGATGACGATGTCGACGGTGCCCTCGGCCATGCCGGCCAGCACCGCGCGGGACTCGGCCGGGTCGGTGAACCGCGACAGCCCCTTGATCGTGACCGGGAACCCGGCCATCCGGTCGGTGAAGGTCTGCAGGTGCTGGTCGGCCAGCAGCGTGGTGGGCACCAGCACCGCGACCTGCTTGCCGTCCTGCACGGCCTTGAACGCCGCGCGCACCGCGATCTCGGTCTTGCCGTAGCCGACGTCGCCGCAGATCACCCGGTCCATCGGGATGGGCTTTTCCATGTCGGCCTTGACCTCGGTGATCGCGGTGAGCTGGTCGACGGTCTCGGTGAACCCGAACGCGTCCTCCATCTCGGCCTGCCAGGGGCTGTCCGGGGCGAACGGATGCCCCGGCGCGGCCTGCCGTTTGGCGTAGAGCGCCACCAGTTCGGTGGCGATCTCGGCGACCGCGCGCCGCGCCTTGGTCTTGGTGTTGGTCCAGTCGCTGCCGCCGAGTTTGGACAGCGCCGGCGCCTGCCCGCCGACGTAGCGCGAGAGCTGGTCCAGCGAATCCATCGGCACGTAGAGCTTGTCGGATCCGCCGCCGCGCTTGGCCGAGGCGTACTCGAGCACCAGATACTCCCGGCGCGCCCCGCCGACGGTGCGTTCCACCATCTCCACGAACTTGCCGATGCCGTGCTGGTCGTGCACCACCAGGTCGCCCGCGGCCAGCGCCAGCGGGTCGACGATGTTGCGCCGCTTGGCGGCCAGCCGCTTACCCGGCCGGGCGGCGGCCCGGTTGCCGGTCAGATCGGTTTCGGCCAGCACCACCACGTTCGCGCCGGGGATCACCAGCCCGTCGTGCAGGGTGCCCTGCAGCACCGCGACCACGCCGGGCTTCGGCGCCGTCCCGGCGTCGATCAGCGTGGCCGGGGTGTCGGCCTCGCTGAGCTGCTCCACCAGGCGGCGGGCCGTGCCGATGCCCGCGGCGACGATCGCCGCCGCGCCGCCGGTGGCCACGTGGGCGCGCAGCATCGCGAAGGTCTCGTCGATGTCGCGCTGGTGGCCGCGCGCGACCGGGGCGGCCCGCACGTCGAGTTCGACCGCCGACTCCGCGGCGAGCTGGCTCAGCGTCCACCACCGGTGACCGCGGCGCGCCGCCGCGGCGGCCACCTCGCCCAGGTCGACGAAGCCCGAGCCGCCGAGTTGCGCGAGGTCGACCGGTGCGTCGGCGCCGAGGGCGGCCACCGACCAGGACGCCTCCAGAAACTCCCGGCCGGTCTCGATGAGGTCGGCCGCGCGGGTGCGCACCTTCTCCGGGTCGCAGACCAGCACCGCGGTGGGCTCGGCGAAGTGGTCGGTGAGCAGGGTCAGCTCGGTGGGGCACAGCACCGGCAGCAGGGCTTCCATGCCGTCGACCGGGATGCCCTCGGCGAGTTTGGCGAGCAGGTCGCTGACCCCGCCGGTGATGGCGGCGGCCGCGTCGCTGTGCCGTCCGGCCAGGGCGGCCGCGCGGGCGCGGACCTCGTCGGTGAGCAGCAGTTCGCGGCACGGCACCGCGACGACGGTGTCGACCTCGATCTCGGGGATGGAGCGCTGGTCGGCCACCGCGAACATCCGCATCTCGGTGACCTCGTCGCCCCAGAACTCGACCCGCACCGGGTGCTCGGCGGTCGGCGGGAAGACGTCGAGGATGCCGCCGCGCACCGCGAACTCCCCGCGCCGGCCGACCATGTCGACCCGGGTGTAGGCGCGCTGCACCAGGGCGGCGATGACGTCGTCGAAGCCGATCTCGGCACCGACCCGCAGCGTGACCGGGTCGATGTCGCCGAGCCCGGGCGCCATCGGCTGCAGCAGTGAGCGCGCGGTGGTCACCACCACCCGCAGCGGCGGGCCCAGCGTGGTGTCCTGCGGACGGGCCAGCCGGCGCAGCACCAGCATCCGGGCGCCCACGGTGTCCACCCCCGGGGAGAGCCGCTCGTGCGGCAGGGTCTCCCAGGACGGGAACAGGGTCACCGCGTCGCCGAGCACCCCGCGCAGGTCGGCGGTGAGTTCGTCGGCTTCGCGGCCGGTGGCGGTCACCGCCAGCAGCGGGGTGGCGCGGGCCAGCGCGGCGGCGGTGAACAGCCGGGCCCCGGTCGGCCCGACCAGGGTGAGCTCGGTGGGCGCCGTGGCGGCGGTGGCGGTGAGGTCGGCGAAGGCGGGTGCGGAAAGCGCCAGATCCACCAGCCCCGCGATCGGGGTGGCTGGGCTGGCGTGCCCCGGTGCGGTCATGATGGGCCCCAGTGTAGGTGGCGGTGATTTTCGTTGTGGCCGTGGGCAACCCGGGCGTGACGGCGGACACAATCGGGCTCGCCGGGATGGACGCTACTCGTCGTGCAGCACCGGGTCGGCCTCCAGGTGGGTCAGCCCGTTCCAGCACAGGTTGACCAGGTGGGCGGCGACCACCTCTTTTTTGGGTTCGCGCACGTCGAGCCACCACTGCGCGGTCATCGACACCGATCCGACCAGCGCCTGGGCGTACAGCGGCGCCAGTTCCGGGTCCAGCCCGCGGCGGGCGAAATCGCCGGCCAGGATCGACGACACCTGGTTGACCGCGTCGTTGAGCAGGCTGGAGTAGGTGCCGGTGCTGATCGCCGCCGGCGAGTCGCGGATCATGATGCGGAACCCGTCGGTGCGTTCCTCGACGTAGGTGAGCAGCGCCAGCGCCACCCGCTCCACCCGGACCCGGGAACGGTTGTTGGTCAACGACGAGGTGATGCCGTCCAGCAAGGCCGACATCTCCCGGTCGACCACCACCGCGTACAGGCCCTCCTTGCCGCCGAAGTGCTCGTAGACGACCGGTTTGGACACGTTCGCGCGCAGCGCGATCTCCTCGATCGAGGTGCCGTCGTAGCCGCGTTCGGCGAACAGCGACCGGGCGATCTCGATGAGCTGGTGGCGCCGCTCGCTGCCGGTCATCCGGGCCCGCGGCGGCCGCCCGTCTTTGTCCGGTGCTGCCACAACGGCCAGCGTATCGGCTCCGATAGAGTTCCTGATGCGATCCGTCGTGGTGTAATCGGCAGCACATCAGATTTTGGTTCTGAGAGTTCAGGTTCGAGTCCTGGCGACGGAGCTCGGCCCGGTTCGGCACGGGGGCGGACCCGTCGCCGTTTTTTGCCGTCCGCCCGGCGGTGATGACACGCTATGGCCCATCGCGACGCGGTGAGGAGGAGCGGCGACCATGACAGTGACGACTCCGGGTCAGACCGCGGTGGTGGTGTTGGCCGCCGGCGCGGGCACCCGCATGGTCTCCGACACCCCCAAGGTGCTGCACACCCTGGCGGGGCGCTCCATGCTGGCCCACGCCCTGTATTCGATCGCCGCCGCCGACCCCACCCACCTGGCGGTGGTGTTGGGCCGCGACCGCGAGCGCATCGCCCCGGTGGTCGCCGAACTCGCCGACGAGCTGGGCCGGCCCATCGACGTGGCGGTGCAGGAGCAGCAGCTGGGCACCGGGCATGCCGCCGAGTGCGGGCTGGCGGCGCTGCCGGCGGACTTCGACGGGGTGGTCATCGTGACCTCCGGGGACACCCCGCTGCTGGACGCGGCCACGCTGACCGGGCTGCTCACCGCGCACCGCACCGCCCCGGCGGCGGTGACGGTGCTGACCACCACGCTGGCCGACCCGACCGGCTACGGGCGCATCCTGCGCACCCAGGACGGCGAGGTGATCGCCATCGTCGAGCAGGCCGACGCCACCCCCCAGCAACGCCAGATCCGCGAGGTCAACGCCGGGGTGTACGCCTTCGACGTGGCCGCGCTGCGCTGGGCGCTGGGCCGGCTCGGCTCCGACAACGCCCAGCACGAGCGGTACCTGACCGACGTGATCGGCATCGTCCGCGACGCCGGGCAGGTGGTGCACGCCCAGCACGTCGACGACGCCGCGCTGGTCGCCGGGGTCAACAACCGGGTGCAGCTGGCGGCGCTCGCCGCCGAACTCAACCGCCGGATCGTGGCCGCCCACCAGCTGGCCGGGGTCACCGTCGTCGACCCGGCCACCACCTGGATCGACGTCGACGTGCAGATCGGCCGGGACACCGTGATCGCGCCGGGCACCCAGCTGCATGCCGGCACCCGGATCGGCTCGCACTGCCGCATCGGCCCGGACACCACGCTGGCCGCCGTCACCGTCGGCGACCACGCCACCGTGGTGCGCACCCACGCCGAGGCCGCCCGGATCGGCGCGGACACCGCCGTCGGCCCCTACGCTTACCTGCGGCCGGGCACCGTGCTGGGCGACGCCGGCAAGGTCGGCACGTTCGTGGAGGTCAAGAACTCCACCATCGGGGCGGGCACCAAGGTGCCGCACCTGACCTACGTCGGCGACGCCGACATCGGCGAGCACTCCAACATCGGCGCGTCCAGCGTGTTCGTCAACTACGACGGGCAGACCAAGCGTCGCACCACGGTCGGCTCGCACGTGCGCACCGGCTCGGACACCATGTTCATCGCGCCGGTCAGCGTCGGCGACGGCGCCTACACCGGGGCGGGCACGGTGCTGCGCGAGGACGTGCCGCCGGGCGCGCTGGCGGTCTCCGGCGGCCCGCAGCGCAACATCGAGGGCTGGGTGGCCCGCAAGCGGCCGGGCAGCGCCGCCGCCGAGGCCGCCGAGCAAGCGCAGCGGCGGGGCTGAGCGGGACGCGTGTTTCGACCCGGCCACACCGCGTCCGGCCCGCTCCGTAGGATGAGCGCGAAACCTGTCAGCTCGATCATCAATCCCGGGGGCAGCCCATGAGCTACGACTGGATGGAAAACCGTAAGAACCTGATGTTCTTCTCCGGTCGGGCGCATGCCGAACTGGCCGAGCAGGTGGCCAAGGAGCTCGACGTCCACGTCACCGAACAGACCGCCCGCGACTTCGCCAACGGCGAGATCTTCGTGCGGTTCAACGAGTCGGTGCGCGGCTGCGACGCGTTCGTGCTGCAGTCCCACCCGGCGCCGCTGAACAAGTGGCTGATGGAACAGCTGATCATGATCGACGCGCTCAAGCGGGGCAGCGCGAAGCGGATCACCGCGATCCTGCCGTTCTACCCCTACGCCCGCCAGGACAAGAAGCACCGCGGCCGGGAGCCCATCTCGGCGCGGCTGGTGGCCGACCTGCTCAAGACCGCCGGGGCGGACCGGATCGTCACCGTCGACCTGCACACCGACCAGATCCAGGGCTTCTTCGACGGCCCGGTGGACCACATGCGGGCCCAGGCCCTGCTGTGCAACTACATCGTGGACAACTACAACGGCCACGACAAAGTGGTGGTCTCCCCCGACTCCGGCCGGGTCCGCATCGCCGAGAAGTGGGCCGACGCGCTCGGCGGCGTGCCGCTCGCGTTCATCCACAAGACCCGGGACCCGCGGGTGCCCAACCAGGTGAAGTCCAACCGGGTGGTCGGCGAGGTCGCGGGCAAGACCTGCATCCTGATCGACGACATGATCGACACCGGCGGCACCATCGCCGCGGCCGTGCAGCTGCTGCGCGACGACGGCGCCGGGGACGTGATCATCGCCGCGACCCACGGGGTGCTCTCCGACCCGGCCTCCGAGCGGCTGGCCGCCTGCGGCGCCCGCGAGGTGATCGTCACCAACACCCTGCCGATCGCCGAGGAGAAACGCTTCCCGCAGCTGACGGTGCTCTCGATCGCGCCGCTGCTGGCCAGCACCATCCGGGCGGTGTTCGAGAACGGCTCGGTCACCGGACTGTTCGACGGAGACGCATAGATGACTGACACCCCCGACACCACGATCTACCACAACCCGCGCTGCTCCACCTCCCGCAAGACGCTGGAGCTGCTGCGCGAGAACGGGGTGGAGCCCACCGTCGTGGAGTACCTGAAGAACCCGCCGTCGCGGGCCGAGCTGGCCGCGATGATCCGGGCGGCGGGCATCGGCGTGCGCGACGCGGTGCGCACCCGCGAGGCGCTCTACGGCGAGCTCAACCTGGCCGACGCCGACGACGAGGCCCTGCTCGACGCGATGGCGGCCAACCCGATCCTGATCCAGCGCCCGTTCGTCACGACCACGAAAGGCACCCGGCTGGCCCGTCCGGTCGACGCGGTCCGCGAGATCCTGTGACCGCCCTGCGGGCCGCCGTGTTCGCGGCGGTGGCGCTGCCGACCCTGCTGGCCGGGTGCTCGTCGCACCCGCCGGACTACCAGTCGATCTGGACCACCACGACCAGCACCACCGCCGAGTCCGGCGAGCAGGCCGAGCGGCCGGTCCCGATCGCCGAATACCTCGAGGAGCACGGCGTCAAGGGCCAGCTGGTGGCCCCGGCCGACCTCACCGACCTGACCGTGTCGATCCCCACCCCGCCGGGCTGGGCGAAATCGACCAACCGCAACTACTCGCCGGAAGCGGTGGTCATCGCCAAGGACGACGACTATCCGGTGGCGATCCTGCTGGTGATGAAGCTCGACGGCGACTTCGACGTCGCCGAGGCGATCGGGCACGGCAACTCCGACGCGAAGCTCAACGAGAACTTCACCGAGCTGGGCGCCTCCACCGCCGACTACCAGGGGTTTCCGTCCTCGATGATCGAGGGCAGCTACGACTACCTGGCGCGGCGGCTGCACAGCTACAACCGGATCGTGCTCGCCACCGGCGCCGCGCCCGCCGCCCAGCGCTACCTGGTGCAGCTGACGGTGACCAGCCTGGCCGAGGAGACCGTCACCCACTCCGATGACGTCGAGTCGATCATCGACGGGTTCCGGGTCGCCGTCCCCTAGGCCGGACACGCCCGGCGCCGACACTACTGTGGCAACCATGACCGACTGGACTGCCGCAGACCTACCGTCGTTCGCCGGGCGGACGGTGATCATCACCGGCGCCAACAGCGGCCTCGGGCTGGTGACCGCCACCGAGCTGGCCCGCTGCGGCGCCCGGGTCATCCTGGCGGTGCGCAACACCGCCAAGGGCCAAACGGCCGCCGCGGGCATCGTCGGGGACGTCGAGGTGCGCCAGCTCGACCTGGCCGACCTGGCCTCGGTGCGCGACTTCGCCGCCGGCGTCGACACCGTCGACGTGCTGGTCAACAACGCCGGGGTGATGGCGGTGCCCTACGCGCTCACCGCCGACGGGTTCGAGTGCCAGATCGGCACCAACCACCTGGGCCATTTCGCGCTGACCAACCTGCTGCTGCCCAAGCTGACCGACCGGGTGGTCACGGTGTCGTCGATGATGCACTACCTGGGCTACATCAGCCTGAAGGACCTGAACTGGAAGGCGCGGCCGTATTCCGGGTGGCTGGCCTACGGCCAGTCCAAGCTGGCGAACCTGCTGTTCACCAGCGCGCTGCAGCGCCGGCTGGACGCCGCCGGGTCGCGGCTGACCGCGCTGGCCGCCCACCCCGGCTACTCCGACACCAACCTGCAGGGCCACTCCGGGCGGCGGCTCTCCGACACGATGATGCTCTCGATCGGCAACCGGTTCTTCGCCACCGACGCCGCGTTCGGGGCCCGCCAGACCCTCTACGCCGTCTCGCAGGACCTGGCCGGCGACACCTTCGTCGGCCCCCGGTTCGCCTCCCGCGGCCGCACCCAGCCGGTGGGCCGCAGCCCGCTGGCCCGCCGCCGCGGCACCGCCGAGGCGCTGTGGGGCCTCTCCGAGCAGTTGACCGGGGTCGAATTTCCGCTCTGAGGCCGCGATGCGCTAGCCTGACCGGGCGTCACGGCGAGGGTGTCCGGTAACCACCGGCCACCGTTATCGACGGCGACCTCGGCCCACCTGGGCCGTCCTTCGAGGTTGTTGCGCCGTGCCCCCGACTGCACAGGAGCGACACGATGGCCGCATCATCGAAAACCAAGACCAACGAACTGCCCGCCTGGGAGCGCACCGAGACCGGTAAGGGCGCCTCGCGGCGGGCCCGGCGCGCCGGCCGGGTGCCCGCCGTGCTCTACGGCGGCGGTGAGGCCCCGCGGCACCTGGAGTTGCCCGCCCACGAGTTCGCCGCCGTGCTGCGCAACGCCGGCACCAACGCGGTGCTCACCCTGGACCTGGAGGGCACCGAGCAGCTGGCGCTGACCTGGGCGCTGGACGTGCACCCGATCCGCCGCACCATCCAGCACGCCGACCTGCTGGTCGTGCGCCGCGGTGAGAAGGTCGTCGTCGAGGTCCTCGTCGAGATCGAGGGCGAGGCCGCCCCGGCCACCCTGGTCACCCAGGAGACCAGCTACGTCGAGATCGAGGCGGAGGCGTTCTCGATTCCCGAGCGTCTCGTCGTGTCGGTGGAGGGCGTCGAGGCCGGCACCCAGTTCGTCGCCGGCGAGATCCGGCTGCCCGAGGGTGTCGCGCTGGTGTCCGACCCGGAATCCCTGGTGGTCAACGTGGTGACCGCCCCGACGGCCGCCGACCTGGAGGCCGAGGAGGGCGAGGTCGAGGGCGAAGAGGCCGAGGAGGCCGCCGCCGAGCCGGCCGCCGAGGCCGACGACGAGTCCTGACCGGGCGCCGTCGTGGCCGAGCCGCTGCTGGTGGTCGGCCTGGGAAACCCGGGCCCGAACTACGCCAAGACCCGCCACAACGTCGGGTTCATGGTGCTCGAGCGGCTCGCCGGGCGGCTCGGGGCGTCGTTCAGCACGCACAAGCGCTCCGGCGCGTCCGCCGCGACCGGCCGGGTGGCCGGCCGGTCGGTGGTGTTGGCGATGCCGCGCTGCTACATGAACGAGTCGGGCCGTCAGGTCGGGCCGCTGGCGAAGTTCTACTCGGTGCCGCCGGGCGACGTGGTGGTCATCCACGATGACCTGGACCTGGACTTCGGCCGGATCCGGCTGAAGGTCGGCGGCGGGGAGGGCGGCCACAACGGGCTGCGCTCCATCGCGTCGGCCTTGGGCAGCAAGGACTTTCAGCGGGTGCGCATCGGGATCGGGCGTCCGCCGGGGCGGATGGATCCGGCCGCGTTCGTGCTGCAGCCCTTCGCCGCCGCCGAACGCCCCGAGGTGCCGGTGATCTGCGAACAGGCCGCCGACGCCACCGAACTGCTCATCGAATCGGGCCTGGAACCCGCCCAGAACATCGTGCACACCTGGGGCTAGGCCGCCGAATCACCTAGCCGCCTGAACCTAGCCGCCTGGCCCTCGCCGCCGAACGTGACGGTGTGTTCACGCTCGGGCGCGAACGTGAACCCAACTTCACGTTCGCGAGGGTGCGGGGGGCAGGGTGGCGCGACGCGCTCAGGTGACCAGGGTGACCGAGGTGGAGCGGCGCAGCTTGCCCGACGACGTCTTGGGGATGGTGCCCGGGCCCAGCACGACCACGTTGCGCGGGCGCACGTCGACCTCGGTGACGACCTCATGGGCGACCTGGTGCTGGATGCGGCGCACCTCGTCGGGGTTCTGGTGGGCGTTGGACTCCACCGCCACCGCGAACGTCTCGCGGGAGTGCCCGGCGTCCAGCCGCACCGCGACCGCGCCGCCGGCGCGCACTCCCTCGACCCGGCAGGCGGCCCGCTCGATGTCGGTCGGGTAGACGTTGCGGCCCGCCATGATGATGACGTCCTTGACCCGGCCACAGACCACGACGTGGCCGTTCTCCATCAGGTAGCCCAGGTCGCCGGTGTCATACCAGCCGTGCTCGTCCTGGGCGGGCATGAAGCCGGCCATGGTGAGGTAGCCGGGGGTGACCGGCTCACCGCGCAGCTGGATGACCCCGACCCCGCGCGTCGGCATCACGCTGCCGTCCTCGTCGACGATGCGGGCCTCCAGGCCCTCGAGCAGCGGGCCCAGCGACGCCAGCCGGCGGGTGTGGCCCTTGGTGGCCGGGACGGCCTGGCGCAGCGCGGCCAGCAGGTCGGCGTCGACCTCGTCGACGACCAGCCCGTCGCCCAGCTCGGAGAACGACACCGCCAGGGTGGTCTCGGCCATGCCGTAGGCGGGCATGATCGCCTCGGGCCGCAACCCGAACGGCTTGCCCGCGTCGATGAGGTCCTCCACGTCGGCGGGGTCGACCGGCTCGGCGCCCGACAGCGCGAACCGCAGCGAGGACAGGTCGAACTGGCCGGGGGTGGCCTGCTTGCGCAACCGCTTGGCGAACAACGCGTAGGCGAAGTTGGGGGCCGCGGTCATCGTGCCCTTGTATTTGTCGATGAGCTTGGCCCACAGCAGGGTGTCGCGCAGGAAGTCCATCGGGGTGACCTTGACCAACTCCACCCCGAAGTACATCGGGACGGTGAGGAAGCCGATCATGCCCATGTCGTGGAAGCACGGCAGCCAGCTGAGCATCACGTCGTTGCCGCTGGGGTCCATCTTGGCGCCGATGAACATCGCCTCGGCGTTGGAGTGGATGTTGCGGTGGGTGATCTGGACGGCCTTGGGCGATCCGGTGGATCCGGAGGTCAGCTGCATCAGGGCCAGGTCGTCCTCGCCGGTCTCCACCGGGTCGATCGGGTCCGCGGCCAGCAGTTCGGCGGCGGTGATGACCGCCAGGCCCTTCTCCTGCAGCACCGGCATCGCCGCCATGAACGGGTCGGAGACCACCACGACCTTCGCCTCGATCATGTCGACGACGGTGAGGGTGTCCTGGGCCCACACCGCCAGGTCGGTGCGCGGGGTCGGCTGGTGCAGCATGGTCAGGGCGGCGCCGCGCATCCACAGGCCCTGGGCGATCGGCGCGATCTCCACCGGCGCGCCGGCCAGCACGCCGACGGTGTCACCCGGGCCCACCCCCGCGGCCGCCAGCCCGCCGGCGACGCGGCGGGACCGTTCGTGCACCTCGGCCCAGGTGTGCCGGACCGGGGCGTCCGGTTCCCCGGTCACCATCCCTTTGCTGCTCTCGCGGGCATTGCGGAACATTGTGTCGGTAAACCTGCTCACGACAACCTCCTGGCCGGCCCCCGGCTTCTCATGCTCCACGCTTTCGGTCCCACTCGGGAGCAGCACGCGTCAACGATTGGGGAGCGGTTGAGTCTCGCTTCGGTGAAAGTTCGGACACCGGCGCACGACCGCGCTCCCGCCGGCGTGACGGTCGGGTCGATCATGCGCTGACCGGTATTCTTCACCGCCCGATATCTTAAACTCCTCTTAAGTAACTGCCAAACCCTCCGCGCGGTTTTGAGGCCCGTGTCACACCGCGGGCGGCGGGGGCGGCACCACCCGGGCGCCCTGCACCGGCCCGTTGACCACCCGCAGGGTGCGGCACACCCCGGCGCCGGAGAGTTCCGCGCCGACGTCGACCGCGGCGGCCGCCGACGCGCACAGGAACGCGCAGGTGGGTCCGGAACCGGAGACGATGCCGGCCAGCGCGCCGGCCTCGGTGCCCGCCCGCAGCGTGCGCCGCAGCGCCGGGTCCAGGCTGATCGCGGCGCTTTGCAGGTCGCTGCCCAGCAGCGGCGCCAGCCGCCGCGGGTCCCCCGCGGTCAGTGCCGCCAGCACCGGCTCCGGGTCGTCGGGCGCGGGCTCGTGGCCGCCGGCGGCGCGCAGCCGGTCCAGTTCGGCGAAGACCTTCGGGGTCGACAGGCCGCCGGCGGCGAACGCCAGCACCCAGTGGAAGGTGTTGCGGGCCAGCACGGTGGCCAGGTGTTCCCCGCGCCCGGTGCCCAGCGCGGTGCCGCCGTGCAGCGCGAACGGGACGTCGCTGCCCAGCTGCGCGGCCAGGGTGTGCAGGTCGGCGCGCGGCACGCCGAGCTGCCACAGCTCGTTGATCGCGACCAGCACCCCGGCCGCGTCGGCGCTGCCGCCGGCCAGGCCGCCGGCCACCGGGATCGACTTGTCGATGCTGATCGCCACGTCCGGGCTGCGCCCGACGTGCTCGGCCATCAGCTCGGCGGCCCGCCAGGCCAGGTTCTCGCGGCCGGTGGGCAGCTCGTCGGCGCCCTCCCCGGTGAACTCCAGCGACATCACGTCGGCGTCGCGCACGGTGACGTCGTCGAACAGCGACACCGCGTGGAACACGGTGGTCAGTTCGTGGAAGCCGTCGTCGCGCAGCGCCCCGACCGACAGGTAGAGGTTGACTTTGCCGGGCACCCGCACCGTCACCGAACCCGTGGGCACCCATTCGGTGGCCGCGCTGCCGTCTGACACGGGCAACAGGCTACCCAGGGCGCCCGGTCAGCTCGCCGAGGCTTGCCGCGGACCCGAGCGTTGCAGCAGCCGCACGAAGTCGGCGATCGAGAGGGTTTCGCCGCGCCGCGCCGGGTCGATGCTGGCCGCCAGCAGCCGCCGCGCCGACTCGTTGCCCGACCCGGCCCAGTCGGCGAAGGCGTTGCGCAGGGTCTTGCGCCGCTGGGCGAAGGCGGTGTCGATGAGCTCGAACAGCTCGGTGCGGAACGCCGGGTCGGTGGGCCAGGGCGCGGAGTCGTAGCAGTCGATGCGCACCAGCCCGGAGAACACCCGCGGCACCGGCCAGAACACCGTCGGCGGCACCGTGCCGCAGCGGCGGACGTCGCCGAAGTAGCGCACCTTCACGCTGGGCACACCGTAGTGTTTGCCGCCCGGCTCGGCGGCCAGCCGCTCGGCGACCTCGAGTTGCACCATCACGGTCACGGTGCGGATCGACGGGAAGGTGACCAGCAGGTGCAGCAGCGCCGGGACGGCGATGTTGTAGGGCAGGTTGGCGACCACCGCGGTGGGCTCGCCGGCCAGGTCGGCGGGCTCGACGGCCAGCACGTCGCGGTGCACGACGGTCAGCCGGCGGGCCGCGGCGCCGGCATGCTCGGCGATGGTCTGCGGCAGCCGCTCGGCCAGCGCGGCGTCGACCTCGACGGCGCTGACCCGCGCCCCGCGGGCCAGCAGCGCCAGGGTCAGCGAGCCCAGCCCCGGGCCGACTTCCAGCACATGGTCGGTGCGGCCGACGCCGGACAGCGACGCGATCTTGCGCACTGTGTTGGCGTCGTGGACGAAGTTCTGCCCCAGCGACTTGCGGGGGCGCAGGTCCAGCTCCGCGGCCAGCTCCCGAATCTCGGTCCTGCCGAGAAACCGGATCGTCAACGCCGGGCGCTGCACACCGGCCAGGCGCCCCAGCCCTGGCGGGCCTGGGTGACCTCGGCGATCGCGATCTGCTCCTCGCGGGTGGCCAGGTCGGCGCGGGGGGCGTACTTCAGCCCGCCGTTGGCGATCCAGGTGCCGTAGTCGAACTGGACGCCGCCGTAGTAGCCGTTGCCGGTGTTGATCGCCCAGTTGCCGCCGGCCTCGCAGGCGGCGATGCGGTCCCAGGCGCTGCCGTACTTCGACGGCGGGATCTCGGTGCCCGGCTTGGTGCCGATCCGCACCACCGAGTCGCGGGCGGGGGTCACCACGGTGTTGGCCACCGGCAGCCGGCCGGTCTCCGCACCGTTGACGCTGGCCACCGCGAACGTGACGTCCTGCACGCCCTCGGCGCCCGGGTCCTCGACGACCTCGCGGCTCATGTTGAGCTCGGGGTCCTCGATGCGCTGCGGGGTGGGCGGCAGCGCCACCCGCTCGGTGAGCTTGGTGACGCGGATACGGGTCACCTGCACGTGCATGCCGTCGACGATGGGGGTGGCGGCCGGCGGCACCACGGTGTCGCGCTGCTCCAGCGGCACATCGGCGGCCGCCAGCAGGTCGGCCACGTTCGCCGCGGCCAGGTGCAGCTCGCGGATCTGGCCGCCGTCGTCGAGCACCACGGTCTTGGGGCTGACCACCGGCAGCGTCATGCCGGTGAGCGGCACCCGGCTGCTGCGCGACGCGGCGACCGGCGCGGCGTCGGTCAGCGCCAGCTGGGCGAGCGCCTCGTCGACGGTCGCGGCCGTCGTCCACACCTGCTTGGGCTGCTGGCCGTCCAGCGAGACCTCCAGCGGGCGGCTGCGGCGCAGCACGATGGTGTCGGCGTTGCGGACCTGGCTGTCGGCGGCCGGGTAGACCTCGTCGCGGTCGCCGATCTCGTAGCCGTTCTCGGTGATGATGTCGCTGACCCGCGACTTCATCGTGGACACCGCGACCGGGGTGCCGTCGATGTTGAGCGTCACGGTCTTCTGGGCGGCGACCGCGAAGCCGCCGGCGAAGGTCAGGGCCAGCAGCAGGCCGGCGACCGCCAGGCGCAACAGCGGCGAGGGCGACTGATGAAGCTTGGTGAGTACGTTCAACGTGCTACTTTCCCGGCCTCGGCGGCATCCGGTCGTTCGACACCGCACATGAAAAGCGCCCGGCAAGCGGGCACGAGGTAACAAGACGGTAACGAATTGATCGCCTTTCGGGCAACTCCGCCGCGCTGGTCACGACGCCGCCGGTGACGGCAGACCGTAGACCCGCCGGGCGGTGTCGCTGGTGGCGAGGGCCAATTCGTCGGCCGGCCGATCCAGCAGATCGGCCAACGCTCTGACAGTGTAGGGCAGACAGTAGGGCTCGTTGGGGGCCCCGCGGAACGGGTGCGGGGTCAGAAACGGGGCGTCGGTCTCCACCAACATCTGTTCCTGCGGGATCAGCGGGACCGCTTCGTGCAGGTCACGGGCGTTGCGGAAGCTCACCGTGCCGGACAAGCTCAGCACCCAGCCGGCGTCGACGCAACTGTGAGCCATCGCACGCCCGGAGGAGAAGCAATGGAAGATCACCGTCTCGGGGGCGCCTTCGGCCCGTAGTACGTCGAGCACCTCGGTGTCGGCGTCGCGGTTGTGGATCATCAGCGGCTTGCCGGTGCGCTTGGCCAGATCGATGTGCCAGGCGAAGGCCTCCCGCTGCACCGCGGGCGTCGCGCACTCCGCCAGCCGGCCGGGCCAGTACAGATCCAGGCCGGTCTCCCCGATCGCGACCACCCGCGGGTGCGCGGCCAGCCGTTCCAGCTCGGCGCGGGCCGGCTCGGTCAGCGCGTCGGCGCGGGTCGGGTGCAGCGCCACCGCGGCGAACACCCGCTCGTCCCACTCGGCGGCGCGGGTCACCCAGGCCGCCGAGTCCAGGTCGTCGGCGATGGTCACCACCGCCTGCACGCCGACCGCCGCGGCCCGGTCGACGATCGCGCGCACCCCGTCGGCGTCGGTCGCGCCGCAGGCGTCCAGGTGGGTGTGGGCGTCGACCAGCGGGGGCAGCGGTTCCGGGGCCGGCGGTGCCGCCCGGTCGGCTCGGCGTCGAGAACTCACGGCCACACCATAAAGTGGAGCCTCGATGACCCCCTACTACCTCACCACCGCGATCACCTACCCCAACGGTGATCCGCACGTCGGGCACGCCTACGAGTACATCGCCACCGACGCGTTGGCGCGGTTCAAGCGGCTCGACGGCTACGACGTGCGGTTCCTGACCGGCACCGACGAGCACGGGCTGAAGATGGTCGAGACCGCCGCCGCCGAGGGCATCCCGACCGCCCAACTGGCCCGCCGCAACTCCGACGTGTTCCAGCGGCTGCAGGAGCGGCTCAACATCTCCTTCGACCGGTTCATCCGCACCACCGACCGCGACCACCACGCCGCGTCGCAGGCCATCTGGCAGCGGATGGTCGACGCCGGCGACATCTACCTCGACACCTACTCGGGCTGGTATTCGGTGCGCGACGAGCGGTTCTTCACCGAAGCCGAGACCCGGCCCGCCGACGACGACCCGGCGGTGCGGATCGCCGTCGAGACCGGCGCCCCGGTGACCTGGACCGAGGAGCAGACCTACTTCTTCCGGCTCTCCGCCTACGCCGAGCCGCTGCTGGCGCACTACCGCGCCCACCCGGAGTTCATCGGCCCGGAGGTGCGCCGCAACGAGGTGGTCAGCTTCGTCTCCGGCGGACTGCGCGACCTGTCGATCTCGCGGACCTCGTTCGACTGGGGGGTGCCGGTCCCCGGCCACCCCGACCACGTCATGTACGTCTGGGTGGACGCGCTGACCAACTATCTGACCGGGGTGGGCTACCCGGACACCGACTCCGAGCTGTACCGGCGCTACTGGCCGGCCGATCTGCACATGATCGGCAAGGACATCATCCGGTTCCACACCGTGTACTGGCCGGCGTTTTTGATGTCGGCGGGGCTGCCGCTGCCGCGGCGGGTGTTCGCGCACGGGTTTCTGCTCAACAGCGGCGAGAAGATGAGCAAGTCGGTGGGCAACGTCATCGACCCGGTCGCCCTGATCGAGCGGTTCGGGGTGGACCAGGTGCGCTACTTCCTGCTGCGCGAGGTGCCGTTCGGCCAGGACGGCAGCTACTCCGACGAGGCGATCATCACCCGGATCAACACCGACCTGGCCAACGAGCTGGGCAACCTCGCGCAGCGCTCGCTGTCGATGGTGGCCAAGAACCTCGGCGGGGTGGTGCCCGAGCCGGGCACCTTCACCGCCGCCGACGACGAGCTGCTTGCCGCCGCCGACGGGCTGCTCGCCCAGGTGCGCGCCCACTTCGACGCCCAGGCCATGCACCTGGGCCTGGAGGCGATCTGGCTGATGCTGGGGGCGGCCAACAAGTACTTCTCCGCCCAGGCGCCGTGGCAGCTGGCCAAAAGCGACGCCGCCGCGGACCGGGACCGGTTCGCCACCGTGCTCTACACCACCTTGGAGGCGGTGCGGATCGCCGCGCTGCTGGTGCAGCCGGTGCTGCCGGAGTCGGCCGGCCGGCTGCTCGGGCTGCTCGGCCAGCCCGAGGACCGCCGGGACTTCGCCGCGATCGGTGAGCGGCTCACCCCCGGGACGGCGCTGCCCGCCCCGTCCGGGGTGTTCCCCCGCTATCAGGACTGACCGGGACGCCGCCGCGGGTACCGCCGTAGTATGACGTTGATCACACCCGAGGTCAGCGTCCCCGCGCGGACCCGACAGGAGGCAGCAGATGGCGACCCCGAGCACGGTGCGCGGACCCCGCCCCGACCCCACCGCCACAACCGATCTCGACGTCGTGATCGTCGGCGCCGGGATCTCCGGGATCGACGCCGCCTACCACCTCAAGACCGAGCGGCCGGATTCCACCTTCACCGTCCTGGAGGGCCGGGACTCGATCGGCGGGACGTGGAGCTTCCACCGGTACCCCGGGCTGCGGTCCGACTCCGATGTGCCGACCTTCGGTTACCGCTTCAAGCCGTGGGGTAGGGCGACGACGATCTCGCAGGCCGACCACATCCTGGAGTACCTGGAGCAGACGGTCACCGAGAACGGGCTGTCCGACCACATCCGCTTCGGCTACCGGGTGCGCAGCGCCGAGTTCTCCCGGGCCCGGCAGCGCTGGACCATCCACGCCGAACACACCGCCAGCGGCGAAACCACCCGGTTCCACGCCCGCTTCCTGTTCCTCGGCTGCGGGTACTACGACTACGAGAACCCGTTCCGGCCGGAGTTTCCCGGCGAGGCCGACTTCCGCGGCCCGATCGTGCACCCGCAACTCTGGCCGCAGGACCTCGACTACGCCGGCAAACGGGTCGTCGTCATCGGCAGCGGCGCCACCGCGGCCACCCTGGTGCCGGCGATGGCCGACGACACCGCCCACATCACCATGCTGCAGCGCTCCCCGGGCTACTACTTCACCCGCCCGAAGGTGGACCGCATCGGTAAGACGCTGACCCGGCTGCTCGGCCGCGATCGCGCCTATCCGCTGATCCGGCGCAAGAACATCGCCTTCCTGCGGACCACTTATGCGCTGTGCCAACGCTTTCCCAACGCGATGGCGAAACTGCTGATCGCCCTGGCCCGCTGGCAGCTGCCGAAGGGCTTCGACGTCGACACGCACTTCACCCCCCGCTACGACCCGTGGACCGAGCGGCTGTGCCTGATCCCGGGCGGGTCGTTCTTCCGCGGCGGCGACTTCTTCAACGCCGTCAAAGCAGGGCGGGCCTCGGTGGTCACCGACCACATCGACCGATTCACCGCGTCGGGGATCCTGCTGAAATCGGGGACCGAGCTGCCCGCCGACATCATCGTCACCGCGACCGGCATCAACATGACCCCGCTCGGCAAGATCGCCCTCAGCGTCGACGGCCGGCCGGTCGACCTGCCCGAGACCCAGGTCTACAAGACCACGATGCTCGCCGGGGTGCCCAACCTGGTGTTCGCCTTCGGCTACGCCCAGCTGTCCTGGACCCTGCGGGTGGATTTGATCTGCCAACACTTCATCCGCCTGCTGAACCACATGGCCGCGCACGGCTACGGGATGGTCGAGCCGGTCTTCGACGGCCGCCCGATGGTCCGCAAGGCGCTCATCGACCTGCAGTCCAACTACGCCCGGCGGGGAGCGCCGGTGTTCCCCTACGGGGGCACCGCGGCGGCCGGGCCCTGGTCGGCCGAGCCCGACTACCGGGCCGACACCAAGCGCCTCTGCGCCGACCCGGTCGACGACGCCGCGCTGCTGTTCACCGCGGCCAGATCCGCCGCCCGAGCGTCCTGATGAGCCCAGCCGCACCCAACCCCGGAGGAGAACCACGATGAAGACCACGGCCGCCGTGATCCATGCCCCCGAGCAGCCCTTCGAGCTCATGGAGCTCGACCTCGACGGGCCGGGTGAGGGCGAGGTGCTGATCCGGTTCACCGCGGCCGGCCTGTGCCATTCCGACCTGCACCTGACCAGCCCCAACCTGCCGGTGCGGTACCCGATCGTGGGTGGGCACGAGGGCGCCGGGGTGATCGAGGACGTCGGCCCCGGGGTCACCAAGGTCAAACCCGGCGACCACGTGGTGTGCTGTTTCATCCCGAGTTGCGGCACCTGCCGGTACTGCTCGAACGGCAAGCAGGGCCTGTGCGACCTGGGCGCCACCATCCTGGAAGGGTGCATGCCCGACGGCGGATTCCGCCGGCACGCCGCGGGCACCGATTTCGGCGCGATCTGCATGCTGGGCACGTTCGCCGAGTACGGGACGGTCTCGCAGCACTCGGTGGTCAAGATCGACGACTGGCTGCCGCTGGAGACCGCGGTGCTGGCCGGGTGCGGGGTGCCCACCGGCTGGGCCGCCGCCAACTACGCCGGCGGGGTGCGCGCCGGGGACACCGTGGTGGTCTACGGCATCGGCGGGGTCGGGATCAACGCGGTGCAGGGCGCCGCCCACGCCGGCGCCAAGCATGTGGTGGCCGTCGACCCGGTCGCGTTCAAACGCGACGCCGCGACGAAACTGGGCGCCACCCACGCCTTCGCCACCGCCGAGGAGGCGCTGGCCAAGATCACCGACCTCACCTGGGGCCAGCTCGCCGATCAGGCGCTGGTCACCGTCGGCGAGGTCCACGAGGACGTCGTCTCGGCCGCGTTCGGCTCGATCGGCAAGGGCGGCACGGTGGTCGTGGTCGGGCTGACCGGTGATTTCACCGAGCGGGCGGTGCACGTCTCGGCCGACGAGATGGTGCTGTTCGGCAAGACGATCAAGGGCACCCTGTTCGGGTCGGCCAACCCGCAGTACGACATAGTGCGGCTGCTGCGGCTGTATGACGCCGGTCAGCTCAAGCTCGACGAACTGATCACCGAGCGCTACCCCCTCGAGCGGATCAACGACGGGTATCAGGACCTGCGGGACGGCAAGAACATCCGCGGCATCATCACGTTCGGCTGACCGGTCGGGCGGGTCGGCCAGCGCGCCGCTGCGGCGCTTTTGCGTCTGCTCGCCGAACCCAGCAAGCTAGGCGGGTGCGCATCCAATCGCTCGGCGACCTCGGCGAACCCGCCGGGGTGCTGCGCGCCGTGGGTGCGGCGACCGCGCGGCTGGGCCTGCCCCCGCCCGCCGCCCTGACCGGCGAGTGGTTCCGGTCCCGGGCCGTCATCGCGCCCAGCGTCGCGGTGCGCCCGGTGGACCCGGCGGCGGTGTTCCCCGGACCGGCCGGCGGCCCCGGCGACGCCGTCGGCGGCGGCTGGGTCGGCTACCTGTCCTATCCCGATCTCGGCGCCGAGCGGCGGCCGCGCCGACTGCCGCAGGCCGCCGGCGGCTGGACCGACTGCGTGCTGCGTTGCGACGGCACCGGCGGCTGGTGGTTCGAAAGCCTCACCGGCGCGCCGATGCCGGGCTGGCTGGCCGACGCGCTCGCCCGCCCGGCGCCGGCGCGGGCCTGCCACATCGACTGGCGGTATCCGGACCGCGGCACCCACCACGCCGGGGTGCTGGCCTGCCTGGCGGCGATCTCCGCCGGCGAGGTCTACCAGTCCTGCGTGTGCACCCAGCTCACCGGCACCGTCGCCGGGGACCCGCTGGACTTCTTCGCCGACGCGATCGCCCGCAGCGCCCCCGCGCGCGCGGCCTACCTCAGCGGCCGGTGGGGGGCGGTGGCCTCGCTGTCCCCCGAGTTGTTCCTGCGCCGGCGCGGCGAGGAGGTGATCTCCAGCCCGATCAAGGGCACCCTGCCGCTGCGGGCCGACCCGGCGGAGCTGACCGCCTCGGCCAAGGACGTCGCCGAGAACATCATGATCGTCGATCTGGTCCGCAACGATTTGGGCCGGCTGGCCCGCACCGGCACGGTCACGGTGCCCGAACTGCTCGCGGTGCACCGGGCGCCGGGGGTGTGGCATCTGGTGTCGACGGTGGCCGCCGACGTGCCCACCGACGTGCCGATGACCGCGCTGCTGGAGGCCGCCTTTCCGCCGGCCTCGGTCACCGGGACACCGAAATTGCGTGCCCGCCAACTGCTCTCACGATGGGAGCCGCACACCCGCGGCGTGTACTGCGGCACCGTCGGGTTCGCCTCCCCGGTCGCCGGCTGTGAACTCAACGTCGCGATCCGCACCGTCGAGTTCGACCCGGCGGGCACCGCGGTGCTCGGTGTCGGCGGCGGGATCACCGCCGACTCCGACCCTGACGCGGAGTGGCAGGAGTGCCTGCACAAGGCCGCTCCGGTCGTCGGGCTCGACACCGCCATGCCCGCGGTCGGCTGACGGCCACCCGGGCGTGAGGCGGCTCACTGTCACGTTCTGGCACCCGCCGGTGTCTTGAGGGCAGAAGCCCAGAACCGGACAGAGGAGATTCCCATGAGCCGCACCCACGTCGTCGTCCTCGGTGGAGGCTATGCCGGCACGCTGGCCGCCAACCGGCTGCGGTCCCGGCCCGACGTCGATGTCACCCTGATCAACCCGCGGCCGATGTTCGTCGAGCGGATCCGGCTGCACCAGCACGTCGCCGGCACCGGCGCGGCGACCGCCGACTACACCGACCTGCTCGGCGACCGCGTCCGGCTGCTGGTCGACACCGCCGAGACCATCGACCCCGCCGGGCGCCGCGTGCTGCTGGCCTCCGGCGCCGCCGTGGATTACGACTACCTGATCTACGCCGCCGGAAGCACCGGGCCGGTGTCCCCGGCGGTGCCCGGCGCCGACGAATTCGCCTATGCCCTCTCCGAGTTCGAGCAGGCGGAGCGGCTGCGCCGCCAGCTGCGCAAACTGCCCGACGGGGCGCGGGTGACCGTGGTCGGCGGCGGGCTGACCGGGATCGAGGCGGCCGCCGAACTGGCCGGGCAGGGCTACCGGGTGCGGCTGCTGGGCGGCGGACGGCTCGGGCCGTCGCTGAGCGAGCCGGGCCGCCGCTCGGTGGCCAAGGCGCTGACCCGGCTCGGCGTCACCGTGCTGGAGACGGCGGTGGTCATCGAGGTGCGCCGCGACGCGGTGGTGCTGGCCGACCGGATCGCGCTGCCCAGCGCGCTGACCGTGTGGACCGCCGGGTTCGGTGTCGCCGGGGTGGCCGCCGCCAGCGGTCTGCCCACCGATGCGCTCGGCCGGCTGCGCACCGACGAGACCCTCACCTGCATCGACGACCCGTGGATCGTGGCCGCCGGGGACGCCGCCGCGCCGTCGGGGCGGCCGCTGCGGATGAGCTGCCAGGCCGCCCTGCCGATGGGTGCCCAGGCCGCCAACACCGTGCTCGCCCGGATCGACGGGACCGCCCCGGCCGCCCTGGATCAGGCGTTCGTCAGCCAGTGCATCAGCCTGGGCCGCCGCCGCGGCACCGTGCAACTCGCCCGCTTCGACGACACCCCGATCAACGTGTTCGTCGGCGGCCGGCTGGGCGCGGCGATCAAGGAGGCCATCTGCAAGGGCACCGTGTGGGCGATTCGCCGGGAAGCGGCCAAGCCGGGCGCCTACCGTTGGCTCAGGGGCGGCCGGCGGTTCGCCGACGAGCAGCCGGCGCCGCAGCAGGGGGTCCGCGCGTGAGAGAGCCCGACGAGCACACCGAGCGGTTCACCGTGCTGCGCCCGCTGCTGTTCACCGTCGCCTACCAGATACTGGGGTCGGCCACCGAGGCCGACGACGTCCTGCAGGACAGCTATCTGCGCTGGATCGCGGTGGCGCTGCCCGAGGTGCGCGACACCAAGGCGTATCTGACCCGGCTGGTGACCCGCCAGGCGCTCAACGCGCTGCGGGCCGGCAGCCGCCGCCGGGAGGACTACGTGGGCCCGTGGCTGCCCGAGCCGCTGCTGCTCGACGAGCAGGACCCCGCCGAGGATGTGGTGCTGGCCGAGTCGGTGTCGATGGCGATGCTGGTGGTACTGGAGACGCTGGGCCCCGACGAACGCGCGGTGTTCGTGCTGCGGGAGGTGTTCGGGTTCGACTACGAGGAGATCGCCGCCGCGGTCGACAAGTCGGTGCCGACCACCCGCCAGATCGCCCACCGGGCCAAGCAGCACGTCGCCGCGCGGCGGCCCCGGTTCGCCCCGGTCGACCCGGCGGAGAGCCTCCGGATCACCGGCGAGTTCCTGGCCGCGGCCGCCTCCGGTGAGGTGGAGTCGGTGCTGGCGATGCTGGCCCCCGACGTGGTCTGGACCGCCGACAGCGGCGGCAAGGCCTCCGCGGCACGCCGCCCGGTGGTGGGCGCCGAGAAGGTGGCGATGCTCGCGATCGGCTTGCGCCGGCTGGGCGAGGCCTTCGAGCGGCTGCGCTTCGAGACCGCGGTGTGCAACGCCGCACCCACGGTGCTGGTCTACGACGGGGGCCGCCTCGAGGGCGCGTTCACCGTCGAGGTCACCGACGGGCTGATCAGCAACTTCTACGTGATGCGCAACCCGGACAAGCTGGCCGCGCTGGCCACCGGGCGGCGGATCAGCCGGTAGCGCGGGCGCGCAGCACCGCGTCGTAGAGCTCCCGCCGCGACACCGCCCCCGGATGGTCGGCCGCCACCTGCGCGCAGGCATCCTTCAGCCGTTCCCCGCCGCGGGTGCGCTCCTCGACCTCGGCGACCAGGTCCGCGACGTCGGCGCTGGCCGTCGCGCCGTCGAGCACCACGGTGATCTCGCCGAGCACCCCGCCGGCGGCCCAGGCGGCCAGCTCGTCGACGCTGCCGCGCACCACCTCCTCGTGCACCTTGGTCAGCTCCCGGCAGACCACCGCGGCGCGGGACCCGAACAGTGCGGCGGCGTCGGCCAGGCAGGCCGCCAGCCGGCGCGGCGACTCGAAGAACACCACCGTGCGCGGCTCGGCGGCCAGGGTGGTCAGCCAGGCGCGCCGCGCCGCCGGTTTGCGCGGCGCGAACCCCTCGAAGCAGAACCGGGCGGCGGGCAGGCCCGAGACGGCCAGCGCGGTGGTCACCGCCGACGGGCCGGGCAGGCAACTGACGGCGATGCCGGCGTCGACGCAGGCGCGCACCAGCCGGTAGCCGGGGTCGGAGATCAGCGGCATCCCGGCGTCGCTGACCACCAGCACGGTGGCGCCGGCTGTCATCTCGGCGACCAGGGCGGGCACCCGGGCGGCCTCGTTGGCGTCGAAGAGGCTGACCAGCCGGCCGGTGATGGTGACGTCGAGGGCCTTGGCCAGGGTGCCGACCCGGCGGGTGTCCTCGGCGGCGACCACCTCGGTGGCGCCGAGCGCGGCGACCAGCCGCGCCGACGCATCGGCGGGCTGTCCGAGCGGGGTGGCCGCCAGCAACAGTCGCCCAGCGGTCATGGCCGACAGCCTACGATCGACGGTGATGACCGCCCCGCCCGACACCGGCCAGCCCGCCGCGCCCGCCGTGCCCGCGGTCCCGCTGATCAGCCCCGCGCCGCTGCTGCCGCCTGCGGATTTCGGCCCGCTCGACCGGGCCGGCGGTTGGGCGATGACGGCGGTGGTCACCGCGTTGGCCGCGCTGACCCGCTTTCTGAACCTGGGCTCACCCACCGATGCGGGCACCCCGATCTTCGACGAGAAGCATTACGCCCCGCAGGCCTGGCAGATGCTGGGCAATCACGGCGTCGAGGACAACCCAGGCTACGGGCTGGTCGTGCACCCGCCGGTGGGAAAGCAGCTGATCGCGCTCGGCGAGGCGCTGTTCGGCTACACCGGGCTGGGCTGGCGGTTCACCGGCGCGCTGCTCGGGGTCGCGATGGTGGCGATCGTGGCGCGCACCGTGCGGCGGATCAGCCGTTCCACGCTGGTCGGCGGGATCGCCGGGCTGCTGCTCATCGGGGACAGTGTCAGCTTCGTGGGGTCGCGCACCGCGCTGCTCGACGGGTTCTTGACCTTCTTCGTGGTGGCCGCGTTCGCGGCGCTCATCGTCGACCGCGACCAGATGCGCCACCGCATGCACGTCGCCTTCGTCGAGGGCCGGATCGCCGAAACCCGGTGGGGGCCACGGCTGGGGGTGCGCTGGTGGCGCTTCGGCGCCGGGGTGCTGCTGGGGTTGGCCTGCGCGACCAAATGGTCGGGGCTGTATTTCGTGGTGGGCTTCGCGGTGCTGTCGCTGGGCTTCGATGTGGCCGCCCGCCGCGCCTACCGGGTGCCGCGGCCCTGGCTGGGGGTGCTGCGCCGCGATCTGGTTCCGACCGGCTACGCGCTCGGGCTGATCCCGATCGGGGTGTATCTGGCCTCCTATGCCCCGTGGTTCGCCTCCGAGACCGCGATCAGCCGCCACGAGGAGGGCCGGGGGATCGGGTTGACCGGCGGCTTCGGGGTGGTCCCGGATGCGTTGCGCTCGCTGTGGCACTACACGTTCAAGGCCTACAAGTTCCACTCCGGGCTGACCAACGCGGCGGGCAACCATCACCCGTGGGAGTCCAAGCCGTGGGCGTGGCCGATGTCGCTGCGCCCGGTGCTCTACGCCATCGACCAGAACGACGTGCCGGGCTGCGGTGCGCAGTCGTGTGTCAAGGCGGTGCTGCTGGTCGGCACCCCGGCGATGTGGTGGCTATCCGTGCCGGTGCTGCTGTACGCGGCCTGGCGGATGCTGGTGCGCCGGGACTGGCGTTATGCGGCGGTGCTGGTGGGCTACTGCGCGGGGTGGCTGCCGTGGTTCGTCGACATCGACCGGCAGATGTACTTCTTCTACGCGGTGGTCATGGCGCCGTTCCTGGTGATGACGATCGCGTTGATCTGCGGCGACATCCTGCACCGGCCCCGACGCAACCGGGAACGCCACGTCCTGGGGATGATCGTCGTGTCCTGTTACGTCGCCGTGGTGTTGACGAACTTCGCGTGGCTGTTCCCGATCCTGACCGGGACACCGATCTCGCAGACCACCTGGAACATGGAGATCTGGCTGCCGAGCTGGCGGTGACGCTGCCTCACAATCGTTCCCGCGCGATCGGGGAGCACATGCACCGCGGGCCGCCGCGGCCGGTGCCCAGCTCCGCCGCGGCGATGGAGAGCACCTCGATCCCCGAATCCGCAAGCCGGGCATTGGTTTCGGTGTTGCGTTCGTAGGCGACGACGACACCGGGCGCCAACGCCAGGGTGTTGTTGCCGTCGTCCCACTGCTCGCGTTCGGCGGTCACCGGGTCCAGGCCGGTGTCGATGACCCGCAGCCGGTCGATGCCCATCGCGGCGGCGGCAGCGTCGACGAACGGCAGCGCGTCGTCGATGCGGATCCCGGTCGCGGTGCGCCGGATCGGGTAGGCGGACAGGCTGTCGGCGATGTTGGGGTACATCACCACCGCGTCGGTGTCGACCATGGTGCAGACGGTGTCCAGGTGCATCTGGGCGCGCTGCTGGGCGATGGGCACCGCCAGCACGGTGTCGGCGAGCCCGTCGTCGAGCAGGCTGCGGGCCAGGGTCTCCGCGCCGGCCGGGGTGGTGCGCTCCCCCACCCCGATCGCCACCACCCCCGCGGCCAGCAGCAGCACGTCGCCGCCCTCGACCGGGGCGGAGCGGGATTGATAGGCGCGGCGCACCCGGGTGAACCGGGGGTGGTGGGTGTAGATCAGGTCGGTCAGCGCGGCTTCGCGGGCGCGGGCCGGCAGCGCCAGCGACGGGATGATCACCCGCGGGCCGACCCAGATCGAGGAGTCGCGGGTGAACACCAGGTTGGGCAGCGGCGCGATGGCGAAGTCACCGCCGTGGTGCATCCGGCGCACCAGCGAGCCGTCGGCGCCCAGCGGCAGTTCGGTGAACGTCATCCCGGCCATCAGGATCTGCGCCAGCTCGGCCGGCGCCAGGCCGCGCAGGTAGGCGGTGAGCTCCTCGGCCAGCGGGCCGCCCAGCCGGCGGGCGTCGACGGCGGCGGCCACCCCCTGCACCCGGGCGGCGCCGCTGTGCAGCGCCTCGGTGAGCAGATCGGCCAGCAGCAGCACCTCCACCCCGCGCGAGCGCAGCAGCGCGGCGAACGCGTCGTGTTCCTGCTGGGCGCGGGTCACCCAGGGCAGGCCGTCGAAGAGCAGCGAGTCGCTGTTGCGCGGGGTGAGCCGGGCCAGTTCCGGGCCGGGGCGGTGCACGATGGCGGCCCGCAGCGTGCCGACCTCGGAGTCGGAGCCCAGTTCGGTGACGCTCACAGTCGCCACGGTAGCGGCGCGGCACCGCCCACACCGCGAAATCGAATGTTTGTGCGATAAACTGTCGGCCGTGGCGGTAGCGGTACAGGACTCGCTGTTCGAGCACCACGAACGCCGCGCGCTCGGCGCCGGCGCCTGGATCGACGTGCGCTCCGGCTGGACCGACGAGGCGGATGCGCTGTTCGCGGCGCTGCGCACCGGGGTGCGCTGGCGCGCCGAACGGCGCCGCATGTACGACCGGGTGCTCGACGTCCCGCGGCTGGTCAGCTTCTACGACCTGGCCGTCGAGGATCCGCCGCATCCGGCGCTGGCGCGGCTGCGCCGCCGCCTCAACGACATCTACGCCGGGGAGTTGGGCGAGCCGTTCACCACCGCCGGGCTGTGCCTGTACCGCGACGGCGACGACAGCGTGGCCTGGCACGGCGACACGCTGGGGCGCGGGCGCACCCAGGACACCATGGTGGCCATCCTCAGCCTGGGCGCCACCCGCACGTTCGCGCTGCGCCCCCGCGGCGGGGGCCCGTCGCTGCGGCTGCCGCAGCGCCACGGCGACCTTCTGGTGATGGGCGGGTCCTGCCAGCGCACCTGGGAGCATGCGGTGCCCAAGACCAGCGCGCGCACCGGCCCGCGGATCAGCGTGCAGTTCCGGCCGCGCGGGGTGCGCTGAGACTCAACCGGTGATCGCCGCGACCGCGTTGACCAGAAGTTCCTTGGCCCGCTCGGTGTCGATCTCGGCGACCGGCTGGTTGGGGATCACCAGCGGGTTGGCGGTGACGATCACCTGGTAGTTGCCGAAGTGCGCGGAGTAGTCGTAGAGCTCACCGGTGCGGGTCTTGCCGCGCATCGAGGCCTGCAGGATCCGGCGCACCCCGAGGGTTTCGGTGCCCTTGATGCGCGGGGCGTCGACCGCCTCGATGACCCCGCGCAGGCCCTTGCCGGCGAAACCGACCTTCTTGCAGCCGTGGCCGGGTTCGCGGAACGGCACCGGCTGGGAGGTCTCCAGGGCGATGACGATGAACCGGTTGCCGTGCCCTTCGGCGGTGACCGCGGCCATGTTGCCCTCGGTGCCGTCGGGGACCTTCTGGCCGACCGCGAACTCCTCGCAGGGTTCGGGCTCGAACTTCAGGCCCTCCGGAAGCTTGCGTTCGGCCAGCAGTTTCGGGTCGATGCCGGTCTTGGCGATGTCTTTGACCTCGTAGCCGGGGCCGAAGCCGTCCTTGAGCTCGGTGACTTTGGCGATGTCGGCCGAGGTGATTTCGGGGTCGCTGCGCCAGGAGCAGCCGCCGAGCCAGCAGGCGGTGATCAGGAGGAGCAGTGCCGAGCGGGTGAGCACCGTGTCAATCTACCCAACCGGGTGGGCTGCGCCCCGCAATTCGGCGACCGCGCGGACCAGTAGGTCGGCGGCGTACCCGGCGTCCAGTTGGGGCTGCGGTGCGCCGGGGTCGACGACCGCCGCGGTCACCGCCCGGTAGCCGTCGAGGTAGGCGGTGAATGTGTAGGCCAGGGAGTCGATTTCGCCGCCGCCTTCGACCAGGGTGGCGCCGCGGCTGGTCATCCCGACCGTCGGGACGCCGTCGATGTGCGGCGCGTCGATGAGCTCGACGTCGATCGTGGTGCGCGCGAACGTCATCCGCCAGGTGGCGCACCGGCCGGTCAGTGCGGGGTCGGGCGGTGCGGCGGGGGCGACGACGGCGTAGACGATGCCGCCGGCACCGGAGCCGGACACCCCGCGGGCCGCGGGGTCGCGTGCGCCGGCGGGGTCGGCCAGCGCCGCGCAGTCCGGCGGGTCGGCGACCGCGGCCGGGCCCAGCCCCCAGATCCCGGCCGGGGAGGCGAGGTCGGCGGTGTCGTTGTGTTCGTAGCCTTCCGGCAGCAGGCCCACCACCCGTCGGATGTCGGCGGGGTGGATCGGCCCCGGCGGCGGGGCCGCTTCGGGGCTCGGCGCGGCCACGGGCGGCGGGCCGGTGGTGCAGCCGATCGTCAGCGCCGCCACCGCCGCGATCCAGCGGCCCGGCCGGTTCACCCCATCGCCCGGATCACCTGCCGGGCGGTGTCGCGGATCCGGTCGGCCTGCGCGGCGTCGAACGGCAGGTGCTCGGCGTCGGGCACGTCGATCACGGTGGTCACCACGCCGACGTCCTCGTCGCGCTGCCAGACCGCGCCGTGGTGTTCCATGATCGTGCGCATCGCCAGGTTGTCGGCCAGGATCCGGCCGGAGAACCGCTGCACCCCGGCGACCCGGGCGGCCACCGCGAGCGCCCCGATGAGAAACGTCCCGATCCCGCGGCCCTGGTAGGCGTCGGCGACGGTGAAGGCGATCTCGGCCAGGGTGGGGTCGTCGGCGTCGCGCACGTAGCGGGCGTCGCCGACCGGGGCGTCGTCGTCGGCGGCGTCGGCGACCACCCACACGAAGTGGTCGACGTAGTCGACCTCGGCCAGATAGGCCATCAGCGAGCGGCTGGGCACCTGGGCGGTCATGAACCGCCGGTAGAGGGTCTCGGCGGAGAACCGGACGTGGCCCTGCAGGGTGCGTTCGCTGTCGCCGGGCAGCACCGGGCGCAGCAGCAGGTCCGCGCCGCCGCGCACCTCGATGGGGACGGGCGTGACCAGGGCGGCTAGCCGGCGGCGCACGGTGCGCACCACCCGCGACATCACCTCCGGCAGGCGCATCAGCTCCTCGATCGCGCGGTCGTCGCCGATCCAGCCGGTGGTGGGCTCGACGGTGATGACCGTCGCGGTGCGCGGGGTGTGGCGCAGCAGGGCGATCTCGCCGACGATCATGCCCGCCGAGACGGTCTCGATGACGGTGGCCTCGTCCTCGTCGAGGTGGATGACCTCGGCCGCCCCGGCGGAGATGAGCAGGAATGACACCGCCTGCTCGCCCTGTTTCATCAGCAGTTCGCCGGCCGGGGCCGCCAGCCGCTGCAGGGTGGCGGCCAGCGGCGACAGCTCCTCGGCGGTGCAGCCGCGGAAGATCTCCATGGCGCTGAGCTCGGCCAGCCGGGAGGTGTGATCGATCACCGCATCAACCCTCGCGCACTCAGCTGCATCGTCGCCCTGCCCTGCTCGTCGGCCGGTTCGGCCACCGCTTCGTCCTAGGCTATGGCCGCCGCGGCGGGGGCGCCAACCGTTGCCCCGATTCGCGCCGGAGCGGCCCCGCGCACTAATCTGTCAGCCGGTGACGTCAACGCCGCCGCCCTGCTGGCGGCCCTGTCACGTCCATCACACAGCTCAAGGAAGTAATCCCGAACATGACTGCGCTGGATCAGACGCTGCACGACATCTACGACGAGGTGTTGCACCGCAACCCGGGTGAGACCGAGTTCCACCAGGCCGTCTACGAGGTGCTCAGCAGCCTCGAGCCGGTGATCGCCAAGCACCCGCAGTACGCCGACGCCGCGGTCATCCACCGGATGTGCGAGCCGGAGCGTCAGATCATCTTCCGGGTGCCCTGGCACGACGACAACGGAACCGTGCAGATCAACCGCGGGTTCCGGGTGGAGTTCAACTCCGCGCTCGGGCCCTACAAGGGCGGGCTGCGCTTCCACCCGTCGGTCTACCTGGGCATCATCAAGTTCCTCGGGTTCGAGCAGATCTTCAAGAACTCCCTGACCGGGCTGCCGATCGGCGGCGGTAAGGGCGGGTCGGACTTCGACCCCAAGGGCCGCAGCGACAACGAGATCATGCGGTTCTGCCAGTCGTTCATGACCGAGCTGTACCGCCACATCGGCGAGTACACCGACGTCCCGGCCGGGGACATCGGCGTCGGCGGCCGGGAGATCGGCTACCTGTTCGGCCAGTACAAGCGGATCACCAACCGCTACGAGTCCGGGGTGCTCACCGGCAAGGGCCTGACCTGGGGCGGCTCGCAGGTGCGCACCGAGGCCACCGGTTACGGCGCGGTGTTCTTCATCGACGAGATCCTCAAGGCCGCCAACGACACCTTCGACGGCAAGCGGGTGGTGGTGTCGGGTTCGGGCAACGTCGCGATCTACGCGATCGAGAAGATCCACCAGCTGGGCGGCATCGTGGTGGCCTGCTCGGACTCCTCGGGCTACGTCATCGATGAGAAGGGCATCGACCTGGAGCTGCTCAAGGAGGTCAAGCAGGACCGCCGGGAGCGCCTCGACGCCTACATCGAGGGCCGCGGCGGGGCCGCCGAGCTGGTGCCGGGCCGGCTGACCTGGGATGTGCCGTGCGACATCGCGGTGCCCAGCGCCACCCAGAACGAGCTCGACGGCGACGACGCCGTGCGCCTGATCAAGAACGGCTGCAAGATCGTCGCCGAGGGCGCCAACATGCCCTGCACCCCCGAGGCGGTGAAGCACTTCACCGAGGCGCAGGTGAAGTTCGCCCCCGGCAAGGCGGCCAACGCCGGCGGGGTGGCGACCAGTGCGCTGGAGATGCAGCAGAACGCCTCGCGGGACTCCTGGACGTTCGGCTACACCGAGCAGCGGCTGGCGGCCATCATGAACGGCATCCACGATCGTTGCTTGAGCACCGCCGAGGAGTACGGCGCGCCGGGCAACTACGTCGTCGGCGCCAACATCGCCGGGTTCATCCAGGTCGCCGACGCGATGCTGGCCCAGGGGCTCATCTAGGGGCGAGCCCGCCGCCGGCGAGCCCTCCCGCCGCGTTGACTCTGCGCTGAGGGCGCAGCTCACTCGGGTTTTGCGCTATTTCGCCGCCCTCACCGCAGAGTCAACGCGGGGGGCGCACTCAGTGGGAGTTCGCGCGGGCCTCTTGGACCTTGTGCGGCACCTGCAGAAGCCGGAACACGGTGACCAGTGCCAGGCCGCCGATGAGGTTGCCCGCGGTGGCGATCACCAGCAGCTGCACCCAGGCGAGGTAACCGAACGGCGCCCCGGCGATCAGCCCGGCGAAGCACATCAGCGACGCCACCACCGCGTGGTTGATGTGGCCGATGCTGAGGATGAACCCGGTGATGACCGCGGGCACCAGCTGGACGCCCTCGGAGTCGGTGGCCTTCTGCAGGTGGGTCATCAGCGTCATCAGCATGCCGCCGATGATCGCCAGCGCCAGCGCGGTCCAGGTGACCCCGAGATCGATGTATTTGGTGGCGAATTCGACGGCGGTGCCGCGAAGCGCGGGCAGCCCGAGCATCATGAGCGCGGCCAGCAGCCAGCCGCCCGCCATGTTGGTCACCAGCGAGACCGTCCACAGCCGGCCGAGCTGCCACACGGTGCCGGCCTTGGCGACCACGGCGGCCACCGGGACCAGAAAGTTCTCGGTGAACAGCTCGCTGTGCCCGATCGACAAGGTGATGAACCCGGTGGCGAAGGCCAGCCCGCCCAGTACCGGGTTGCCGGTGTAGTGCTGCACCAGCAGGAACGCCAGGATGCCGACGCTGACGTCGAATCCGCCGATGAAGCCGGTGATGATCAGCGGCAGCCAGCCCCGGCTGATCCGCTGCTTGCCCTCCTCGACGGTGCGGTCGAAGGTCTGGTCCTCGCGCGGGATCTCCGCGGTCTCCACGGCGCCCGGGCCCGGCAGCACGCCGTCGCCCGGACCGCTCCTCTCGGTGTTCATCCCCTGCACCTTAGCGGCGGCGCCTCGAGGGCTCGGGTTAGCGAAGCGCGGCTCGGGGTATCTCCCGGTGTGGGCCGCCGCCGGTGCCGGCCGAGCGGTCATGTGTCTTCGATGACAGCTTCGGAACCAAGGAGCACTGATGAGCGAGCCGGAATCGATCTCCCGCACACTGCACGCCGTGTTGGACCGGGAGCCCGGCCTGGCCGAGCTGCTTGAGCAGTCCCTGACCTCGGCACGTAAGTGGGCCGAAGCGGAGTTGCGTCCCGATTTGTTCGCGGCGCTGGAGTGGCCGGGCACGATCGAGGAGTACCAGGACTACGTCGAGCGGTTTCTGCGGTGGGTGCCCCGCGAGTCCGGCGACGACGCCTGGAAGAAGCGCGACAGCGACGAGGAGGTCGACGACCGGGAGGCCCACTTCTATTTCCTGGTCTCCCAGAAGACCGGCGAGAAGGCCCCGCAGGATTCCGAGGTCTTCCGTGCGTGGATGACCGAATTCACCAAGCGGTGGGGCGATTTCCTGGACAGCCCGGAGTCGTTCAGCCCGGAGGTGCTGCAGACGTTCATCGACTACTCGCCGCGGTACCGGGTCTGGGAGTCCCTGGTGGACGGCGCGCCGAATGCGCCGAGCGGGTGGCTGACCGCCAACCAGTTCATCGCCCGCGAACTCAACGGCGGGCTGCGTCCGATCGCCGAACCCGACACCAACCTGGTGGTGACCCGGCCGGCGGACTGCTCGTTCAAAGCCGCCTACGACGTCGACGCCGACTCCAACATCCCGGCCGCGGCCGTGAAAAAGGCGAAGTACGGCAACATTCGGCAGCTCATCGAGGGCAGCGCGTACGCCGACAGCTTCGCCGACGGCACCTTCGTGCACTACATGCTGCCGATGCACGCCTACCACCGCTTCCACCTGCCGGTGGCCGGCCGGGTGGCGGAGTCCTTCCGGATCGAGGGCAAGGTGTTCATGCCGGTCGGCATCGAGGACGGCCAGTTGCAGGGCATCGACGACTCCACCACCGGCTATGAGTTCTCCCAGACCCGCGGCGTGGTCACCCTCGACACGGCCGGCTCCGAGGCCGGTGATATCGGGCTCGTCGCGGTGATCCCGGTGGGCATGGGCCATGTGTCCTCGGTCGTGCTCACCGCGACCGAGGACCGGCACATGGCCAAGGGTGAGGAGTTCGGCTTCTTCCAGTTCGGCGGCTCCGACATCATCCTCGTGTTCCAGCAGGGCGTCGAGGTCGAGATCGACCGCGATCAGGAGTTCCGGTTCTTCGGGACGCCGGTGGCGCGGTGCCGGGTTCGGTAGGGGTGTGGTGTGCGGCGACGCCTATTCCGAGCCGGTTGGCTGTTAAGACGGAAGGCCGCCACTGATGATCCAACGGCCTCCCCGCGGACCTCTTTCTTCGACGCGGGGCACGATCTGACTGCCGCTGCCTCGGCAGCGGTTCACGCTGCCGGGGAACCGATGATCAGGAACGCGACCGGAAACGAGCTCGACCTGCTGCCGGCACCCTGGGCATCGATCCGGTTCGCGCTTCCGGGCATGCTTGATCAGCTTCCGTTTCGGCACTGGCGCTGTGCGTCCCCGCTTGGCACATACGCTGCAGACGCCCTTACCCGCTGGCACCAAACCGATGTGGCAGGCCGGGCAGGACTTCTCGCTCGTCATTGCAGCTTTCGCCTCCGTTCTCAAGACCCGTGCGCTGACCGCGCCTTGGTTTGGAGGTGAATCTATGTCAGCGCTGGGACACACCATCGCCCGCGCCTGAAGGCCGCAGCGCCGGAACACCTGGGTCTCCGCTGCTTCGCCGAAACCGCTGTCAATCTTCAGCTAACCGGGCCACGGCACCCGACCTTGAGCAATCTCTGTGGAGCTAAGGGGAATCGAACCCCTGACCTACTCGTTGCGAACGAGTCGCGCTACCAACTGCGCCATAGCCCCTGGACCGATAAGCAGGGTATCAGCCGCCGGCGATCCGGCCGAAACCGCGATCCCTACTGGCCGGCGGCGCGGGGCAGCGAGCTGGCCCAGTCCTGCTCGCGGGCGAACGCGACCTCCTCGAGGTGCTCGAAGACCGGGTCCTCGTCGTCGATCTCCAGCACCGCGGCGCCGGGCCGGCGCAGCCGGGCCGGCACGATGTCCATCTCCCGGTCGGCGGTGTTCTCCACCCCGAGCCGCGAGCGCGCCATCCGCCGGGCCCGCCGGCGGCGCACCTGTTCCTCGATGCGGGTCTGGCGGCGCAGGTAGCCCAGGTAGAGCACGGCCGCGGTCGCGGTGGCCCCGAAGATCCACCAGGCGGCCGAGGCCACGGTGAACGCCAGCAGCGCCGAGATCATCAGGATGGCCAGCATCGCCGTCAGCACCCGCTTGCGGAACGCGTATTTGCGGGCGCTGACCGCGGCGGCGGTGCGGTGGCTGTCGTAGCGCCGGCTCCGCGACGACGGGTTCACCGCCGTGAAGCCGACGGTGGCGGGCTCCTCGTGCAGGTCCTCGGCCTCGTCGATGTCGTCCATGCCGTCGATGCCGTCGATGCCGTCGTCGTCGGCGGCCTCGGTCTCGAACCCCTCGCCGGCCGGAACGGTCTCTTCCGGCGCGGCCTCGGGCTCGGCGGAGTCCGCACCGGCGGTGTCCGCGGCGGGACTGACCGCGGCGGTGGCGTCCACGGCGGCGCCCTCCGCAACACCGGCCGGGAGCGCCGGATCCTCCTCGACCACATCGACGTCGAGGTAATCCTTCTCGGTGTCGGTGGTGGCGGAGAGCGTGGCGATGGCACCGGTCTCGGCGTCGTCCCCGCCGAAGTCGTCGTGCTCGTCGGGTCGCCAGTTCGGGTCGCTGCGGTGCCCGCCGGCCGGGCCGCCGCGCTTGAGCAGGCGCGCGCTGGAGCCACTGGTGAGCACCCGGGTCGCCAACGCCACATCGCTGGTCCGGCGCACCGCGTCGCGTTTGCTGATCAACATCGGCACCAGCACGAACAGCCAGAGCACGACGAGGGAGATCCACAACAACGACTGGGGGATGCTTGGCATGGTGACCTGCTCCTTTCCCCTCTCAGGCTATGCCGGTGGTCGGCCCCGTCCGGACAGGCGCGCCGACATGATTACATGTCTGTAATTTAGCAGCACCAACATCATCTGTCTCAGATTTCACTTCAGTAACAGCGGTGTGTCATGCCCATTCGGCGCGGCCCGCCGCGACCAGACCGGCCGCCGCCGAGCCGTCGATCTCCTCGACGGTCAGGCCCAGCAACAGATGGTCGCGCCAGGCGCCATCGACGTCGAGGTAGCGCCGCAGCAGCCCCTCCTCGCGGAAGCCGACCTTGGCCAACACCGCCCGGCTGGCGGCGTTCTCCGGGCGCACGGTGGCCTCCACCCGGTGCAGCTTGACCGGACCGAAGCAGTGGTCCACCCCGAGCGCCAACGCGCCGGTGGCCACCCCGCCACCGACCGCCGCCTTCGACACCCAGTAGCCGATCCACGCCGAGCGCAACGCCCCGCGGGTCACGTTGCCGATCGTGAGTTGGCCGCAGAACTGCCCGTCCACCTCGATGACGTAGGGCAGCATCCGGCCGGCCTTGGCCTCCGAGCGCAGCGTCGAACACAGCGCCGGCCAGGCCGACGCGGCGTGCCGGGGCAGCCAATCGGTCCCGGAGCTGGGCTCCCAGGGTTCGAGGTGATCGCGTTCGGCCAGCCGGATCCGGCTCCACTGCACACCGTCGCGCAGCCGCACCGGACGCAACCGGATCACCCCGGCGGGCACCCGCAGCGGACCCACCGGCATCGGCCAGCCCGGATGCACCGAGCTCGACCGCAAGAAATTCACCGAGCCGACACCGTTCAGCCGCGCTGCGCGAGGAACGCCACGTCGACGGTCTCCCCGGTGCGCACCTGCTCGACATCGCTGGGCACCACGACCAGGCAGTTCGCCTCGGCCAGCGTGGCCAGCAGGTGCGAGGACTCGCCGGGCATCCCGCCCAGCGCCTGCACCAAGTACTCCTCGGTGTCCTGGTCGCGCATGAGCTGGCCGCGCAGGTAACCGGTGCGCCCGGCCACCGAACTGATCGGTGAGAGCGCACGCGCCGACACCATCCGCCGCATCGGCTGCCGCTTGCCCAGCGACAGCCGGATCAGCGGCCGCACCATCACCTCGAAGACGACCAGGGCGCTGACCGGGTTGGCCGGCAGCAGGAACGTCGGCACCCCCTCCTCGCCGAGCTGACCGAAGCCCTGCACCGAGCCGGGGTGCATCGCGATCCGCGCCACCTCCATCTCGCCGAGTTCACCCAGCACGTCGCGCACCGCCTCGGCGGCCGCGCCGCCGACCGCCCCGGCGATCACGACGATCTCGGATCGGCCGAGCTGGCTCTCGACGACCTCACGCAGTTTCTCCGGCTCGCTGTCGACGATGCCGACCCGGTTGACCTCGGCACCGGCGTCGCGCGCCGCCGCGGCCAGCGCGTAGGAGTTGACGTCGTAGACCTGCCCGTTGCCCGGCGTGCGGCTGATGTCGACCAACTCCCCGCCGACCGAGAGCACCGCGATCCGCGGCCGCGGGTGGACCAGCACCCGTTCGCGTCCGACCGCCGCGAGCAGCCCGACCTGGGCTGCGCCGATGATCGTGCCCGCGCGCACCGCCACGTCGCCGGGCTGCACGTCGTCGCCGGTGCGGCGCACGTAGGCGCCCGAGCGCACCCCGCGCAGCACCCGCACCCGGCTCTCGCCGCCGTCGGTCCAGCGCAGCGGCAACACCGCGTCGGCCAGGGTGGGCATCGGCGCCCCGGTCTGCACCCGCGCGGCCTGCCGCGGCTGCAGCCGGGTCGGGGTGCGGGTGCCGGCATCGATGGAGCCGATCACCGGCAGCGTGACCTCGCCGGTGGCCGGCGCGCCGGCCTCCTCCGGGTCGGCGCCGATACCGCCGATGCCGAGTACGTCGACGCTGCGGACCGCGTAACCGTCGATCGCGGCCTGGTCGAAACCGGGCATCGGGCGCTCGGTGACGACCTCCTCGGCGCACATCAGGCCCTGCGCCTCGGCGATGGCAACCCGGATCGGCCGCGGAGCCATGGCGGCCGCCGTCACCCGCGCCTGCTGCTCTTCCACCGAACGCACTGTGCGCCTTTCTGCCGTCGGGTCGCCCCGGTTACTGTTCGGCCAGCCCCAGCCGCGCGACCAGCCAGCGACGCAGGTCGGGCCCGTAGTCGTCGCGGGCCAGGGCGAAATCGACCGCAGCCTTAAGGTAGCCGCCCGGGTTGCCCAGGTCGTGGCGCGACCCGCGGTGCACCACCACGTGCACCGGGTGGCCCTCCTCGATCAGCAGCGCGATCGCGTCGGTCAGTTGCACCTCGCCGCCGGCGCCGCGCGGGGTGCGCCGCAGCGCGTCGAACACGGCGCGGTCGAGCACATAGCGGCCGGCCGCCGCGTACAGCGACGGGGCGTCCTCGGCGGCCGGTTTCTCCACCATGCCGTTGACCTTGAGCACGTCGGGGTTGCCCGCGTCGGGCACCGCCGCGACGTCGAACACCCCGTAGGCGCTGACCTCCTCGGGGGTGACCTCGATGGCGCACAGCACCGTGCCGCCGTAGCGGGCCCGCACCGCCGACATCGTCTCCAGCACCCCGGTGGGCAGCACCAGGTCGTCGGGCAGCAGCACCGCGACCGCGTCCTCGTCGTCGGCCAGCGCCGGCTCGACGCAGCCGATGGCGTGACCGAGGCCCAGCGGCTCGGCCTGCACCACCGACTCGACCTTGATCAACGCGGGGGCGCGGCGCACCTTCGCCAGCATGGCCTTCTTGCCGCGGGCCTCCAGCGTGCCCTCCAGCACCAGGTCCTCGACGAAGTGGGCGACGACGCCGTCCTTGCCCTCGGAGGTGATGATCACCAGCCGTTCGGCGCCGGCCTCGGCCGCCTCGGCCGCGACCAGTTCGATGCCGGGGGTGTCGACCACCGGCAGCAGCTCTTTGGGCACCGTCTTGGTGGCGGGCAGAAATCGGGTGCCCAATCCGGCCGCGGGCACGATCGCCGTGCGCGGAATCCGGACGTGCGCAGTGGACACGGAGGACATTGTTCACACGATAACCGCCGCCTCGGCACCCAGCCGGTGCGGCGGTGCAAAAGTGGAGGGTGGCGGGCCGCGGCGCGACCGGCGCCACCGCCCGGACCCCGACGAGCCCGGAAGGCAGGTCATGACGGCCAACGACAAGGCGGAGCTGCGCCGGCGGCTGCTGGCCGCCCGGCGGGCGGTGGCACCGGCGGTGCGCGCCGCCGAGGCCGACGCGCTCGCCGGCTGGGCCGCGACGTTGCCGATCGACGGTGACACGGTCTGCGCCTATGTGCCGGTCGGAGTCGAGCCGGGCTCGGCGACGCTGCTCGATGCGCTGGTGCGCCGGGGGGTGCGGGTGCTGGTGCCGGTGGTCGGCGGGGTCGACGAGCCGCTGCGGTGGGCCGAGTACCGGCAGGCGGATCTGGTCACCGGGCCGTTCGGGTTACGCGAGCCGCCGGGTCCGGGGCGGGATCCGGCGACGTTGGCCGAGGCGGCGCTGGTGCTGGTGCCGGCCCTGGCGGTCGACGGCCGCGGGGTGCGACTGGGGCGCGGCGGCGGCTACTACGACCGCTCACTGCCGTTGCGGGACCCGCGGGCCGCGGTGGTCGCGGTCGTGCGCGACGAGGAGTTGCTCGCCGCGGTCCCGGCCGAGGCGCACGACGTGCGGATGAGCCACGCGCTGACCCCGGCGCGGGGTCTGATCGGTCTCACCGCGGGGCGGACGGGAATGACCCCCGCCGATTAGCGGTTTTAGCACTTGAAATTGTAGAGTGCTAACGCACGCGTAACACATTTCGGAGGTTTCTGTGCCGACGTACAGCTATCAGTGCACCGACTGCGGCGATCGATTCGACGTGGTGCAGGCCTTCACCGACGACACCCTCACCACCTGTGCGAAGTGCTCCGGCCGGCTGCGCAAGCTGTTCGGCTCGGTCGGCGTGGTCTTCAAGGGCAGCGGCTTCTACCGCACCGACAGCCGGGCCGGCAACGGCTCGAGCATCCCGGGCGGCAAGAAATCCAACGGCGCCGACGGCTCCTCCGGGGCCGCCTCCGGCGAGAAGTCGTCCGGTGAGAAGTCCTCGGGCGACAAGCCCGGGTCGAACGGCTCCGCGACCAAGTCGGCCAGTTCGTCGGCCGCGTCGTCGACCACCGGCTGACACCGCGCGGTTATCCACAGCCCGCCGCCGACGCGACGGCCGGCGGCCCGCGCACTGGCTACCGTGCCGGAATGCGCGACTCGCTCGACCCCACCCTGCTGAGCCGGCTGCACGCGATGTTGCGGCCGGACTGGTCGCGCACCCTCGCGGCCCGGCGGTTCGCCGCCGCCACGCTGGTGGTCCTCGCCGCGATCAGCGCGCTGCGCCCCGATCCGGCCGCCGCCCACACCGAGGTGGTGGTGGCCGCCCGCGACCTGTCCGCAGGCACAGCCCTCGCAGACGGTGACCTGAAGCGGGAAAACCGGCTGGCAACAACGGTTCCCGACGGTGCGCAGATTGACCCCGGCGGGTAGGTCGGGGCCACCCTGGCCGGTCCGGCCCGCCGCGGTGAGATCCTCACCGACGTTCGGATCCTCGGTCCGCGACTGACCGCGGCGGCGGCCGGACCGAACGCCCGACTGGTGGCGGTGCACCCGGCCGATCCGGCCGTGCTGGACCTGGTGCGCCCCGGCGATGTGGTCGATGTCCTCGCCGCCGCCGAGTCCGAGCCGCGGCCCCGGGTGGTGGCCGCCGACGCGGTGGTGGTGTCGGTCTCCGCGGCGAGCGGGCCGGCCATCGCCGACAGCGACCGGGTGGTGTTGGTGGCGCTACCGGGGCCGGCGGCGACGGCAGTGGCCGCCGCAACGCTCGTCGCGCAGCTGACGCTCACCCTGCATTGAGCGCCCGCCGCGGCGGGAGACTCAGACCGTGGTCTGCAGGCTGCCGCAGTGCTTGCACTTGCGGGCGGCCTCGGGCAGGTCGTTGGAGAGGCATTCCGGGCAGACCTTGGTGGGCGGCGCGTCGCCGAACACGGTGACGCCGCGGCGGGCCTGAATGTGCTTGTAGGGCACCACGATCAGGAAGTAGACGACCGCCATGAAGACGAGGAAGTAGATGATCGCCGAGATCAGCGCGCCGAGGTCGAGGAAGGTCGCCTCGTTGCCCGCGGCACCGAGCTGCACGCCCAGGCCGAAACCGTGCTCGCCTTGGGCACGGGCCACCAGCGGGTTGATCACGCTCTTGGTGAACGCCTCGACCAGATTCGAGAACGCCAGCGCGACCACCAAACCGACGGCGACCGTGATGACGTCGTCACGCATCACGAAATTCTTGAAGCCTTTGATCACGAGAGTCGTCCCTTTCCTCCATACGGATTCGACGGGGCGACCCCGTCTAGCCGCAGTTTAAGCGGGCACATCCAGCGCTGGGCGTTTTCGGACAGACTCAATCCCGCTGAGAGTCGTGGGCTCGGTCCTCGGGCTCAACGATGGTGCGGGGGCACGTTATCACGCAGCCACCGCTCGTGATCGGCGTCGTCGCGGGCCGCGTCGGGGTCACGTTCGTCGCTCGATTCCTGGGGGAATTCGTTGCCGAACATCTCGTCGCGGGTCGGCGGCATGGCGGTTCAGAGTTCCAGGCTGGACAACTGCCCGATGATGTGGGCCGCCAACGGAATCAGCGTGGCCAGCCCGTCGCGCACCGCATAGCGCGACGGCGCCATGTTGACCACCAGTGTGCTGCCGGAGATCCCGGCCAGCCCCCGGGAGAGTCCGGCGTCGGTGATCCCGGCGGACAGCGCCGAGGCGCGCAACGCCTCGGCGATACCCAGCAGTTCCCGGTCCAGGATGTCGCGGGTGGCTTCGGGGGTGACGTCGCGCGGGGTGACCCCGGTGCCGCCGACCGACACCACCAGGTCCACTCCCCCGATCACCGCGGTGTTCAGGGCGTTGCGGATCTCCACCTCGTCGGCCTCGACCGCCACCACCCCGTCGACGACGAAGCCGCCCTCGGTGAGCAGCTCGGTGATCAGCGGACCGTTCTGGTCCTCGTCACCGTGCGCGGTGCGGTCGTCGACCACCACGATCAGCGCCCGACCGACCCGCTCCTCTACCTGTTCCATGAGTGACACCGTATCCCCGCGCAGCGCGCGCACCGCTTCCAGTTCGCTCAATCGTCTGCCTTTCCGAGTGTGACGTGCACGGTCTGGCTGTCGCCGGCCGCGTCGAGGTAGGTCAGGGTCGCTTCGTCGCCGGGCGCCTTGGACCGCACCGCGGCGATCAACGCGTTCGCGCTGGCGATCGGGCGTTCGTCGAAGCGGGTGACGATGACGTCGCCGGGCAGGCCGGCGGCCGCCGCCGGGCCGTTCTCGACGACCTCGACCACCCGGGCGCCGTGCAGCGTGTTGTCGGCGGCCAGCAGCACCCCGAGCGAGGCATGCGAGGCCTTCCCGGTGGCGATCAGCTCGTCGGCGATGCGTTTGGCCTGGTCGATCGGGATCGCGAAGCCCAGGCCGATCGAGCCGCTCTGCGAATCGGAGGCGTCCCCGCCCAGGGTGGCGATCGCGGAGTTGATCCCGACCAGCTCACCGTTCATGTTGACCAGCGCGCCACCGGAGTTGCCCGGGTTGATCGCCGCGTCGGTCTGGATGGCGTCCAGGACGGTGTTCTGGTTGCGGGCGTCCCCGGCGCTGGAGACCGGCCGGTTCAGGGAGCTGACGATCCCGCTGGTCACCGTGCCCTGCAGGCCCAGCGGTGAGCCGACCGCCACCACCTGCTGGCCGACCCGCAGGTTCGCCGAGGAGCCGACCGTGATCGGGGTGAACCCGGTTTCGCCGCGCACCCGCACCACCGCGATGTCGCTGGCCGGGTCGGTGCCCACCACGGTGAACTCGGCGGTGCGCCCGTCGGCGAAGGTGACCAGCGTCTCGGGGGCGGCCCGCCCGTCGCCGGCGTCGGCGGCGGCGGAGACCACGTGGCTGTTGGTCAGGATGAGCCCGTCGGAGGAGTAGATGATGCCGGAGCCCTCCTGGAACTGCCGGCCCAAAAATGTCTCGAGGGTGACCACGCTGGGCACCACCTTGGCGGCCACCTGTTCCACCGAGCCCAGCGGCAACTCGGCGGCGGGCACGGCGTCGGGGTTGGAGCCGACGACGGTGGTCGTGGAGCTGGCGATCCGGCCGTGGTCCTGGTGGGCCAGGGTGGCGACGCCGCCGCCGACCGCGGCGGAGACCATCGCGATGGCCACCGCACCGACGGTCAGCGCCCCGGCGCGGGACTTACGTCGCGGTGGGCTCGGCGGCGGCCCCGGATAGCCCGGGTGGTGGCTCCATACGCTCTGCTGGCCGGTCTGGTGGGGACGCAGGTGCGGTTGGGTGTGGCCCGGGGCCGGCGACTGGTGCGGCGGATACGGCGGCCGGCGCGGTGGCGAGAACCTCGGGTCAGTCGTCATGTCGCTTTCGTGCCCTTCCTCGGAGCGCTCGGTCGCGGCGACCAGCGGCTGCGCTACGGACCACCCGCCGGGGACGGCGGTCGCTTCGGGTCAACGTGCGAGCCGTCGGCCGAGTTCCCGGCGACCTCCTCACCCGGCGGCTGCCGGCCGGGTAACCGCAGGTGGATCGAGGTTCCGGGCGGCTGACCGCCGGGCACGGTGTCCTCGATCCGCAGGCTTCCGCCATGCCGCAGAATAACCTGTTTGACGATCGCCAAACCCAGCCCCGAGCCGGGCATGGCCCGCGCGTCGGTGGACCGGTAGAACCGCTCGAAGACCAGGGCCCGCTCCGCCTCGGGGATCCCCGGGCCGCGGTCGGCGACCACCAGTTCGGCGTACCCGGGCTCGGCCGGGGCCAGCCGCACCCCCACCTGCCCGCCGGGCGGACTCCACTTGGCGGCGTTGTCCAGCAGGTTGAGCACCGCGCGGGACAGGCCCGCGGCGTCGCCGTCGAGCTGCCAGCCGGCGATGTCGACGTCGAACTCGATATCGTTGCGGCGGCGGCGAACCCGCTCCAGACAGCGGTCGACCACCTCGGTGAGGTCGACCGGCTCGTGGACCGGTCCGCTGCTGTCGTCGCGGCTGAGATCGATCAGGTCGCCGATCAGCGTCGACAATTCCTCGATCTGGGCGACCGCGTCGTGGCGCAGGTCGGCGATCTCGTGCTCGGGCAGCCGCGGCGCGCCCGGCTTCATCGACGCCATCAGCAGTTCGACGTTGGTGCGCAACGAGGTCAGCGGGGTGCGCAGCTCGTGCCCGGCGTCGGCCACCAGCCGGGCCTGACGGTCCCGGGACTCGGCCAGCGCGCGCAGCATCATGTTGAACGCCTCGGTGAGCCGGGACAATTCGTCGTCGCCGCTGACCGGGATCGGGCGCAGGTCGTCGGTGCGGGCCACCCGCTCGGCGGCCTCGGTGAGCCGGCCCACCGGGCGCAGCCCGGCGCGCATCACCAGCCACCCCGCCACGGCCGCGACGGCGACACCGACCGTGCCCACCGCCAGCAGCAGCCAGCGCAGCCGGCTGATCACCGCGTCGGTGGGCGCCAGGCTCATCGACAGCAGCAGCGCACTGCCGTCGAGCCGCCGGATCGCGAAGATCCGCTGGTCGTCGATGGTGTTCCAGGACCACAGCGACTGCCCGTGGATGACCGCCTGCTCCGGCGCGCCGACCGGCACCGCCAGCTCGCCGCTGTCGGCGGGGTGGCGGGCACCGTTGGGCAGTACCAACATCACGTCGATGTTCGAGTAGGTGGTGCCCTCGATCGCCTTCTCCGGGTTGGTCTCCAGCAGCCCGCTGGTGCTCAGCAGCTGGGCCTGCCGCTCCAGCTGGTGGTCGATGTCCTGGTACAGCGCCGCCGAGATCACCTGGTAGACCGCGAAGGCCACCAGTACGACGACCAACTCCACCATCGCCATCGCGAGCAACATGACCCGCGAGCGCAGCGACACCGTCGTGGCGCTCCGGCGGCGCGCACGCAGGCTCGGCATCAGTTGGGCGACTCCCGCAACACGTATCCCACCCCGCGCACCGTATAGATCAGCCGCGGTTCCCCTTCGGCCTCGGTCTTGCGCCGCAGGTAGCCGACGTAGACCTCCAGCGCGTTGCCGGAGGTCGGAAAGTCATAGCCCCACACCTCTTCGAGGATGCGACTGCGGGTCAGCACCACCCGCGGGTTGGCGATCAGCAACTCCAGCAGCGCGAACTCGGTGCGGGTCAAGGTGATCGGCCGCCCGCCGCGGGTGACCTCGCGGGTGACCGGGTCGAGGGTCAGGTCGGAGAACGTCAGCAGCACGGGTTCGTCGACGTCCTCGGCGAGGGTGCGGCGCAGCAGCGCCCGCAGCCGGGCCAGGAGCTCCTCGAGGGCGAACGGCTTGGCCAGGTAGTCGTCGGCGCCGGCGTCGAGGCCGGCCACCCGCTCGGAGACCGAATCCCGTGCCGTCAGCATCAGAATCGGCAGGCTGTCACCGGTGCTGCGCAGCTGACGGCAGACTTCCAGCCCGTCCAGACGCGGCATCATCACGTCGAGCACCATCGCGTCGGGACGCTCGGCGAGGATGGCCTCCTGCGCCTCGATGCCGTCGGTGGCCAGCGTCACCGAATAGCCGTTGAACGCGAGGGATCGGCGCAGTGACTCGCGGACCGCTCGATCGTCATCGACGACAAGTATCCGCAACGCCACCGCTGTCTTCTCCTCGTTTGGGTTGTCAGTGAGGATATCTGCCGTGGCGGCGAAGTATCCGCATTCAGCGGCGATCGAGATCGATCAGGCCGAGGCGGGCGGCCTTGAGCAGCCGGCGCGGCACCTTGTGCTGCTGACCGGCCACGGTGACGTTGACCAGGCCCGGGGCCTCGGCCTTCCACTGCGCGCGGCGATGGCGGGTGTTCGCGCGCGACATTCTGCGCTTGGGCACAGCCATGGTCGAGCTCTCCTATCGGGGGTGTACCGCGCAGGTGACCGGCGGCGACGATTACCCCCAGCGTAACGGGTGGGCGCCACTGGCTCCAAAAAGCCGGCCGTCGCCACCGGACCGACCCGCCGCCGGCGGCGGTGGGGGTCCGCGCCGCGGTTTTGCCCGACCCCGCCGATTCGGGGCCCGCCGACCCGGTCAAAAACGCCAGAACCAGGCCGAATCGTGACAGCATCGGCGCAACGGGAAGGCGGCGTCCCGATCCCGCGGCACGGCTTGACGCGGTACCGGCGGTCCGCGCTAACCTACCGGTTGGTTGACGAGCCTTGAGGGAGGCGGGGAATGACGGCTGCGGTCCGGATCGGGAACTGCTCGGGTTTCTACGGCGACCGGCTGGCCGCCATGCGCGAGATGCTCACCGGCGGCGAGCTGGACTACCTGACCGGCGACTACCTGGCCGAGCTGACCATGCTGATCCTCGGCCGGGACCGGGCCAAACACCCCGAGCGCGGCTACGCCAAGACCTTCCTGACCCAGCTGGAGGAGTGTCTGGGTCTCGCCCACGACCGCGGGGTCAAGATCGTCGCCAACGCCGGCGGGCTGAATCCGGCCGGCCTGGCCGACGCGGTGCGCGCGCTGGCCGACCGCCTCGGCGTCCCCGCGAAGGTGGCCCACGTGGAGGGCGACGACCTGCTCGGCCGCGCCGCGGAGCTCGACCTGGGCTCCCCGCTGACCGCCAACGCCTACCTGGGCGCCTGGGGGATCGTCGACTGTCTGAACGCCGGCGCCGACGTGGTGGTCACCGGCCGGGTCACCGACGCCTCGGTGATCGTCGGGCCGGCCGCCGCCCACTTCGGCTGGGGCCGCACCGATTACGACCGGCTGGCCGGCGCGGTGGTCGCCGGCCACGTCATCGAGTGCGGCGCGCAGGCCACCGGCGGCAACTACGCGTTCTTCACCGAGGTGCCCGACCTGGCGCACCTCGGCTTTCCGCTCGCCGAGATCCACCCCGACGGCTCGTCGGTCATCACCAAACACCCCGGCACCGGCGGGCTGGTCAGCGTCGACACCGTCACCGCCCAACTGCTCTACGAGGTCACCGGCGCCCGCTACGCCAACCCCGACGTCACCGCCCGGATGGACAGCATCACCCTGACCGACGACGGCGCCGACCGGGTCCGCATCAGCGCGGTCACCGGGGAACCGCCGCCCCCGACGCTGAAGGTCTCGCTCAACAGCATCGGCGGGTTCCGCAACGCGATGACCTTCGTGCTCACCGGGCTGGACATCGAGGCCAAAGCCGACCTGGTGCGCGCCCAGCTGGAGGCGGGCCTGTCGGTGCGGCCCGCCGAACTGGAGTGGACCCTGGCCCGCACCGACCACCCCGACGCCGACACCGAGGAAGCCGCCAGCGCGCTACTGCACTGCGTGGCACGCGATCCCGACCCCGAGAAGGTGGGGCGCGCGTTCTCCGGAGCGGCGATCGAGCTGGCGCTGGCCAGCTACCCCGGCTTCCACGTCACCGCACCCCCGGCGGCCGGTCAGATCTACGGGGTCTACACCCCCGGCTACGTCCCGGCCGCCGAGGTGCCGCACGTCGCGGTGGGCCCCGACGGCACCCGCACCGACATCCCCGCCGCCACCGACACCCGCGAACTCGCGCCCGCCGATCCCCCGCCGCTGCCCGACCCGCCGCCGCCCGGGCCGACCCGGCGGGTCCCGCTGGGCCGCATCGCCGGCGCCCGCAGCGGCGACAAGGGCGGCTCGGCCAACATCGGCGTGTGGGTGCGCACCGACGACCAATACCGTTGGCTGGCCCACACTCTCACCGAGGCGCGGCTGCGCGAGCTGCTGCCCGAGACCGCCGAGCTGCCGGTCACCCGCCACCTGCTGCCCAATCTGCGCGCCGTCAACTTCGTCGTCGAGGACATCCTCGGCCAGGGTGTGGCCTACCAGGCCCGCTTCGACCCGCAGGCCAAGGGCCTGGGCGAATGGCTGCGCAGCCGTCACATCGACATCCCGGAGGAACTGCTGTCGTGAGCATCTGGACCACCCCCGAGCGGGCGGCGCTGCGCAAGACCGTGCGCGGGTTCGTCGAACGCGAGATCCTGCCCAACGTCGAGCAGTGGGAACGCGCCGGCGAACTGCCGCGCGAGCTGCATCGCAAGGCCGGCGAGGCCGGGCTGCTCGGCGCCGGGTTCCCCGAGGCGGCCGGCGGCGGCGGGGGCGACGGCGCCGACGCCGTGGTCATCTGCGAGGAGATGCACACCGCAGGCGCTCCCGGCGGGGTGTTCGCGTCGCTGTTCACCTGCGGGATCGCGGTGCCGCACATGATCGCCTCCGGCGACGAGCAGCTCATCGAGCGCTTCGTGCGGCCCACCCTGCGCGGCGAGCTGATCGGGTCGCTGGCCATCACCGAGCCCGGCGGCGGCTCGGACGTGGGCCACCTGCGCACCACCGCGGTCGCAGACGGCGACCGCTACGTGGTCAACGGCGCCAAGACCTACATCACCTCCGGGGTGCGCGCCGACTATGTGGTCACCGCGGTGCGCACCGGCGGCGCGGACCGGCCCGGCGCCTCGGGAGTGTCGCTGCTGGTGGTGGAGAAGGGCACGCCCGGCTTCGAGGTCACCCGCAAGCTGGACAAGATGGGCTGGCGATCCTCCGACACCGCCGAGCTGTCTTACACCGACGTGGTGGTGCCCAAAACCAACCTGGTCGGCCCCGAGCACAGCGGGTTCCTGCAGATCGCGCAGGCCTTCGTCGCCGAACGCATCGGCCTGGCCGCCCAGGCCTACTCCAGCGCGCAACGCTGCCTGGATCTGACCGCGGCGTGGTGCCGGGACCGGGAGACCTTCGGCCGGCCGCTGATCTCCCGGCAGGCCGTGCAGAACACCCTGGCGGAGATGGCCCGGCGCATCGATGTCGCCCGGGTCTACGCCCGCCACGTGGTGGAGCGCCAACTCGCCGGGGAGCAGAACCTCATCGCCGAGGTCTGCTTCGCCAAGAACACCGCGGTGGAGGCCGGGGAGTGGGTGGCCCACCAGGCGGTGCAGCTCTTCGGCGGGATGGGCTACATGACCGAGTGCGAAGTCGAACGGCAGTACCGCGACATGCGCATCATCGGCATCGGCGGCGGCACCACCGAGATCCTGACGTCGTTGGCCGCCAAGACCCTGGGGTACCAGTCATGACCGTGCTGCAGACCGCCGTCGACACCGCCGCACCCGCCTACACCGAGGCCGCCGAGGCGATGACCGCCAAGCTCGCCGAACTCGCCGACGAACACGCCAAGGCCCTGGCCGGCGGCGGCGCCAAATACGTCGAGCGCCACCACTCCCGCGGCAAGCTCACCGCACGCGAACGCATCGAGCTCCTCGTCGACCCCGACTCGCCGTTCCTGGAGCTGTCCCCGCTCGCCGCGTGGGGCAGCGACTTCCAGGTCGGGGCCAGCCTGGTCACCGGGATCGGCGCCGTCGCCGGGGTGGAGTGCATGATCGTCGCCAACGACCCCACCGTCAAGGGCGGCACCTCCAACCCGTGGACGCTGCGGAAGATCCTGCGGGCCAACAAGATCGCGCTGGAGAACCGGCTGCCGGTGATCTCGCTGGTGGAGTCCGGCGGCGCCGACCTGCCCACCCAGAAGGAAGTCTTCATCCCCGGCGGGCAGATGTTCCGGGACCTGACCCGGCTGTCGGCCGCGGGCATCCCCACGATCGCGCTGGTGTTCGGCAACTCCACCGCCGGCGGCGCCTACGTGCCGGGCATGTCCGACCACGTGGTGATGATCAAGCAACGCTCCAAGGTGTTCCTCGCCGGGCCGCCGCTGGTCAAGATGGCCACCGGGGAGGAGTCCGACGACGAGTCGCTCGGCGGCGCGGAGATGCACGCCCGCACCTCCGGGCTGGCCGACTACTTCGCCGTCGACGAGCCCGACGCGCTGCGGATCGGCCGGCGGATCGTGGCCCGGCTGAACTGGCGCAAGCTGGGCCCGGCCCCGCGCCCGGTGGTCCCGCCGCTGGCCGACCCGGCCGAGCTGCTCGGCATCGTGCCCGCCGACCTGCGCACCCCGTTCGACCCGCGGGAGGTCATCGCCCGCATCGTCGACGGCTCGGAGTTCGACGAGTTCAAACCGATGTACGGCTCCTCACTGGTCACCGGCTGGGCCACCCTGCACGGCTACCCGCTGGGCATCCTGGCCAACGCGCGCGGCGTGCTGTTCTCCGAGGAGTCGCAGAAGGCGACCCAGTTCATCCAGCTGGCCAACCGCGCCGACACCCCACTGCTGTTCCTGCACAACACCACCGGCTACATGGTGGGCCGCGCCTACGAGGAAGGCGGGATGATCAAGCACGGCTCGATGATGATCAACGCCGTGTCCAACTCCACCGTCCCGCACCTCTCGCTGCTCATCGGCGCCTCCTACGGCGCCGGCCACTACGGCATGTGCGGCCGTGCCTACGACCCGCGGTTCCTGTTCGCCTGGCCGTCGGCGAAGGCCGCGGTGATGGGCGGGGCGCAGCTGGCCGGGGTGATCTCGATCGTCAGCCGGGCGGCGGCGGCCGCCCGTGGCCAGCAGGTCGACGAGGACGCCGACGCCGCGCTGCGGGCCGCGATCGAGGCGCAGATCGAAGCGGAGTCGCTGCCGATGTTCCTGTCCGGCCGGCTCTACGACGACGGGGTCATCGACCCCCGCGACACCCGCACGGTGCTGGGAATGTGCCTGTCCGCCACCGCCAATGGCCCGATCGAGGGGACGTCGAACTTCGGCGTCTTCCGGATGTGAGTGCGAACATGATTTCCACAGTTCTGGTCGCCAACCGCGGGGAGATCGCCCGCCGGGTCTTCGCCACCTGCCGTCGGCTGGGCCTGGGCACCGTCGCGGTCTACACCGACCCCGACGCCGACGCCCCGCACGTCGCCGAGGCCGACGCCGCGGTACGGCTGCCCACCGTCGCCAGCTACCTGTCGGCCGAGGAAATCATCGCCGCGGCGCGCGCCGCCGGCGCCGACGCGGTGCACCCGGGCTACGGGTTCCTCTCGGAGAACCCCGATTTCGCCGCCGCGGTGATCGACGCCGGGCTGACCTGGATCGGCCCGCCGGTGGACGCGGTGCGCGCCATGGGCTCGAAGATCGAGGCCAAGAAGCTGATGGCCGACGCCGGGGTGCCGGTGCTCGACGAACTCGACCCCGCCTCGGTCACCGCCGCCGAACTGCCGGTGCTGGTCAAAGCCTCCGCCGGCGGCGGCGGCCGCGGGATGCGGGTGGTGCACGAGCTGTCCGCGCTGGCCGAGGAGGTGGCCGCCGCGAGCCGGGAGGCCGCCGCCGCGTTCGGTGACCCGACGGTCTTCTGCGAGCGCTACCTGCCCACCGGCAGGCACATCGAGGTGCAGATCCTCGCCGACAACCACGGCACCGTCTGGGCCGTCGGGGAACGGGAGTGCTCGATTCAGCGCAGGCACCAGAAGATCATCGAGGAGGCCCCCTCCCCGCTGGTGGAGCGCATCCCCGGCATGCGCGACCGGCTGTTCACCGCGGCCCGGCTGGCCGCCACCGCGATCGGCTACACCGGTGCGGGCACGGTGGAGTTCCTCGCCGACGAGCACGGCGAGTTCTTCTTCCTGGAGATGAACACCCGGCTGCAGGTCGAACACCCCGTCACCGAGGAGACCACCGGCGTCGACCTGGTGGAGTGGCAGTTGGCCGTCGCCGACGGCGCCCCGCTGGACGCCGAACCCCCGCCCACCCGGGGCCACTCGATCGAGGCGCGCGTCTACGCCGAGGACCCGGCCCGCGACTGGCAGCCGCAGGCCGGCCTCATCCACGCCTTCGACGTGCCCGGGGTGGCCGCCCGCTTCGGCTCCCTGCACCGGCGCACCGGGATCCGGCTGGACGCCGGCTTCACGGCCGGCTCGGTGGTGCCGATCCACTACGACCCGATGCTGGCCAAGGTCATCTCCTATGCGCCGCAGCGCCGTCGCGCCGCGCTGGTGCTGGCGGATGCGTTGGCGCGCACCCGGATCCACGGCGTGCGCACCAACCGGGACCTGCTGGTCAACGTGCTGCGCCATCCGGCGTTTTTGGCCGGGGACACCGACACCGCGTTCTTCGCCACCCACGGGCTGGCCGAACTGGCCGCCCCGCTGGCCGACGACGCCGCGGTGCGCCTGTCGGCGGTCGCGGCCGCGCTGGCCGACGCCGAGCACAACCGGGCCGGCGCCACGGTGTTCGCCGGCATCCCCAGCGGCTGGCGCAACCTGGCCGCCGCCAACCAGGTCAAGACCTACCGCGACACCGCCGACACCGAACACCGGGTGGAATACCGGTTCGGCCCCGACGGTGTGCACCTGCCCGACGACGACACCGTCACCGTGGTCTCCACCGGCCCGCAGCGGGTCGTGCTCGCCGATGCGGCCGGGGTGGCACGCGGTTTCGCGGTGTCACGGTCCGGACCGCAGGTCTACGTCGACTCCCCGCTCGGCGGGGTGGCGTTCAGCGCGGTGCCGCGGCTGCCCGAACCCGGCACCGAGGTCGAGCCGGGATCGCTGGTCGCGCCGATGCCCGGCAGCGTGCTGCGCGTCGGGGCCGACGTCGGCGACACCGTCACCGCCGGGCAGCCGCTGGTGTGGCTGGAAGCGATGAAAATGGAGCACACCATCACCGCCCCGACCGACGGTGTGCTCGCCGAGTTGCACGTCGAGCCCGGCACCCAAGTCGACGTCGGCACCGTCCTGGCCCGAGTAGAGACCCCCGAAACAGAAGGAGACCCCCAATGAGCATCGACACCAGCTTCATCGAGTCCGAGGAGCGCCGCGCGCTGCGCGAGGCCGTCGCCGCGATGGCCGCCAACTACGGGCAGGACTACTACCTGGCCAAGGCGCGCGCCGGGCAGCACACCGACGAATTGTGGAACGAGGCGGGCAAGCTCGGGTTCCTCGGGGTGAACCTGCCCGAGGAGTACGGCGGCGGCGGGGCCGGCATGTACGAGCTGTCGCTGGTGATGGAGGAGATGGCCGCCCACGGGTGCGGGCTGCTGATGATGGTCGTCTCCCCGGCGATCAACGGCACCATCATCGCCAAGTTCGGCACCGACGAGCAGAAGCAGCGCTGGCTGCCCGGCATCGCCGACGGCTCGCTGACGATGGCGTTCGCCATCACCGAGCCCGACGCCGGCTCCAACTCGCACCGCATCACCACCACCGCCCGCCGCGACGGCTCCGACTGGATCCTGTCCGGGCAGAAGGTGTTCATCTCCGGCATCGACCAGGCGCAGGCGGTGCTGGTGGTGGGCCGTACCGAGGAGGCCAAGACCGGCAACCTCAAGCCGGCGCTGTTCGTGGTGCCCACCGACGCGCCGGGACTGACCTACACCCCCATCGAGATGGAGCTGGTCAGCCCGGAACGGCAGTTCCAGGTCTTCCTTGACGAGGTGCGGCTGCCCGCCGACGCGCTCGTCGGCTCCGAGGACGCCGCGATCGCGCAGCTGTTCGCCGGCCTGAACCCGGAGCGCATCATGGGCGCGGCCAGCGCGGTGGGGATGGGCCGGTTCGCGATCAACAAGGCGGTCGACTACGTCAAGACCCGGCAGGTGTGGAAGACGCCGATCGGCTCGCACCAGGGGCTCTCGCACCCGCTGGCGGCCAACCACATCGAGATCGAGCTGGCGAAGGTGATGATGCAGAAGGCGGCCACCCTCTACGACAGCGGCGACGACGTGGGCGCCGCCGAGGCCGCCAACATGGCCAAGTACGCCGCCGGGGAAGCCTCGACCCGCGCGGTGGACCAGGCCGTGCAGTCCCTCGGCGGCAACGGGCTGACCAAGGAGTACGGGATCGCCGCGGCGGTCACCTCCTCACGGCTGGCCCGCATCGCCCCGGTGAGCCGCGAGATGATCCTCAACTTCGTCGCGCAGACCTCGCTGGGCCTGCCGAGGTCGTACTGATGGACAGCCCCGTCGATTACGCGGTGGCCGACGGGGTCGCACGGCTGACCCTAAACTCCCCGCGCAACCGCAACGCCCTGTCCACCGAACTGGTCGAGGCCCTGCACCGGGGGCTGCGCGACGCCGCCGCCGACGACAGCGTCCGCGCGGTGGTGCTGGCCCACACCGGCAACACTTTCTGCGCCGGTGCCGACCTGTCCCAGGCCGCCGGGGCCGATCCGGGGGACGCGGCCACCGAGCGGGCCCGGGAGCTCGCGGCGCTGCTGCGGGCGATCGTGGCGGCGCCGCTGCCGGTGATCGCCGCCGTCGACGGCCACGTCCGCGCCGGCGGGATGGGGCTGGTCGGGGCATGCGACATCGTGGTGGCCGGCCCGGCCAGTACCTTCGGGCTCACCGAGGCGCGGATCGGGGTGGCCCCGGCGATCATCTCGCTGACCCTGCTGCCCAAGCTGTCGGCCCGGTCGGCGGGGCGCTACTACCTGACCGGGGAGACCTTCGACGCCGCGGAGGCCACCCGCATCGGGCTGGTGACGCTCACCGCCGACGAGGAGGGCGGGGTCGACGCCGCGGTGGCCGAGCTGACCGGACAGCTGCGCCGCGGATCACCGCAGGGTCTGGCCGCCTCCAAGGCGCTGACGACCGCGGCGATCCTGGCCGGTTTCGACGCCGACGCCGAGCGGCTCGCGGCGGAATCGGCGCGGCTGTTCGTCTCCGAGGAGGCGCAGGAGGGCATGCTGGCGTTCCTGCAGAAACGCCCGCCGCGCTGGGCGCCGCCGGCCGGCGACTGATCCCGCCGGTTTCGCCGGTCGGGGGCTGCGGTCTGCGGGTTTGTCGTAGGCTGTGGGCCGATGAGCAAGCCAGAGCAGCCCCGCCCGCGCGCCGGTGACACCGACCGGTTCCAGGTCGCGCAGCTGCTCTCCGAGGCCGCTGCCCGCGGGCAGTTGCCGGAGAACGAGTACCGCGACCGGCTGTCGAAAGCGTATGCGGCGCAGACCTACGACGAACTGGACCGGGTCAGTTCGGATCTGCCCGGCGCGTGGGGCACCAGCCGACCGCGCGGCGACGCCAAACCGGCGCCGTCGACGCTGCTGCTGGCGCTCTTCAGCGGGTTCCAGCGCCGGGGCCGCTGGAACGTCCCCAAGCGGCTCACCACGCTCGCGCTGTGGGGTGGCGGGGTGATCGACCTGCGCTACGCCAACTTCACCGCCGCCGAGGTGGAGATCAACGCGTACTCGATCATGGGCGGCCAGACGATCCTGCTTCCCCCGGAGGTCAACGTCGAGATCACCGGCCGCGGCGTGATGGGCAACTTCGACCACGAGGCGGCCGGTGCCGGCACGCCGGGCGCACCGACGGTGACGATCAAGGGGCTCTCGCTGTGGGGCCAGGTCGGCATCAAACGCAAAAAGCGCGGCCGCAGCGGCGACACCCCCTAGCCCCCTCGCCCCCTCGCCCACTCGCCCAACGTGCAGCCACTGCGACATCCGGCGCGGTTTTTCGCAGCCAGTGCACGCTCGGCGCGCGCCGGGGGCTGACCGCCGCGGGACAGACGCCCGGGACAGCGCCCGGGACAGCGTCCGGGACAGCCGCCGGGGGCTAGCCCACGAAAGCTACGCCCGGCGCCGGGACTGCAGGTAATCGCCGACGACCGCGGCGCCCAGCCCGTCCTCGTCGGGCACCACCACCCGGCCGTGCACCCGGCGCGCCACCTGGTCGATGAAGCGGGCCAGCCCGGGGTCGTCGCCGAGCCGGAAGATGGTGACCTGGGTGCCCAGCCTCGCGATCTCGTCGAAACCGCGGACGGTCAACCCGACCGTGCGCGGGTGCGGCGGGTAGTCGAAGAACACCGCCGCCTCCGCGCCGTCCCCGCCGGGGCCGACCGGGCCCTCCAGATGGGCGGTCGGCTCGCCGTCGGTGACCACCAGCACCACCGGCTGGGCGGCCGGGTGCCTGCGCAGGTGCCGGCCGGCCAGCGCCAGCGCGTGGTGCAGGTTGGTGCCCTGCTCGTAGATGCCCTCCAAGCCCATCAGCTCGGCCGGGGTGACGGTCCGCGCGTAGCGGCCGAAGGCGATGATCTGCAGCGCATCGGAGCGGAACCGGGTGGAGATGAGGTGGTTCAGCGCCAGCGCCGTGCGTTTCATCGGCACCCACCGGTTCTCCATCACCATCGAGAACGAGGTGTCCACCAGCAGTGCCACCGCCGCCTGGGTGCGGGTCTCGGTTTCGGAGATCTCCACGTCGTCGACGCTGATCTGCAGCCGCCCGCCGGTCGCGTCGGGCGTGCCGGCCTGGCGCAGCACCGCGTTGGTCAGGGTGCGCGCCACGTTCCACGGCTCGGTGTCGCCGAACTGCCACGGCCGGGTGGCGCCGGTCAGCTCCCCCGCCGCCCCGGCCCGGCGGTGGTCGCGCTGGCCGCGGCGCCCGCTCAGCTGCCGGGCCACGTCCTGCAGCGCGGTCTGCCCGAGCCGGCGCATCGCCTTGGGCGACAGCCGCCACTGCCCGTCGGGGGTGCGGTCGAAGAAGCCCTGGTTGACCAGGGCGCGCTCCAGTTCGGCGAGGGTGGCGGCGTCCACGGCGGCCTCGTCGCCGAGCTGGCGGGCCAGCGCCTCGAGGTCGACGTCGTCCATGCTGGCGCCCGGGTAAGCCTGGGAGAGCTGCTCGGCGAGCTGCTCGAGCTCGCCGATGTCGGCCAGCGCCTGCGCCCCCTCCCCCATCCCCAGCGGGTTGTCCCCGGAGAACTCCGCGCTGCCCTGCCAGTCCTCGCCGGGCCGGGCGGCCTGCAGGTGGGCGTCCAGGCGCGCCAGCGACTGCTGCAGCGCCGGCGAGCCGAACGCCTGCATCGCCAGCGCGTCCAACTCGGCGCGCTGCTCGGCGGAGAGGCTGTTGCGGAAGCGTTGCGCGGCGGCGGCGCGTTTGGCCAGCGAGTCCAGCAGCTCCTCGATGTTGCGCGGGTTCTCCGGGAAGAACTCGCCGTGTTTGCCCATGAAGTCGGCGAAGTCGTCGGCGGTGTCCTCGCCGCGGGCGTGTTTGTCCAGCAGGTCGTTGAGGTCGTCGAGCATCTCGCTGACCCGCTGGCGGTCGGCGTCGGTGGCGCCTTCGAGCGCCTGCTTCATCCCGGCGAACCGCTGGTCGAGCATCTCCCGGCCGAGCAGGTCGCTGATCTGTTGATACTTCTCCCGGGCCTCCGCCGAACGCCACGAGTAGTCGGCGAGCTCCTGCACGGCTTTGGCCGGTGACGGCGACAGCGCCGAGAGCTGCATCTCGTGGAAGCGGGCGTCGTCGTCGAGGGCGCGGGCCAGTTCCTTGCGTTCGGCCAGCACCGCCTCGTCGAGCAGCTTCTTGATCTCGCCGAGGGTGCCGTCGAGGTTGTTGCGGCGCAGCAGGTCGCGGCGCCGCCGGTGCGCCTCAGCGGCCAGGGTGTCCGCCCCGGCCATGGTCGACGTGCCGCGGCGCAGCAGCTCGGCGAGGGCCCGGCGCGGGGACGCGCCGGCCATCACGTCGGCGCCGATCTGTTCCAGGGCGTCGCGCAGATCCAGCGGCGGCGCCAGCGGATCCGGCCCGCCGGTGTAGGCGGAGTACCGCAGCGAGTGGGCGCGACCGGGTTCAGCCATAGACGGTTTCGCCGTCCCCGGACTGCTTGTCGATCCGCTTGGCCAGATACAGCGCCTCCAGCGCCAGCTCCACCGCGGCGGCGCGCTCACCCTCGGATTCGGCGCCGACGCGCTGCGCGATCGCGTCGAGCACCGGCAGCTGCGGCAGCGCGGCCAGCACCGCCTTGGCCGACACCCGCTCCCCGGTGGTGACCACCGAGCCCTCTTCGACGGCGGTGACCAGCGGCGCCACGTCGATCCCGCCGAGGATAGCGGCGGCCGCGTCGGCGGTGGCGCGGCGCAGCAGGTGCTCGAGCACCGCGAGCTCGCGGCCCTCCTCCCCGGTTTCGAACTCGAGTTTGCCGCGCAACACGTCGATGACGGTGCCCAGGTCGACCACCCGGGCGACCGGGTCGGTCTCACCGAGCAGGGCGCCGCGGTGGCGGGCGGCGGCGGCGACGGTTTCGGCGGCGGCGATGGAGAACCGGGCGGAGACCCCGGAGCGCTGGTCGATAGCCCGCGAGTCGCGCAGGCTGCGGGTGAACCGGGCGATGATCGCCAGCAGGTGGTCGGGCACCGGGGCGCTGAGGTGGGCTTCCTGGGCGATCACGCCGACCTCGGCGTCGAGTTCCAGCGGGTAGTGGGTGCGGATCTCGGCGCCGAACCGGTCCTTGAGCGGGGTGATGATCCGGCCCCGGTTGGTGTAGTCCTCGGGGTTGGCGCTGGCCACCACCAGCACGTCCAGCGGCAGGCGCAGCGTGTAGCCGCGGACCTGGATGTCGCGTTCCTCCATCACGTTGAGCATCGCCACCTGGATGCGTTCGGCCAGGTCGGGCAGCTCGTTGACGGCGACGATGCCGCGGTGGGCGCGCGGGATGAGCCCGTAGGCGATGGTCTCGGGGTCACCGAGGCTGCGGCCCTCGGCCACCTTGATCGGGTCGATGTCACCGACCAGGTCGGCGACGCTGGTGTCGGGGGTGGCGAGCTTCTCGGTATAGCGTTCGCTGCGGTGCCGCCAGGCCACCGGCAGGTCGTCGCCGAGTTCCTCGGCCCGCCGGATCGATTCCGGGGTGATCGGCGTGTAGGGGTGCTCGTCGAGTTCGGCGTCGGCGATCACCGGGGTCCACTCGTCGAGCAGCCCGACCACCGCGCGCAGCAGCCGGGTCTTGCCCTGCCCGCGCTCGCCGAGCAGCACGAAGTCGTGCCCGGCGATCAGCGCCCGTTCCAGCTGCGGCAGCACGGTGTCGTCGAAGCCGAGGATGCCGGGCCAGATCTCCTCGCCGTTGGCGAGGGCGGTCAGCAGGTTCTCGCGGATCTCCTCTTTGACGGTGCGTTGACGGTGCCCGGCGGCGCGGAGTTCGCCGACGGTGGTACGGGGAGCGAAATCAGGTGCGGCCACCACACCAACCTACGGCGGGAGGCGGTGTCGCGTCGATCACCCGTGGTGGGGCGGGTTTCGTCAGTGCGCGAAGTGTCGCGCCCCGGTCAGGTAGAGGGTGACGCCGGCGGCCTCGGCGGCGGCGGTCACCTCCTCGTCGCGGACCGAGCCGCCGGGGTGCACGACCGCCCGCACGCCGGCGTCGGCCAGCGTCTGCAGGCCGTCGGGGAACGGGAAGAACGCATCGGAGGCGGCCACCGCGCCGGCCACCCGCTGCCCGCCGCGTTCGACGGCCAGCCGGGCGGCGTCCACCCGGTTGACCTGACCCATGCCCACCCCGACGGTGGCGCCGCCGGCGGCGATCACGATCGCGTTGGACTTCACCGACCGGCAGGTGCGCCAGGCGAACACCAGGTCCGCGCGGGTCGCGTCGTCGGCGGGCTGCCCGGCGGCCAGGGTCCAGTTGGCCGGGTCGTCGCCGTCGGCGGTGAGGGTGTCGCGCTGTTGCATCAGCAGCCCCCCGCTGATCTGGCGCCATTCGGTGCCGCCGCCCAGCGGTTCGGAGACCACCAGGACACGGATGTTCTTCTTGCGGGCCAGCACCTCCACGGCGCCGGGTTCGTAGGCCGGGGCGACGATGACCTCGGTGAAGATGGTCGAGACGTATTCGGCCATCTCGACGCTGACCTCGGTGTTGGCGGCGATGACGCCGCCGAAGGCGCTGAGCGGGTCGCAGTCGTGAGCTTTGCGGTGCGCGTCGGCCACCGAGGTCGACGAGACCGCGATCCCGCACGGGTTGGCGTGTTTGATGATCGCGACGCAGGTCTGTTCGTGGTCGAACGCGGCCCGCCAGGCGGCGTCGGCGTCGGTGTAGTTGTTGTAGGACATCTCCTTGCCGTGCAGCTGGTCGGCCTGGGCCAGCCCCGGCCAGGCGCCGGCGTCGGCGTACAGCGCCGCCTGCTGATGCGGGTTCTCCCCGTAGCGCAGCACCGCCGAGCGGTGCCAGGTTCCGGCCACCCAGTCCGGCAGCTGCCCGTGCTCCGGCTGGGGGCACAGTGTGGACTCCATCCAGCTGGCCACCGCCACGTCGTATTCGGCGGTGTGCCGGAACGCCAACGCCGCCAGGCGTTTCCGCTCGGCGAGGGTGAAGCCGCCGGCGTCGACCGCGGCGAGCACCCCGTCGTAGCCCAGCGGGGAGACCACGACCGCGACGCTGGGGTGGTTCTTGGCGGCCGCCCGCACCATCGACGGCCCGCCGATGTCGATCTGCTCGACGCATTCGTCGGTGTCGGCGCCGGATTCGACGGTCTCGCCGAACGGATACAGGTTGACCACGACCAGTTCGAACGCGGCGATGCCGAGGTCGGCGAGCGCGGCGACGTGATCGGGTTTGCGCAGGTCGGCCAGCAGCCCGGCATGCACCCGCGGGTGCAGGGTCTTGACCCGCCCGTCGAGCACCTCGGGGAAGCCGGTCATCTCTTCCACCGGTGTGACCGGGATGTCTTTCTCGGCAATGGTTTTCGCGGTCGATCCGGTGGAGACGATCTCCACGCCGGCCCGGTGCAGCCCCTGGGCCAGGTCGACCAGGCCGGTCTTGTCGTAGACGCTGATCAGGGCCCGCCGGATCGGTGTCCGGGACGCGTTGTCCACCGTCTGCTCGCTCATCCCATCGTCGCCTTTCGTCCGGTCCAGGTCACGCCGCCGGTCGCCAGCGCGGCCAGCACTTCGGCCAGCAGTTTGCGTTCGACCACCTTGATGCGCTCGTGCAGGCTGTCCTCGTCGTCGTCGTCGAACACCGTAACGGGCTGCTGGGCCAGGATCGGCCCGGTGTCGGTGCCGGCGTCGACCAGGTGCACGGTGCAGCCGGTGACCTTGACCCCGTGGGCCAGCGCGTCGGCGACGGCGTGCGCACCGGGGAACGCGGGCAGCAGGGCCGGGTGGGTGTTGACGGTGCGGCCGAGGAATTCGGAAAGAAAGTGGGGACCAAGGATTTTCATGAAGCCGGCGGAGACCACCAGGTCGGGGCGGTGCGCCGCGGTGGCCGCGGTGATCGCGGCGTCCCAGGCCGCCCGGTCGGGATGGTCGGCGAGCCGGACGGTGAAGGTGGGTATCCCGGCGGCTTCGGCGACCTCGACGGCGCGGCAGTCGCGGTCCACGCCGACCGCGACCACCCGGGCCGGGTAGTCGTCGACGGCGGCCGCCAGCAGCGCCTCGAGCAGCGACCCGGTTCCCGACGCCAGCACCACCAGCCGGGCCGGCGCGCTGGGAGGCACACGGATCGGCTGCTGCACGGGCTCAGCCTAGTCCGCGCGGCTCGTCGTCCGGACCGCCCCCGGGACGCATGTCGTCGGTGAACATCTCGTCCTCGGGGTCCGGCAGCGGTTCGTGCGGGACCGGCTCGGGGCGAGCGGGCTGGTCCTCGCCCGCGGCCGGGTCCGGCGCCGCGGCGGGCTCGGCGAATTCCTCGTAGTCGCCCGCGGGCTCGGTGAATTCCTCGGCGCCGGCGGGTTCTTCGGGGTCCGGCCGGTCGGGCGGCTCCTCGGCCGGTGCGGGTGCCGGCGCGGCCGGCTGCGGTCTGGGCGCTCGGGTGATCCGCACCCCGCCGGCGACCACGACGGTGGCCAGCCCGACCACCCCGAACCAGAACAGCACCGCCAGCGCCAGCGCGGTCTCGTCGACGCCGACGGCCCCGAAGTTGCCCAGCTGCCCGCCGGCGGCGTAGCCGAGCAGCATCATCGTCGCGGCGGACAGCAGCACCGCGACCAGCAGCTGCGCCAGCGCCGGGCCGGGCGGCAGGATCCGGCGCGCGCACTGCTGGCCCAACGCCACCCCGGAGGTCGCCCCGATGATCAGCAGCGCCACCCAGACCGGACCCAGCGGCGGGCTGGGCGCGGCCGCCAGGATCGGCAGCGCCGGGATGTCGCCGCCGAACACGGTGAACGAGCTGAACGTCGCGAAACCGATGTGCGCGCTCGACCCGACCGCCACCGCGGCGGTGCCCACGATCACGTTGGGGGCGTAGAGCACCGCGAGCACGGTGAGGCTGAGCTGGCCGAACAGCGAGTCGGTGATGGTGTACAGCTCGTGCATCGTCGACCAGTGCACGACCAGCGAGACGGTGGTGACCACGCCGGACAGGCCCAGCAGGGTCAGCACGCCCGCGGTGGCGCCGCGCAGCGAACCGAGCAGCCAGGCCGGCAGCCGGGCGGCGGCGAGCAGCCGCCGGCCCACCCGCGAGCCGATCCCGAGCGCGGCGCCGATCGCGTGCACCACCAGCACACTGCTGAACGCCCGCAAGGCGTTGGGGGTCTGCAGTTCGGTGATCACCGAGGCGGCGTCATGGATCACCGCCAGCGCGATCGCGGCGATGAGCAGCGGTCCGCCCACCGCCGACGCCGCGATCCACCGGGTGACCAGCCACGATCCCTGCGGCGCGGTGGCCTGCGCGGTGGTGCGGGCCACGCCCCAGATCATCAGCGCCGTGGGCAGCAGCGGCAGCACGCCGAGCTGGCTGCCACCGATGGTGATCGGCACCAGGTGCACGCCGAGCCACATGCTGGCGATCGCCCCCAGCGCACCGGTCATGTCGCTGTTGGCGATCAGCAACTGCAGCAGCGTGATCGCGGCGATGACGACCAGCGCGACCAGCGCCGGCCCGAACGCCACCCACACCAGGTCGCGGGCCTGGCGGGCGCCGACCGCCGGTCGCTGCGGCACCGGTCTCACCGCACGCGCATGGGCTCAGTGTGGGCGCGCACCCGCCCGGTCAGGACGGGGTCGGCCCGGAGCCCGACGAGGAGCCCTCGGAGCTGCCGCCGTTGTCCGGCCCGGTGCCGGAGGTCCCGCTGCCCGACGGCGAGCTGTACCCGGGGAAGCCGGTCGGCGGGGTCGAGGCGCCCTGATGCTGACCGGGCTGCGAGCTCGCGCCGTAACCGCCCGACTGCGACGGGTAGGAGGAGTGCAGCACCGTGTGCTGGTCGGCCAGGCCGGGCTGGGCGGGCTGCTGCGGCGCCTGGCCGAAGCCACCGGGCTGGCCGTGCTGACCCGGCTGACCCGGCTGACCCGGCTGACCGTAGTAGCCGCCGGCCGCGGGCCCGTACTGACCGTACGGCGCGTACTGGCCGTAGTTCGGCCGCGGGGCCGGGGCGCTGATCACGCCGGCGTCGAGCAGCACCGCCGCCACCGCGGCGCCCGCCTGCAGCAGGGTCAGCACCAGCGCCAGCCACAGGCCCCAGCCGACCGTCATGCCGTCGGATTTGGTGAGGACGTCGGAGATGACCCCGAGCAGGCCCACCACGGCCAGCACCGCCACGATCGGGCTGTAGTTCTTCGCCTTGGGGATCAGCGCGACGGCGGCCAGCAGACCGGCGGCGAGCGCGATCATGATCTCCAGGCTGGCGCCGGAGGTGCTGCTCACACCCGAGTAGGGCCCTTCGATCTCCAGCATCGGCCCGAAGCTGGCCAGGTAGGTCAGCAGGCCGAGCACCGCCACGGCCGCGCCGAGGATCAGCGGCAGCTTGCTCTCCCCGCTGCCGGGGGTGGTGAAGCCTGCGGCCGGGGAAGCCGGAGCCGGGCTTCCATAGCCGCCAGGAGGCTGCGCGGGCGGGTAGCCGGGGTTTCCGGGCGGGTAGGTCATGGTCTCTCCTGTGGTTGGCGTACCGTGACGGCGCCGCAGCACCGCGACGCGGATCCGGTGTCCCACGCTAGCGCACACCGGGGCGCCCCCGGCACAGCAACCGGGGTGTTGCCGGCGATCGCGTCGAGGTGGCCGGGGCGGCCCACACTTGCCACCCCGGCAGGAACACGTTCTAATTCGAGCCATGGATTACGGGCTTGTGTTGTTCACCAGTGACCGCGGCATCACCCCGGCGGCGGCCGCGAAACTCGCCGAGGACCACGGCTTCACCACGTTCTATGTGCCCGAACACACCCACATCCCGGTCAAGCGCCAGGCCGCCCACCCCACCACCGGCGACGAGTCGCTGCCCGACGACCGCTACATGCGCACCCTGGACCCGTGGGTGAGCCTGGCCACCGCCGCGGCCATCACCTCCCGGATCCGGCTGTCGACGGCGGTGGCGCTGCCGGTGGAGCACGATCCGATCTCGCTGGCCAAAACGATCGCCACCCTCGACCACCTGTCCGGGGGGCGGGTCAGCGTCGGCGTCGGATTCGGCTGGAACACCGACGAACTCGCCGACCACGGCGTGCCGCCGGGCCGCAGGCGCACGATGCTGCGGGAGTACCTGGAGGCGATGCGGGCGCTGTGGACCCAGGAGGAGGCCGAATACGACGGTGAGTTCGTCAGTTTCGGGCCGAGCTGGGCATGGCCGAAGCCGGTGCAGGCAAAGGTTCCGGTGCTGGTCGGCGCGGCCGGCACCGAGAAGAACTTCAAGTGGATCACCCGCAGCGCCGACGGCTGGATCACCACCCCGCGCGACTTCGACATCGACGCGCCGGTGAAGCTGCTGCAGGACGCCTGGGCGGCGGCCGGTCGCGACGGCGCGCCGCAGATCGTGGCGCTGGATTTCAAGCCCGACGCCGAGAAGCTGGCCCGTTGGAAGGATCTCGGGGTCACCGAGGTGCTGTTCGGGCTGCCGGATCGCAGCGAGGCGGAGGTGGCGGGCTACGTCGAGCGGCTGGCCGGCAAGCTCGCCGCCGGCTAGTTCGACCTGCGTCAGGCCAGGCTGAACCGGTTGCCGTAGTCCAGCGCGCGGACCGTGATCGGGGCGCCCAGCGGTTCACCGTCGGACAGCAGCGCCACCGCGTCGTCGTCTTCGCTGGTGGCCAGAAACCGGCTGCCGTCGAGCAACCGGCCGATGACGATGCCGGTGCGGGTCGGCCAGTCGTAGCGCACGCTGTAGGTCTCGATGGTCGCCGGGCCCGCCGCGGTCTCGGTGACCGGCACCGTCGGCGCCGCATCGGCCTGCCGTTGCAGGTCGGCGCTGCGGCCGGGCCGCCACGACGCCGGGGTCGCCGAGTACACCCCGACGGAGTATTTGCTCATCATGCCGCCGTTGGCGCCGACCAGCAGGAACCGGCCCGGGTCGGTGCGGGCCGCGGTGATCGCCTCGGCGATGGCGTGCATCGAGTAGTTGTTGCCGGCCCCGCCGAAAAACGGCAGGCCTCCGGTCAGGGTGAGCCCGCGCGGGTCGTCGGCGCGCAGACCGAACGCGTCGGTGATGTTGAAGACCGGGACCGGGAAACAGCTGTAGAGGTCCAGTCCGCCCACCTCGTCGAGGCCGATGCCGGCCATCGCGAGGGCTTCGGTGACCGCGGTGACCGCGGCGGGACTGCGGCCCAGGTCGGGGCGCTCCAGCAGCTGCTGCTCGCGCAGGTCGGCGTGGCCGTGCAGATACACCCAGCGGTCTTCGTCGACGCCGAGCCGGCGGGCGGCCGCCACCGACATCAGCAGCGTCGCCGCGCCCTGGTTCACCTGATCGCGGGCCACCAGCAGCCGCGGGTAGGGGTCGCAGATCATCCGGTTGTCGGTGCTGACCGTGGTCAGCTCGTCGACGCTGCGTCGCACCGGCGCGGCCGACAGCGGCTTGTCCGCGGCGATCGTGGTGAACGGCGCGAACAGCTCCCCCATCGCCTGCAGGTAGGCGGCCGGGCTCAGCCCCAGCCGGGCCCGGCGGGCGTTCTCCAGCAACCCGTACTGCACCGGCGCCCCGGTCAGGCCGTGGCTGACGGTGTAGCGGTCGACGAACTCCTCCAGCCCGAACCCGCGGTCCTCGAGCTGACCGTCGAGGGTCTCGGAAAAGTCGGGCTTGTCCTCGGCGTCGCGCAGATGGCGGGTGGTCGAGGTGGCATCCGACCCGCAGAGCAGCACCACCTCGGCGGCGCCCGCGGCGATGCCGGCCGCGAACTCGCTGACCAGTTGCTGCGGGCCCTGTCCGCCGACCTTGTCCAGCACCGCCCGGGCCGGGTCGGCGCCGAGCCGGGCGGTGACCGACCGCGGGAAGTTGTTGGACTTCCCCAGCGGCGCCGGGGCCTGCGGGATCGAGTTATCAAACTGGCGGGTGGCGACGACGGTGTCGATCGCCGCGGCGACCGCGGCCGGGTCCGCGCCGCAGTCGGCCAGCGCCGCCCGTGCGGCGGCGGCGGCCAACTCGACCGGGGACATGGCCCGGTAGCCGGGGTCGTCGATGCGTTCGGCGGCCTGCCCCACCCCGACGACGACCGGCGTGCGCGCGTCGATGCCCATGAGCCGGCCGCCCGGGGTTACAGGCTCTGCAGGATCTGGCGGGCCAGCTCGGCGGTCGCCGAGGGGGTCTTGCCGACCTTGACCCCGGCGGCCTCCAGCGCTTCCTGCTTGGCGGCCGCGGTGCCCGACGAGCCGGAGACGATCGCCCCGGCGTGGCCCATGGTCTTGCCCTCCGGCGCGGTGAAGCCGGCGACGTAGCCGACCACCGGCTTGGTGACGTTGGCCTTGATGTAGTCGGCGGCGCGCTCCTCGGCGTCCCCGCCGATCTCACCGATCATCACGATGACCTTGGTGTCGGGGTCCTTCTCGAAGGCCTCGATCGCGTCGATGTGGGTGGTGCCGATGACCGGGTCCCCGCCGATGCCGACGGCGGTGGAGAACCCGAAGTCGCGCAGCTCGTACATCATCTGGTAGGTCAGGGTGCCCGACTTGGAGACCAGGCCCACCGGGCCGGAGCCGGTGATGTTGGCCGGGGTGATGCCGACCAGGCACTCGCCGGGGGTGATGATGCCCGGGCAGTTGGGGCCGACGATGCGGGTCTTGTCGCCCTTCTCGGTGTTGTAGGCCCAGGCGTAGGCGGTGTCCTGCACCGGGATGCCCTCGGTGATGACCACCAGCAGCGGGATCTCGGCGTCGATGGCCTCGATCATCGCGTCCTTGGAGAACTTCGGCGGCACGAAGGCGATCGACACGTCGGCGCCGGTCTTCTCCATGGCCTCGGCGACGCTGCCGAACACCGGCAGCTCGACGTCCTTGCCGTCCTTGTCCTGGTGCGCCACGGTGGTGCCGGCCTTGCGGGCGTTGACCCCGCCGACGATCTGGGTGCCGGCGGCCAGCATCCGGGCGGTGTGCTTGGTGGCCTCGCTACCGGTGATGCCCTGAACGATGACCTTGCTGTCCTTGTTGACGAAGATCGACATCGACTACGCGTCCTTTCCGGAGAAGGCCAGTTCGGCGGCCTTGGCGGCGGCTTCGTCCATCGTTCCCACCAGCGTCACCAGCGGGTGGTTGGCTTCGGTGAGGATCCGGCGGCCCTCGTCGACGTTGTTGCCGTCGAGGCGGACCACCAGCGGCTTGGTGGCGGCGTCGCCGAGGATCTCCAGGGCCTTGACGATGCCGGTGGCCACCGCGTCGCAGGCGGTGATCCCGCCGAACACGTTGACGAACACGCTTTTGACCTGCGCGTCGCCGAGGATGACGTCGAGCCCGGCGGCCATGACCTCCGCGGAGGCCCCGCCGCCGATGTCGAGGAAGTTGGCCGGTTTCACCCCGCCGTGCTTCTCCCCGGCGTAGGCGGTGACGTCCAGGGTGGACATGACCAGCCCGGCGCCGTTGCCGATGATGCCGACCTCACCGTCGAGCTTGACGTAGTTGAGGTCGTGCTCCTTGGCCTTGAGTTCCAGCGGGTCGGTGGCGTCGCGGTCCTCGAACTCGGCGTGGCCGGGCTGGCGGAAGTCGGCGTTGGCGTCGAGGGTGACCTTGCCGTCCAGCGCCAGGATCTGGTCGTCCGGGGTGCGCACCAGCGGGTTGACCTCGACCAGGGTGGCGTCCTCGGCGACGAAGACCTCCCAGAGCTTCTGGATGGTCACCGCGGCGGCGTCGAGCACCTCGGCGGGCAGGTGGCCCTGCTCGGCGATCGAGCGGGCGAACGCCAGGTCCACTCCCTTGACCGCGTCGACGGGCACCTTGGCCAGCCGGTCGGGTTTGGTGGCGGCGACCTCTTCGATCTCCACGCCGCCCTCGACCGAGCACATGGCCAGGTAGGTGCGGTTGGCCCGGTCCAGCAGGAAGGAGATGTAGTACTCCTCGGCGATGTCACTGGCCTCGGCCACCAGCAGCTTCTTGACGACGTGGCCCTTGATGTCCAGGCCGAGGATGTTCTGCGCGTGGGTCAGCGCGTCCTCGGGGGTGGCGGCGTACTTCACGCCGCCGGCCTTGCCCCGGCCGCCGGTCTTGACCTGCGCTTTGACCATCACCGGGCGGCCGATCTCCTCGGCGATCGCCTTGGCGTCCTCGACCGAGTCGGTCACCCGCCCCGGGGTGGTGGGCACGTTGTGCTTGGCGAACAGTTCCTTCGCCTGGTACTCGAATAGATCCATGGCCTCACTCTGTACTGGCTGGCTGACGTCGACGGCTCCAGGGGGTCAGGCCCGAGGGAACTCGCCCGGGGGAACTGTAGCGACCCGACCGGCGGGTTCCATCGCCGCCTCCCACCGCTGTGGTGCATCTCACCTGGACCGTGTGGCGGATATCACCGGAACCTAAACGTGATCCGCGCCACATTCACCCGTGGATGTGGACCCCGGCTTGCCAGTCTCGCGTCGGCGTCGCTACTCTCTCCTGGGCTTGAGATAACGGTACGGTTACAGACCAGAGGGAAGTTTCCGGGTGACGCAGCATCGCAGCGAGCAGTCGGCTTTTTCAGAGGCTTCGCGGCGGTTGCGCGACCGGTTTTCCGGCCCCGTCGGCAACGACGTCACCGACATCATCCCGATCGACGACTTCCTCGAGGGCCTCGAGGCGCTCGCCGAACTCGAGTTCCTCTCCGCACACGTCGATGCCTTTCTCGAGGAAGCCGGTCCCGAGGAAGCCCGACCCGATGACGCCGGGGTCGAGGACCCGGACGCCACGGCCGTGCTCGAGGCGCCCGAACTCGACGATCTGCACAGCGCCGAGGACCCGTCCCCGCTGGAGCTGACCTTCGGTGCGGACCGGCAGCCGCGCCGCGGAGCGCACCGCAAGGCCACCGCCGGGCCGGTGCGCGGCCGCATCCTGATCGGCGCGATGGCCGTGGGCGCGGTCGCCGCCGCCGCGCACAGCACCACCGGAAAGGCCGACGAGACGACGTCCCAGCAGCCCATGCTGGTCGCCGAGCAGGCGCCGTTGGCCCACCCGGCCGAGGCGCCGGCGCCGCGCGGCATGCAGGTGATCACCGTCAAGCCGGCCGCGACGTTCGCGGTGCACGACGAGGAGTTCGCCAAGGGAGTGGCCTACGCGCAGGAGCGCGCCGAACGCGAAGCCCGGCTGCAGCGCCCGCTGTTCGTCGCGCCGACCACCGGGATCTTCACCTCCAGCTTCGGCTACCGCTGGGGTTCGCTGCATGCCGGTATCGACATCGCCAACTCGATCGGCACCCCGATCGTGGCGGCCTCCGACGGGGTGGTCATCGAGGCCGGACCGGCCGCCGGGTACGGCGCCCTGGTCAAGGTGCGCCACAGCGACGGCACCGTCACCCTCTACGGCCACGTCAACACCTGGACGGTCAGCGTCGGTGACCGGGTGATGGCCGGTGACCAGATCGCCACCATGGGCAACCGGGGTTTCTCCACCGGGCCGCACTGCCACTTCGAGGTGCTGCTCAACGGCACCAGCCGGGTGGACCCGCTGCCGTGGCTGGCCCAGCGCGGCATCAACATCGGCAACTTCGCCGGCTGACCCGGCCCCGGCCGTCCGGCCGGCCGATCCGGTGACTACGCCCCTCCCCCACCTCCTGCTAGCGTCATAAAGATGGACCCTGACCCACCCTCGGCCAGCAGCCGAACCGCGCTGCTGGCCGGCTGGCTGAGCATCCTCACGGGTGCGTTCCTTCTGTTCAGCAGCCTGCTGCTGCTGGCCTTCCAACTGCTCTGGGTGTTGCTACCGGCGTCGACGAACGAATCGGCCGGCCCCCTTCCGATCGGCGCGCTGGTGCTGCTGGCCGCCTCCGCACTGGCCTGCTGCCTGCTGGTCGGCGGGATTCTGCTGCTGCGCCGGCATGCGGCCGGGCTGTGGATCATCGTGGGGGCCAACGTGGTCGCGATCGCCGCGAGCGTGGTCGCGGTGCTCGCCGACCCGATGCGCTCCCGCGACGTGGCGTTGCTGGTGGTGCCCGCCACGATCACGGTGCTGGCGCTGATGCCCTCCACCCGGTCCTGGCTGCACCCGAGCCTCTCGCGGCGCTGAGCCCCCCGGCGGCTACAGCTTCGTGATCGGGGCGTGGTTGTGCATCAGCTTGACGCGCCCGGCGCTGCCGAAGTCGATCAGCGACATCGCCGACTCACCGATCCCGGAGACCTCCTCGACCCGGCCCAGCCCGTACTTGTCGTGGCTGACCCGGTCGCCGGGCTGCAGCGCCAGCGGCGGACGCCGGTTGGCCGGCCGCGTCGGCGCGGGCCTGCGCTCGGGTCCGAATCCGCTGACCGGCGCGCTGAACGCCGGTGCGGTGTCAAGGCGGCGCCAGTCGATGAGTTCGTCGGGGATCTCCTGGAGGAAACGGGATTCGGGGTTGAGCATCGGCTGACCCCACGAGGAGCGGATTTTGGCCCGGCTGACGTACAGGCGCTGCCGCGCGCGGGTGATCCCGACGTAGGCCAGCCGCCGCTCCTCGGCCAGCTCGGCGACGTCGCCCAGCGCCCGCATGTGCGGGAACATGCCGTCTTCCCAGCCGGTGACGAAAACCACCGGGAACTCAAGGCCTTTGGCGGTGTGCAGCGTCATCAGCGTGACCACCCCCGAGTCGTGTTCGGGGATGTCGTCGGTGTCGCTGACCAGCGACACCCGTTCCAGGAACTCGGCGAGCGCTCCGGTCTCCGGCGTGTCGTCGTCTTCACTGGCGGGGTTCTCGCCGGCGACGTCCGCACCGGCAGCGGCCTCCGCCGCGAGGGCCGCGCGGTTCTCCCGGTCAGTGCTGAATTCGTGAGCGACGCTGACCAATTCGTTGAGGTTGTCCAGCCGGGCCAGATCCTGCGGGTCGTGGGAGGACTCCAGTTCGGCGCGGTAGCCGGTGCGGTCCAGCACCGCCTCCACCAGTTCGCCCAGCCCCTCGTCGAGGCCGGCACGCAGCCCGTCGAGCAGGTCGACGAAGCCGCTGATCGCCTTGACCGCACGGGTGTTCAGCGGCGGCACCGTACCGTCGGCGGCGGCCCGCAGCGCTTCGGCGAAACCGATCCCGGTGTTCTCCGCGTGCACCGCCACGCACGCCTCGGCCCGCTCCCCGATGCCGCGCCGCGGGGTGTTGAGGATGCGCCGCAGGCTCACGGTGTCCGCCGGGTTGTCCAGCACCCGCAGGTAGGCGACGAGGTCGCGGATCTCCTTGCGCTCGTAGAACCGGACGCCGCCGACGACCTTGTAGGGGATGCCGGTGCGGATGAACACCTCTTCGAGCGCCCGCGAGGCGTTGTTGGTGCGGTAGAACACCGCGACGTCGTTGTAGGTGATGTCGCCGCCGTCGGCCAGCGCGTCGATCTCGGCGGCGACGAAGCGGGCCTCGTCGTGCTCGTTGTCGGCGACGTAGCCCACGATCGGCTCGCCTTCGCCGGCGTCGGTCCACAGCCGTTTCTCCCGGCGCCCCGCATTGCGGGCGATCACCGCGTTGGCCGCCGACAGGATCGTCTGGGTGGAGCGGTAGTTCTGTTCCAGCAGGATGGTCGTCGCGTCGGGGTAGTCGCGCTCGAAGTCCTCGATGTTGCGGATCGTGGCGCCGCGGAAGGCGTAGATCGACTGGTCGGCGTCGCCGACCACGCACAGTTCGGCCGGCGGCATCTCCTGCTGGCCGTGGCCGGTGAGTTCGCGCACCAGCACGTACTGGGCGTGGTTGGTGTCCTGGTACTCGTCGACCAGGATGTGCCGGAACCGGCGCCGGTAATACTGGGCGACCTGCGGGAACGCCTGCAGCAACCCGACGGTCTCGCCGATCAGGTCGTCGAAGTCCAGCGCGTTGGCCGCCCGCAGGCGCCGCTGGTATTCGGCGTACACCGCGGCGACGGTGCGGGCCAGCTCGTCGGCGTCCTCGGTGAGATCGGCCAGCGCCCGATCCGGGTCGATCAGCTCGTTCTTCAGGTTCGAGATCGCGTTGGCCAGCAGTCGCGGCGTGTACCGCTTGACGTCGAGGCCCATGTCGCGGGCGACCATCAGCAGCAGCCGGCGGGAGTCGTCGGCGTCGTAGATGGAGAAGTTGGAGTTCAGCCCCGGGATCAGCGCGGCCTGGCTGCGCAGGATGCGCACGCAGGTGGAGTGGAACGTCGACACCCACATCGACATCGCCCGCGGCCCGATCAGCTGCACCACGCGTTCGCGCATCTCGGCGGCGGCCTTGTTGGTGAACGTGATCGCCAGGACCTGCCCCACCCCGACATCGCGGGCCGCCAGCAGGTAGGCGATCCGGCGGGTCAGCACCGCGGTCTTGCCCGAGCCCGCCCCGGCGACGATCAACAGCGGGGTGCCCTCGTGCAGCACCGCCCGTCGTTGCTGCGGGTTGAGCGCCTCCAGTAGGGCGGTGGGACCGGAAGCCGGGTGAAGTCCTGGGTCGGCGTGCACACTCATGTCCAGACCAACCTACCGCCGCCGGTGGACAGGTTTTGCGCTGGCACAGCCCGGGTGGCACACTCGATTCGTGCTCGACGTGCAGCTGCGATTTTTCTACCCGCCCGCTTCGGCGGTACCGGTGGTGTAGCTGTCTTTTGAGCCCCGCGGTCCGCCACGCAGATCCGGGGTTCGCCTGTTGTGTGAGGCCGGAGTGCAGATGAGACCAGAACCCGCCGAGAACACTCAGAGTACGGAGTCGAACCCCATGAGCACCGAAACCGAAACCCAGGCCGATGCGGCGACCGAGCAGTCGCCCACCATCGACGAGTTGCGCCACGAAATCGACCGGCTCGACGCCGAGATCCTCGCCGCGGTCAAGCGGCGCACCGAGGTGGCGCAGGCCATCGGCAAGGCCCGGATGGCCTCCGGGGGCACCCGGCTGGTGCACAGCCGGGAGATGAAGGTCATCGAGCGCTACAGCGAGCTCGGCCCCGACGGCAAGGACCTGGCGATGCTGCTGCTGCGGTTCGGGCGCGGCCGGCTCGGTCACTGACGCGGGGGTTGCCGGTCGGCGGAATACCCGCCGGCCGCGGCGGTGTTGGCACCAACACCGGGCGTGCAGGCTCGGCCACACCGCACCGACCTCGTGAGGAGATCGCGATGACCACCTACACACCCGACACGATTCTCGGCGACATCGTCACCGCGGACCCGTCGCGCACCCGGATTTTGGACCGCTTCGGCATCGACTACTGCTGCCACGGGCAGCGCCCGGTGCGGGAGGCCTGCGCCGAAGCCCAGATCCCGGTCGACGACCTGTTGGACGCCCTGCACAGCGCGGCCCCCGGCCGGCAGGAAGCCTGGGCCGACCTCGACGACGCGGCCCTCGTCGAGCACATCGTCGACACCCACCACAAGTTCCTGTGGGACGAGTTCCCGCGGGTCGGCGCCCTGGTCGACAAGGTGGCCCGGGTGCACGGCCCCAACCACAGTGAGCTGATCGCGGTCCGCGAGGTCTTCGGCAAGCTGCGCGGCGGCATCGAGCCGCACCTGCGTGAGGAGGAGACCGACCTGTTCCCCCAGATCACCGCGCGCGCCGGCTCCGACGACCCGCTCTCCGAGGAGCTGCGCAGCCTGCTCAAGGAGAACATGGTCGAGCACGACAACGCCGGTTCCCTGCTCGCCGAGTTGCGCCGGCTCACCGACGACTACGCGGTGCCCGCCGACGCCTGCGGCTCCTACACGGCGATGCTGGCCGGGCTGGAGGACATCGAAACCGACCTGCACATGCACGTGCACAAGGAGAACAACGTGCTCTACCCGCGGGTGCTCGCCGCCGGCTGAGCGGGCCGCGCGCCGGTTACGCTCGGGGTATGAGTGCCGCCGAGCTTCCCGACATCACGGCCAGCGCGGCCTGGGCCGCGCTGGCCGACCATCACCGTCGGATCGGGGAAACCCATCTGCGCGACCTGTTCGACGAGGATCGCGACCGCGGCCGGGAGTTCACGCTCAGCGTCGGTGACCTCTACATCGACTACAGCAAGCACCGGATCACCGCCGAAACGGTGCGGCTGCTGTGCGACCTGGCCCGCACCGCGGGGCTGGAGGCCCGCCGCGACGCGATGTTCGCCGGGGAGCACATCAACACCTCCGAGGACCGGGCGGTGCTGCACACCGCGCTGCGCCTACCACGCGGGAGCACGCTGAGCGTCGACGGCCGCGACGTCGCCGCCGACGTGCACGCGGTGCTGGACGCGATGGGCGAGTTCACCGACCGGCTGCGCGACGGCAGCTGGACCGGCGCCACCGGGGCACCGATCCGCTGCGTGGTCAACATCGGCATCGGCGGCTCGGATCTGGGTCCGGCGATGGCCTACCGGGCGCTGCGGCACTACGCCGACGCCGGGATCAGCGCCCGCTTCGTCTCCAACATCGACCCGGCGGATCTGGTGGCCACCCTCGCCGACCTCGACCCGGCCAGCACCCTGTTCGTGGTGGCGTCGAAGACGTTCTCCACCCTGGAGACCCTGACCAACGCGGCGGCGGCGCGGCGCTGGCTGACCGACGCCCTCGGCGAGGACGCGGTGGCCAAGCACTTCGTCGCGGTCTCCACCAACCGGGAGCGGGTCACGCAGTTCGGGATCGACCCGGCCAACATGTTCGGGTTCTGGGACTGGGTCGGCGGGCGGTACTCGGTGGACTCGGCGATCGGGCTGTCGGTGATGGCCACGATCGGCCGGGAGCGGTTCGCCGAGTTCCTCGCCGGTTTCCATCTGGTCGACGAGCACTTCCGCACCGCGCCGCTGGAGGCCAACGCGCCGGTGCTGCTCGGGCTGATCGGGCTGTGGTACTCCAACTTCTTCGGCGCCCAGTCCCGCGCGGTGCTGCCCTACGCCGACGACCTGGCCCGGTTCCCGGCCTACCTGCAGCAGCTGACGATGGAGTCGAACGGCAAGTCGGTGCGCCGCGACGGCAGCCCGGTCAGCACCGACACCGGCGAGATCTTCTGGGGCGAGCCCGGAACCAACGGCCAGCACGCCTTCTTCCAGCTGCTGCACCAGGGCACCCGGCTGGTGCCGGCCGATTTCATCGGGTTCGCCCAGCCGGTCGACGACCTGCCCACCGCAGACGGCGACGGCAGCATGCACGACCTGCTGATGAGCAACTTCTTCGCCCAGACCCAGGTGCTGGCGTTCGGCAAGACCGCCGCGGAGATCGCCGCCGAGGACACCCCGGCGGCGGTGGTGCCGCACAAGGTGATGCCCGGCAACCGGCCGAGCACCTCGATCCTGGCCACCCGGCTCACCCCGTCGGTGCTGGGCCAGCTGATCGCCCTCTACGAGCACCAGGTGTTCACCGAAGGGGTGATCTGGGGTATCGACTCGTTCGACCAGTGGGGTGTGGAGTTGGGCAAGACCCAGGCCAAGGCGCTGGAGCCGGTGCTCACCGGCGCGGCATCCCCGGCGGCGCAGTCGGACAGCTCCACCGACGCGCTGGTGCGCCGCTACCGCGCCGAGCGGGGCCGGGCGACCTAGCCCCCCGCCGGGCGCTCAGGCGAACGGCTTGGTGAACCGCGGCGGCAGCCGGCGCAACAGCGTCACCAGCGGCAGCCACGGCCAGGTCGGCACCACCGCCCGGCCGGCTTCGCGTTCCATGGCCTTGACCATCGCGTCGACGCCGGTCTGGTTGTCCACCATCAGCAGCGTCGAATTCGACTTCGCGGTCATCTCCGATTCGATGTAGCCCGGCTCGATCACGGTCACCTTGATCGGGCCGCTGGTGTACTCCGCGCGCAGCGATTCACCCAGCGAGGTCAGCCCGGCCTTGCTGGCGGCGTAGGCCGCCTTGAGTCCGGGCACGCCCTTGTTGCCCAGCACCGAGGAGATCAGCACCAGATGCCCGCTGCCGGACTTCTTGAACATCTCCAGGGCGGTCTCGATCTGCACCAGCGCCGAGACCAGGTTCGTTTCGATGGTGGCCTTGTTGGCCCACAGCTTGCCCTCACCCAGCGGCCAGCCCTTGCCGATGCCGGCGTTGACCACCACCCGGTCCAGGCCGCCGAGTTCCGCGGCGAGCGCGGCGAACACCTTCGGCACCTGCTCGTGGTCGTTGACGTCGAGTTCGCCGATCGCCACCGTGATCCCGGGGTGGCGGGTGGTCAGTTCGGCCTTGAGCTCCTCGAGCCGGTCGAGGCGGCGGGCGCACAGCGCCAGGTCGCGGCCCTTGGCGGCGAAGGCGCGGGCCATGCCGGCCCCCAGCCCCGAACTGGCCCCGGTGATCAGGATTTTCTGGCGAGTCACGCCGACAGGATAGCCGCACTCGACAGCTGTCAAGACACCCGCCCGGCCCGCTATTTCAGCAGCCGCGACATCCGCCGGTCGGCCAGCACCTTGCCGCCGGTCTGGCAGGTGGGGCAGTACTGGAAGGAGCGCTCACTGAACGACACCTCCCGCACGGTGTCCCCGCAGACCGGGCAGGGCAGCCCGGTCCGCCCGTGTACTCGCAGCCCGGAGCGTTTCTCGCCCTTGAGGGTGGCGGCCTGCAAGCCCACCGACCGGTCGATCGCGTCGGTGAGCACCGCGGTCAGCGCCGCGTGCAGGGCGCCGACCTGGGCGTCGGAGAGGGTGGCCGCGGTCGCGAACGGGGACAGCCGCGCGGTGTGCAGGATCTCGTCGCTGTAGGCGTTGCCGACGCCGGCGATCGCCTTCTGGTCGGTGAGCACCGTCTTGATCCGGCCGGTGTGGGCGGCCAGGATGCCGGCCAGGTCGGTCTCGGTGATCGCCAGCGCGTCGGGGCCCAGCGCGGCGATGCCCGGCACCTCGGCGGGGTCGTCGACCAGCCACACCGCGAGGCGTTTCTGGGTGCCGGCCTCGGTCAGGTCGAAACCCGGCCCCTGCCCGGGGGTGTCGAGGTGGACTCGCAGACCCAGCGGGCCGCGGCCCGGCCGCGGCGGCGCCGCGGGCAGCCGCTCCGACCAGCGCAGCCAGCCCGCCCGCGCCAGGTGGGTGACCAGCAGCAACCCGTCGGCCTCGATCCCAAGGTACTTGCCCCACCGGCGGGCGTCGCGCACCGTCCGGCCGGCCAGCGCCCCGATCGGCGGGTCGACGGTCTTGAGCACCGAGAAGGCCACCACGTCGACCCGGCCGACGGGGCGGCCCACGGCGTGGCGGCGCAGGAATTCCGCGAGCGCCTCAACCTCGGGCAGTTCGGGCATGCCGTCCAGTCTGCCCCGCCCGGTAGACCAGCGCGCCCGATCCGATCACGGTCAGCGCCAGCAGCACCCCGCCGATCACGTCGGTGAACCAGTGCACCCCCAGGTACAGCCGGGCCGCGCCGATCAGCCCGGTGATGCCCGCGACCGCCACCGCCAGCGCGGCCCGCACCCGCGTGCTGCGGCCCGCCCCGATCACCACCGCCAGGATGCCCAACAGCGCCAGGCTGTAGGTGACGTGCCCGGACGGGAAGGCCGGCCCGGTCTTGGCCACCACGTGCACCGCCGGGGGTGGCCGGTCGACGCCGGCGAGGTGTTTGACCGCGACGCCGATGAACCCGGCCGCCGCACAGGTGCCCGCGACCACCGCGGCGGGCAGCAGGCTGCGCCGCCGCCACCACAGCAGCGCCGCCGCCAGCAGCGCGGCCACCGCGACCGCCTGCCGTCCGCTGGCGTGGGTGGCCGCCACCAGCAGCGGGGTCAGCCAGTCGCGCCGCTGGGCGACGAACCAGTCCAGCACCGCCCGGTCCACGCCCGCATCGGCCGGGATGCGGGCCACCGCCAGGGTCACGGCGGCGAAGCCGGCCGCCAGGGCCGCGATCAGCGCGACGGCGGCCGTCGTCGGCCCGCGCTCAGCTGGTGACACGGCGGATGTCACGCACCACCAGCGACAGCAGCCAGCTGACCAGCGACAGCACGATCGCCGCCCAGATCGCGGTCCACCAGAAGTGCTCGATGCGCAGCCCCCAGTGGGTGGTGTGCTCGGTGATCCAGGCGGTCAGCCACAGCATGAACGCGTTGATCACGACGTGGAACAGGCCCAGCGTCAGCACGTACAGCGGGATCGACAGGATCTGCACGATCGGTTTGACGAACGCGTTGACCAGGCCGAAGATCACCGCGACGACGAAGATGATGCCCGCCTTCTGGGCGGTGGTCTGGCCGCCGACGAAGTCGATGCCGCCGACCAGCAGGGTCACCACCCACAGCGCCAGCCCGGTGAGTGCGGCACGCAGCAGGAACGGTCCCATGGCCGCGATCATGCCACGCCGGGGCCGCCCGCGTCGGGCGCCGCGGCGGCGCGCAGCAGATAGGTGTCCATGATCCAGCCGTGCCGTGCCCGCGCCTCGGCGCGCACGATGCGGATCTGCTCGCCCACCTCCCCGACGGTGCCGGCGACCAGTAGCTGGTCCGCGCTGCCCAGGTAGGCGCCCCACCAGATGCGGGTCTGCGGCGGGCAGTGGGTGAACGAGCAGTCGCCGTCGAGCATGACCACCGCGGTGCCGGTCAGCCCGTGGGCTCGCAGTTGGCGGCCGGTGGTGATGAGCACCGGCTCGCCGACGTCGTTGAGCGGGATGCGGTGCGCGGCGGTGAGCGCCTGTATCGCGGTGATCCCCGGGATCACCTCGTAGCGCAGGTCGACCCGGGTGGCCACGGCGTCGAGGATGCGCAGGGTGCTGTCGTAGAGCGCCGGGTCGCCCCAGGCCAGGAAGGCGCCGACGCCGTCGGGGCCGAGTTCGGCGGTGATCGCCTCGGCCCAGATCGCGGCCCGGGCGGCATGCCAGTCGGCGACCGCCCGGCGGTAGTCGCCGCGGTCGGCTCTCGGCGGGTCGGGCAGCTCGACGACCCGGTAGCCGGGGGTGTCGATGTAGCGGGCGCAGACGCGCCGGCGCAAATCGGCCAGCTCTCGTTTGGTCTCCCCCTTGTCGACGACGAAGAAGACCTCGGTCTCGTTGAGGGCCGCCACCGCCTGCACCGTCAGGTGGGCGGGGTCGCCCACCCCGATGCCGATGACCCGCAGCACACGCATCCCCGCAGGGTAACGAGCCGTACGACAAGGTATCCGGTACCGTAGGTATTGACATCTTCGGTGTCGTGTTCCTTAATGACCTGACCAGTCGTGACAAGGAAAGGGACGTCAGCGATGACCACCGTCGTCAAGTCGGCCACCACCCCGCGCGAGCAGGTCGCCGAGCGCCTGCTGAAGGGTTCGGTGAAGAAGTCCTACGCCCCGATCGTCGACATCGACTGGGACGCGCCGCTGGAGGAGGGCAAGTTCTTCCTGCCGCCGCGGATGTGCACCCTCTACGGCACCGACCTGTGGGAGTCGATGAGCCGCGAGCAGCAGATCGAACTGTCCCGCCAGGAACTGGTCAACCTGCTCTCGGCGGGCATCTGGTTCGAGAACATCCTCAACCAGGCGCTGCTGCGCGACATGATGCACCAGAATCCCACCGCCAGCTCCACCCACTACAAGCTGACCGAGCTCGGCGACGAGACCCGCCACATGCTGATGTTCGGCAAGGCCATCGACCGGATCGGTGGGGTGCCGGTGCGGCCCAAGCTCTACCAGCGCATCGTCATCAACACCTTGCCGCTGGTCTTCCGCGGCAGTGTGCTGTGGGGCGCCGCGCTGGTCGGTGAGGAGATCTTCGACGCGCTGCAGCGCCAGATCCTCGACGACCCGGACCTGCAGCCGATCGTCAAGCGGCTGATGCGCATCCATGTCACCGAGGAGGCCCGCCACATCCAGTTCGCCCGCGACGGGTTGCGCAAGGAGGTGCCGGCCATGAGCTGGTACCGCCGGATGTACCTGGCCAACCTGCAGGGCGTGGGCGGACCGTTCTACCGCTACCTGTTCACCATGCCGGTGGTGTACCGGCGGGTCGGGCTCGACGGGCGCGCCGCCCGCCGCGTCGCCCGGCGCAACCCGCACTTCCTGGCGGCGTGCCGCTCGGCGTACGCGCCGCTGGCCACCTTCTTCGAAGAGGTGGGCCTGATGGGCCGGCTGGGCCGGCGGATGTGGCGGCGGGCCGGGTTCCTGTGACCGCCGAAACCGCCGCCGACCGGGTCGACGTGCTGGTGATCGGCGATCCGGCGCGCACACACGGCCGGCTGCCGCACACCGCGGTGATCGCCGCGGCCGCCCGGACCCGCTTCGACAACGACACCGACACCTGGACGGTGACCGGCGCCGACGGCACCACCCGCACCGCCCGGATCGTCGTGGACACCACGGTGCGCGACGACCGGATCGTCGCCGCGCACGGGACCCCCAACTACTTCCGTATCCCCGGCCCGAACACCGCCCGGCAGGCCCGCTACATCGCCGCGGTGCTGGCCGGGATGCTGCGCGGCGGCGCCACCCGCATCGAGGCGCGTTCGCGGCTGCGGGTGCACCCGCTGCTGCCCACCCGCGGACTCTCCCGGTTCTACCTGGCCGGATCGGTCGGGGTCGACGAGGACACCTACGACGGGCCGGCGACGCTGACCCACGACGGCCGCGAGTACCCGACGCGGGTGCGGCTCACCGGGCATTTCGATCCGATCGACGGCCGCTACCACTGGCAGGGCATGCTTTACGCCGAGCTGCCCGGCGAGCGGGTGACCGGTTCGCAGGTCAGCATCCGCATCGGTGCACACACCGCGGAGGCCCGCATCTCCGACCAGACCCCGTGGGGGACGTTGTCGGTGCGCGGCGCGGCCGGCTATCCGCCGTTTCCGCTCGAGACCGTCGAACTCGCGCTGCCGCCTCGGCTCTGATCGCCTCAGCGGTGACCGCGATCACCGTCGTCGCCGTCGTCGGCCCGCGTCACTGGCGAAACTCTCCCGCGGTGATGAGCTGTCCCGCCGCACCGCGGTGTTGTGTCCGACCTCACCGTGTCGCCGGGATCGCGGCGCGCGCGGGTGCCGTTGAATGGAAGGAGTTCTGCGCCAATACCGGTTCGGGCCGGCAGTGTCGCCGAACCCGCTGAACTCAACCGATGAGGGAGGTGCTGATGGACACCAAGGATCGTCCGCGACCAGAGGTGGTCGGTGGGCCCTGCGGTCACCAGCACGCTGTCCACCCCCACCGTCCGGCGACGACCGCCGGCCGGGCCACCGAAGAGCACCGGCGCTGGGTCCGCGCCGCCACCCGCTGCTAGAGCGCCCCGGCTTTCACCCGGCGCTACCCTGAGCGCTTCGCGAGCCAGCGAGCTTGCAGGCTCAGCAGTTCTGTGGGCGCCAGCACCGGGGTGTCGGCGTCGAGTTCGCGGTAGCGCCGGTAGATGTTGGCCACCACCCGTTCGGCGTCCAGCCACCCGGCGTATTCGCCGAGCTCGATCTCCGCGGCGGCGCGGTCGAACGGGAGGCCGCGCCGGTAGGCGTCGTCGGCCGCTTCGCTGATGTAGACCAGGTAGTCGCGCACCGCCCGGATGCCGTCCGGGTCGGTGACCGGGCCGTGGCCGGGCACCACCGTCGGGGCGTCCAGCGCGATCATGGTGTCGCAGGCGCTGATCCAGTTGCCGATCGGACCGGCCCACACGATCGGCGTGCATCCGATGAACAGCAGGTCGCCGGCGAACAGCACCCCGGCGTCGGGCACGTGCGCCACCGAGTCGGCGCCGGTGTGTGCTGGCCCCAGGTTCAGCAACACCACCTCTCGTCCGCCGACCTCGACGATCAGTTCGTCGTCGAAGACGGTGTCGGCGTTGCGTACGGTGATCCCGCCGAAGTCGAAGGCGCCGAACCGCTCCCGCGCATACCGCGTCCCTTCCGCACCCAGGTCACCGATCTGGGTCGCCACCAGCGTCGCCGGTGGACGCCCTTCGGCGATCTCCGCGGCGGTGGCGCGGGCGGCGATGATGCGGGCCTCGTCGGGCAGCAACTGGTTGCCGTTCATGTGGTCACCGTTGGAGTGGGTGATCAGCATGTCGGTGATCGGTGCGACGTCGGTGACTTCGCGCATAGCGGTGAACATTTCGGCGGTCAGCGGCAGGTCGAACAGGGTGTCCACCAGCATCGACGCGCCGTCGCCGGCGATCAGACCGGCGTTGCTCCAGCCGTAGCCGCCGTCCGGCAGCGTCCAGGCCCATACCCGCCGGCCCACCGGGTGCAGCCCGCGGGTGTAGGGCACCCGCGAGACCGCCGGATTCACCCGCGGCGGTTCGGGTTTCGCGTCCGGGTTGGGGCGGGCGGCCAGCGGGTGCGGCCGGGCGGTGGCGCGTACCCGCTGCCGGGTCTCACCGAGTCCCTCGACGCGCAGGGTGACGGTGTCCCCGTCGCGCAGCCAGCCCGGGAAGTCCTGCGGAACCGCGGGATCCAGGTGCTCCAGCAGGGTGCAGGTCGGTACGGTGCCCGAGCCGATGACGTCGCCGGGCACCAGCGTGACCCCGCGGGAGATGTAGGAGATGACCTCCCCGAAACTCCAGTCCATCTGCGCGGTCGTCCCCGAGCCGATCACGCTGTCGTTGACCAGCGCGGTGACCTGCAGGTCGAGGCGACCGTCGCGCCGGTACGGCTCAAGTTCGTCGGCGGTGACCAGATACGGGCCCAGCGTGACGCCGCCGTCTTTGCCCTTGGCCTGCCCGATGCCCAGCTGGCCGTCCAGTTGCTGGAGGTCGCGGGCGGACCAGTCGTTGTAGATGGTGTAGCCGATGATCGCGGCCTCGGCCTGCGCCACGGTGAGGTCGGCGCCCGCGGTGCCGATCACCGCGGCGATCTCCAATTCGAAGTCCTGCCAGACACTTCCCGGCGCCATCGGGGCGTCCTCGTACGGGCCCAGCACGGTGGTCGGGCAGGCGAAGTAGAACGCCGGGATGCGATACCAGGTGTCGTGCAGAACCCGGCCCCGGCCCAGCGCGGCCTGGCAGTTGCGCATGTGCTCCAGAAAGCACAGCGTGTCGCGGATCGACGGCGGCCGCGGAATCGGCGCCAGCAGCGTCGCGGCGGCCAGCGACACCGTCTGCGCCGGGGCGGCCAGCAGCTGCCGACCGGCCTCGGCCAGGCCGGTCGCACCGCGGCGCACCAGGTCCAGCAGCGTCGTCCCGGGCGGGGCCGCGTGGATGGCGTCGCCGTTGAGGACGCCGGTGCGCTCGTCGGCGCCGTCCCGGTAGGTCACCCACCGCATGCCGTCGTCCTCCTCGTCACTCCCGGACCACCTGGTCCGGGGTTTTGTCGCGGCGCAGGCCGCGCCAGCTGACGTGGCGCAGCCGCCCTTCCCCGGTCCGGTCCTGGTAGCGCACCTCGCCCACCAGCACCGGTTGCACGAAGGTCACGCCGCGGGCGTCCTGGGTGGACAGCCGGGCGGTGAACGGTGATTCGTCGGTGGCCAGCGGGGCCAGCCGGGCGTGCAGCGCGCTGAGTTCCTTGTCGGTGAAGCCGGTGCCGACCCGCCCGACGTAGTCCAGGCCGTCGGCGCCCGGGATCCCCATAAGCAGGGAGCCGATGCCGCTGCTGCGTTCACCGCTGCGCCAGCCGCCGATGACCACCTCCTGGGTGGCCCAGATCTTGTCCTTGATCCAGGACGTCGACCGGCGCCCCGGGTGGTATCCGGTGTCCCACCGCTTGGCGACCACACCCTCCCAGCCGTTCCGGCGGGCCTGCTCAAGCGCCTCGGCGCCGTCGCCGGGCAGCAGCTCGGGCACCACCAGATCCGTTCCGCTGGTGAGGGTTTCCAGCAGTGCCCGCCGGTCGCGGTAGCGGGCCCGCAACAGCGAGCGGCCGTCGAGGTGGAGCAGGTCGAAGGCCCAGAAGGTCAGGTCGGCGCCGTCGGCGCGGCGTTGCAGGCGGCTGAAATCCGGTGTGCCGGTCGCGTCGAGCGCCACCACCTCGCCGTCGAGCACCGCCCGGTGTTCGTCGAGCTGGGCGGCGACGCCGGCCAGCTGGGGGAATTCGGTGGTGACGTCGCGGCCGTTGCGGGAGCGCAGCCGCACCCGGCCGTGATCGGCGTCGACCAGCATCCGGTAGCCGTCCCATTTGCCTTCGAAGGCCCACTGCGCGGCGCGCAGCGCGCCGACCGGCCCGCTGGTGGCCAGCATCGGGACGAGCGTGTCGAAGTCGAGGATGTTCTGGTCTTTCATCCGGTGGGCCAGCCACTGGTCGCCGTCGGTGCGGATCAGCGCGTAGCGCCCCGAGATGCGGGTGCCGTGCAGGACGACGATCACCTCGTCGTCGCGGAACTTCTCGGTGTCGTAGCGCCCGGAGTCCCAGATCGTGACGGTGCCGGCCCCGTATTCGCCGGCCGGGATGCGGCCTTCGAAGGTGGCGTACTCCAGCGGGTGGTCCTCGGTGTGCACCGCCAGGTGGTTGACGTCGGGCGTGGCGGGCAGGTTCTTCGGGACGGCCCAACTGACCAGCACCCCGTCGCGTTCCAGCCGGAAGTCGTAGTGCAGCCGGCGGGCGTGGTGTTCCTGGATGACGAAGGTGTCGTCGCGGCCGGTGACCGGTGTGGCGGCGGGGACGGGTTCGGGGGTCTTGGCGGCGTCGCGCTTGCTGCGGTAGTGGTGCAGCCGGTCGGGGCCGGTGCGGTCGAGCCCGGCGAGCAGGTCGCCGTCGGCCGCGACGCGGGCGAGCACCTCGTCGTAGCGCAGCTGGGCCAGGTCGGGGTCGTCGAGTTCGGCCCAGCTGCGCGGCGCGGCCACCGTCGGCTCGGGCCGGCCGCGCAGCGAGTAGGGCGCGATGGTGGTCTTGGCGGCGTTGTTCTGGCTCCAGTCGACGAACACCTTGCCCGCCCGGGCGCTGCGGGCCATCGTCGCGGTGACCCGGCCGGGCATGTCCCGCTCGAGTTGCCGGGCGATGCGCTGGGCCAGGGCGGACGCGCCGCGCGAGCTCACCGGCCGGTCCAGCGGGCTGTACAGATGCAGGCCCTTGCTGCCGCTGGTGACCGGGAACACCGTCAGGTCGATGGCGGCCAGCAGCTCGCGGATGGCGCGGGCCACCTCGGCCAGCTCCGCCATGCCCACCCCCTCGCCGGGGTCGAGGTCGAAGACCAGCCGGGTCGCCGGCCCGGGTTCGCCGTCGACGAAACGCCACTGCGGCACGTGCACCTCGAGCGCGGCCTGCTGGGCGATCCAGGCGATGGCGTCGACGCTGTCGAGGATCGGATAGCGGGTGGTGCCCGACCGGTGTGCCACCTCACCGCGGGACAGCCAGTCCGGTGCCGACGCCGCCAGTTGTTTCTCGAAGAAGGAGTCCGCCGCCACCCCGTCGGGCCAGCGTTTGCGGGTGGCGGGCCGGCCGGCGACGTGCGGCAGCATCACCTCGGCGATCGCGGTGTAGTAGTCGAACACGTCGGCCTTGGTGACGGCGGCGCCGCCGCCGGTCGGCGGGTACAACACCTTCTCGGCGTTGGTCAGGCGCACCCGCGACGAAGCCATGCTGCCAACGTACGTCGTGGCCGGTCCAGGATCGCTCGGTACTGTCGAGACCATGCCGGGGGCGCTCGTGATCGGTGAATCACTCATCGACATCGTCGAGCAGGACGGGCGGGTGCTCGGCGAGTACGTCGGCGGCAGCCCGCTCAACGTCGCGGTCGGGTTGGGCCGGCTGGGACACGGCGTGGCTTTCCTGACCCGGGTCGGCGAGGACGCCAACGGCGACCGGATTCTGGCGTATCTGCGCTCCGCCGGGGTGCGGGCGGTGGCGGGCAGCGTCGCCGCCGGCGGCACCGCGACCGCGCGCGCCCGACTGGATGCCGCACATGCCGCCGATTACCGCCTCGACCTGGATTGGCGCCTCGACGGGACACCGGCCGTGCCGCCGCCGACGCTGGTGCACACCGGCTCGCTGGCCGCGGTGGTCGAGCCGGGGTGCCTGGCGGTCGCGGCGCTGCTGGACACCTACCGGCCGTCGGCGACGGTCACCTTCGACCCGAACATCCGCCCGGCGCTGCTCGACAACCGCCTGCTGGCCCGCGAACGCATCCAGCGGCTGATCGAGGGCAGCGACATCGTCAAGGTCAGCGCCGAGGACCTGGCCTGGATCGCCCCGGATCGCCCGGTCGACCAGGTCGCCCGCAGCTGGCTGGCCGCCGGGCCCGCGGTGGTGGCGGTGACCCTCGGTGCGCGCGGCGCGTTCGCGCTCTGCGCCGACGGGGTGGCCCGGGTCGACGCCGACACCGTTGCGGTGGCCGACACCATCGGCGCCGGTGACGCTTTCACCGTCGGGCTGATCGACGCGCTGTGGTCGGCCGGCCTGCTGGGTGCGCGGCGCCGCGCGGCGCTGCAGGCTATCGGGGTGGGAACGCTCACCGCGGCACTGCAGTCGGCCGCCGACTGCGCGGCGCTGACGGTGGCGCGCCGCGGCGCCGATCTGCCCGACCGCGCCGCCCTCGACTCCTACCGGACGCGCCGGTTCGGGACGCCGAAGAACGGGTAGCCGGCCGCGGCGGCGGGCATACTGACTCTTATGCGCGCCATCTGGAAGGGATCGATCGCATTCGGGCTGGTCAATGTGCCGGTCAAGTTGTACGCGGCCACCGAGGACCACGACGTCAAGTTCCACCAGGTGCACGCCAAGGACAACGGCCGCATCCGCTACAAGCGGGTCTGCGAGGTCTGCGGGGAGGTGGTCGAGTTCCGCGACATCGCCCGGGCGTACCAGTCCGAGGACGGCCAGGCGGTGATCATCACCGATGACGACCTGGCGAACCTGCCCGAGGAGCGCAGCCGGGAGATCGCGGTGGCCGAGTTCGTCCCGGCCGACCAGCTGGACCCGTTGCTGTATGACCGCAGCTATTTTCTCCAGCCCGACGGCAGCTCCACGAAATCCTATGTGCTGCTGGCCAAGACGCTCGCCCAGACCGACCGGGTGGCGATCGTGCACTTCGCGCTGCGCAACAAGACCCGGCTGGCGGCGTTGCGGGTCAACGACTTCGGCAAGCGTCAGGTCATGGTGGTGCACACGCTGCGCTGGCCCGACGAGATCCGCGACCCGGACTTCCCGGTGCTCGACAAGAAGGTGGAGATCAAGCCGGCCGAATTGAAGATGGCCGGGCAGGTGGTGGAGTCGATGGCCGAGGACTTCCACCCCGAGCAGTACCGCGACGAGTACCAGGAGCAGCTCGTCGAGCTCATCGAGGCGAAACTGTCCGGCGGGGAGGCGTTCACCGCCGAGGAGCAGCCCACCGAACTCGACGAGACCGAGGATGTCTCCGACCTGCTGGCCAAGCTGGAGGCCAGCGTCAAGTCGCGGCCGAAGAAATCCGGTGGCCGCAAGACGCGCGCGAAGTCCAAGTCCTGAACCGCCTTGTTAGCGTGAGGGCGTGATTCTCGACAAGTTCCGTCTGGATGGCAGCGTCGCGGTCGTCACCGGCGCCGGGCGCGGGCTCGGCGCCGCGATCGCGGTGGCGTTCGCCGAGGCGGGCGCCGACGTCGTCGTCTCCGCCCGCACCGCCGCCGATCTGGACGCGGTCGCCGCGCAGGTGCAGCAGGCGGGCCGGCGAGCCCAGGCCGTCGTCGCCGACCTGGCCCGCCCGGAGCAGACCGCGCAGCTGGCCGGGACCGCCGTCGAGACCTTCGGGCGCCTCGACATCGTGGTCAACAACGTCGGCGGGGCCATGCCCGCCCCGCTGCTGAACACCTCGGCCCAGGACCTCAAGGACGCGTTCGGCTTCAACGTGCTCACCGCGCACGCGTTGACCACCGCCGCGGTGCCGCTGATGCTCGAACACGCCGGCGGCGGGACCGTCATCAACATCACCTCGGCGGTCGGGCGGCTGGCCGGGCGCGGGTTCGCCGCCTACGGCACCGCCAAGGCCGCACTGGCGCACTACACCCGGCTGGCCGCAGCGGATCTGGCGCCGCGGATCCGGGTCAACGCGATCGCGCCGGGGGCGATCCTGACCTCCGCGCTGGAGGTGGTGGCCGGCAACGACGAACTGCGCACCCCGATGGAGCGGGCCACCCCGCTGCGCCGGTTGGGTGACCCGGCCGACATCGCCGCCGCGGCGGTCTATCTGGCCTCGCCGGCGGGCGGCTACCTGACCGGCAAGGTGCTCGAGGTCGACGGCGGGCTCACCGCCCCGAACATGGAGTTGCCGATCCCCGACCTGTGAGGGGCGCCCGCTGCGCCCCGCGAAGTTTCGGCTACCCTCACTTTTTTATTCGCCTCTGGTGCGAGAGGGGGTCGGGGTTGGCGCTGCGCAGCGAGGTCCGGTCGCGGCCGGGCTGGTACCTGCTGGGCCCAGCCTTCGTCGCCGCCATCGCCTACGTCGACCCGGGCAACGTCGCCGCCAACGTCAGCGCCGGGGCGCAGTTCGGGTTCCTGCTGCTGTGGGTCATCGTCGTGGCCAACGTCATGGCCGGGCTGGTGCAGTACCTGTCGGCCAAGCTCGGCCTGGTCACCGGCCGCTCGCTGCCGGAGGTCGTCGGCGACCACGCCCGCCGCCCCACCCGCATCGCCTACTGGCTGCAAGCCGAACTGGTGGCGATGGCCACCGATCTGGCCGAGGTGGTCGGCGGCGCCATCGCGCTGCACCTGCTGTTCGAGTTGCCGCTGCTGCTCGGCGGGGTGATCACCGGGGCGGTGTCGATGCTGCTGCTGGCGGTGCAGGACCGGCGCGGGCAGCGCCACTTCGAGTTGGTGATCAGCGGGCTGCTGCTGATCATCGCGATCGGGTTTTTGGCCAGCCTGTTCGTCGCTCCCCCGCCGGCAGCGGGATTGGCCGGCGGTCTGGTGCCGGCCTTCGCCGGCACCGAGAGCGTGCTGCTGGCCACCGCGATCCTGGGCGCCACGATCATGCCGCACGCGGTGTACCTGCATTCGGGGTTGAGCCGCGATCGGCACGGCTGCCCACCGGCCGGTCCGCAGCGGCGGCGGCTGCTGCGGATCACCCGCTGGGATGTGGGCCTGGCGATGGTGGTGGCCGGAACGGTCAACGCCGCCATGCTGGTGGTGGCCGCGACCCACCTGCAGGGCCGCGTCGACGGCGATTCGATCGAGGGCGCCCATGCCGCGGTGCGTGACGCCCTCGGACCCACCATCGCCTTGCTGTTCGCGATCGGGCTGCTGGCCTCCGGGCTGGCGTCGACGTCGGTGGGCGCCTACGCCGGCGCGATGGTCATGCAGGGGTTGCTGCGGGTGTCGGTGCCGCTGTTGTGGCGGCGGCTGATCACGCTGATCCCGGCGCTGGTGATTCTGGCGATCGGGGTCGACCCGACCCGGGCGCTGGTGCTCTCCCAGGTGGTGCTCTCCTTCGGCATCCCGCTCGCGCTGGTCCCGGTGATCCGGTTGACCGCCGACCGGGCGCTGATGGGCACCGACGTCAATCACCGGCTGACCTCGCTGCTGGGGTGGGCGGTCACCGGCGTCGTTACCCTGCTCAACGTGGTGCTGATCTACCTGACCGTGCGGGGCTGATGCCGGCCTACTTCGCCTACGGGTCCAACCTGTGCGCCGAGCAGATGGCGCGCCGCTGCGTCGGTGCGGTCGATCCGCGCCCGGCGGTGCTCGACGGGCACACCTGGCTGATCAACCAGCGCGGGGTGGCCACCGTGCGCGCCGCGCCGGGCGCGCGGGTGCACGGGGTGGTGTGGCAGGTCAGCGACGACGACCTGGCCGCCCTCGACGTCGCCGAGAGCGTGCCGGCGCACTACCGGCGCTTCCGGCTCCCGGTGCGGACTCAGGCCGGGTCGGAACTGGTCTGGGTTTACATCGACTACCGGGTGTGCCCGGGCCCGGCGCGCCCGGGTTATCTGGAGCGGGTGCTCGACGGTGCCGCCCGTCAGCAGCTGCCTGCGGAGTGGCTGGATTTCCTGCGCGGGTGGGCGCCGGCTATTTGAGGTGGCCGACCAGTTCGCCGTGCTCACCGAAGAGTTCGCGCTGCCAGGTCGTCATCAGTTCGGTCGTGTCGATCTGGTTGGGGTGGAAGTCGCGTCTCTTGAACGGCTTCATCGCTTTGTGGAAGCCCTTGAACATCGGGCTGCGCAGCATCTGGACGGTCTCGATGAGCAACCGCACCGGCTGGCGGCGGCCCTCGCGGTCGTTCAGCACGATCGAGGCCAGCGTGAACAGCAGCAGGATCGGGATGCCGAAGTTCTGCGCGAACCGCATCCAGCGGATCCGGGTCGACTCCGGCACCCCGATGGCGCGGTAGACGTCGAAGGCGACGTCCTTGTGCTCCAACTCCTCCAAGGCGTGCCAGTTCAACAGGTTCCGGATCTCCGGGTCGTACATCATCGCCTGCACCTCGGGGCTTTTGAGGATGTTCTCCGCCCAGGTGGCGGTGAAATGCTCTGCGGCCACGGTGAAGCCGAGGAAGAAGCGGCGCAGCTTCACGAACCGGTCCGGGCTCGGGTAGCGCTTGTCGAGGAACTTCTCCAGGTGCTCGGTGCTCTCCAGCAGGAACTCGAACCACGGCGTCGGGTAGCCCATCGCCAGCAGTTGCTCGTTGAGTTCGCGGTGCTGCAGGCCGTGCACCTTCTCCTGCCCGATGAACGCCGCGACCCGCTGGCTGAGGTCGGGGTCGGTGATCTGATCGCGGTAGCGGCGCACCGACCGGACGAAGATGTCCTCGCCGGGCGGGAAGATCGCCGACAGCACCGCCACTAAGTGGCTGAACACGATGCTGCCGTTGGCGTAGTACTTGGTCGCCCGAGCCTGGTCGTCGTCGAACCCGAACTTCATCCGCCGCACCGTCAGCGGCGCGGTCTCCCCGGTCGCCACCATGATCAGAGTCCTCCAACTCGGTATAACCTGCGCCATCGACCGTAACGGTATTATCCGTAACGGTCAACGCCGGAGTGCTACTGTGGAGGCGATGGAGTTCACGATCGACGAGTTGGCCCAGCGGGTGGCGATGACCGTGCGCAACATCCGGGAATGGCAGACCCTCGGCCTGGTGCCGCCGCCGGTTCGGCGCGGCCGGGTCGGAATCTACTCCCGCGAGCACGTCGCGATCATCGAGCGGGTCAAACACCTGCGCGCTCAAGGCCTACCGCTGGACCTCATCCGCCGGTTCACCGAGCCCGGAACCGACTCCGAGGAGGCGGTGCGCCGGCTGGCCGCCGAGGCGCTGAGCCCACTGGCGGCGACCGAGCCCGTCGTCCTCCCCCGCGCCGAGTTGCAGCGCCGGCTCGGTGACGGCGCCGACGACGTCCTCATCGACGCCGGTTTGGTGCAGGCGGTCGACGCGTCGACCGTCTCCGCGCCCGACGCCGGCATCATCACCGCGATCGAGCAACTCGTGGAAGCCGGCCTCTCGCTGCCGCGGCTCGCCGACACCATCGCCGACCTCGAGGTGCAGCAGCGCGCCATCGCTCAGCGGCTCATCGACCGCTACGTCGACGACGTGTGGCAGCCGGCGGCCGACACCGGGTTCGCCGACGCGGACTGGGTGAAGCTGGCCGACACCGCGACGAAGGCGAAGAGCATCGCGGTCGCGCTGATGGGGCGGGTCTTCGCCAAAGCCTTCGACGAGGTGGCCGACGGCGTGCTGGTGCAGAAGGCGACCGAGGCGGACGCCTCACTGTCCCAAGGCCGCAACGCCTCCACCGCCTGAGCGCTCTCCTTGGCGTCGACACTGCGGTGAGCAAACACCCTTCTCGCACTTCTGCGTGCTCTACGCAGTATGAACGGGGAGGTGGTCGGTGTCGGCGCCGACGTCGGGGCGCAGGTCCAGTCGTCGCAGCAGTTGAGCGTTGAGCGCCACGACGATCGTCGACAACGACATGAGCACCGCCCCAACCGACATCGGCAGCACAAAACCCACTTTGGCGAGCACCCCGGCTGCCAGTGGCACCGCGAGGATGTTGTATCCGGCCGCCCACCAGAGGTTTTGGCGCATCTTGCGGTAGGTGGCCTTCGACAGCTCGATGACCGAGAGCACCGAGCGGGGATCGGAGCTGGCTAAAATGACGCCCGCCGAGGCGATCGCCACATCGGTACCGGCGCCGATCGCGATCCCGACGTCGGCCTGCGCCAATGCGGGGGCGTCGTTGACGCCGTCACCGACCATCGCGACGGTCGCGCCTTCGTTCTGTAGTTCGACGACCTTCGCGGCCTTGTCCTCGGGGCGCACACCGGCGAAGACCCGGTCGATGCTCAGCTCCTTCGCCACCGCGTTCGCGACGGCTTCGGCGTCGCCGGTGACCATCGCGACCCGCACACCCAAGCGATGCAGCGCGTCGATAGCGTGAGCGGACTCGTCGCGGATCGCGTCGGCGAGCTTCAGCGCGCCGATCACCGCGCCGTCGGCGACCACATGCAGGATGATCGCGCCCTCGTCACGCCAGGGCTGCACCAGCGACAACTCGTCGAGGCCCTGTTCGGCCAGCATCGCCGGCCCGCCGACGTGGATGCGGCGGCCGTCGACGGTCGCGCTGACCCCGGCGGCGGGCGAGGAGGTGAACTCGCCGGCGGCCGGCACGCTCAGCTCGCGGTCGACGGCGGCACGCACGATGGCATGGGCCAACGGGTGTTCGCTGTCGGATTCGGCCGCCGCGGCCAGCGCCAGCACCGAAGTTTCGGACTCACCATGCCCGGCGACCTCGGTCACGGTCGGCTCGCCGCGGGTCAGGGTTCCGGTCTTGTCGAACAGCACGACGTCGACGGTGCGCATCCGCTCCAGCGACAGGCGGTCCTTGATCAGCACCCCGCCTTGGGCGGCGCGTTCGGTGGCGATCGAGACCACCAGCGGGATGGCCAGGCCCAGCGCGTGCGGGCAGGCGATGACGAGAACGGTGATCACCCGGCTCACCGCCTGGTCGGGGTGGCCCAGCAGCACCCACACCACCGCGGTGAGCGCGCCCGCCCCCAGCGCGAACCAGAACAGCCACCCGGCGGCGATGTCGGCGAGCCGCTGCGCCCTCGACGACGAGTTCTGTGCCTGGCTGACCAGGCGCTGGATGCCGGCCAGCGCGGTCTGGTCGCCGACCGCGCTGATCTGCACGCGCAGCCCGGAGTCGGTGGCCACCGTCCCGGCGACGACGTGATCGCCTGCCGAGCGGCGCACCGGCCGCGATTCGCCGGTGACCATCGACTCGTCGAGGGCGGCGCTGCCCTCGACCACGGTGCCGTCGGCGGGCACCGTGCCGCCGGGGCGCACCAGCACCACATCGCCGACCCGCAGCTCGCCGGGGGCGACGACGACGACCGAGTCACCCTCGACGCGTTCGGCCTCGTCGGGCAGCAGTGCGGCCAATGAGTCCAGCGCCGAGGTGGTCTGGGCCAGGGATCGCATCTCCAGCCAGTGCCCCAGCAGCATGATCACCACCAGCAGTGCGAGCTCCCACCAGAACTCCAGGTCCGAACTGAGGATGCCGAGGGTCGCGCCCCAGGAGGCGACGAACGCGACGGTGATCGCCAGCACAATCAACAGCATCATTCCCGGTGCCCGGGAACGGATCTCGCTGATGGCACCGGTCAGGAACGGCGCCCCGCCCCAGACGTAGATGATCGTGCCGAGCAGCGGTGCCACCCACGCCGAACCGGGGAACGACGGGATGGTGTAACCCAGCGTCGAGGCGAACATGCCGGACAGCGCGACCGTCGGGATGGCCAGCGCCAGCATCACCCAGAACAGCCGGCGGAATTGCGCGGCGTGATCGCCGTGGTCGTGTCCGCCGTGCCCGCCGTGGTCGTCTCCGGCGTGCTCCGCGTCGTCGGGCGCTTGCGCGTCCATCACCATGGCGTGGTCGTGTCCGGGTGCGCTCATACCATCCAGGTATACCCGTGGGGGGTATACCTGGCAAGTGGTCGCCCGGCGACTCGGCGGCTGCCGGCCTCAGCCCCGCGGCAGCCGGGCGGCTTCCAACTCGGCGACCATGCCGCGCATCGTCCGGCTCTTGGTGAGCACGAAATCGAGCACCGGGTTGGCGATCCCGCGCAGCCAGCTGTACTCACGCCAGCCGGCCGGCGCGATCGTGCTGGCCGCCCGGCGACCGATCCCGTCGGCGATGGATCGGGCCGCCTGTTCGGCGGAGATGCGCCGGCTCAGCGGCCACACCAGCATGTCGTTGAGCCGACGCCCCAGCGGGTCCTCGTCGAGGACGGCGTGGGTCATCGACGTGTCGACGATCCCGAAGTAGGCGATCTGCACGCTCGCGCCGTGCCCCGACAGCTCCAACCGCAGGCTGCGCCCGAACTGTTCGACGCCGGCCTTGCTGATCATGTACGGCGACCCGCCCGGTGACGGGGCGAAGGCGGCCGCCGAGGACACCACCACAACGTGACCCCGATGTTCGATGACCTGTTCCAGCGCGGGGGTGACGGTGTTGTAGACCCCGGTCAGGTTGATGCCGATCACCCGGTCGAAGTCCGCGCCGTCCATGGTGCGCAGCGTCGCCGGCGTCGGCGTCACCCCGGCATTGGCCACGACGATGTCCAGCCGACCGAACCGGCCCGCCGCGGTCGCGACCGCTTCGGCCATCGCGGACCGGTCGCGCACGTCGGCGGCGACCCCCAGCGCGCGGTCGCCGATTCGGCCCACCGCCTGCTCGACGGCGGCCGCGTCGACGTCGACGAGCACGACGGCGGCTCCGTCGGCGTGGAGTCGGCGGGCCAGGGCCAGTCCGATGCCCTGCGCTGCCCCGGTGATCAGGGCGACCCTGCCGTCGAGATCGAGTCTCCGGCGGCTACCCATGCCCACCGTCCTCGTGCGTTTCTGGCATGCCGCCCATCGTGCGGTGCCGAGGCGCACCGACTGTTGACCGACACGCTGCCGAGGCCCCGGTAGCCATGGCGGTGCTGCCGATTCAGCCGAACACCGGCCGCCCGTCGTCGCCGGTGAGGTAGCGCTCGGTGCCCTCGGTCACCCGCGGTGCGTCGGCGCCCATCGCGACCGCGATCTTGTTCATGGCGTTGCGCATGACGTCGAGGGTGAGCTCGAGGGCTTGCTCTTCGGAGAAGTGCCTGCGCACATCGGCTGCGACGTCCGGATCGACGGCCCCGGGCGACCAAACCAGTTCGTCGACGTAGCGCAATGCCGTCTTCTGGGTGTCGGTGATCTGTGTCGACGTCTCGAAGCGTTCGATCTCGTCGTAGAGGGTCTCCGAACCGCCGGCATCGAGCGCTCCCCCCTCACGCAACGACGCGCACAGCCTGCAGTTGTGCGCGGCGGCGCCGCGCAGCCGGACCAGTTCCGAGGTCACCGGGTCCAGTGCGCGTAGCCGGGCCACCGCGGGGGCGAACCGGTCGAACACTGCGGTGGCCGCGTCGACGGAGTCGTCGAAGGTTGCGGGCGCGTCCCGCCACGGAGTCGCGATCTGCAACGCGTCCAAGCCGGCATGGATCCGGGGCAGGAAATCGGCGAGATACATCTGTACCACGGTCGTGAACGTGTCCGGGCCGAGCGCGTCCAGCAGCCGCGCGCGTTGCTCGTCGGTGATCCGCGAGACGTCGACGCCGAACTGTTCGGTGAATTCGGCCACCGCAGGATCGGTGTTATCCACCCCGGTCGCCAGGGTGATGAGCCGGGCCAACTCGACGTGGATCTCCATGGCCCGATTGTCTCCCGCCCGGGAAGGCTGCGGTAGGACAACGGCGACTACAGCCAGGGCATCTCGCCGGCTGCGAGTGGCCGCCACCATAATCTGCCGGCGCATCGATGACACCGACGTCAGAGCTATTCGCTATGCCTGGCTGTCCATCCACTAATTTCGGAACCAGCTGCTTCCTAAAGCGGCCGTTTCCCGATAATGTGGAGGCATGTCCAGGCCATACCGTGGTAACACTCCTGAAGTCCGGCACGCTGAGCGGCGTGCCCGGCTGCTCGCCGCCGGCATCGAACTGGTCGGCACCGGCGGGGTGGGCGCACTGACGATGCGGGCTGCGTGCCGCCAGGCACAACTGAGCCAGAAGTTCTTCTACGAAAGCTTCACCGACACCGACGATCTGCTGCGCGAGGTGTACCGCACCACATTTCAGCGGACGGTTGACGTCGTTGAGGCCGCGACCAGTCAAACAGTTCCTCCAGACCACAGACTTCGGGCCAGTGTCGAGGCTGCGGCAAAACTGGTAACAGACGATCCGCGGGTATGCCGCATCCTGCTGGTGGAGCCCGTCGCCGACCTTCGTTTGCGGCACTTCGTGCGCAAAACCGTTGCCGGAATGGTCTCAGTCACCGTCGGGCCGCCCGATGACTCCGACCTCAGCAAGATGCACTACGCCACGCTGTTCGGCGCCATCATCTCACTGTTCCTCGAATGGACCGAGGGCAACCTCGGCGACGACCGCGCCGCCTTCGTCGACCACGTCACGGCGACGGTGCTCGCCTCGCCGCTGGCTTCGGCCGCACTCGAACTGAAAGCGTGAAAAGCCAAACAGGAAGGGTTACGACCTATGTTCGACTTCAACATGTTGCTGGAGGAACTGGACAAGCCGCGGCTGCGGCAGCCACTGCCAGAGTACCTGGCGTCCAATCGCGGTGCGCCGTGGAAAGTCATCTCCGAAGACGAGCTCAACAAAATGCATCGGCAGTGGTTCGATGAACTCGAACGGCGGATCGCGTTCATGGGCGAACGGGGAATCGACATCGGTTGGCTCTACGAGTGGTCGGCCATGTACACCTGGAGCTGGATGGCGCGGGATATGAGCCGCAACCATGAGCTGTACACCCCAGATCTGCGCTATGTAGACCCGACGACCTTCGGCCGCACGATGGTAGGCCTCGACGAGTTCGTCAAGTACAACTTCGCGTTCATCGATGCGATCTCGGATTGGCGCTACGACCCGTTCCCGGACCAGATGTACATCGACGTCACGCCCGACGGCGAGACCCGGATGGCCGTCCGCTACATGGGCAGCGGATACGTCGACGGCACAATACGTCTGTACCCGTACGACAAATCCGCGCCCGCCATCACCGGCAACGGCAACTTCGTGCAGGCGTGTGCCTTCGACCGTTACCACTTCAATTCCGACGGGCTGATGTACTTCGGTGAAACCCTCTGGGACTTCATGGATGTCGCGCAGACGATCGGAATTGCGCCGCGCGATGACAGCTGGCAGTTCAAGGCCCTGATGGGGCTGGGTGCGTTGCCCGCGCACGGACGCCGGATCGCGAGCCGGATCCCGCTGCTACGACAGAGATAACCCGCGCAGCAGTCCCTTTCGGGCCCGGTGGATGAAGCGGCGCTTCCACCGCGCCTGGCCGGACAATCTACAGCCGTCGATCATCTCCAGGGCATTGGCCCACGGCGGCTCCGTCGTCGAGTTCGGTGTGCCGCTCATCCTGCTCGTTTCGCCGGGCGGTCCAGTGACGAAGATCGCGGCCGTGTCGTTGGAGTGGAACGTATTCATGATCTTCTCGCTACTGACGCTGTTCTGGGACAAGCCGGACGCCTGCTCCGGCAGGTCAACGCCGCCGAACGCCGCGCTTACGCAGAACGCTTGTAGCGGGCACCTCGACGAAATGCAGTACTCACAACGGCGCAGCGCATCAAGACCGCCCTAACAGCGGGTACTCCGGGTTGTCGACCTGAGTGGGATCGAGCACGGTGACCGACAACGTGGGCTTAGCCGCGCGTTCGTCCAGTCCGGCGAGGTGCTCCCACATCGCGTCGAGCATCGGTTGTAGGAACAGCTGGCCTAGTTGTCGCATCATCAGCCCGAGGATCTGGGTGGTCTGTGACCGGTCGGTGGACGCCAGCTGGCCATGGCGCAGGCTGTCGACCTCGGCGGTGGCCAGATCGGTGATGCGGATCAGGATGCTGCTACGCGGACCGGACAGCACCGCACGGCGCAGGTAGTCGACGACGGCCGGATTTCGAGCGAGCATCTGGCTGACCGCCGCATTGCGGGCGGCCGCGATCCCGCGCGGAGTTCCATCGTGTTCTGCACCCGCGATCGCGTGCTCGAAGTGGGCGACCACTAGCTGGTCGACCGCTTCCCGGATACCCTCCTTCGTCTTGAAGTGGTGTACGAGCAGTCCCACGTTGACCTCGGCCGCCGCCGCGATCGCACGCATCGAGGTCGCGTCCTCCCCGTCACGGGCGAAAAGGTCCAGCGCCGCATTGCGTATCCGGGCCTTGCTGGTCAAATCCTGTTCGGTGGCCCTCGGGCCGGTTTCCTGGGTCATCGCCCGCCCTTTGAATCGCATGGTCGACAGCGTAACCAGCACCGATGCTTGCTATACAGTCACACTATACGTTATACATTTGTATAGCGACGCCTGGAGAGGGGTTTGCCTATGGGTGGGCCGTTGACCGGAGTTCGAATCGTGGAGATGGCCGGGTTGGCTCCGGTGCCGTTCGGCGGAATGATGCTGGCCGATCTGGGCGCCGAGGTCATCCGGATCGACCGCGCACTGGCCGGCGCGATCGGTCTCACTCCGCCACCGGGCCCGCTCGACCGCGGCAAGACGCGCACAGCGGCCAACCTCAAGAACGCCGACGACGTTCATGAGGTCGTCGCACTCGCCAGCCGGGCAGACGTTTTCATCGAAGGTTACAGGCCCGGAGTAGCCGAACGGCTCGGCATCGGCCCGGACGTCTTGACGGCGGCCAATCCCCGGCTGATCTACGCCCGGTTGACCGGGTGGGGGCAGCGGGGACCCCTCGCCGATCGCGCCGGCCACGACATCAACTACATCTCGGTCGCCGGCGCACTGAGTCTGATCGGCCGGGCCGGCCAGTCGCCGGTGCCGCCCGGGGCCTTCCTCGGCGACTTGGCTGGTGGTGGCATGTTGATGGCGCTCGGAGTCATGTCCGCGCTGTACGAACGGGAACGATCCGGACATGGACAGGTACTCGACGTCGCGATGGTCGACGGCGCCGCATTGCTCACCACGTTCTTTCACGGCCTGCGCGCGGGCGGCATGTGGGACGGCGAACGCGGCGAGAATTTGATCGACGGCGGCCGAGCCTGCTACGACAGCTACCAAACCGCCGACGGCGGATATGTCTCGGTCGGCGCACTGGAACCGCAGTTCTTCAGTCAACTGGTCGACATCCTCGGCATCGATGCCACCGATTTGCCAGGCAATCTCGACCCCGCCGGCAGCGCGGTTTGGCGCAAATTGCTGTCCGAAGCCTTCGCAACCAGGACTCGCGACGAATGGTCCGAGGCCTTCGCCGGCACCGATGCCTGCGTCGCACCCGTGCTCAGTTTGTGGGAATCACACCAGCACCCACACAACCGTGCGAGGGACAGTCACATCACTGTCGACGGCCTCCTGCAGCCTGCCCCGGCGCCTCGGTTCAGCCGGACTCCGGCGTCGCATCCCGAACCTCTCAGATCCGGCGAACTGACCCACCTGCTGGACCGCTGGAACACCTCGGATCCGTCAGCAAAGGAGTGAAAGGTGACCAATGACGCTCTGGTCTACGACGCTATCCGGACGCCCCGCGGCAAGGGCAAGCGCGGCGCCCTGCACAGCATCAAACCGATCTCACTGTTGGTCGGTCTGGTTGACGAATTGCGCAGGCGCCAACCCAATCTAGACACCGATCGGATTGACGACATGGTCCTCGGCGTGGTCATGCCGGTCGGTGACCAGGGAGCCGATATCGCCCGCACTGCTGTGCTCGCGTCCGGTCTACCGCACACGGTCGGCGGCGTCCAGCTGAACCGATTCTGCGGGTCCGGGTTGACGGCGGTCAACTTTGCTGCACAGCAGATTCGGTCCGGCTGGGAGCAGCTGGTCATCGCCGGCGGCGTCGAATCGATGTCCCGAGTACCGATGGGCTCCGATGGCGGTGCTCTGATGACCGACCCGGCGACCGCCTACGACCTGTCCAGCATCTCCCAAGGCGTGGCCGTCGACCTGATGGCCACCATCGAGGGCTTCACGCGCACCGACGTGGACAACTACGCGCTGCGCTCGCAGGAGCTGGCAGCCAAGGCTTGGGCGGGTGGCCATTTCGCTGACTCAGTGGTACCGGTCCGCGACCAGAACGGCCTCGTCGTCCTGGATCGGGATGAACACATGCGGCCCGACGCCTCCCTGGAAAACCTCGGCCAACTCCGCCCGGCCTTTGAAGCCATCGGCGAGCAGGCTGGATTCGATGCCGTCGCGTTGCAGAAGTTTCATTCGGTGGAACGGATCAACCACATACACACCGCGGGCAACTCCTCCGGCGTGGTCGACGGCGCCGCGCTGACCCTGATCGGATCCGATGCGATCGGCGCGGAGCTGGGCCTGATACCGCGCGCTCGAATTGCAGGTGTAGCGACCTCCGGCGGCGACCCGACGATCATGTTCACCGGTCCACTACTGGCAACCGAGAAGCTGCTGGCGAAGGCGCGCCTGACCGTGAACGATATCGATCTGTTTGAGGTCAACGAGGCCTTCGCGGCGATGCCGCTCTTGTACCGTAAACATTTTCAGATCCCGATGGAGAAGACCAACGTCAACGGCGGTGCGATTGCGATGGGTCACCCGCTCGGTGCGACCGGCGCGATGCTGCTCGGCACCGTGATCGACGAGCTCGAGCGACGTGACGCCCGCCGCGCCGTTGTCACTCTCTGCGTCGCCGGTGGAATGGGCGTCGCCACCCTTGTCGAACGCATCTGAGCGCACGGTGATCAGCGGCGAACTTTGCCGATAACCACTACACAGGAGAGGAATCCAGCGATGAATGCGACGACAAACGGAGAACGGGACGCCTTTGTCGAGGCGGTCCGCAAGTTCAGCGCCCGCGAATGTGGCACACGTGAACAGCGCCAGGCACTGACCGAGGGCGGCACCAGCACGCACAGCCCCGCAATCGCGACCAAACTCGCTGAACTCGGCTGGCTCGGGCTGACGATCCCCGAGGAGTACGGCGGCTCGGGCGGAGGCCTGGTCGACGCCTGCCTGTTCATCGAGGAGATGGCATATGGCAGGATTCCGATCCCGAGTTATCCGGTGACCCTCATCGTCGCCAACAGCTACCGCAAGTTCGCATCCGAGGCGATCAAGCACGAGGTGCTCGGCGGTGTCGCACGCGGTGCGGTCGAATCGATCGCGATGTCCGAACCGGGTTCGGGATCCGACGTCGCCAGCCTGACGTGCCGGGCCGAACGCGTCAAGGGGGGTTACCGGATCAACGGCCAGAAGACCTGGTGCTCCAACGCCCATCACGCCGATCACATCCTGGTGGTGGTCCGCACCTCATCGGACGGCCCCAAGCACGAGGGCATCACGATGCTCTCCGTCCCCAGCGGCACACCGGGTCTGAAGATGAACCAGATAGATACGATGGGCGGCCGTGAGGTCAACGACCTCTACTTCGCCGACTGTTTCGTCGGCGCGGACCGACTGGTCGGCGGCGAAGGGCAGGGCTGGGCACAGCTGATCGCGGGATTGAACATCGAACGCGTCATCATCGGCGCGCTGTACCTCGGCATCGCCCGCCGCGCATTCGACGACACCCTGGCCTATATCAAGGGGCGCGAGCAGTTCGGTAAACCGATCGGCAAGTTTCAGGCACTCTCGCACCGCATCGCCGATCTCGCGACCGAGATCACCGCCACCGAACTGTTGGTGCACGACGTGGCACGCCGAGCCGACGAGAACCCCGAACAGCTGCTCCCGCGCGAGGCCTCGATGGCCAAGCTCAAGGCCACCGAGCTATGCAAACGCGCATCGCTGGAGGGCATGCAGATGATGGGCGGTTACGGCTACGCCACTGAATACGACATGGAATCGCTCGTGCGGGCGAGCCTCGTCTCCACCATCGTCGGCGGCACCAGCGAGGTGCAGCGCGACATCATCGCAAAAACCTACGGCCTATAACTGCCGGAGACCCCTGAGCTAAACCTCGAGGTCGCGCCCTGGGGGGTGGTGAAAGTAGCGTCGGCGTTTCCGCGAGAGGCTCTGTGGTTTTCACTATGCCGTGAGAGCTGCTGTGAGGGCAACACTTTCGGTTGGTTTGTAGTCGTGATCGCTGGTTTTGAGCAAGGCCAGGGTAGCTTCGGAAAGGGAACCTTTTGTCGGCGACCTGTTATCCGTCGTGGGCTTCGACGAGCACCGAGTCGCCAGCCGCAGTAGCGCGACCGGATTCGAGAATACACCGACGACATCGGTTTTGCGTTTGATCTCCCGGTTGAGACGCTCCAGCGGGTTGGTTGACCAGATCTTTTTCCAGTACGCCACCGGGAAGTCGGCGAACGCGGTGATGTCCTCGGCGACATCACGCAGCATGGTCTCGACCTTGGGCAGTTGCCGGCGGAGCATGGTGGCGATGGTGTCGAGTTGTTCGCGAACGTGCTCGGCGTCGGGTTGGGCGAAGATGATGCGGATCGCCGCGGCGATCATCTCCGCGGAGCCTTTTGGTACCTGCCCGAGGACGTTGCGCACGAAATGCACCCGGCGTCGTGGCCAGGCGGCCCCGATCAGTACGGCTTCGATCGCGGCCCGCAGGCTGGCACGGGCATCGGCGATGACCAACTGCACCCCGGCCAGGCCGCGTGATTTCAGCGAGCGCAGAAACGCTGTCCAAAACGCGCCGTCCTCGGAGTCACCGACGTCGAACCCGAGCACTTCGCCCCGACCATCGGCGGCCACCCCAGTGGCGATGACCACCGCTTGGGAGACGACCCGGTGGTTGACCCGAGCCGTGCAGTAGGTGGCATCGAGGAACACATGCGGGAATGCCTGCTCCGAGAGCGGGCGGTCGCGGAAGGCGGCTACTTCGGTGTCGAGGTCCGCGCAGATCCGCGAGACCTCGCTTTGGGAGATCCCGAATCGGCCTCGAGGGTTTTGACCAGGTCGTCAACCTTGCGGGCGGAGGTGCCGTGCAGGTAGGCCTCCATCACCACCGCGAACAGGCACTGATCGACTCGGCGCCGACGATCGAGCAGTGCGCGGAAAAAACGAACCCATCCGCAGCTTCGGGATGCGCAGCTCCAGATCGCCGGCAACGGCGGTCAAGGTGCGCGGCCGTGGCCCGTTGCGCTCCTCTCGGTAGTGATCCTTGGTCGTTTCACGACAGAGACTCCCGCGATGGTCTACCCACATCAGGACCGACACGCCACTACTACTTACACCGCACCCGGGGACGTGAACTTGGCGCGAGACCGCCGCCATGATGGTGCGGGCCAGCGGCTCCAGGCTGGACGACCAGCCCTTTACGCACGATTCGCTGAGGTCAGTGGTGTTCCACGAGTTCCAGCAGACGGTGGGCAATATGGCCAACAACGGCTACCGGTCGTTCACATTAGATCCGTCCCGCGGCACGCAGATGAAGCTGGTGGACCTGTTCAAGCGAGGGGCAGACCCCAAGACAGCACTGCCCCCGCTGATCCGGCCCTGTCTCACCGAGGCGCTCGACCGAGCGGTACCGACACACGATCCCGGCACCTACCCGTTCGCCATCGACAATTTCGAACCACAGCCCGACGGATCCGGCTATGCCGGTGACTACCGTGCGTTCGCCGTATCCTCCGACGAGCTGATCCTCCACCTGCCCGATCTGCCGATGACACACGAAAACCCGTGGCCACCGACCGACTCGTGGTGTCGACGGACAGCGGAACAGTGACGGTGCATGTTCCGCTGACGGCGCTGGCGGCGATCCTGACGGTATAAGAAAGCGGGTCGACTGCGACCCGCCCGGCCACTACCCTACTGCCGGTCAGCCCGGCCCAGTTCGTCGCGATACTTGCCGGTGAGCTCGGCGAGAAAGCCCGCCACGTACGCCGAGAAATCTGGATCTTTCATCAGCTCCCACTGGGGCGCCAGCAGTTTCACGTAGCGTTCGACGTAGAGGAATTGCTTGCCGATCAACACCAGCTCGCGTGGTAGCCGAACATCGTAGGCATCGGCGAGCGCCGAGAACTGCGCACCGACATCGGCATACGACAGGTCGCCTATCGACGTCATGGTCATCGGCGCGGCGAGGGCCTGCATGGTCTTGATGGTCTCGGCATCGGGTTCGATCGTGCCTGCGCCACCCAGCTCAAGCACGGCCCTGCCCATCGTGGCATGGTCATGGGTGACCAACAGCGCATACACCAACTCGCACACCAGCGAGCGGATCCGCGTGTCGATACGGCCCATGATGCCGAAATCGAGGAACACCGCACGGCCTGTATCGTCAACCAGCACATTGCCGGCGTGCAGGTCGCCATGGAACAGACCGTGCCGCAGACCACCCTCGAAGGTCGCGAACAGCAGTGCCTTCACCAAATCCTCACCGTCGCTGCCTTGGGCGCGTATTGCTGCGATATCGTCGATACGAACCCCGTGTACGCGTTCCATGGTCAACACGCGCTTACCGGTGAAATCCCAATACACCTCGGGCACCGTGATGATGTTGCCCAGCTGCGAGGCATTCAAGTTGCTGACCCATTCCTTCATGGACCGCGCCTCGATGCGGAAGTCGAGCTCCTCGGCGAGATGTTCGGCGAAGTCGTCGACCACGTGTCGGATGGATAATCGGCGGCCCGCCTTGGTGCATTCGGCGACTGGGGCCAGCCGCTTGAGAATCTGCAGATCGGCTGCCACCCGGCGGCGGATATCGGGCCGTTGGACCTTGACCACCACGTCCTGTCCACTGTGCAGCGTCGCGAAATGCACCTGCGCAATGGATGCCGAGGCGAACGGTGCCTCCTCGAAGTGCCTGAACAACTTTCGTGGCTCGTCGCCGAGTTCCTCGCGGATCAACCGGTGTACTGCCCGGGGTTCTGCGGCCGGGACCGCGTCCAGCAGGGTGCGGAATTCGCGGGATAGCGGCTCGCCAAATGTCCCGGGGCTGGACGCGATGATCTGCCCGAACTTCACATACGTCGGTCCGAGTTTGGTGAAGGTCTCGGGCGCCTGCTTGATCAACTCGGTTTTAAAGGTACCGCGGGCAGGCCGTGCCGCGACCGTCCGCGCCGCAGCTCGGACAAGTTGCCACCCCGCCGCTCCGATCCGTGCCGCCTCGACTCGTCGTGGGACTTCGTCGAGTTCGGCCGTCGGTCGAGTATCGGTTGACGTCACCGTCGGCCGTCCGACTCTAAGAAGCGTTCGGTGTAGAAGGCCATGCGTTCACGCACGGTGTCAGCGTCGATACCGAAGTCCTCGGGCTGATAGTGGTGTGTGCCTTTTCCGTGCCGTGGTTGGGTGCGGTGGTGATGCTCGATCATGGCCGCCGTGTCCGGCGGATCGAGCTCGGCCGCGGCGTAAACGCGCCGCAGGGTGGACCCCGGGTCGGCGACCAGATCGGTGTAGGAGATATCGAGACACGTGACAGTATCCGCCGACGGTGAATCGCGGAACTCAACGGCCCGACGAAGCCACAATTCGGTCTGCTCGGTTTGGAACCGGCCCACGTCATGACCGTCAACCTGGTCGCTGTAGGTCGACCGGAAGGTCGCGAACAAGCTTGCACCCGAGGCCACCGTTTCGACGACGTCGCGATGCAGGTGCACGATGCAAGCGCCGGGATAGGTCCCCGCGAGGTGCTTGAGTTCCGCGGTGTGAGCAGGAGCCTTGAGCAGCCAGCGACGCCCGTCGCTCTCATCGAGCACCGCCAGGTTCAGCCGATGCTGCGCGTATTCACTGGCAAAGTTCTGCCCTGCCAGCCAGGTGGAATAAGTGTCGAGGCGCGTGTTGGAACTCAACGCCCAGTTCCGCAAGGTGGTACCCATCCCCAGCACGCATTCCTCCGGCAGGCGCGCGCCCGAATCGTGGACCGTGGCTATCTGCGGGTTGAGCATGTGCAGCATGTCGTGGCCGGCCGCGCTGGCGTCGATGTGAGCTTCTCGCGCGGCCGCATCCATGGCGGCTGTCTGCCATGGGGCCAAGAGTTCCACCGGTAGCGGTGCGCGTAGCCGAGGGTCGTTGGCCATCATGCGGTACAGGTAGGTGGTCCCGGTGCGCCAGCCGCCGATGATCACGATAGGAGGGGCAAGCCGTCGTTCTGCGACGTCAGGGTGCTCGTCGAGATAGCGGTTCATCTCGATGCGGGCGGTCAGCCTCCCGACCGCGGCCTCGCGGACCATCCGGGAACCGAGCGCGTTGAGTCGCCCGTCTTCGGCCGCCGATGCCAGATACTGCTCAAGCCCGGCGCGCCATTCGGCCGGATCGCCGAGTTCGGCCGGGCCCCGGGCCCCGGTCGCCTGATCAACCACGGCGTCAACGACCTCCGTGCCGAGCCGGTATTGCTCCGGGTTCGCGGCACGGTCGGCTTCAGCGCCGGCGTGGATACCGAGGGCGATATCCGAGCGCGCCGGCGGCGCCCACGCCGTCACCGGCTCGCCTTCAGGTCGCTGAGGCGAACGTGCTGCACCGTCGGCGGTTCCGGAGGCTGCTCGGCTTGCAGGAAGCGCATCATGACGATACCTGCCGGCCGGCTCTCCGTGTCGATCCAATCGGCGGTCTCCAGGCCGGGGTCTTCGGCGGCCAGCACGAACCGGTACTTGCCGTCGAAGTCGGTCGCCGTGGTGTTCGTGTAGGAGACGGGGCGGTTCCGGTAGTCCAGGGAGTTGAGGAAGCGGCTGTAGGCGAGGATGTTCCAATACCGGCACGCCACCTTGTCGCCCTCGATGAGCAGTGCCTCACCGGGTGCGAGTTGCCAGCTCCCGCGCACGTAATGAATGTTCGGCTCGGTGAACACCGCGCCGCCCGCCAACTCCGTCCAGTTGCGAAACTCATTGGGAGCCTGAAACTCTGCGGCGGTAGTCGCCGCAATGATCATGGGTAGCGCCGAAATCAGCCCACCTACGCCGCGCAACTGGTTGTCAAACTGCGGCGGATCGATCGGCGCCGGAGCCGGCGGCGCATCGAATGGTTCGATCTCGCACCAGCCGAGTGCGTCGTTGCGTACGTCGTCGTGGAAATGTCGCACCCACAACACACTGGCACCCTCGGTCAGAGCGAGCCAGTCCCCGCTCGGTGGCCGTTCACCGCCGACGAAGACCTCAAAACCGCCTGTCTCGTCGAAGGAGATCGAGTCGCTGTCCAGACGCACGTCCGCCTGGACATCCATCATTCCGTTCTGTGAGTACACGGTGATAGACACGTACGAGGCATCGCCCCGGTTACCCGCAATTCGGTAACGCCCGCCGTCGTGGATGTCGGCCACCCAATATCGAAAATCGGGGTTGTCCATCAGGAACTTGTGTCTCCAGCCGTTGAACGGCACCAGCTCCGGGCGTTCGCGATCGACCTCGAAGCTGGCCAGCCGGTTCGCCACCGCGCGCAGCAAGGCGCGGAAGCCATCGGCCCGTTCGACTTCGTCGAGCCCTGCCGTGTTGGCGGCCAGCTGCTCTCCCGCGGCGCGCAGTCCGTCGACGAATGCGTTCCAGGCAGAGACTTCGCTCCTGGTCGGTTCGCCGTCGGCTGATCTCGGGTCTGTCATGTCGCCTCCATTTGATCGTCGTGATGTTGTTCGACAGTCGAGTGTGCGGATCATCGTGTCGGCACCGATTCCGGCGATCGACCCCTGGTATGGGTGAAGTCGTCCAGGTCGACCCGCCGGGTGCGGCGCTTGAATTGCGCGGCATAGCCGGGCCAGAAGGAGATGACCCGGCCGGAATCCCCGATGTAGTAGCTCTGGCAACCGCCGGTGGCCCAAACCGAGCCGCGCAGATCCCGGTCCAGTTCCTCGTTGAACGCCCGCTGTACTCCTCCCCGCACGTCGATCGCCTCGATATCGTGCGCGGCTGTGCGCGACAGACAATCCAGAATGTAGTTGACCTGCGCCTCGATGGTCACCACCGCCGACGTATAGGGCGCTGAGTTCGGACCGAGGATGACGAAGAAGTTTGGTAAACCGCTGACAACTGTTCCCAGGTAGGCCTGCGGGTCACCGCTCCACAGATCGGCGAGAGTCTTGCCTCCTCGGCCGATCACACGATTACCGAACGGATGATGGGTTATCTCGAAGCCGGTCCCGAAGATGACCGTGTCCACCTCATGCAGCGCACCGTCGGTGGTGAGGATCCCTTCCGGCACGATCCGGTCAATTCCCTCGGTCACCAGCCGGGTGTTCGGTGCCGTCAGTGCCGGGTAATACGTGTTGGAGAATGTCGGCCTCTTGCATCCGAATTTGTATTTTGGCGTCAGCTTTTCGCGGATCACCGGATCGGCGACCTGGCGGCGCAGGTGCCCACGGGCCGACCATTCCAAGCCTGCAGTCAGGGATGGGTGCTTGGCCAGCACAGGGACCAGGGATTCGAACAGTGCCCCGATGGCCTGGCGGCTCGCCCACTGTGCACCGGGCAGGCTGCGCCAGATGCGGCGCAAGGCCGAACCGATCGGTCGGTCCGGATGCGGTGCGACCCAGATCGGTGTGCGCTGAAATACCCGCAGTTCGGCGGCTTTGGGCTGAATCTTGGGAATGAACTGTACCGCCGACGCGCCGGTGCCGATGACCGCGACGCGCTCACCGGACAGGTCGTGCTCGTGGTCCCAGTGCGCCGAGTGAAACGCCTTGCCGGCGAACTCCTCCAGCCCCTTGAGCCGCGGTATCGATGGCGCGCTGAAGGGGCCGAACCCGGCGACTACGAACTGAGCCTCGATCACATTGTCGGTAGTCTCTACGAGCCACCGGCACCGGGCTTCATTCCATCGGGCCTCACGGACATCGCAACCGAACCGGATATGGGGCAGCACGCCGAACTTTTCGGCACATTCACGCAGATAAGCCTGGATCTCAGGCTGCAACGGATACAGCCGTGACCATTCGACGTTCGGCGCGAACGAGAACGAGTACAACAGGGCGGGTACATCGCACTGTGCGCCGGGATAGGTGTTCACGTGCCAGGTACCGCCAACATCAGATTCCCGCTCCAACACCACGAAATCGGTGATGCCCTGCTCCCGCAGCCTGATCGCGGTGCACAGACCGCCGAAGCCGGCGCCGATGATCACCACGCGCACGTTCTGGGTCGGTGCTGTTGGGACTTGTTCGGTCATTTTGTCCTCCCGTGCAGCAGCACGACCACAAGATCGATCAGCTTGTCCACGCGCGTCGACCGGCTGAATGACGCGATTCGCAGTGGCAGTGCGAATCGCTGCTCGGTCGTCGATTTGGCGAAGGTGAACTCCCGCAGTCCATCTGGCCCGTTAACCCGGCCGAAGCCCGAGGCGCCGACGCCGCCCAGCGGCAGGCTCGGGACGAGCGGGTGCACCAGGATTCCGTTGATCGAGGTGGCGCCGGAGCGGATCCCGTCGGCGATAGGCCGACCGTTGCGCTTGGAAAAGACCGTACTCCCCAGACCGTAGCGGCTGGCATTCACACGCTGCACGGCCTCTGTGGCATCGCGCACCTTGGCGATGGTCATGGTGGGCCCGAAGGTTTCCTCGGTCACGGCCGACGAGTCCTCGGGCACGTCAACGAGGATCGTCGGTTGCACGAAGTTTCCGCCTATCCCGTCGATTCCTCCCACAACGGCTCGCCCACCCCGCGACAGCGCATCCTCGATCTGTTCGCGGATGATCCCGATCTGTTTGGGCAAGGTGATCGGGCCGATCTTGGAATCCGGCCGCCCGGCGTCGACGGTCTTCGCGAGTTCGGTTACTTTGCTGACGAACTCGTCGTAGACGGCCTGGTGCACGTAGGCCCGTTCGACAGCGACACACGTCTGCCCGGCGTTCGAGATGGCACCCCATACCGCAGCGTCGGCAGCCGCAGCCACATCGGCATCGGCGTCGACTACCAGGGCGTCCTTGCCCCCGCATTCCATGACGACCGGGACGAGGTTCTCCGCGCATGCCGCCATCACCAGCTTGCCGGTCGCGGTCGAACCGGTGAAGGCGATCTTGTCGACACCGCTGCGGCACAACACCGCACCCGTCCCTGCCAGACCGGTCACCACCTGTAGCACCGGATGCGCAGGCACTGCGCGACGAAAGGCTTCCGCGAGCCAAATGCCGGTGGCGGGAGTCACCTCACTCGGTTTGAGCACGACGGCATTACCGCCGGCCAATGCACTTGCAAACGAGGTGAGCGGGACGTAGGCAGGATAATTCCATGGTGAGATGACTCCGATCACACCGAGCGGGAGGTACTCGACGGTGGCCGTGTTGTTGAAGGTCAGCACCGACGCCGACACCGACCGCCGCCCGAGGATCTTCTGTGCGTTGCGGGCTGCCCATTTCAGATGCTCGAGCCCGAGGTCTATCTCCAGTCGTGCGTCGGAGACCGGCTTACCGGTCTCGGCGTGGATGAGCGCGGCCAGTTCCGCACGCCCGCGCACGATCTCGGCCCGCCACGCGTCGAGTGCCTTACCTCGTCCGGCGAATCCGATCGCCGCCCACGCTTGCCCCGCGCGCCGCGCGTCCGCGACCGCCTTGGTTACTTCGTCGGTGCAATGCACCGGATAACTGCCGAGCTCCTCACCGGTCGCCGGGCTCGTCACGATGAAGCTGGGCTCATCTGCGCCAGTTGAGCCTTCGTTGCGATCGGGGGCAATGCTCATGACGCACTCACCGTGGACTCGCCGGCAACTACCTCATGCACCCCTGGCTTGGTTCCCGGTGCATACATGTCATCGATCTCCTGTGCGTACTTCTCGACAATGGTCCGCCGTTTGATCTTCAACGTGAGGGTCAGCTCTTCACCGCCCGGTTCCCAAAAGGTCGGCAGTATTCGAAATTTCTTGACCTGTTCGACCCGGGACAGCCGCGCGTTACCCTTTGCCACCCCGTCGGCGATCTCCGCCACAACATCGGGATCGGCGGCGAGGGCGACCGCCGCTGCGCTCGCGAGACCGTGTTGCGCTGCATAGGGTTCGGCGCTCTCGGCGTCGAGCACGATCAGTGCGGTCACGTACGGGCGGTTGTCGCCGATCACAGATATGGCACCGATGAGCGGGGTCTCGGCCTTGATGGCATTCTCGATGTTGGCTGGCGACATGTTCTTGCCGCCGGAGCTGATGATGAGTTCCTTCTTGCGATCCACCACGCGCAGATAGCCGTCATCGTCGAAATACGCCACGTCGCCAGTGTGCAACCAGCGGTCGGTGTCGATCGCCTCGGCGGTCTTCTGCGGCTCGCGGCGATATCCCTTCATCACCAGTGGTCCGCGGATCAGCAGTTCGCCGTCGTCGGCGATCTTCGCCTCCATGCCGGGTAACAGCCTACCCACGGCGCCCAACTTCGCCTCGTGGGGCGGGCTGACAGTGCACAGGCAGGACAGCTCGGACATTCCCCAGATCTCGGACATCGGGACCCCGAGTCCGGCGAAGAACGCCAATGTTTCCGGGGGCACCGGGGAGCCGCCGACCAGCGCCCACTTCAACCGGTCAAGGCCGAGTTTCGTGCGCAGCGCGGACAGCACGAGTTCGTCGGCTTTCGTCCACTCGGCAGCCACATCCTCCGGTATTGGATGCCCGCCGAGCTGATATGAGCCGCGCTTGGCACCCACAGCCATTGCCCACTGCAGCGCGTCACGACGGTTCTCATCAGGCTCGCCCGCGACTGCCAGCTCCAAACCCGCCTTGAGCTTCTCCCATACCCGTGGCACGCCGCCCCAGATGGTGGGGCGGGCGTCGGGTAGGGCTCCGCCGATGAGCTTGGGATCGCCGACGACGATGATCTCGGTGCCGAATACTTCCTGCAGATACAGCGAGGTGAACCGGTCCGCGATGTGCGCTGAGGGCAGATACGAGGTCATCCGGTCGCCGAACTCCACGCCGAGGACCGACGCGACCGAATAGGCCTGGTACATCAGGTTCGCGTGAGTGGTCTCGACACCCTTGGGATTGCCGGTGGTGCCCGATGTGTAGATCAGTGTCGCGACATCCTCGGGACGGACCGCCCGCCAGGTCGTAGCGAAGTCGAAATCGGCCGCCCCACGGTCGATCAGATCGGATACTGCCAGCGTGCCCGCGGGCGCCTCGTCGACGCACACAATGTGGTCGAGGTCGACACCGCTGGCCCTGATTCGCTCGACGTGCTGTGGCTCGCAGATCACCACGCGAGCGCCGGCATTGCCGAGCACGTACGAGATCTGCTCGGGCGCCAGCGTGTTGTACACCGAGAACGATGTAGCGCCCAGATGCTGAGCACCCACCTCCAGCGGGTAGAACTCAACCCGATTGGACATCATCAATGCGACGGTGTCGCCGCGCCGAACACCCAGGGCGGCCAGTCCCGCCGCCACCTGTCTGACCTGAGCCGCGTATTCGCGCCAGCTCAAGACCTGGGTGTGCCCGGGCGTCCGCACCGCGACGGCGTCCGGGGCGATGGTCGCCGTGTGCTGGAACGCCTCGACCAGGGTGTCGAACGCCTGTGTTCCCATGTCATATCTCCCGTCTACATCTACTCAGTACGAGCGGGGAAGCTTCAACGAGTGCTGAGCCACATAGTTGAGGACCATCTCCCGACTCACCGGGGCGGTTCGCATCAGGCGGGCAAACCACCACAAGTCCGATATGCCGTACTCGATGGTGAACCCGTTGCCGCCGTGCGTCTGGATCGCCTGGTCCACGCACTTGATCGAGGCCTCGGCCGCAGCGTATTTGGCCATGTTCGCAGCCTCACCGGCACCAGGGGAACCGGCATCGATGAGTGCTGCCGCCTTCTGGGTCATCAGTCGGGCCAGTTCGAGTTCGATCTTGGCTTCGGCGAGCGGATGCGCGACGCCCTGATGCGCACCGATGGGTGTGCTCCACACCGTGCGCTCCCGCGCGTACTGTGCCGCCTTGTCCAATGCCCGCAGCCCGTTGCCGATCATGAGCGAGGCGATGATCACTCGCTCCGGATTCAGACCGTCGAAAACCGCGGTCATACCGCCGTTCTCGCCGCCGATGAGGCGTTCCTCGGCCACCTCGACACCGTCGAAGAACACTTGCGATTGTTGGTCGGCGCCGATGAACGGCATGGCGATGGTGCCTCGGCGCAGGCCCGGTGCGGTCGCGTCGACGATGCACAGAACAGGCTGAGCCAGTTGGTCATTCGTGTCCCTCAGTCGGGCAACCACCAGGATCGCATCGGCCGACTCGACTCCGGAGATGAAGGTTTTCTGCCCGTTCAGCACATATCGGTCGCCCTCACGCCGCAGTTCAGTGCGCAGGTTGTGAGCATTGCTGCCGGCGTCGGGTTCGGTGATGGCGAATGCCACTTTTGTGGTGCCTTCGGCGACCCCGCGCAGCCAGCGTCGTTTCTGCTCATCGGTGGCATGGCGCGCCAGCACCGAACCGGCGATGGCCGAGGAGACCACGAGCATCACGCTGCCCTTGGCCGCACGCGTGGTTTCCTCGCCGACCAGGATCAGACCACTCATGCCCATGCCGCCGCCACCCCATTCCTCCGGGATGTTGAGGCCGACGAAGCCGCCCGCTGCGAGATCAGCCCACACGTCCTGCATCGACTCGCCGCGCTCAGCCGACTGCCGCATGTGATCCTCGGGATACTTCGCGCAGATCTTGCGGACAGCGTCTCGGATCGCGACCTCCTCGTCGCTCGGAGTCAGTCGCAGAACAGGTGCAACAGTGTCGGTTTCGGCTGTCATTTGGTGTCCTTTCCTGTGGCAGCACGGGCCGCGGCGACGGCTTCGAGAAATCCCGGCGGTGGGTATGGCCCCGCCCCGAAGACGTCGCGGGCGCCGTCGAGGGTGAGTACGGAACCGTTGAAGTAGTCACCCGCAGGCGATGCGAGAAAGGCCACCAGCCAACCCCATTCCTCCTCGGTCCCGAACCGGCCCGCAGGCACTCGGGTCAAGGCGTCCTCCTTGACACCCGGTACGTAGCGGGTGCTGAGCGCATTGGTGTCGAAGTGACCGGCCGCAAGCGCGTTGAGACGAATCCCGAACCGGGCCCATTCGATCGACAGCGTCTTGGTCATGTTCTCGACCGCCGCCCTGGCCGCCGAGGAGTGCACCAGGCCGGGAAAGCCGTCGTGCGGGGAGAGCGTGACGTTCAAGATCCTGCCGCCACCCTGCGGGATCATCGCCTTGGTCGCCACCGCGTGGGTCATCAGCCAGGTCCCCAGTATGTTGGTCTCGAGCACCTTGCGAAACCCATTGGGAGTGATCATCTCCGCGGGCAGACCGAACTGACCGACCGCATTGTTGACCATAGTGTCGATGTGACCGTGTTCGCCGACGACCCGGTCAATGAATGCGTCGACCGCATCCGGCTCCCGAATGTCGAGCGATTCAGACTGTGCGGTACCGCCGATCTCCTCGATCATCGATACCGTCTCGGCCAGCGGATCGGCCCGCCTGCCGCAACCGATGACGGCCGCGCCGCCGCGCGCGAGTTCCAGCGCCGCGGCGCGACCCAGTCCGGTACCTGCGCCGGATACGACGCAGACCTGGCCCTTGAGCACATCGGGTGCCAGGATCCGGGAGTTCTCAGGTGAGTTGGTCGCCATTCGTGTGCTTCCTCAGGCCAACTCGGCGCCAGAGGCGGCTAACTCCACCAGGAACTGCGGCGGAGTGAACCGCTCGCCGTACCTGCCCGCGAGTTCACGTGCGCGCGCGACGAATCCCGCGACCCCGTCGGGGTACTGATTGATGTACTGGATGGACCCGCCAGTCCATGCCGGGTAGCCGATCCCGAAGATCGAACCGATATTGGCATCCGCGACCGTTCCCACGATGCCCTGGTGGTAGCAGTCAGCCGCCTCAAGCGCCGCGGCCACCAACATCCGCTCCTTCATGTCCTCGAACGGGATCTCGGCCTCGGGCCGGTAGAACTCCTCGAGCAGTCCCGGCCACAGCAGCAGACGCTTACCCTTTTCGTCGTACTCGTAGAAGCCCTTGCCCGCCAACCGGCCGGGGCGTTTGAACTCATCGACCATCCGGTCCATCAGTGAGCCGCCGATCGTATCGACGAACACGCCACCTGCGCTCTCGACGTCCTTGATGAAGCCGGCCCGAACCTTCTGGGTAGTCTTCATGTTCACCTCATCGAGCAAGGCGAGCGCCCCCACCGGGAACCCGGCCTGGGTGGTGGCCTGTTCCACTGATGCCGGATGCACGCCTTCGGCCACCAGCGACAACGCTTGCTCGACGAACTTGAAGATCACCCGGTTGGCGTAGAACGCGTACACGTCCTTCACCACGATCGGTGTCTTCTTGATCTGCCCCGCGAAGTCCAGGGCCCGGGCCAGCGTCTCGGCGCTGGTGCCGTCGCTGTCGATGACCTCCACCAGGGGCATCTTGTCGACGGGTGAGAAGAAGTGCAGGCCGACGAAGTTCTCCGGCTTGCTGATCGACGACACCATCTCCGACAAGGGCAACGCCGACGTGTTGGTCGCAATGACCGCATCCGCGTCCAGATAGGGCTCGACCTCGGCGAACACCTTGCACTTGAGATCCAGATCCTCGAAGACCGCCTCCACCAGGAAGTCCGCGCCCTTGACGTCGGCGATGTCCGCGGTGGCGATGATTCTGCCGAGCAATTCGTCGCGCTGCGCTTCGCTCAAACGTCCCTTGGTGACTGCGGTGTCGAGCAGCTTGCGGGAATAGTCCTTGCCTCGCTCGGCGGCTTCGACAGTGAGGTCACGCAGCACCACCGTGGCGCCCGACTGTGCTGCCACGTAAGCGATCGCCGCACCCATCATTCCCGCGCCCAGCACCGCGACGTGCTCGGCCTTGCGGACCGGGAAGCCGTCCGGACGCGAGCCGCCCTTGGCGATCGACTGTAAATCGAAGAAAAACGCCTTGATCATGTTCTTGGCGACCGGGCCGGTGCACAGTTCCATCAGGTAGCGCGTCTCGATGGCGAAAGCGCCATCGATGTCGACCTGGGTGCCCTCCACCGCTGCGGCCAGGATGGCGCGCGGTGCCCGCATCGGCTGGCCCTTGAGCTGCTTGCGCAGATTGGCAGGCAGCGCAGGCAGATTCGCGGCGAACGCCGGGTTCGCCGGGGTGCCGCCCGGAATCCGGTAGCCCTTGACGTCCCACGGCTGCGCTGCTTGCGGATTCGCCTTGATCCAAGCCCGCGCCTTGCCCAGCATCTCCTCGGGCGTGGCGGCGAGTTCGTCGACCAGGCCAACCTTGAGCGCCGCCGCCGGGGCGCGCTTCTGGCCCTGCAGCAGCACCTCGGTCAACGCCTTGACGACACCGAACATCCGTACCGTGCGGGTGACACCGCCCGCGGCCGGGAGCAGCCCTAGGGCCGCCTCGGGCAACCCGATCAGGTTGCCCCGGACATCGAGAGCGATCCGGTGATGGCAGGCCAGGGCGATCTCGTATCCCCCGCCCAGTGCCGCACCGTTGATCGCCGCGACCACCGGAACCCCGAGCGTTTCCAGGCTGCGCATGTTCGCCTTCAAGCCGGTCAACTCTGCGGTCAGTTCGGGGACGTCGGCCTCGGTGAAGGTCAGGAAGCGGGCCAGGTCGGCACCGGCGAAAAAGGTCTCTTTCGCGGACGTGACGATGACACCGGCAAGCGAGTCCTTTTCCTCGACCAGCCGCTGCACTGCTGCCGTGAAGTCAGCCGCGAATTGCGGGGTCATCGTGTTCGCCGACGCCCCTTCGGCATCCAGGGTGATGGTGACAACGCCGTCGGCGTCCTTGTCCCGCGTGATACTCGACATTCTCAAACCCTCTCGATGATTGTGGCGATACCCATGCCTGCGCCAACGCATAACGTGATCAGTGCCCGACGGTCGCTGCGGCGCTCCAGCTCTACGACCATGGTGCCGACCAGCATCGCGCCGGTGGCGCCGAGCGGGCGGCCCATGGCGATCGCGCCGCCGTTGACGTTGACCTTCGTCGGCGATGCCGAGGTCACGCTGGAACTCCAGCACGACCGCCGCGAACGCTTCGTTGAGCTCATCCAGGTCGATGTCGTCGACCCACAAGCCGGCCTTGTCGAACACCTTGCGGGCGGTCGGCGGCGGCCCGGTGAGCATGATGGTCGACTCCGCTCCCGAGACCGCGGTGGCCACGACCCGTGCCCCGGAGCCAGACCGAGCTGCGTGCCGACCTGCGCGTTGCCGATCAGCACCAAGGCAGCACCGTCGACGATGCCCGAAGAGTTCCCCGCGTGGTGCACGTGGTTGATCCGCTCCACGGTGTGGTACGTCTGCAGCGCCACGGCGTCGAAGCCGCCCGACTCACCCATGGCGGCGAAAGACAACGGCAGCGCGCCAAGGCTTTCCGCAGTGGTTTCCGGGCGGAGCAGCTGATCGTGGTCCAGGATCACCTGACCGGTCCGGTCACGGACCGGGTTCACCGACTTGGCGAAGTAGCCCCCGCTCCACGCCGCGGCGGCACGGGCGTGCGAACGCGCAGCATAGGTGTCGACTTCGGTGCGGCTGAATCCGCCCATCGTCGCGACCAGATCCGCCGCGACGCCCTGCGGCACCAGGTATCCGTCGTAGGCCGTGGCCGGTTCCTGGGTGTACGCGTCGCCGTCGGACCCGAGCGGCACCGGCGACATCGACCCGACACCGCCGGCCAGGATCAGTGAATCCCAACCCGAGGCCTCCTTCTGGGCAGCGGTGTTGACCGCCTCCAGGCCCGAGGCGCAGAACCGGTTGAGCTGAACGCCCGCGACTGTGGGGGGCAGGCCCGCGGCGAGCGCCGCGACCTTGGCGATGTCCGAGCCTTGGTCGGCGACGGGGCTGACCACGCCCAGGATCACATCGTCGATCAGGTTGGGATCGAGTTCGGGGTGGCAACCGCGCATTTCCTGGATGAGCCCCACCACGAGGTCGATCGGTTTGACTGTCGATAGCGCTCCGTTGCGCTTACCCTTACCGCGCGGTGTGCGGATCGCATCGTAGACCAATACGTCAGTCACCACATGTCCTTCGTGCAAATTTCGGATACGGCTGAAGTGTGGGTGCCGGTCATGCGAAACCGTCCATCGACGACAGCACGCGCATCATCACCTCGTCAGCGCCACCGCCGATGGCCAGCAACCGGTTGTCGCGGAAGAAGCGGGCAGTCCACGTCTCCTCCATGTAGCCGACACCGCCGTGCACCTGCAGGCACCAGTCGGCGACCTGGCGCACCAGTCGCCCGGCCTTGAGCTTGGCCACCGTGGCCATCCGAGTGACGTTCTCACCGTCCATGAACGCCTGCGCGATGGCGCGGTTGTAGACCTTGAGCAGGTCGGTCTCCGCAGCGAGTTCGGCGTAGGTGTACGCGAGGTACTGCTGGGCGGACAGCGGCTGGCCGAACACCTTGCGCTGCTTGGCGTAATCGCGGGTACGGCCGAGTGCGATCTCTATGCCCGAGGGCACCGAGTAACAGCCCCACATGCGTTCCATCACGAACTGTTCCATCTGCTGCTGGAAGCCGCGGCCGATGGTGCCGATGGTGTTGGATACCGGGACGCGGACGTCGTCGAAGGACAGCAGCCCGGTGTCGGATGCGCGCATGCCGAGCTTGTGGAGCTTCTTGGCGACCGAGAATCCGGGCGTGCTAGTGGGTACGATGATCTGGCTCATGCCCTTGAACCCGCCCTCGTCGGAGGTTCGGGCCAGCACGCAGAGCCAGTCGGCCTGCAGGGCGTTGGTGATGTAGATCTTGGCGCCGTTGATGATCCAGTCGTTGCCGTCGCGGCGGGCCCGGGTCTTCAGTGCCGCCACGTCGGATCCGGCGTCGGGTTCGGTGATGGCCACTGCGGCGATCGCATCGCCGCGGATGGCGGGGCTGAGGAACTGTTCCTTGAGTTCGTCGGTGCCGTACTTGTGCAACGACGGGGTTGCCATCGCGTTGTGCACGCCGAACGCCATCGGGAAGGAGCCGTGGTCGACCCGGCCCATCTCCTCGGCCAGCACCAGGGTGAACAGATGGTCGGCGCCCTGGCCACCGTAGGCCGGGTCGTAATCGAGGCCGACGAAGCCGAGTTTGGCCATCTCGCCGATGATTTCACGCAGCGGCATCATTCCCGCCGCCTCCCACTCATCGATATTCGGGTTGATGCGTTCATCGACGAATCGGCGCACCGACGCGCGGAACTCTTCGTGTTCGGGGGAAAACACGGTCATGACGGAATCTCCTCTGCAGGGATCAGCGATTGCAGTGCCGTGGCCACGCGCACGGGCATGTCGAGCAGTTGTTGGGCAACGGCCTTGCCTTGCGGGTCCACGCGCAGCGACGCGGTGCCACCGGCACCAAGACCGTCGCGGAGCAAGAAGTTCACCGCGTGCAGACCGGGCAGGCCAAACCGCTGCACTGAGGTCGCGCCGAGGTGGGCGAGGTACTCGCCGACAGCCTTCGAGGTCACCTGGGAGTGCAGGATCGGCTCGAACTCGGGGCGGCGCGCGATGATCCCGATGTTCACGTCGGCGCCCTTATCGCCGGAGCGGCCGTGCGCGATCGCCCGCAACGGAACCTCGACGGTATGGGGTTCCTCAACCGTTTCACCCACCGGATCGGATCCGCGCGGGCCGTCGAGAGGTTCACAAATTTCCGTTGGCACATCCGTGAATTCGACAGGATGCCCGTTGACCTCAACGCTGGCCGGCAGCAGTTCGCGCGGCACCAGGAAGCAGTCGAGTCGCAGTACCGGCGACGGCGACGGCAGCGCACCCCCACCGCCGATTCCCGGCGGGCCGGACAGGCCCATGGACGGAAACTCCCGGATCAATGCGGACAGCGCCTTCGCGTCGTCGTGGCTGACGGCGATGCGCACCCACACCTCGCGCGCCGCAGCGGTCCTGGCGTGCGGACCGTAGGTGTCCTCGGCGCCGATGATGTCGACGTGCTCGGCGCGGAGGTCGGCGAATCCTCGGGCGGCCAACAAGGTTCGGAACCGTGCCAGCATGTCGGCGGCAACCCGTCGGCCTTTGGCAACCGCATCGTGACCGGCCAGGAAGAACGCGACCTGGGCGCGCACCCCGTCGAGCACCTGCGCGCAGGCCTTCAGGGTGGGCGTCGGGGCGGTACCACGCGCCCCCGCGACCTGCACCCGGTTCGGGCCGATCTCGGTGAGCCGGACCTGGGTCCAGTCGCAGGCAACGTCGGGCAGCAGATACGCGGCGGGGTCACCGATCTCGTAGACGAGTTGCTCTCCGACCGTGCGCCGGTCGACCAGCCCGTCGCTGCCCGCCGGGGTGGTCAGCACGAACGTTCCGTCCGCGGCGACCTCGGCGATCGGGTAGCCGCTGTTGGCCCAGCTGGTGGTCACCTGCCAGTCGGTGAGCAGGCCGCCGGTGGACTGCGGCCCGCATTCCAGCAGGTGTCCGGCCAGGCTGCCGTGCGAGAGCTGGTCGAAATCCTCCGCTGACCAGCCGAATTCATGGATCAGCGGGCCCAGCACCAGGGCACTGTCGGCACACCGGCCAGTGACTACGATGTCGGCGCCCGCGGCCAGTGCCGCGGCGATGGGTCGAGCACCGAGGTAGGCATTCATGCTGATAGGCCGCTTCGGCACCGGGGTACCCCGGCCGATCTCGCGCAGCTCGGAGTCGCGAAGCGTGTCGAGCAGCGGAAGCACGTCGTCACCGGTGACGGTCGCAATCGACACCTCACAGCCGGCGTCGACCGCCGCCTTGCGCAGCACATCGGCAGCGGCCCGGGGGTTGATCCCACCGCCGTTGGTGATGACTTTGACGCCGCGCTCGAGATAGCCGGACAGATTCTCACCGATGATCCGGATCACGTCGCGCGCATAACCCTGGTCGGGATCTTTCATGTGCGCCTTGGTCAGGATCGCCATGGTGATCTCGGCCAGCGACTCGTAGATCAGGTAGTTGCACCGCCCGTCGGCGAGCAGTTGCGGCGTCGCCAGATAGGAGTCGCCCCACATGCCTGCGGCGCCGCCGATGGTCACAGTCTTCATACGTGGTACCCCAACAGCCTTGCGGCCCAGTCTGTGAGCGGCTCGCTCGCGCCACCACCGATGCGGAACACGCGCGCGTCCCGGTAGTTGCGCTCGATTTCCGTTTCACGCATGAAGCCCATGCTGCCGTGCAATTGAGCGGCGGCATCGACGACGAACGTGCAAGCATCGGCAGCGGCGATCTTGGCCAGACAGGTTTCGGTGGTGACCTGTTCTCCCTCAGCGAAACGCCCCGTCACGGCGCGGACATAGGTCCTGGCGACCTCGATGCGCTGGTACATTTCGACGAGCTTGTGCTGCACGACCTGTCGGCTGATCAACGCCTGCCCGAAAGTCACCCGCGACCGCACGTGCTCGACCGTCAGATCGAGGCTGCGCTTCGCAATGGCACAGGCTTGAATGGCCAGCATCAGCCGCTCCGACATCAACTGGTGCATCAGCAGACCGAACCCGTCGCCCTCACGGCCGACGAGGTTCCCGGCGGGCACCCGGCAGTCGCTGAAGGCGAGTTCGGCGGTGTCCGAACACAACCAACCCATCTTGTCCAGCTTGCGCGACACCGTGAAGCCGGGCGTGCCCGCTTCGATCACCAGGATCGACAACCCCTTGAGCCCTGGCTCGCCGGTGCGTACCAGCGTGGTCACGAAGTCGGCCCGGGTACCGGAGGTGATGAACATCTTGGCGCCGTTGACGACGTAGTGGTCACCATCGCGCCGCGCCGTCGTCCTGGTGGCGGCGAGGTCGGATCCGACGTCGGACTCGGTCACGCCAAGGGAACCGACCTTTTCCCCCGTCAGAGCGGGTTTGACGAACCGCCGCACCTGATCGGGGGTGCCGACCGCCACCATGTTCGGCAACGACACATTGTGGGTCAGCAGGGCTGCGAGCGAACCGGTCGAGGCACCGCCGGCCATCAGGCCTTCGGCCAGCACCATGGCGTCGATCACCGAACCGCCCTCGCCACCAACTTCCTCGGGGTAGCCCACGCCGAGCAGTCCGGCGGTGGCTGCCTTCTTTGCCAGCTCGGCCGGGATCAGACCGTTGCGTTCCCAGGCATCCAGGTCCGGCGCAATCTCGCGCTCGGCGAAGCCACGGGCGGCGGTGCGCAACGCCTTTCGTTCGTCGGTTTCGAACGAGGTGTTGGTCATCTACGCCTCCTCCGCTGCGCGAATCCGCACCAGCACCTCGTCGGCGGCGACCTGTAACCCGGCGGTGGCGATCTCGTCGACTACCCCGGGCACGTCGGCGACGACGGGGCGTTCCATCTTCATCGCTTCCAGCACCATCAGCGGTGTCCCGGCCTCGACGGTGTCGCCGACGTGGGCGAACACATTGGTCACGGTGCCGTGCATGGGCGAAAGCAGGACTCCGCTACCGGCGGCCGCGGCGGCATCCGGCGGATCGAGCAGAGTGTCCCGCAAGTCCAGATCCAAATCCCTGAAAGCGAGCATGATCCGGTCGTGTCCGATGCACAGTGCCTGTGCGTCGGCGACGACGCCGTCCACTGTCAGCGGCTCTGCCAGCCCGACCTGGTGGCGAGCCCCGGCGATCGTGACAGTGAGCCCGGCACCGTTACGGAGAAGCTGAATCTCCTCGCCGCCCAGGACCATCACCGAATGCATCTCGGCGCCGTTGGTCCAGCCCGCAAGCCCGGGCGTTCGGCGGGCGGCGGCGCGTTCCCGTTCCCGGTGCAGCCAGCCCGCCGCGACAGCAAGGTGTCGGGTCGAGGGCTCGCGCCGCTCGGTGAGGCTGACCTGATCGAGGAACGCCGTGGTGGCCTCGCTCTCGGCGAACCGGTCGTGGCGCAGGATGTCGATCAGGAAGGTGCGGTTGGTGGTGAGCCCGAAGATTCTGGTGCGTTCCAGCGCGCTGATCAGGCGGCGCCGTGCCTGTTCGCGGTTCGCGCCGTGCGCGATGATCTTGGCCAGCAGCGGATCGTAGTGGCTGCCGACGGTACTTCCGGTTGCGATCCCGGAGTCGACCCGGATACCATCGCCCACCGGCGGTTCGAAGGCGACGACGTCACCGGTCACCGGCAGGTAGTCGTTGTACGGGTCCTCGGCGTACAGGCGGGCCTCGATGGCGTGGCCGCCTAGCTCGACATCGCCGCCCGCGAGTTGAAGCTGTTCGCCCTGGGCGATCCGCAACTGGGCGTCGACCAGGTCGAGCCCTGTCACGAATTCGGTCACCGGGTGTTCGACCTGCAACCGCGTGTTCATCTCAAGGAAGTAGAACTCGCCGTCAGCGTCGAGCAGGAACTCGACCGTCCCGGCACCGACGTACCCGATGCTGGCGGCGGCGGCCACGCCGGCGTCGCACATCTTCTGTCGCAGTTCGGGGGTCAGCGCCGGGCTGGGCGACTCTTCGACCACCTTCTGATGGCGGCGCTGCACCGAACAGTCGCGCTCTCCCAGCGCGATCACATTGCCGTGCTCGTCACCGAGCACCTGGATCTCGACGTGTCGGGGGCCGAAGAGGGCCCGCTCCAACAGTAGTACATCGGAGCCGAAGGCCGACAACGCTTCCCGTCGCGCGGCCGCGATGGCGTCCGGGACCTCGTCCGGTCGGGTCGCCAGCCGCATACCCTTGCCGCCGCCACCGGCCGACGCTTTGACCATCAGCGGCAGACCGACCCGCGCGGCCTCGACCAGCAGCCGTTCGTCGGATTGATCCTCGCCCTGATAGCCCGGCAGCATGGGCACACCCGCATCGGCCATCAACCGTTTGGACGCGGCCTTGTCGCCCATCGCGCGGATCGCCTCGGGGGTCGGCCCGATGAACACGATGCCAGCATCGGCACAGGCTTGGGCAAACTCGGCACGCTCGGACAGAAACCCGTATCCGGGGTGAACTGCCTGTGCTCCAGAGGCTTTCGCCGCGGCGATGATCTTGTCCGCGTCGAGGTAGGACTCGCTGGCCCGAGCAGGACCCAGGTGCACCGCGGTGTCAGCGGCCGACACGTGCGGGGCATCGGCGTCGGCATCGGAGTACACCGCAACGGTCCGATAGCCCTGATCCTGGGCGGTGCGGATCACCCGCACCGCGATCTCGCCACGGTTGGCGATCAGTAGGGTGTCGAATCTCATACGGTCTTCACCCATTCCGGATCCCGCTTGCCGAAGAACGAGGCAACCCCCTCATGTGCCTCGGGTCCGACCATCGTGTCCGCGAACCGCAGCGCGGCATGGTCCAACAGGTCCTCCAGCTCCATTTCCAGTGCCGCATGGGCAAGTTCTTTGGTGAGCGCGTTGGCTTCCGGCGCACATCGCAACACCTGGTTAACCGTTCGCTCCACCGCGGCATCGAGCGCTTCTATGTCGGGTACGACCTCGTCGATCAACGACAGCCGCATGGCTTCTTCGGCGCCGATGACCGCCGAGGTGAGCATCAGACGCCGGGCGTGGTGCAGCCCGATCCGGGCGACGACGAACGGAGAGATCTGCGCGGGCGTCAGGCCGAGTTTCGTCTCGGTGAGCGCGAACCGCGCCGATGCCGTGCAGATCGCGATGTCGGCGATCGCCACCAGGCCCATGCCGCCGGCCATCGCGGCCCCGTCGACCGCGGCGATGACGGCGACAGGCAGCCGGTCCCAGGCCGCCAGCGCGGTGCCATAGTTGCGGTTCGCCGCGGCGATGTGCGCCCGGTCCGGATTGTCGCCCTGGAAGACGTCGCGGAAGGACTTCAGATCACCGCCGGCGCAGAATGTTTCACCTACGCCTCGCAGTACCACGGCGCGCAACTGGGATTTCTCGACGTACTCGGCAATCCGGACCAGCCCGTCGAGTACGTCGGCCGACAGCGCGTTGCGGTGTTCGGGCCGGTTGAGGGTGACGAGCAGAACTCCGCTGCATTCACTCAGGAGCAGTCCATCTATTTCGAGAGGCATAGTGGTCATGGTCGACTCACATCCTGGCCACGCCGAAGGTGACCGGTCGGGCGCGAAGTTGCGCGGCCTCGTCGGCCGTCGAGAGTACGAAGCCGAGCACGTTGCGGGTCATGCGGGGGTCGATCACGCCGTCGTCGACGCCGCGTCCGGAGACGTAAAACGCGTCGCCCTGGCGCTCGAGCAGCGAGGCCACCTCGCTCTCGTTGGCCTTGAGCACGTCCTCGGGTACCTCGATGCCCCGCCGTTTGGCGGCCGCCTCGGCCACGATCCGCATCGTCATCCCAGCCTGTTCGGACCCCATCAGACCGATTCGCGCACTCGGCCAGCCGAAGAGGAAGCGTGGCCCGTAGCCGCGCCCGCACATACCGTAGTTGCCTGCACCGAAGCTGGCGCCGAGCATGAAGGTGAACTGCGGAACGGTGGCATTCGACACGGCCTGAATCATTTTCGATCCGTGCTTGATCATGCCGCCGCGTTCGTAGGCGGTGCCCACCATGAAGCCGGTGGTGTTCTGCAGGTACGTGATCGGCGTACCGACCTGGCTGCAGTGCTGGATGAAATGCGCTGCCTTGGTGGCGCCTTCGTTGTCGATCGGGCCGTTGTTGCCGATGAAGGCGACCGTGCGGCCGTGCACCTCACCCTCGAGACATATCGTCTGGGAGCCGTAACGGCCCTTGAAGTCGGTGAAATCGGATCCGTCGACGATGCGCGCGACCACTTCGCGGACGTCGTAGGGCTGGCGGTAGTCGACCGGTACCACCCCGGCCAGCTCATCCGGATCGTAAGCCGGGTCGGCGAATCCGGCCGGAACATCGCGCAGCTGCCTGCTCCCCCAGCCGGTGCGCGCGACGGCCTCGCGGACGAGCCGGATGGCGTCGTTGTCGTCCTCGGCCAAGTACTCCACCAGGCCCGAGACGTCGGCGTGCATCTGTGCACCGCCGAGATCCTCGTCGGTGGCGATCTCACCGGTGGCCGCCTTGAGCAGAGGCGGGCCGGCCAGGAACGCCTTGCCACGCCCCTGCACCCCGATCACCACATCCGACAACCCGGGCATATAGGCCCCGCCCGCGGTCGATGAGCCGTGCAACACCGTGATCACCGGCAGCCCCGCCGCGGACAGCCGCGCCAGGTTGGCGAACATCTCGCCACCCAGCACCCAACCCTCCACCCGGTAGGCCGGGATGTTGGCGCCCGCACTCTCCACCAGATGCACGAAGGGCAACCGGTTCTGCAGGGCGATGCGCTGGCTGCGCATGATCTTGTTCAGGGAGGCCGCCGAGAGCGCGCCTGCGTTGATGCCGGAATCGCTGGCCACGACCACGCAGCGGACACCCGAGATGAAACCGATGCCGGCGAGCAAGCTGCCCCCGGGTACCGAGGTCGCCCGATCGGCGTCGCGCAGCCCGTCCTCGGCCATCGCGTAACCGATCAGGTTCTGCAGTTCGAGGTAGGGTGCCCCCGGATCGAGCAGCCGCGCCAACCGCTCACGCGGCAACAGTTGGTTGCGCGCCGTGAACCGGTCCGCTGACCGCTCGGACGCGGTCCGCGCCCGGCCTTCCAGCCCGCGCAGCTCGTCGACGAGTGCGAGCATGGCCGCGCGATTCGTGCGGAAGTCGTCGCCGCCGGGATCTACCCGCGTCCGAAACCTAGCCACCGTATCCGGCCACCTTTCATGAGTGTCACTCACGACAACCTGAGTGGCACTCATATAAGTGAGACATATATCTCGCCCAGTGTCAAACGTGCTGGGCCTGATCGTGACTCGCGTGCAATAATTTTGAATATGAGCACTACTCATGTCGACTCCCAGACACGTGGCGACCGGACCCGCGGTGCGATCCGCGCCGCCGCCGACCAGTGCTTCCGCCAGTACGGTTTCGACGCCACCGGCGCCGAGATTGCCCGACGGGCCGGTGTCGTCGAGGGGACCGTGTTCCTGCACTACCGCAACAAGGCCGGCCTGCTCACCGCCGTGATGAGCGATTTCTACGACCTGCTGCAGTCCGAGGCCGAACGCTCGCTGCTCCGCCCCGGCACCGCGGTCGAGCGGTTCCGGCTCCTCGTCGACGGCTGGGCCCACCGGATGGAAACCGACTGGGACCTGATCAACGTCTTCGTCCATCACGCCCAGAACGCCCCCGCTTCCGAGCTTGCCAAGACCATGCATGCGCGTAGCCGCGACTACACCCGGTTGTTCGTCGCCCTGATCAAGGAACTACAGACCGACGGCCACCTGCCCGCGGACACCCCGGCCGCGATCCTGCGGGATATGGTCTTCGGCGCCCTGGAGCACACCGTCCGCGGCCACATCTCGGCGGGCCGATCGGTGCGCGTCCGCGCAACCGCACAGCAGATCATCGACCTGCTGCTGCTCGAGCGCGAGCCGCCACTCGACACGGACCGACTCGGCGCGATCGAGTCGAAGCTGGACCGGCTCCTGTCCCGCACGGCCACCGAATGACCTACAGCGACGTGCAGCGCCGGTCGTATTCCACGGACGGACGTATCAGCTGGACGGCCAAGGTGACCTACGCCTTGGCCCGGGCTGCGGCCGACGTCGAGCCGTGTCCCGGTGAACCGGGCCAGCATGCGGGCTCTCGCCGCGATCGATCCGGTTGCCGGTTTTCTGCAGCGGGCCACCGGCGTCGACCGCGAGCCGATCAAGTGGCACGGGTTCAGGGGCGAACTGGTCAGGACGAAGGGAGCGCACACGCCGATCTCCGACGGCGTCATCCTGTATCTACGGCGGAGGCGGATTCGCCATGGGCGGGCTGGGGAGCCATCGCGCCGTCGTCGCGCGGCACGCAAGGTAGACCGGCCTGCCAGTGCTGCACATCGCCTACCGGCAACTTCCGGACACCTCGATCGATCGACCAATCGAGGACTGCCTGACCGCCTACCGCTGGCTGCTGACCAACGGCGGCAATGCTGCCACGATCGGGTTCGGCGGTGAATCCCGGGGGCTTTCTCGCTTTCGCGACTGCACTGCGCGCCGCCGAACGTGGATTACCTGCGCATGCAGGGATTTTCAGCTGTTCCGGGATCTATGATCTGAACTGCGAGAGCAAGTTGTCGCACCGCAACGCCGCCCGCGACCCCGTCATACCGATCAAGCCGACGGAGAAACTCTTCGGGTTGGGCGCCGCGCCCCACCCACTCACCCAATGTCGACTGTCCCCCGTCGACAGCCCACTTCTGGGTAAGCTGCCTCCCGCCCTGCTCGTCGTCGGCGGATCAGAGGTGCTGCGCCCGGATTCCGAACTGCTGGCGCGGCACCTCGCAACCGCCGGCGTGCCGTGCAGTCTGCAGATCTGGCGAGGCCAGCTGCACGCATTCCCACAGGAGTTACCGTTCCTTCCGGAAAGCGCCGCGGTGCTCGCCGACATCACCCGATTCGTCGCCGAACGGATCGGCGCAGCAGATCAGCCGGCCCGACCGGCGTAACAACCTCATTCGATCAATTCACCACGGTGGCCAACGCCGAGCTCACGGAGCGCCGGTCAGCTGACCCATCGCCTCGGCCTGCCTGCAGACCATGCCGTCCACCATGTCGGTGAGGTAGTCGACCAACTCGGCGCGGGTGGCGTTGAGTCGGCCTTCGGTCCAGTCCAGGAACAGCGTCACCACCGAACCGGACAACGCGCTCACGTCGAGTCGCAGCGCGACCGTGTTGACCGAGACCCCGCCGGCGAGTCCGAATGCGGTGGTCAGAACGAAATTGGGCAGCACGGAGTACGCGTGGTCGCGCAACGCGTTCTCGGCGAACGCGTTGCGCAGGGCGACCCGCACAATCCGAGGGTCGTCCTCGAACAAGGCCGCGGCGGAATCGAACGCCGCGCGGATCCGGGCGGCCGGGTGGTGATCGGCGGCGCGGACGGCTTCGACGACCACGGCCCGCACCCGCTGCACAGCATCGTCGAAGATTGCGACCAGCAGTTCGTCGCGACTGGAGAAGCTCTCATAGAAATAGCGGGGACTCAGCTGTGCCTCGCGTGTCACCGCGCGCATGGTCAGGGCGGATCCACCCTCGTCAGCAAGGATGCGGTAGCCGGCGACGATGAGTTGACGGCGACGGTCTTCGACACGGTCGCTCAGCGTTCGGCCCCCGTACACGCCGGTATCTCCATCGCTCCTTGACACGCGTTCAGGGTATCAGGAATCATTCGATTCAAGAGATATACGCCGATTCCAGAATGGGTCGGTACCAGATATGGCGAGCGAGTTCACCGATGACCAGTCATATGTACCCACGTACGCCGATCAGGCACACGCCGTCACCGCCCGCAACGTGCAGTTCGACGGGGAAGGGGTGCCCCCTGCACTACCTGCCCGGCGAGCCGGTTGCGACGCCGTTCTTCAATTTCATGCACCTGGTGCTGCCCGAGGCGGACCGGGACTTGAACCGCGTCGAGGTGCGCCACGAGGTGCAGGACCGTTTTGTCGCCGATGTCGAGTCACGCAGCCAGTCGACCGTCTGGGTGACCGGCGGCTGCAAGAGCTGCTACACCAACGACAAGGGGAACAATGCGGGTCTCTACCCGGACTGGAGCTTCGAATATCGCTACCGCACACGCAAATTCGACCGGGAATCCTACGAGGTGAGCTCATGACCCACTATGACGTCCGAGACAAGGTGGCCGTGATCACTGGTGCCGGACAGGGCATCGGTTTGGCCGCGGCGAAGATTCTCGACGCCCGGGGGGCGCGGATCGCGCTGCTCGACGTCGACGGCACCAAGGCGGACAAGGCCGCGACGGGCCTGCGCGACGCCATCGGGCTGGCGGTCGACGTCCGCGACCGTGCCGGTATAGCCGACGCAATCGCCGAGGTCACCAACCACTTCGGCCGGATCGACGTGGTGGTGGCCAATGCCGGTGTCGTCCCCGAGCCGTCGACGCTGCGCACCATGGACGGTGACGAGTTCGACCGGGTCATCGGGATCAACCTGACCGGCGCCTTCAACACCATCCGGCCCGCGCTGGAGCAGGTGATCGCCAACAGCGGCCATGTCACGGTGATCGCATCGGTGGCCGCGTTCGCCCCGGGCGCGGGCGGATCTCCCTACATGATCAGCAAAGCCGCGGTCGAACAGATGGGCCGCGCGCTACGCATGGAACTCGGCCCGACCGACGCGTCGGCGGGTGTGGTGTATTTCGGTGTCGTCGACACCGATATGACCCACCGCGCCATCGACGATGACGAGATCGGTCGCGACCTCGGCGCGATGCTGCCGTGGCCGTTGAACCGCCGCATCAGCGCCGAGGATGCGGGTCTGGTGGTTGCCGACTCGATCTGCGCTCGGGCGGGACGAGCAATGGCACCTGCCGGCTGGAACGTGTATAGCCTGCTGCGAGGTGTCCTCACCGCGGCAACCGATCCTCTGCTGGTCCGCGACCATCGCGTACACGACATCATCCGGCGAATCGAAGCGCGCCGATCCGGATCCCGTTACCCATGACCTTCTCGGCCGGTGTCGCGCCGATGTCGATGCTGGCCGGGCTCAGGTGAGCCTTGGCCAACTCAAGGTCCTCGGCCCAGTACACGCATGACACCGCTTCCGGACACCACCGGGGGCTGATTGGCTACCAGTGGCATGACCGGGGCGACCCACCGTGAGCAGGAAATCCGCCGCGCCCCGCCAGGCTGACGCCTACGGCGCCGAGCGAGATCGCACGGCTTCAACTGCACGACAACCCGCCATCACCGCCTACCTGCACCGGCGACGACAACCTCACGAGCGAGCTGCCTAACGGCGGATACCACGACTAGGGTCATCCCACGCCGACCCCGCCGACCGAGACGTCGCGTGGCATTTGTCGTGCCAGCTAAACTCACACCCGCCACATCCTGACCAGCCGACATCTCCTGTCAGCTCGTCCGGAACGGCAGGAGGACGCCGATGACATCGCTAAAATCTGCTGGTCGCGCCAATCGGTGAGGTTTTAGTCCGTTATTCGAAGACGTCCCCCGCCCCCGTAGCTCAGGGGATAGAGCACGGCTCTCCTAAAGCCGGTGTCACAGGTTCGAATCCTGTCGGGGGCACTCTGCTGGTTTCGCGCGGCGGTGATGGCTGACCGTGTTTCGGCTGAGGGTTGACGGTGACTTCGGTTGATCCTCGACACCCCACCCAGGCGAACGCGCCGCGCACCGGAACGAAATTACCGCCGACCGACCCGCGCCCACTGTGCGAGAATGATCAGGCCCCGCCCCAGAGCAGCAAAGGTACACACACTATGGTCATCGCGTTGATCGTCATCGTCGCCCTCGTGGTGCTGTTCGGGTTGATGCTGTTGGGCATCTACAACGGACTGGTCCGGCTGCGCAACGCGTTCAAGAACGCGTTCGCCCAGATCGACGTGCAGCTAACCCGTCGCCACGACTTGATCCCCAACCTCGTCGAGACGGCGAAGGCCTACCTGGCCCACGAGCGCGAGACGCTGGAAGCCGTGGTGCAGGCTCGCAACGCCGCGGTCTCGGCGAAGGCCACCGCGTCGGCCAACCCCGGCGATCCGGCCGCGATGGGCCAGCTGTCGGCCACCGAAGGCGCACTGACCGGGGCGCTGGGCCGACTGTTCGCGCTCCGCGAGGCCTACCCGGACCTCAAGGCCAGCCAGAACATGATGCAGCTCTCCGAGGAACTGACCTCCACCGAGAACCGCATCGCCTTCGCCCGGCAGGCCTACAACGACGCGGTGATGAACTACAACAACAAGCGCGAGGTGTTCCCGTCGGTGCTGTTCGCCGGCGCGTTCGGCTTCACCCCGGCCGCGCAGCTGGAGATCACCGGCCCGGAAGTGCGCGAGGTTCCTCGCATCCAGTTCTGATCCGCCATGGACTTCTTCGAACGCCAGCGGCAGGTCCGCGCGGCGTCCAACCGGATGGTGCTGCTGTTCGTCGCGGCGGTGTTGGCGATCACCGCGGTCGCCAACCTCGCGGTCATGCCGTTCGTCCTCCCCGAGCAACGGGTGGCCACGGTGCTCCTGGTCAGCATCGGCGTGCTGACGCTGATCTGCGGCGTGTCGGTGGTCAAGACGTTGACGCTGCGGCAGGGCGGCGGCACCAAGGTCGCCGAAAGCCTGGGCGGGGTCCGGGTTCCGGATATGCCCGCCGACCCCAAGCTGCAGCGTTACCGCAATGTCGTCGAAGAGGTCGCGATCGCCTCCAGCACACCGGTGCCGGTGCTCTACTACCTGCCGCAGGAGCAGGCCATCAACGCCTTCGCCGCCGGCTACACCCCCGCGGATGCGGCGGTCTGCGTGACCCAGGGCTCACTGGACCGACTCAACCGCGACGAACTGCAGGGCGTGATCGCCCACGAGTTCAGCCACATCGTCAACGGCGATATGCGGTTGAGCCTCAAGCTGATCGGCGTGGTCTCCGGGATCATCGCGTTGGCCGTTGTGGGCCGGATCCTGTTCGGCACGCGCGGCGCCTCCAGTCGCGACCGCGGTGCGGCACCGCTGATGATCCTCGGCTTGGTGCTGTATCTGGTCGGCTGGATCGGGGTCTTCTTCGGGCGCCTGATCAAAGCAGCGGTCTCCCGCCAGCGGGAGTATCTCGCCGATGCCTCCGCCGTCCAATTCACCCGGCAGACCGCCGGATTGACCGGTGCACTCAAGAAGATCGGCGGGCTTCCGGCCGGATCCCAGCTCGACAGCCCGCGCACCGAGGACGTCAGCCACATGCTGTTCGGTCCGGGGCTGCGGATCTCCTCGCTGTTCGCCACCCACCCCCCACTGCTGGAGCGCATCCGGGTGCTCGAGCCCGGTTTCAACCCCGCGGAACTGGAACAACTCAAACGGCACTGGCAGGTCCAGCCCGCCGACGGCATGGCCGAGGACGCCCGATCGATGGGTCTGGCCGCGGCGCCGGCCGCCACGGCCGCCAGAGCGCCCTGGCGTCCGCCGACCCAGACCTCGGGCGGCCGCGACTACGCCTCCGCGGTCGGCAACCCCGCCGCCGCGTCTTACCGGGCCGGCGCGCAACTGCGCGAAGCGATCCCGCCGAAACTCGCCCAGTGGGCCCACAACCGGGCGACGGCGGTGCCGTTGGTCTACGCGCTGATCTTCGACCGGGACGAGAAGATCCGGCGCACCCAGCACCAGATCGTGGCCCGCGCCCACGGCAGCCAACTCGCCGACCAGGCCTGGAACTGCGGCGCCGAACTGGCGACGCTGGACCCTCGGCTGCGTCTTCCGCTCGCCTCGATCGCGTTCCCGGCGCTGCGCGGGCACTCCCAGCCCGAGCAGCAGCAACTGATGGCCGTCGTCGGTGAGCTGATCAACGCCGACGGCCGGCTCGACGTCTTCGAATACTGCTTGGGCACCCTGATCTTCGTCGGTCTCAACGAATCGGTGGCGTCGACGTCGCCGTGGCGGAGCAGGCGCCAGAGCCTCGCTTCGGCGCGCACCGCGGTCTGTCACCTGCTGGCCGTGCTGGCCCAGACCGGCAACGACGATCCGACTGCAGCCACCGCCGCGTTCCGGGCCGGTATCGCCGTCGCCTATCCCGGCGAGGCCATCCCGTTGCTGCCCACCGACGGGGTGCGGGGACTGGAGCAGGTCTGGCCGGTGATCGACGGACTGGTCGGCGCGGACAAGGCCGCCGTGGTCAACGCGGCGGTCACCACGGTGACCGCCGACGGCGTGGTCACGGTCGCCGAATCGGAGTTGCTGCGCACCATCTGCGGTGTGCTGCACTGCCCGGTCCCGCCGGTGCTCTAGCCTTCCACCAGCGGTGACGCACGTCACAAACTTTGCGTTGTCGAGCAAACTTGCCTACTTCTGCAACGTAGGGCAGGCTTCGCTAAATGTCGGAGAGCAGTCTGCGCGAGCGCAAGAAGTTCGCCACCAAAGAGGCCCTCGGGCGCGCCGCGCTCGACCTGGCCGTGCAACGCGGCCTCGACGCCGTCACCGCCGAGGCGATCGCCGAGGCCGCCGACGTCTCCACCCGCACCTTCCACAACTACTTCTCCTGCAAGGAAGACGCGGTGCTGTTCGAGTTGGAGAAATCCGCCCAGCAGCTGGTCGAGGCGTTCCGCGACCGCAGCCCCGACGAAGCGCTACTCGACTCGCTGGAGGCCGTACAGGTGGAGTTCGTCGAGTCCGCCGCCGGACTGGACCGGATGATCGCGGTGACCCGGCTGATGGCCGCCCACCCCGCCCTGATCGCCCAGCATGTGGCGGCCAACGACTCGACGTCCCAGGCGATGTTGGCCGAGATCGGCCGGCGCACCGGCACCGACCCGGACACCGACCTGTACCCACGGCTGGTGTTCCACACCACCAGCGCGATCGCCCTGGCCGTCATCGAACAGCACCTCAACGCCGGAGCCGACACCGCATCGTCGCGCCCCGCGCTCGTCGAGGCGATCCGCGCCGCCTACGCCCAACTCAAATCCGGTCTGCCCCAACCGAACCGTGCGACGGTGATCTGAAATGAGACAGTTCCCCCTGTTTGCCGCGCTGTCCAAAATCTGGATCCCGCTGGTGATCGTCGCGGTGCTCGTCGTCGGCGGCTACTCCGTGTGGAAGGTGCGCAAGATCTTCGGTTCCCATGTTCCGGAGACCTACGCCGGCAGCATGACCGACGACAGCAACAACTCCAACCCCAAGCGCGTCACCTACGAGATCTTCGGCCCGCCCGGTGCGGTCGCCGACATCAACTACTTCGATGACGAAGGCCAGACCAACCAGGTCAACGGTGCGACCCTGCCCTGGTCGGTCACGCTCGTCACCAACGCCCCGGCGATGGTCGGCAACATCGTCGCCCAGGGCAGCAGCGACTTCATCGGCTGCCGCATCACCGCGAACGGCGAGGTCAAGGACGAAAGGACGGCCCACGAGGTGAGCGCCTACATCTACTGCTTCTCGAAGTCGGCATGAGTCACTCCCGCGGCAACACCGACCGCACGTTCTTCGCCCGCTGGATCCGGCGGCTGGCGATCCCGATCATCCTGATCTGGCTGCTGCTGGTGTTCGTGCTCAACACCGCGATCCCGTCGCTGGAGGACGTCGGTCAGGCACGCACCGTGTCGATGAGCCCCAAGGAAGCGCCTTCGATGAAGGCGATGACCAAGATGGGCGAGTTGTTCGGGGAGGGCGACACCGACAACGTCGCGATGATCGTCCTCGAGGGCGAGGAGCCCCTCGGCCGCGACGCCCACGACTACTACGACGAGCTGCTCGAACGACTCCGCGCCGACCCGCACGTGCAGAACGTGCAGGACTTCTGGGGTGATCCGCTCACCGAGGCGGGGGCGCAGAGCACCGACGGCAAGGCCACTTACGTCCAGATCAACCTCGCCGGCAACATGGGCGAGTCGCTGGCCAACGAGTCGGTGGAGTCGGTGCGCGGGGTCATCGAGGACTACCCGCCACCGGACGGGATCACCGTCTATGTCACCGGTCCCGGTGCGCTGCAAGCCGACATGAACCATGCCGGTGACCGGACCATGCTCAAGATCATGCTGGTGACCTTCCTGGTCATCATCACGATGCTGATGCTGGTCTACCGCTCGATCACGACGGTGATCATGCTGCTGCTGATGGTCGGGCTGCAGTTGAGTGCGGCACGCGGCATCGTCGCCGCCCTCGGCCATTACGAGATCATCGGGTTGTCGACGTTCGCGGTGAACCTGTTGGTGTCGTTGACGATCGCCGCGGGCACCGACTACGGCATCTTCCTGATCGGCCGCTATCAGGAGGCCCGCCAGGCCGGCTACAGCCGCGAGGACTCCTACTACATCAGCTTCAACGGCACCGCGCACGTCATCCTCGGCTCCGGTTCCACCATCGCCGGCGCGGTGTTCTGTCTGAGCTTCACCCGCATGCCCTACTTCCAAACCCTCGGTGTGCCCTGCGCGGTCGGCATCATGGTCGGTGTCGTGGTGGCCCTGACCCTCGGACCCGCGGTGATGACCGTCGGCGGGCGCTGGGGCCTGTTCGACCCGAAACGCAAACTCGAGGTGCACGGCTGGCGCCGGGTGGGCACCGTCATCGTGCGCTGGCCCGGCCCGGTGCTGGCCGCGTCGATCGCGGTGGCCATCGTCGGGCTCGCGGCGCTGCCCGGCTACCGCACCAACTACGATGACCGCCAATACATCCCGCAGGACATCCCGGCCAACGCCGGGTTCACCGCCGCCGACCGCCACTTCTCCCAGTCCCGGCTGAACCCGGAGATGCTGCTGCTCGAGGCCGATCACGACATGCGCAACTCCGCTGACTTCCTGGTGCTGGACAAGATCGCCAAAGCCGTCTTCCGGGTGCCGGGCGTGGCTCGGGTCCAGGCCATCACCCGACCGCAGGGCACCCCGATCGAGCACACCTCGATCCCGTTCATGATCAGCATGCAAGGCGCCGGTCAGATGCAGAACATGAAGTTCCTCAAGGACCGGATGGACGACATGCTCACCCAGGCCAACGAGATGGGCAAGACGGTCGCCACCATGCGGCGCATGCACGCCATGATGAGTGAACTCAGCGGCATCACCCACGAGATGGTCACCGACATGGACGAGTTGCAGGGCACCATCCACGAGATGCGTGACCACATCGCCGACTTCGACGACTTCTTCCGCCCGATCCGCAACTACTTCTACTGGGAGCCACACTGTTTCGACATCCCGGTGTGCTGGTCGCTGCGGTCGATCTTCGACACCATCGACGGCATCGACGTGATGACCGAGACGATGGACTCGATGATCGGCAACATGCACAACATGGACATGCTGATGCCGCAGATGGTGGCGCAGTTCGGTCCGATGATCGAGACCATGTCGACCATGCAGACGATGATGTACACGATGCACAGCACCATGTCGGGCATGTACAAGCAGATGGAGGAACTCGGCGAGGGCTCCACCGAGATGGGCAAGGCCTTCGACGCCGCCAAGAACGACGACTCGTTCTATCTGCCGCCCGAGATCTTCGACAACCCCGATTTCCAGCGCGGCCTGAAGATGTTCCTCTCCCCCGACGGCAAGGCGGTGCGGATGATCATCGCCCACCGCGGGGACCCGGCGTCGGAGGAGGGCATCTCCCATATCGAACCGATCCGCCAGGCCGCGATCGAAGCGGTCAAGGGCACTCCGTTGGAGGACGCCACGATCTCCCTCGGCGGCACCGCCGCGGTCTTCAAGGACATGCGCGACGGCTCCAAATACGACCTGATCATCGCCGGCATCGCGGCGCTGTGCCTGATCTTCATCATCATGCTGATCATCACCCGCGCGCTGATGGCCGCACTGGTGATCGTGGGCACGGTGGCGCTGTCGCTGGGCGCATCCTTCGGGCTGTCGGTGCTGATCTGGCAGCACATCATCGGCATGGACTTGCACTGGATGGTGCTGGCCATGTCGGTGATTATCCTGCTGGCGGTCGGCTCGGACTACAACCTGCTACTGGTGTCCCGGTTCAAGGAGGAGATCCACGCCGGCTTGCATACCGGCATCATCCGCGCGATGGGCGGCACCGGGAAGGTGGTGACCGCCGCCGGGTTGGTCTTCGCGTTCACCATGATGTCGATGGTGGTCAGCGACCTGCGGGTGATCGGCCAGGTGGGTTCGACGATCGGGTTGGGTCTGCTGTTCGACACGCTGATCGTGCGCTCGTTCATGACCCCGTCGATCGCGGCACTGATGGGCCGCTGGTTCTGGTGGCCGATGAACGTGCCCTCCCGCCCGCCGCGGCAGATCCGCCCCGCTGCCGCCGCCGACACCGACCGGATCGCCACCGGTCAACCCAGCGGCGACTGAGGACGCGCCGGGTCGGCGCGCAACTGCGCGACCAGCGCCCAGACCGAGCAGCCCGCCGCGGCCAGCGCAGCGCCGGCGCCGATGAACATCCCGTAGCCGGTCGACGCCTCGGCGGCGACGTGGTGGCGGTAGTAGAGCGTCGATACCGCCAGGATCAACGCCGAAATGGTCAGCGCGGCAACCGCGGCGCCTTTCGGGGTGAGACCGCGGCCGATCATGGCGCCGGTCACCAGCAGCAGCGCCGCGAGCAGCAGGACCGTCTGGCCGCTGCCGAAACCGTCCGGGCGCGGCAGGTCACCGACCACCCCGCCGATCGCGTTGGCGCGGCCGGTTCCGGTTGTGGCCCACGGCAGCCAGGTGCTCGCCGACACGATCAGCGCGCAGAACGCGACCGACCAACCGGGCTGGGGGCGGGGCATGGTTCGACACTAACGGGTGCGCCGGCCCCGCCCGGACGGGTGGTGGCTCAGTGCGGGGCGAAGACGGTCACGAACTGGTTCAGCGAGTCGCGGATGTCGCCGCGCAGCGCGCCCGCCACGATCATGCCGATCGGGCCGAACAGCGCCGGGCCGCCCAGGTGCACGTCGAAGCTGACCTCCGAGCCGTCGTCCTTGGGTTTGACCTTGGCCATCAGTTTGATCTTCACGCCGCCCTTGCCGTCGCCGTTGAGGGTCATCGCCTGCGGCGGTTTGAAGTGCACGATCGTCCACCGGATCCGGTTGGGCATGCCCTTGACCTCGACGATCGAGTCGATGACGGTGCCCTTCTCCAGCGTGTCGGGAAGCGGGCTGCGCCACAGCCGGTGAATGGTCAGCCATTCCCGGTACCGGCTCAGGTCCGAGGCGTGCGCCCAGGCCTCCTCCGGCGGCAGCGGGACGTCGATCGCTCCGGAGAGCTTGGCCATCGGCTAGTTCTCCGGGTCGGACTGGTTGACGGCCTTCTTGGCCGCGTCCTGCACCTTGTCGACGGTGTCGCGGTACTTGCCGTCGGTCTTCTCGTCGACGAAGTCACCGGCCTTGTCGATCGCCTGGTCGACCTTGTCGGCGTTCTTCGACAGCATGTCCTTCGCCTTGTCCAGGAAACCCATAGCGTGGTCCTTCCGTCACGGAACGGTTCGGTTGCGTTGCCAGATCCTACCTGCGCCAGATCTGGCGCTGTTCACCGAGAACAGCGCCCTGGATCCACCAGGACGCTTCGACGGCCGCGGCGCCGGCCAGCCCGATGAGCAGGCCGGCGAGGGTCAGCGCGACGTTGGAGGGATCGAGCATGAACACGGTGCGCGCCAGCGGAATGGAGAAGATCACCACATAGGCAAGGCCGGAGACCAACACCAGCGCCACCCGCCACCACTGGTAGGGCCGAGCCACCACCGCCAGCACCCATACCCCGGCGACCAGCAGGGTGATGAACGCGGTGGTCGACGCCTGCATCTGCTCTTGCGCGCTGGCGCCCGGGCCGCGGTAGGCGACCAGGTAGGAGGCGAAGGTGGCCGCCCCGACGGCCAGCCCGGAGGGCAGCGCCGCGGTCATCACCCGCCGCACGAACCGCGGTCGGGCGCGCTCGTTGTTGGGCGCCAGGGACAGGATGAACGACGGGATCCCGATGGTGAACCAGGCGGCGATCGTGACGTGGATCGGCTGGAAGGGATAGAGCAGCGGGTGGCCGCCGAACAGTTTGGCGCCCAGCCCGGCGAAACCCACCAGCAGCGCCAGCAGCACCGAGTACACGGTTTTGGTCAAAAACAGGTTCGCGACCCGTTCGATGTTGCCGATCACCCGGCGACCCTCGCCCACCACGAACGGCAGCGTCGCGAACTTGTTGTCCAGCAAGACGATCTGGGCGACGGCGCGGGCCGCGGAGCTGCCCGCTCCCATCGCCACCCCGATGTCGGCGTCCTTGAGCGCCAGCACGTCGTTGACGCCGTCGCCGGTCATCGCCACGGTGTGCCCGCGGGTCTGCAGCGCGTGCACCATGGCGCGTTTCTGATCCGGGCGCACCCGCCCGAAGGTGGTGGCCTGCTCGAGGACGTCGGCCAGTTCGACGGTGTCGTCGGGCAGCCGGCGCGCGTCGCGGGTGGCGCCGCTCAATCCCAGGGTTTCGGCGACCGCGCCGACCGAGACCGCGTTGTCCCCGGAGATCACCTTCACCGTCACGTCCTGGGCGGCGAAGTAGTCCAGGGTGTCGCGGGCGTCGGGCCGCACCCGCTGTTCGAGCACCACCAGCGCGACCGGGCGCACCCGGCCGGGCGCGTCGGCGGCGTCCACGGCGCGCTCGGCGGCGCCCAGCAGCAGCACCCGCAGGCCCTGCGCGCCGATCTCCTCGGCCTGCGCCACCACCGGCGCGTCGGCGTCCAGCAGCACATCCGGCGCCCCGATCACCCAATGCCCGTGCCCGGCAAACGATGCGCCGCTCCATTTGGTGGCCGATTTGAACGGCGCGACCGCACTGACCGTCCAGTCCGGCGCCGCGCCGTGCGCTTCGGCGATGGCGACCATGCTCGCGTTGGGCCGGGGGTCGGCGCCGGCGAGCGCGGCGAGCACCTCGGCGAGGTCGTCGCGACCGTCGTCCACCCCGACGGTCTGGGACAGCCGCATCCCGTTCTCGGTCAGGGTGCCGGTCTTGTCCGCGCAGACAACGTCGACGCGGGCCAGTCCCTCGATCGCCGGGAGTTCCTGCACCAGGCATTGGCGCCGGCCCAGCCGGATCACCCCGACCGCGAAGGCGATCGAGGTCAACAGCACCAGCCCCTCGGGGACCATCGGCACCAGCGCGCCGACCATCCGCAGCACCGATTCACGGAATTCGGTGCTGACCAACAGGTCCCGCAGCTGGCGGGCCGAATCGCCCCAGCCCGGTTGCACGGTGACCAGGTCACGCAGCGTCTCGGCCAGGGTGGCGCCGAAGGTCGGGTTGTTGACGAACAGCTGGCTGTAGATGATCAGCAGCCCGGCGGGCACGAGCAGGTAGGTGACGAACCGCAGGATCGTGTTGATACCGCTGCGCAGCTCGGATTTGACCAGGGTGAACTTGCTGGCCTCCTCGGCCAGTTTCGCGGCGTAGGCCTCGCGGCCCACCCGGGTGGCGCGGTAGGCGCCGCTGCCGGCCACCACGAAGCTGCCCGACATCACCTCGTCGCCATCGGATTTGGCGATCGGGTCGGCTTCCCCGGTCAGCAGCGACTCGTCGACCTCGAGGTTGGCGTGCTCGATGATCTGCCCGTCGACGACGATCTGGTCGCCGGGGCCGAGTTCGATGATGTCGTCGAGCACCACCTCGCTGGGCGCCAGTTCGGCGGTGCCGGAGCGGCGCCGCACCAGCGGTTTGGCCTGCCCGACGATGGCGAGGTTGTCCAGGGTCTGCTTGGCGCGGATCTCCTGGACCATGCCGATCACGCTGTTGGCGATGATCAGCAGCCCGAACATGCCGTTGATCAGCGACCCGGTGGTCAACACGATCAGAAACAGCACACCCAGGATGGCGTTGATCCGGGTGAAGACGTTGGCGCGGACGATCTCCCCGACGGTGCGGGCGGCGCGGGTGGGGATGTCGTTGGTCTGCCCGGCTGCGACGCGCTGGGCGACGTCGTCGTCGGTGAGGCCCTCGGGTGCCAGCACGGTCGTCATCGCAGGAACATCCCCAGCCGGTCCCGGTCGTAGTACTCCAGTCGCAGGGTGTCCGGGGTGAACGTGGCCATCGACAGCGTCCCCGGCGGGACGGTGTCGTCGTCGACCGGGAAGGTGAAGTTGTCGCCGCCCCAATGGGTCAGCGGCACGGTGCGGTGGTGCGGGCCCAGCGACAGCAGCAGCGTGCCGTTCCGTTCGGTGACGGTCGCCGGTCCCCAGTAGTCGTTGGCGTACACCCCGGTGTAGCGGTTGAGCGGGTCGGCGGTGGCGGGGTTGTGCGGCGGCTTGGTGTCCGACAGGGTTCCCGGCGTCTGGTCGCGGTCGCTCAGCGCGTCGCGGTAGTAACCGGCCCAGTCCTCCCGCAGTTCGCCGTACTGCACCAGGTCCAGGAACTGGCCTACCAGGGTCTCGGGTACCCCGGCCGGTGCGGCGTTGGTGAGTACGACGATGCCGACATCGGCGGCCGGGAGCGCCGCGAACGCGGCCGACGATCCGAGCGCGAACCCGCCGGAGCGGCCGTACCGGGTGCGGCCCGAGGAGGTGACACTCACGTCGAATCCGTAGCCGTGGAAGGCCGCTCGCGCGTCCGGGCTGGGTGCGGGGACCGCGACGGTCTGCGCGGTGACCGCGGGCAGCAGGGCGTCCACCGAGGTGATGGAGCCGCCGTCGTAGCGGCCGCCGGCGAGCACCATGGCCAGCCAGCGGGCCAGGTCGTTGGCCGACGAGCTCACCCCGGCGGCCGCCGACTGCGGGTCGTGGTCGCCGCGGTAGCGCGGCCGGTAGCCGTCGTCGTCTTTGACGTGCCCGATCGCCCGGTCGGGGCGGCGGGTGTAGTCGGCGTAGCTCGAGCTGGTGGCGTCCATGCCCAGCGGCCGGTACAGGACGCTGGCGGACAGTTCCTCCCACGGTGTTCCCGCCGCCGCGGCCACCGCCTCGGCGCCGGCGGTGACACCGAAGTCGGTCTCGGCGAAGCTGTTCCGGAACGCCGACAGGGGCAGTTGGCTCAGCCGGGTCAGCACCTGTCTGCGGTCGTAGCCGAGGGCTTGGAGCCGGTCGCCGGCGCCTGCGGGCAGCCCGGAGCGGCCCGCGAACAGGTCGGCGATGCTGACGTGGTCGCTGACGTAGGGCTCCGACAGACCGAACCACGGCAGGTACACCCCCGCCGGGGTGTCCCAGTCGACGCTGTCCTCGGTCACCTGGTGGGCCACGACCGTCGCGGCGAGCGCGCTGGACAGCGACGCCACCTGAAAGACGGTGTCGGGGTTCACCCGGTTTCCTGCGTCATCGGGGAACCGGGCGTTGCGCACACCGAAGCCCTTGGCGTAGACCGTTTTTCCGGCGTGGACCACCGCGACGGCCATGCCGGGGATGCCCGAGTCGGCCATCAGGTCGCCGGCCAGCTCGTCGAGCCGGTCCACCGCGTCGTCGACCCGGCCGCCCGGGATGTCGGTGCCGACGTAGCGGTCCGGCGCGGTGTCGGTCAGCGGCGGCGGGGCGGAGGAGCAGCCGGAGACGATCAGCAACACCAGGAGTGCGGCCAGCGCCGCGCGAATCGGCATCGGGTTACAACCGCCACCACGGCTCGGCGCGGACGCCCACCTCCGGTTCGACCCGCCCGCCCGGGCGCGGCACCGCCACCGGGATGTCGCCGGCGGCGGCCAGCAGCCGCTCGACCGGTTCGGCCCAGGCGTGCGGCGCCAGCCGGAAGGTGGCCCAGTGGATCGGCAGCAGCACCCCGGCGTCGGTGAGGTCGCGGTGGGCGCGCACCGCCTCCTCGGGGTTCATGTGGATGTCCGGCCAGCTCCGGTGATACGCCCCGATCGGCAGCAGGGTCAGGTCGAACGGCCCGTGCTGCGAACCGATCTCGGCGAAGCTGCGGGTGTAGCCGCTGTCGCCGCCGAAGTACACCCGGTGCCGCGGCCCGCGCAGCACCCACGACGCCCACAGGGTGGTGTTGCGGCTCAGGAACCGGCCGGAGAAGTGCCGGGCCGGGGTGCAGACCAGGGTGAGCTCGTCGAGGCGGTGGCTCTGTCCCCAGTCCAGTTCCACGATGCGGTGCTCGGGGATGCCCCAGCGGCGCAGGTGCGCGCCGACCCCCAGCGGCACGATGAACGGGGCGCGCTGGCTGCGGGCCAGCGCGATCACCGCGTCGATGTCGAGGTGGTCGTAGTGGTCGTGGCTGATGACGATGGCGTCGAGGGCGGCCAGGGTGTCCAGCGCCGCCGGCGGCGGGTGCAGCCGCTCCGGGCCGATCACATCCGACGGCGAGCAGCGGTCACTCCACACCGGGTCGGTGAGTACCCGGTAGCCGTCGATCTCCACCAGTGCGGTCGCATGCCCGAGCCAGCTGGCGGCCAGCGCGGCGGTGCCCTCGGTCGCGGGGACCGCCAGCGGGATCTCCCCGCCGGGCCGGCTGGCCGCCCGCCCGCCGAGCAGGTCGCGCAGCACCAGCCACTGCTGTTCGAGGTTGGCCTCGAAGATCGACGCCGGGTCGACGTTGACGAACGCCCCGTCGACGTAGTTCGGGGAGCCCTCCGCGACCTCCCGGATCGCGGCCGGTCCGGCGCCGAGCGCCTCGGGTGCACCGTGCAGCGCCCGCATCAGCCACCCGCCGGCCGCCAGGGTGGCGGTTCCCGCGGTCAGCCGCAGCGCTGCTCTCAACACGGCCGTTAAGCGCCCTGGAACCGTGGCGGGCGCTTCTCCACCCGCGCCACCTGGGCTTCGATGACGTCCTGACTGCCCCACGCCCGGTCGAACAGGTCCTTGTGCACCGGCCACTGCTCCTCGAAGGCGCCGTCGTCGTTGAGCACCCGCTTGGCGTGCTTGAGCGCCAGCGGGGCCAGCCCGGCGATCTCGTGCGCCCAGGCGGTCGCGTCGGCCAGATCCCCCAGCCGGTTGGCCATCCCGGTCTGCAACGCGACGTCGGCGGGCAGCCGCTCGGCGGTGAGCATCATCGACCGGGCCCGGCCGTGCCCCACCAGCGAAGTCAGCCGGCGGATACTCCAGTTGTCCAGCGCGAGACCGTATTTGGCGACCGGGAACTGGAAGAACGCCTCGGGGGCGACCACCCGCAAGTCGCAGATCATGGCCAGCTGCAGCCCGGCGCCGATGGCCGGGCCGTTGATCGCGGCGATCACCGGCATCGGGAACGCGTCGATGGACTTGTGCAACGCGATCAGCTTGTCGGGGTAGTCCGCGGCGAACGCGTCGCCGGACAGGTCCGCCCCGGCGCAGAACACGGTGCCCGCCCCGGTCAGCACGATGGCCCGCACGTCCTCGGCGGCGGCGGTCTCGACCGCCTCGCGCAGCCCGCCGACCAGTTCGGAGTTGAGCGCGTTACGGCGCTCCGGGCGCTGCAGTTCCAGGATCGTGACGTTGCCGTCGCGGGTCACACCTATCATTCAGCGCCGCCCTCCCCATCGCTTCGCGTCCTCGCCGATCATCCTGTCAGCTTATTAGGGTCGGGGTGTGGAACGAATCGGTGCCCTGCAGTTGCTCGACACGGTGCTCGATGCGGGTTCGTTCACCAGCTGGGACAGCCCGCCGCCGGCCGCCGCCGACCCGGACTACCGCGCCGAGCTGGCCGACTCGCGGGCCGCCACCGGCCTCGACGAGGCGGTGGTCACCGGGGAAGGCCGGGTGCACGGGCGACCGGTGGCGGTGATCGCCTGCGAGTTCGGCTTCCTGGCCGGCTCGATCGGGGTGGCCGCCGCCGAGCGGATCACCGCCGCCGTCGAACACGCCACCCGGCGGCGGCTGCCGCTGCTGGCGTCGCCGTGCTCGGGCGGCACCCGCATGCAGGAGGGCACGGTGGCGTTCCTGCAGATGGTCAAGATCACCGCCGCCGTCGAGGCGCACAAACGCGCCCACCTGCCCTACCTGGTCTATCTGCGCCACCCCACCACCGGCGGGGTGTTCGCCTCCTGGGGCTCACTGGGGCACGTCACCATCGCCCAGCCCGGCGCGCTCATCGGCTTTCTGGGGCCGCGGGTCTATCAGCACCTCTACGGCGAGAAGTTTCCGTCCGGGGTGCAGACCGCCGAGAACCTGCAGGCCCACGGCGTGATCGACGGGGTGGTGCCGCTGCGGTGGCTGCGCCGCACCCTGGTGCGGGCGCTGAAGGTGATCCTCGACGCGCCGCTGCCCGCCCCGGCCTCCCCGGTGACCACCCGGGTCGACGAGGTCCCGGCCTGGGAGTCGGTGTTGGCGACCCGCCGGCCGCAACGCCCCGGGGCAGGCATGCTGTTGCGCCACGGCGCCACCGAGCGGGTGCTGCTGTCGGCGACCGGGGACACCGAGGCGGCCACCACCTTGCTGGCGTTGGCGCGGTTCTCCGGGCAGCCGGCGGTGCTGCTGGGTCAGCGCCGGGTGCGCGGGCTGACCGGGCCGGCCGCGCTGCGGGAGGCGCGCCGCGGCATGGCGTTGGCTGCCGGGCTGCGGCTGCCGCTGGTGCTGGTGATCGACACGCCGGGCCCGACGCTGTCGGTGGACGCCGAGCAGGACGGGCTGGCCAGCGAGATCGCGTTCTGCCTGGCCGATCTGGTGTTGTTGGAGGTGCCGACGGTGTCGGTGCTGCTCGGGCAGGGCAGCGGCGGCCCGGCGCTGGCGATGGTGCCCGCCGACCGGGTGCTCGCCGCCCAGCACGGCTGGCTGGCGCCGCTGCCCCCGGAGGGCGCGAGCGCGATCGTCTTCCGCGACACCGACCACGCCCCGGAGTTGGCGCAGGGCCAGGGCATCCGCTCGGCGGACCTGCTGGCCGCCGGGATCGTCGACGCGATCGTGCCGGAGCGGCCCGACGCCGCCGACGAGCCGATCGACTTCGTCAAGCGGCTCTCCCGGGCGGTCGCCGCCGAACTCGCCGCGGTCGGCGCGCGGCCCGACGACGAGCGGCTGGCCGCCCGGCTGCAGCGCTACCGGCGCATCGGGCTGGGCTGAGCCTCTTTTACTGCAGCGACTGGCTCCACACCCGGTGCAGCGCGGCGTAGCGGGAGTCGCCGGCGGCGATGAGCCGGGCCGGGGGGCCGTCCTCGACGATGCGCCCGCCGTCGAGCACCAGCACCCGGTCGGCGATCTCGACGGTGGAGAGCCGGTGGGCGATCACCAGCGCGGTGCGCTCGGCCAGCACGGTGCGCAGTGCCCGCTGCACCAGCCGCTCGCTGGGGATGTCCAGCGCGGAGGTGGCCTCGTCGAGGATGAGCACCGCCGGGTCGGCCAGGAAGGCCCGGGCGAACGCGATCAGCTGACGCTGCCCGGCCGAGAGCCGCCCGCCGCGGGTGGCGACGTCGGTGGCGTAGCCGTCGGGCAGATCGGCGATGAACTCCGCGGCGCCCACCTCCTCGGCGGCGGCGCGGATCTGCGCGTCGGTGGCCTCCGGCCGCCCGAACCGGATGTTGTCGGCCACGGTGCCGGTGAACATGAAGTTCTCCTGGGTGACCATCACCACGTTGCGGCGCAGGTCGGCCTGGGCCAGCTGCCGCAGGTCGATCCCGTCGAGGCGCGCCACCCCGGCGGTGGGGTCGTAGAACCGGGCGATCAGCTTGGCGACGGTGGTCTTGCCCGCGCCGGTGGCCCCCACCAGCGCAACCGTCTGCCCGGCCGGGACGGTCAGGTCCAGCTCCGGCAGCACCGGCCGGTCGGGCAGGTAGCCGAACCGCACCCGCTCGAAGCGCACCGCGCCCGCGGCCCGGTCCAGCGGGACCGGGTCGGGCGGATCGGTGACCTCCGGGCGCTGGGCGAGCACCCCGGCCAGCTTCTCCAGCGCCGAGGCCGCCGACTGGAAGGTGTTGAAGAACTGGCTGATCTCCTGCATCGGTTCGAAGAACATCCGCAGGTAGAGCAGGAACGCGGTCAGGGTGCCGATCGTCATCTGCCCGTCGAGCACCCGCCAGCCGCCGTAGAGCAGCACCACCCCGGTGGTCAGGTTGCCCAGCAGCTTCACCCCGGGCATGAAGATCGCCAGCAGCTGGAAGGTGCGTTCGTTGACCGCGCGGTAGCGGTCGGCGATGTCGTCGAAGATCTGCTGGTTGCGGGGTTCGCGCCGGTAGGCCTGGACGGCCTTGATGCCGGTCATGGTCTCGACGAACTGCACGATCACGAGGGCGGCGGCTTCGCGCACCGCCCGGTAGGTGCGCGAGGACTCCGACCGGAACCAGCCGATGAGGCCCACCAGCACCGGGAACACTGCCAGGCACATCAGCCCGAGCCGCCAGTCGAGCACCACCAGCAGCACCGCGGTGCCGGCCAGGGTCAGCACCGCCGAGACCAGGCTGTCGAAGCCGCTTTCCAGCAGGTCCTGGATGGCGTCGACGTCGTTGGTCAGCCGGCTGACCACCCGCCCGGAGGTGTAGCGGTCGTGGAACGGCACGTCGAGGCGCTGGAAGTGGGCGAAGCCGCGGCGGCGCAGTTCCAGCAGCACCCGCTGGCCGACCCGGCCCGCCCCGTTGAGGAACAGCATCCGGCTGGCGGCCTGGATGAGCACCGCCGCGCCCACCGCGGCGATGATGGCCAGCAGGGTGGTCGCCGGGCCGCCGTCGACGATCGGCGGGATGCCCTTGTCGATGCCACGCTGCACCAGCAGCGGAACCGACAGCCGCGCGGCGTTCTCCACCACGACCACCACCGCCAGCGCCGCCACCAGCCAGCGGTGCGGGCGCAGCAGCGAGCCGAGCAGCAGCCGCGCCTCCCGCCGGCGCGGCAGGCTCTCGTCGATGGGCAGGTCTTCGGTGTCGGCCAGCCGGCCCCGCCAGGTGTCGCTCATCGCCGCTCCGCGACGCTCAGGTCGTCTTCGGCGCAGGCCGCGTCGGTGGCGTCGCGTTCCCGCTGGGCGCGGTCGAGGCGGTCGCGTTTCTCCGCCGCGCACCACTCCGGGTCGCGTTCGGCGCCGTCGTCGAGTTCGTCGTCGGCGGCCAGCAGGTAGCGGTAGGCGGGCACGGTGGCCAGCAGTTCGGCGTGGCTGCCGACGGCGGTGACGGTGGCCGGGGCCGCCCCGACGCTCTGCAGCAGCGCCACCCGGTCGGCGAGCAGCACGGTGGAGGCGCGGCGGGCCACCACCACCCCGGTGAGATCGCCGAGCACGCTGCGCAGCGCGGCGCTGACCCGGGCCTCGGTGTGCACGTCGAGGGCGGAGAGGGTGTCGTCGAGCACCAGGATGCGCGGCCGGGCGAGCAGCGCGCGGGCCAGCGCCAGCCGCTGGCGTTGCCCGCCGGAGAGGCTGACCCCCTGCTCGCCGATGCGGGTGTCCAGCCCGAACGGCAGGTCGTAGACGAAGTCGGCGGCGGCCACCTCGATCGCGGTGGCGACCTCGGCGTCGTCGGCCGGGTCGTCGGCGGGCCGGCCCAGCCGCACGTTCTCGGCCACCGACATGGAGAACAGGGTGGGGTCCTCGAACGCGGTGGCCACCAGTTTGCGCAGCACGCGCACCGGCAGGTCGCGGATGTCGACCCCGTCGATGCGGATGGCGCCCTCGGTGACGTCGTAGAGCCGCGACAGCAGCCCGACCAGCACGGTTTTGCCCGAGCCGGTGGCGCCGACGAGCGCGAGGGTCTGCCCGGCCTCCACGGTGAGGGTGACGTGGCGCAGCACCCACTCGTCGCTGTCGGGGAAGCGGAATCCGACGTCGACGAGTTCCAGCCGGCCGCCGGGCGGTGCGTTGCGGCGGGGGCCGTCGGTGATCTCGGTGGGCGCGTCGAAGATCTCGGTGACCCGGTTGGCGGCGGTCATCGACTCCTGGGTCATCGACAGCAGGAAGCCCAGCGAGGCGATCGGCCACACCAGCGACAGCATCAGCGTGATGAAGGCGACCAGGGTGCCCAGGGTGACCAGGTTGTGGCCGGCGGCGTAGGCGCCGAGCCCGAGCACCACGATCAGGGTGAGGTTGGGGATGACCTCCAGCAGGGTCCAGAACTTGGCCTTGGCGGCGACCTTGCGCAGCTCCGCGTCGTAGAGGTCGACGGCCTGGGTGTCGAACCGGTCGTAGACGTAGCGTTCCCGGCCGAAGGAGCGCACCACCCGCACCCCGAGCGCGGCCTCCTCGACGTGGGTGGCGACCTGGCCGGCCTGGTCCTGGGCGGCGCGCGACAGCCGGGTGTAGATCTTCTGGAAGTAGCGCACGGTGGCGGCCACCGGCGCCACCGACAGCGCGACCACCACCCCCAGCGGCCAGTACAGCACCAGCAGGATCACGGTCACCACCACGATCTGCAGCGAGTTGAGCAGCAAAAACACCATCCCGAACGACATGAACCGGCGGATGGTGCCCAGGTCGTTCATGATCCGCGACAGCAGCTGGCCGGACTGCCAGCGCCCGTGGAACGACATCGGCAGCCGCTGCAGCTGGGCGTAGAGGTCCTTGCGGATGTCGGCCTCCACGCCCATCGTGGCGCGGGCGACCAGCCAGCGGCGCACGAACCACAGCACCGCCTCGGTGATGCCCACGCCGGTGGCGGCGATGCCGAGGATCCACAGGCCGCGCTGGTCGTGGTGGCGGACCGGGCCGTCGATGACGGCCTTGGTCATCAGCGGGATCGCGACCGTGGCGCCGAGGCTGACGATCGCCACCGCCACCATCGTCAGCCAGCGCGCCCGGTACGGCAGCAGGTAGGGCAGCAGCCGCAGCAGGTCGGTGCCGGGCCGGGAGCGGGCGGGCGCGGCGGCGACGGCCGGCGGCGTCGGTGGCGCCTGATCCGGGCGTTCGGTGCTCGCAGCGGTTTCCAAGGTTCCGATCCTGCCACCCGACGGCCCGCCGTCCCCGCGAACGCCGCGCAATCAGGCAAGATAGGCGGCATGGATGCAGGTGGGAACACGCCGAGAGTGCTGGTTGTCGACGACGACGATGACGTGCTGGCCTCGCTGGAGCGGGGACTGCGGTTGTTCCAGTTCGAGGTGTCGACGGCCAAGGACGGGGCCGAGGCGCTGCGCAGCGCCACCGAGACCCGCCCGGACGGGATCGTGCTCGACATCAACATGCCGGTGCTCGACGGGGTCAGCGTGGTCACCGCGCTGCGGGCGATGGACAACGACGTGCCGGTGTGTGTGCTGTCGGCGCGCAGCTCGGTCGACGACCGGATCGCCGGGCTGGAAGCCGGCGCCGACGACTACCTGGTCAAGCCGTTCGAGCTCAAGGAGCTGGTGGCGCGGGTGCGGGCGCTGCTGCGCCGGCGCGGCTCGGCGGCCAGCTCGTCGTCGGAGACCATCACCGTCGGCCCGCTGGAGGTCGACATCCCGGGCCGCCGCGCCCGGGTCAACGGGGTCGACGTGGATCTGACCAAGCGGGAGTTCGACCTGCTGGCGGTGCTGGCCGAGCACAAGACCGCGGTGTTGTCGCGGGCGCAGCTGCTGGAGCTGGTGTGGGGCTATGACTTCGCCGCCGACACCAACGTCGTCGACGTGTTCATCGGCTATCTGCGCCGCAAACTCGAGGCCGGGGGCGCACCACGGCTGCTGCACACCGTGCGCGGTGTGGGTTTCGTGCTGCGCATGCAGTGACCATGGCGGCGACGACGACGCCCGGACCCCGGCTGCTGTCCCGGGTGTTCGCGCGCACGCCGTCGCTGCGCACCCGGGTGGCGTTCGCGACCGCGCTGGGCGCCGCGATCGTGGTGCTCATCGTCGGCACCATCGTCTGGGTCGGCATCACCAACGACCGCAAGGAGCGGCTAGACCGTCGCCTGGATGAGGCGGCGGGTTTCGCGATCCCGTTCCTGCCCCGCGGCCTCGACCAGATCCCGCGCTCGCCGAAGGACCAGAACGTCGTCATCACCGTGCGCCGCGGCGACGAGGTGGCCTCGAAGTCGGCGGTGCAGCTGCCGGCGCTGCCGATCGGCTACGCCGACACCGTGGTCGACGGGGTGCGCTACCGGGTGCGCACCGTCGATGTGCCCGGGCCGGGGCCGATGACGATCGCGGTGGGCGCCACCTACGACGCCACCATCGCCGACACCGCCAACCTGCATCGGCGGGTGATCATGATCTGCGCGTTCGCGATCGGTGCGGCCACCGTGCTGGGCTGGGTGCTGGCCACGTTCGCGGTGCGTCCGCTGCGGCGGCTGGCCGAGCAGACCCGGCTCATCGACGCCGGCGACGAGCAGCCGGTGGTCGAGGTGCGCGGGGCCACCGAGGCGGTCGAGATCGCCGAGGCGGTCAAGGGCATGCTGGGCCGGATCTGGCGGGAGCAGGACCGCACCAAGGAGGCGCTGGCCAGCGCCCGGGATTTCGCGGCGGTCTCCTCCCATGAGCTGCGCACCCCGTTGACCGCGATGCGCACCAACCTGGAGGTGCTGAGCACCCTGGAACTGCCCGATGAGCAGCGCGCCGAGGTGCTCGGCGACGTCATCCGCACCCAGTCGCGCATCGAGGCGACGCTGACCGCGTTGGAGCGGCTCGCTCAGGGCGAGTTGTCCACCGCCGACGATCACGTCCCGGTCGACATCACCGAGTTGCTCGACCGCGCCGCCCACGACGCGATGCGGGTCTATCCGGGGCTGGAGGTGACGCTGGAGCCGTCCCCGACCTGCATCATCATCGGGTTGCCCGCCGGGTTGCGGCTGGCGGTGGACAACGCCATCGCCAACGCGGTCAAACACGGCGGGGCCGGCCGGGTGCTGTTGGCGGCCACCAGTTCCCGCGACGGGCTGCAGATCACCATCGACGACGACGGCAGCGGGGTGCCCGAAGCCGAGCGTCAGATGGTCTTCGAGCGGTTCTCCCGCGGCTCCTCGGCGTCGCACTCCGGGTCGGGGCTCGGGTTGGCGCTGGTGGCCCAGCAGGCCAAGTTGCACGGCGGCTCCGCGGCGTTGGAGAACAGCCCGCTGGGCGGGGTGCGGCTGCTGCTGCGGCTGCCGCCGCCGCGCTGAGTATGCGCTAGCGCGCGCCGACCAGATCGATGACGAAGATCAGGGTCTTGCCGGACAACCGGTGGCCCGCACCGGCCGGCCCGTAGGCCTGCTCCGGCGGGATGACCAGCTGACGGCGGCCACCGACCTTCATCCCCGGGATGCCGTCCTGCCAGCCCTGGATGAGGCCGTTGAGCGGGAATTCGATGGTCTGCCCGCGGTTCCAGGAGCTGTCGAACTCCTCGCCGGTGTCGTACTCGACGCCGACGTAGTGCACCTCGACGGTGCCGCCGGGCCGGGCCTCGGGCCCGTCGCCGACGACCAGGTCGGTGATGACCAGCTCGGCCGGGGCCGGGCCGTCGGGAAATTCGATTTCCGGTTTCTGTGCGCTCATCGCAGTGAGGTTAGCGGGCGTCGATGGTGACGTAGTCGCGTTCGGTGTAGCCGGTGTAGACCTGGCGCGGCCGGCCGATCTTGGAGTCGCCCTCGTTGTGCATCTCGCGCCAGTGCGCGATCCAGCCGGGCAGCCGGCCCAACGCGAACAGCACGGTGAACATCCGGGTCGGGAAGCCCATGGCGCGGTAGATCACGCCGGTGTAGAAGTCCACGTTGGGGTAGAGCTTGCGTTCGATGAAGTAGTCGTCGGTCAGCGCGACCTCTTCGAGCGCCTTGCCGATGGCCAGCAGGTCGTCGTCGCCGCCGAGCTTGCCGAGGATCTTGTCGGCCTGCTCCTTGACGATGCGCGCCCGCGGGTCGTAGTTCTTGTACACCCGGTGGCCGAAGCCCATCAGCTTCACGCCGTCCTCGCGGTTCTTGACCTTGCGGACGAACTCGCGGACGTCGCCGCCCTGCTGGCGGATGCCCTCGAGCATCTCCAGCACCGACTGGTTGGCGCCGCCGTGCAGCGGGCCCCACAGCGCGTTGATGCCGCCAGAGATCGAGGTGAACAGGTTGGCTTGCGAGGAGCCGACCAGCCGCACCGTGGAGGTGGAGCAGTTCTGCTCGTGGTCGGCGTGCAGGATGAACAGCATGTCCAGGGCGCGGACGATCTCCGGGTCCGGGTGGTAGTCCTCCACCGGCAGGCCGAAGGTCATCCGCAGGAAGTTCTCCACCAGCGTCAGCGAGTTCTCCGGGTACAGGAACGGCTGGCCCACCGACTTCTTGTAGGCGTAGGCGGCGATGGTGGGCAGTTTGGCCAGCAGCCGGATGGTGGACAGTTCGACCTGCTCGTTGTCGGTCGGGTCCAGCGAGTCCGGGTAGTAGGCGCTCAGGGCGTTGACCGCGCTGGACAGCACCGGCATCGGATGCGCCTCGCGGGGGAAGCCGTCGAAGAACCGCTTGAGGTCCTCGTGCAGCAGGGTGTGCCGCTCGATCTTGCGGGTGAACGCCGCCAGCTCGTCCTTGCTGGGCAGCTCGCCGTAGATCAGCAGGTAGCTGACCTCGATGAAGGTGGATTTCTCGGCAAGCACCTCGATCGGGTAGCCGCGGTAACGCAGGATGCCCGCCTCACCGTCGATGTAGGTGATGGCGCTCTTGGTGGAGGCGGTGTTGACGAAACCGTGGTCGAAGGTGGTGTAGCCGGTCTTGGCCAGCAGCGAGCCGAGCGCGATGGCGTCGGCGCCCTCGGTGGCCGTCACGACGTCGAGGTCGAGTTCGCCGCCCGGATAGCGGAGCGTGGCGGTGTCGTCGGTTGCGGCCACTAGAACCCCTTCTTCACACACTGGAGATTGAGAACTACCCACCCGAACGGTAGTCGCTTTGTCGCTGCCGCGCCGCGCCGGGTCCACCGGTCTCGGCGATCACCCGCTGACCCGGTAGCGCAGGAACGCCGGCGCCACGACCGCCGCGACGATAACTCCGACGATCACCAGGGCGCCACCCCCGCTGGCGGCCACCGCGGTGCCGACCGACGCGGCGGCCATCCCGTGCACCGCGTCGGCCAGCCGCGGGCCGCCGGCGACCACGACGATGAACACCCCTTGCAGCCGGCCGCGCAGCTCGTCGGAGGCGGCCTGCTGCAGGATCGTCGCGCGGAACGCCGCCGAGACCATGTCGGCGGCACCGCCGAGGGCCAGCAACCCCACCGCCGCCCACAGCAGCGGCCCGGCCCGCCCGGGGGCGGCGCCGACCACCAGGCCGAACCCGACCATCGCCGCGCCCCACACGCCGATGGCGACGACGACCGCCAGGCCCTGCCGGTCGATGCGCGGCAGCCAGCCGGAGAAGGTGCCGCCGGCGACCGCGCCGATCGACATCGCCGCGGCCAGCAGCGCCAGCGTGGTGCCGCCGTCGATGGGGCCGCCGAAGCTCTCGTGGGCGATCTGCGGGAACAGCGCTCGCGGCATGCCCAGGATCATCGCGATCAGGTCCACCACGAACGACATCAGCACCACGGTGTTGCCGGCCAGGTAGCGGAACCCGTCGAGCACCGCCCGGTGCCCGAAGCGGGCGGCCCCGCCGGCGGGCGGGGCGGTGGCCGGCATCGGGGCGAGCCGGATCGTCGCCCAGATCGGGATGAGGCAGGCCACGGTGTCGATCAAGTACAGCGTCGACAGGTCGACCCACTTCAGCAGCACCCCGGCCAGCAGCGGGCCGACGATCGCGCCGAACTGGGTGACGGTCATGTTCAGCGCGTTGGCCGCCGGCAGCTGGTCTTCGCCGACCATCCGCGGGATCGCCGCCGAGCGGGTGGGCGCGTTCACCGCGTAGCAGGCCTGCTGCACCGCCAGCAGGCACAGCACCACCCACACGTCGTTGAGCGCCAGCGCGGCCTGCGCCCACAGCAGCGCGGAGGCCGCCGCCAGCCCGCAGGACGCCGCGATCAGCAGCACCCGGCGGTCCATCGCGTCGGCCCAGGCGCCGCCGAGCAGACCGAACACGATCAGCGGGACCAGGGCGAACACCCCGGCCAGCCCCACATAGGCGGAGCTGCCGGTGAGTGCGTAGATCTGCACCGGAACCGCGAAGATCGTCAGGTTGGCGCCGATGACGGTGGGGATTCCGGCCACCCACAGCCGGCGGAAGTCGGCGCTGCGCAGCGGGGTGGTGTCGGCGAACAGCCTCACCGGCTCACGGCTGGAGGCGCTCGACGCGGCCGCCGGCCACCCGGATGCGGTTGTGCAGCCGGTCCTCCCTGCCCTGCCAGAACTCGACCTCCTCGGCGGCGATCAGGTACCCGCCCCAGTTCGGCGGCAGCGGCACCTCCTGCCCGGCGAAGCGGGCGGTGACCTCCTCGAGGCGGGCCACCAGCGCGGCGCGGGAGGCGATCGGCTGGGATTGCGCCGAGGCCCACGCCCCCAGCTGGGAGCCGCGCGGCCGGTTGGCCCAGTACTGTTCGCTGGCCGTCTGGTCGGCGCGCCGCACCGCGCCGCGCACATGCACCTGCCGGCCCAGCCCGTACCAGGGGAAGGTGACCGAGGCGTAGGGGGTGGCGGCCAGTTGCTCGCCCTTGGCCGAGTCGTAGTTGGTGAAGAAGGTCAGCCCGGCCTCGGCGATGCCGCGGCACAGCACCGAGCGGCTCACCGGGCGGCCCGCCGCGACGGTGGCCAGCACCATCGCGTTGGGTTCGGCGAGCCCGGCGCGCTCGGCGTCGCCGATCCAGCGTCGCAGCAGCGCCGGCCAGCCGTCGGCCAGCCAGTCGACGTCCAGGTCGTCGCTGCCGTCCTTCTCGTCGGGTGTCCGCATCACCGCCAGCCGCTCGTCGTCGGGGCCTGTCATGGGGCAACGCTACCGCCGCTACCGGTCGGTAACCGCGCGGGTGGGCCGTGATGAGACAATCGGGCCATGACTGTGGTTCCGGAGAACTTCGTCGCCGGCCTCGACGGCGTGGTCGCCTTCACCACCGAAATCGCCGAGCCCGACAAGGACGGCGGTGCGCTGCGCTACCGCGGCGTCGACCTGGAGGACCTGGTGGGTCGCGGGGTGACGTTCGGCGACGTGTGGGCGTTGCTGGCCGACGGGGAGTTCGGGTCCGGGCTGCCGCCCGCCGAGTCGTTCCCGCTGCCGATTCACAGCGGTGACGTGCGGGTCGACGTGCAGGCCGGGCTGGCGATGCTCGCCCCGATCTGGGGGTATGCGCCGTTGCTGGACATCGACGACGCGACCGCCCGCGACCAGCTGGCCCGGGCCTCGGTGATGGCGCTGTCGTATGTGGCGCAGTCCGCGCGGGGCATCCATCGTCCGCCGGTGCCGCAGCGGGTGATCGACGAGTGCCCGACGATCACCTCCCGGTTCATGACCCGCTGGAAGGGCGAGCCCGACCCGCGGCACGTGGAGGCCATCGACGCCTACTGGGTGTCGGCCGCCGAGCACGGGATGAACGCCTCGACGTTCACCGCGCGGGTGATCGCCTCCACCGGCGCCGATGTGGCCGCCGCGCTGTCCGGGGCGGTCGGGGCGATGAGCGGCCCGCTGCACGGCGGGGCGCCGGCGCGGGTGCTGCCGATGATCGAAGAGGTCGAGCGCAGCGGGGATCCGCGCGGGCTGGTCCGCGCGATCCTGGACCGCGGCGAGAAGCTGATGGGCTTCGGGCACCGGGTCTACCGCGCGGAGGACCCGCGGGCGCGGGTGCTGCGCGCCACTGCCGCCCGGCTGGGCGCGCCGCGCTTCGAGGTGGCCTCCGCGCTGGAGGAGGCGGCGCTGGCCGAGCTGCGGGAGCGCCGCCCGGACCGGCCCATCGAGACCAACGTCGAGTTCTGGGCGGCGGTGATCCTCGACTTCGCCGAGGTGCCGGCGTCGATGATGCCGGCGATGTTCACCTGCGGGCGCACCGCCGGGTGGTGTGCGCACATCCTGGAGCAGAAGAAGCTGGGCAAGCTGGTGCGCCCGTCGGCGGTCTACGTCGGGCCGGCGCCGCGCAGCCCGGACTCGGTGCCGGGCTGGGACCGCATCGCCCACCGCTGAGCCACCGCTGAGGCGGTTTACACCAGTTCGTGGATTTTGGCGCTGATCCGTTGCCGCAGTGTCGGTTTGGGGGCGGCGGCCGCGACGTTGACCATCTGCTCGATTGAGGTGAACTTGTGTCGGGGCCGGCCCTCGGCCTCGCCGCGGGTGATCTCGGCGGCGTCGATGGCCTGCCAGCCGGCGACGTCGATCAGGTCGGGCTGGCGGATCTTCAGCAGCCGGTCCAGCGCCGCCTGCTTGCCGACCGGGTCGGGCAGCAGGTCGGCGTTGAAGTCGTCGACGAGTTGCTGCACGGTCTGCATCGAGCAGGACTTGTTGGTGCCGATGAACCCGGTGGGTCCGCGTTTGATCCAGCCGGCGACGTAGGCGCCGGGGATGCGCGCCCCGGTGACCGCGTGCAGCACCCGGCCGCCCTCGTTGGGCACGGTTGCGCTCGCCTCGTCGAAAGGCAGGTCGCGGATCGGCAGGCCGCGGTAGCCGATCGAGGTCAGGATCAGGCCGGCGTCGTAGTCAACCGTCTGCTCGGTGCCGGTGACGGTGAACTCGATGCCGGTGGCGCGCTCGGCGCCGCGGATGCGGTGCGGGGTGCGCTGGTAGACGAACCGGATGCGCGGGCGCGCGGTGCAGCCCAGCGGCACGTCGGCGGCCTCGGGCAGGTTGGTCAGGATCTCCAGCTTGTTGCGGGTGAGCCGGTCGGTGACCTCGGCGAGGTCGCGGCGGACCAGTTCGTGGTCCGCCGCGTCGAGCACCACGTCGGCGGCGCCGGTCAGCCCGATGAGCTCGGGCAGGGTGAACGCCGACTGGGCGGGTCCGCGGCGCGCGGCGATCACCACTTCCCGCACCCCTGAGGTGCGCAGCGCGGCCAGCGCGTGGTCGGAGATGTCGGTGCGGGCCAGCTTCTCCGGGTCGGCGGCCAGCACCCGCGCCACGTCCAGGGCGACGTTGCCGTTGCCGACGATGACGACCCGTTCGTGACTCAAATCCACTGGGAGGTCGGTGAAGTCGGGATGGCCGTTGATCCAGGCCACCAGTTCGGTGGCGGTCCCGGTGCCGGGCAGGTCCATGCCCTCGATGTCGAGGCGCCGGTCGGTGGGCGCGCCCACCGCGTAGATGACCGCGTGGTGATGCGCTAGCAGTTCGTGGTGGCCGATGTGCTGGCCGACCTCGACGTTGAGGTAGAAGGAGAAGCCGTCGCGGTCGCAGATCTGGTCGAACAGCTTGGTCACCCGTTTGGTGCTCTGGTGGTCCGGGGCCACCCCGGCGCGCACCAGTCCGTAGGGGGTGGGCAGCTTCTCGAACATGCTCACCCGCACCCGCGGCTGGGTGAGCAGTTCGTCGGCGGCGTACATCGCCGCCGGGCCGGAGCCGACGATCGCCACGCTCAGCGGGCCGCGCCGCAACTCCGGGGCGGGCAGGACCGGCGCCAGCTTGCTCGTCGGCGGCAGCTTCGTGCCGGGCGGGCGCTCCGGGTAGAACGAGGCGTTGATCGCGATGAACGGCAGCTGGTCCACGCTCAGCTGGGTGTCCGGGGCGATCGCGTCGACCGGGCAGGCCCGCACGCAGGCGCCGCAGTCGACGCAGGCGTCCGGGTCGATGTAGAGCATCTCCGTCGTGGCGAACCCGGGCTCGTCCGGCGAGGGGTGGATGCAGTTGACCGGGCAGGCGAAGACGCAGGACGAGTCGTTACAGCACGACTGTCCGATGACGTGCGGCATGAAGCGGCGACCCGGTCAGGCGGCCGGCGCGAGGTGGGCGCGCTGCGGCTCGGCACGGAAGCGCGACGGCTTGCCGTTGATCTTGCAGATCCGCCACATCAGCTTGGCCACCGGATTCATCAGCCCGGTGTCGTGGCAGAGCATCCGCACGTCGCCGAACATGTCGCGCAGCATCTGCCGCGACTCGGGGGCGCCGAAGAAGATCTCCTTGCGCACCGAGCGCGGGATGTCGAATTCCTTCCAGAACTCGCGCGGCGGGACCATGATCGCCGAGCACAGGATCCGCATGGTCAGCGGCACGAACAGCGACAACCAGAACCGTTTGCGCCGCGGCAGGTGCGGCACCCGCTTGGCCAGGTACTCGTGGGCGAACGAGATGTGGCGGGCCTCCTCGGCGACGTGGATGGCCATCACCCGCTCCATGATCGGGTGCAGGGTCTTGCCCTCGCGCAGGATCGCCTTCTGGGTGTGGTCGATGGGCTCCTCACCGGCGAGGATGCCGAACCAGAACGGGATCGGCATCGGGCCGGCGACCAGCGGGATGACCGGCTGGACCCACTTGAGCAGCCGCGGCATGCCCGGCACGTCGGCGCCGATGCGGTTGACCATCTCCTGGAACATCAGGGTGTGGTTGCCCTCTTCGACCGCCTCGTGCAGACAGTAGCGGTACTCCGGTGAGCCGTTGGGCACCCAGAACGCGTACTCCATGAGTCCGCGGATCAGGATCGATTCGAAGTGCAGACCGACCTTGGCCACGTTGGCCTGACGCCACATCCCGATCTCGATCTGGCGCTCCAGCGGCTGGGACTTGTACCAGGGGTGCCGGCCCAGCGGGTCGGTGGCGGGCAGCACCCAGCGCGGGTCGTTCTCGGTGACCTTGAACTCCGGCGCGTCCCAGTCGATGTCGGTGTAGGGGTTGAAGTTGCGCCGCACCGAGCCTTCCGACAGCGTCATCAGCTTGTCGACGTATTCGGTGTCGTCGAGCACTTCCATGTTGCGACGCCACCGGCGCACCATCTTGGTCCGGGCGAGCTTCTGGGCCATTTCCGGCGACCTCCCCTGAGGTTTACATCCGATCGTCTTGTGTCCACAACGGTACCGCAGGTATCGCCTTTCGACCAGAGGTGCAGCGCAGTGCGACCCAGCCGTCTGCCGCGACCGCGGTGTGACGTGCTTCACGTGACGCGGCGGCGCGGTTGGTGGCCGGTGCGCGTGGCTGATTACGCTGACGGTCATGGCCGAGCAGCTGACGATCCCCGCCTCGATCAAGCCCCGCGACGGACGCTTCGGGTCCGGACCGTCGAAGGTGCGCCCCGAACAGTTGCAGGCGATCTCCGGCAGCGCCGCGGGCCTGTTCGGCACCTCGCACCGCCAGGCGCCGGTGAAGGACCTGGTCGGCCGGGTGCGCAGCGGGCTGCGGGAGTTCTTCGCCCTGCCCGACGGCTACGAGGTGATCCTGGGCAACGGCGGCACCACCGCGTTCTGGGACGCCGCCGCCTTCGGGCTGATCCGGGAGCGCTCCCTGCACCTGACCTACGGCGAGTTCAGCAGCAAGTTCGCCTCGGCGGTGGCCAAGAACCCGTTCGTCGGCGACCCGGTGGTCGTCTCCGCCGACCCGGGCAGCGCCCCGGAGCCGCAGTCCGACCCGTCGGTGGACCTCATCGCCTGGGCGCACAACGAGACCTCCACCGGGGTGGCGGTGCCGGTGCGCCGGCCGGCCGGCTCGGAGGGGAAGCTGATCGCCATCGACGCCACCTCCGGTGCCGGTGGTCTGCCGGTCGACGTCGCCGACGCCGACGCCTACTACTTCGCACCGCAGAAGAACTTCGCCGGTGACGGCGGTCTGTGGCTGGCGCTGCTGAGCCCGGCCGCGCTGCAGCGGGTCGAGGAGGTCGCCGCGTCCGGCCGGTGGGTGCCGGACTTCCTGTCGCTGCCGATCGCGGTGGACAACAGCCTGAAGAACCAGACCTACAACACCCCGGCGATCGCCACCCTGGTGATGCTGGCCGAGCAGCTCGACTGGCTGCTGGGCAACGGCGGGCTGGACTGGGCGGTGGGCCGCACCGCCGATTCCTCGCAGCGGCTGTACTCCTGGGCGGAGAGCCGGCCCTACACCACCCCGTTCGTCACCGATCCGGCGCTGCGCTCCGCGGTGGTGGGCACCATCGACTTCACCGACGAGGTCGACGCCGCCGCGGTCGCCAAGATGCTGCGGGCCAACGGCATCGTCGACACCGAGCCGTACCGCAAGCTGGGGCGCAACCAGTTGCGGGTGGCGATGTTCCCGGCGGTGGACCCCGAGGACGTCAGCGCGTTGACCGAGTGCGTCGACTGGGTGGTCGAGCGGCTGTAGCCGCCCGGAGCCGACCCGGGCCGTCCGGTCCCGCGTGTCAGCCCGATAACGGCCGGTTGCTGCACTACAGTGCGGGTACGGGGCCGGGCCGCGGTCTAGCCAGCAACCTCGCGAGGAGATGTGATGCGCGAACTCAAGGTCGTTGGACTCGACACCGACGGCAAGCGCATCATCTGCGAATCCGGCGACTCCGCCGAGAAGTTCGCGTTGCGTATCGACGACCGGCTGCGCGCCGCGATCCGCGGGGACAGCGCCCAGGCCGGTCAGACCGAGATCGAGATCGAGGTCAACCACAACCGGTTGCGCCCCAAGGAGATTCAGTCCCGCATCCGCGCCGGCGCGTCGGTCGAGCAGGTGGCGGCGGCTACCGGCGCCGACATCGCGCGCATCGAACGCTTCGCCCACCCGGTGCTGCTGGAGCGGTCGCGGGCGGCTGAGCTGGCCACCGCCGCGCACCCGATGCTCGCCGACGGCCCGTCGGTGCTGACCCTGCTGGAGACCGTCACCGGTGCGCTGTTCGCCCGCGGCCAGGACGCCGAGGACGTCGACTGGGACGCCTGGCGCAACGAGGACGGCCGCTGGACGGTGCGGCTGGCCTGGAAGGCCGGGCGCACCGACAACGTCGCGCACTTCCGGTTCACCCCCGGCGCGCACGGCGGCACGGTGACCGCCGTCGACGACGCCGCCACCGCCTTGGTGGACCCGACCTTCGAGCGGCCGCTGCGCTCGGTGGCGCCGGTCGCCCAACTCGACTTCGACCAGCCCACCGCCCCGCCGGCGCCCACCGCTCCCCCGGCCGACGCGACCGCGCCCGCCGAGCCGAGCGAGCCGGCCGAGCCCGCACCGCCGACCCGCAGTCGGCGCGGCAAGCCGCAGGTGCCGGCCTGGGAGGACGTGCTGCTCGGGGTGCGCTCCAGCGGCCAGCGCTAGAGCCCCAGGTCAGACCACCAGCAGCACCAGCAACGCCACCCACGCCCCGGCGACACCGCACGCCGCGCCCAGCAGGATCCAGCGCAGCACCGGCACCCGCCGCCAGGACCACAGTGTCGGGGCCAGCCCGCCGACCGCGACCAGGTTCAGCCCCGCGGCGGCGAGCGGCTGAAACCGCGTCAACCCGATGCTGAGCACCAGGATCGTCGCCGCGGTCACCGCGGCCACGAAGCCGGCCACCGTCAACCCGGTGCCCCACGGGGTGGCGTCGTCGGTCACGGCGCGAGCTTAACCAAGGGTGCCGGCGCAGCGGACCCGCTCGTAGAAGGCCAGCGCCGCGGCGGTGGCGACGTTGAGCGAGTCGGTGCCGCGCGACATCGGGATGCGTACCCGCAGGTCGGCGCGGCGCAGCGCGGTCTGGGTGAGGCCGGGCCCCTCGGCGCCGACCAGCAGCGCCACCGGCCGGTCGGCAACCGCGGTCATCGCCTCGGCCAGCGGGCGGGCGCCGGCATCCGGGGTCAGGGCCGCCAGCGTGAAGCCGCGGTCGCGCAGGTCGTCGAGTTCGGCGGGCCAGGCGGTGGCGCGGGCGTAGGGCACCAGCAGGGCGTGGCCCATCGAGACCCGCACGGCGCGCCGGTAGAGCGGGTCGGCGCAGCCGGCCCCGAAGACCACGGCGTCGACGGCCAGGCCGGCGCCGTTGCGGAAGATCGAGCCGAGGTTTTCGTGGTCGTTGACCCCTTCGAGCACGGCGACGGTGCGGGCGCCGTCGACCAGGTCACCGACGGTGGGCAGGGCCACCCGGCGCGCGGCGGCCAGCACCCCCCGGTTGAGGTGGAAGCCGACCACCTCGGCCATCACCTCCGCCGAGACCCGGTAGTAGGGCGCGGTGGTGGCGGCCAGGTCGGCGCGCAACTCGGTGAGACGGCGGTCGGTGCCCAGCAGGGCCAGCGGGGCGAACCGGGAGGCCAGCATGCGCTGCACCACCAGGACGCCCTCGGCGATCACCAGGCCCTTGCCCGACGGCAGGTCGGGGCGCCGGTCGATGCTGTTGAGGTCGCGGAAGTTGTCCAGCCGCGGGTCGGCGGGATCGGCGATATCGACGACCTCGACCTGCTCGCGCACGGCGGGAAGACTACTTGCCCGCCGGTCGCGGTGGTGGACTCGGCTATGTTGAACGGCGATGCCCACCACCGTCGCGCCCCCGCCGCTGCCGGCGTCGTTGACCGAGCCGACGCCGGTTATCGCCGCCGGGGCGCTGGCCTGGCTGGTCGCCGCGGTCGCGGCGTTCCTGGTCCCGGCGTTGGAGAGTTGGCGGCCGGTGACGGTCGCGGGGCTGGGTGTGGGACTGTTGGGCACCGGGATCTTCCTGTGGCAGCGCAGCGCGGTGCGCCGCGGTGCCCGGGGTGCCCAAACCGGGCTGGACCGCTGACAACCGATACACGATTCAAGGAGAACCATGGCTGCCCCTCTTCTGCAGACACAGATCGACATCAACGCCCCGGTTTCGAAGGTGTGGGCGCTGATCGCGGATCTGGACAAGATGCCGCAGTGGAGCCCGCAGACCCGCAAGATGTGGCTGCGCGGGCCGCTGCAACCGGGCACCAAGACGGTCAACCTGAACCGGCGCGGCTTCGCGTTCTGGCCGACCACCTGCACCATCACCGAGGTGATCCCGGAGAAGAAGCTGGCGTTCAAGGTGAACACCAACGGCACCGTGTGGAGCTACCAGCTCGAGGAGACCGCCCAGGGCACCCGGGTGATCGAGAGCCGGCACGCCGAGAACGGCGTCACGCCGGTGTCGGCGATGAGCGTGAAGCTGATGGGCGGCGCCGAGGCGTTCGACCAGGAAGTGCTCGAGGGCATGAACGAGTCCCTCGCCAAGATCAAGGCCGCCGCGGAGAGCTGAGGTTCGCCGCGCCGGGGTGTGCGCTCAGGGTGATCGAGTGTGCACCCCCGGCTTAGGCCCCGAGTGAAGCTCCTCGGTGGCGCTCCACGGCGACGCTCCACAGCGACCGCTCCACGTCGACGCTCCACGGCGACGCTCCACAGCGACCGAGTGAAGCCTCATGGCGGAAAGATGCGCTGCAGCTACCTGAGACTTCACTCGCGGGGGGCAGTTGCTTCGTCCGCGGTGATTTCGGGCTCCGGCGCGTCGACCGCGACGCCCTCCGGGGCCGTACTTTCGGCGGCCGCGCCTTCAGGGACCGTGTCTTCAGCGGCCGCGTCTTCGGCGGCCGTGTCTTCGGCGGCCACAGTCTGTTCGCCCGCGGCTGACTCCGGCTGCTCGTCCTGCTCTTCGGCTGCCTGCTCGGTCGGCTCCGCCTGCTCAGCGGCGGTCTGCTCCTCGGCAGCCGGCTCCGCCTGCTCCCCCGCCCCCGACTCCGCGGGCGCGGCGGCCTCCACGTCGAGCACCCCGTCGTCGTAGGGCTCATACAGCGGCGAACCGCTCCCAGCGGGCGCCGGGGTGTCCGAATGCGCGCCGCAGCCGTACTCGCGGTCCACCACATGACCGTCGGCCGACATCTCGTTGGCGCAGACCCCGAACATCACGCCCAGCGAGCCGGCCAGCGGCAGGTAGAACCCGCAGGTACGGCAGACCCGCTTCGTGGACCGGGCCATCGCCGCAGCCGGACCGTACGACCCGTCGTGCCAGCGCTGCGCAGCCTTGGCCCGCCCCCACTGGCTGAGCACCCGCTTGCGGCCCAACCCGATCTCGGCGGCCACCTCGTCGACCGCCGGGTCGCCGCTGGCGGTGTGGCCGGGCACCAGTCGCGGGTCGTCCTCCGGGGTCGCCAGCAGGTCACCGGGGCCCAGGTCGCCGGGGCGCACCCGCTGCTCCCACGGCACCCACTCGGGCGCCAGCAACGCCGTCGGGCCGGGAACCAGCACCACCTCACTGACCGTGACCCGCTCAGCGCCCGGATGCGCGGCCACCACCACCGCCCACTGCCAACCCTGATAGCCGGGCAGTTGCGCCAGGAACCGGTGGGTGGCCGCGGCCGCGTCCTCGACGCTGGCCCCGAGGTACTCGCCCACCGCGTCGGCGCCGCGGTGCTCGGCGATCGCGGCGCGCGCCACCTCCTCGGCGGCGGTGAGCATGGCCGAAACCGCCGCGTCGACCGGGTCCGACTCGGCGGGCGGCGGGGTGGTGTCGGTGTTGGCGTCCATCGCCCCACATACTGCCGTACGCGCCGCCGACCAGCCACACCGATCGGCTGCGCCGGACCGCGCCCGGCATAGGGAACAATTGAGCCCATGTCGGATCGCAGGCGCCATCACCCGCTGCGGGGTCCGGCCGCCCCGGGGCCACGGGGGCGTACCGGCCCCGCCCGCGAGCATCCCGGGATGGCCAACTATCCCACCCCGCCGCGCGGCCCGCACAGCGGCAACCGCTACCTGCCGCCGCTGCACGACGAACCGCCCGCCGCCGCCCCACCCGACAACGGCGAGCGGCCCGGCGCCGCCCGCTCGGCCGCCCAGCGCAGCCGCGAGATGGGCTCGCGGATGTATGACCTGGTGCAGCGCGCCGCCACCGCCGACGGCGCCGACAAATCCGGCCTCACCGCGCTCACCTGGCCGGTGATGGCCAACTTCGCCGTCGACGCGGCGATGGCGGTGGCGCTGGCCAACACGCTGTTCTTCGCCGCTGCCACCGGGGAGTCCAAGGGCCGGGTGGCGCTGTACCTGCTGATCACGATCGCGCCGTTCGCGGTGGTCGCCCCGCTGATCGGGCCGGCCCTCGACCGGCTGCAGCACGGCCGGCGGGTCGCCTTGGCGATGTCGTTCGCACTGCGCATCGCGCTGGTGACGGTGCTGATCATGAACTACGACGGCGAGACCGGCAGCTATCCGTCCTGGGTGCTGTATCCGTGCGCGCTGGCCATGATGGTGCTGTCCAAATCGTTCTCGGTGCTACGCAGCGCGGTGACCCCGCGGGTGATGCCGCCGGGCATCGACCTGGTCCGAGTCAACTCCCGGCTGACCACCTTCGGGCTGATCGGCGGCACCCTGGCCGGCGGCGGTATCGCCGCCGGGGTGGAGTATTCGGCCAACCACCTGTTCCAGTTGCCCGGCGCGCTGTTCGTCGTGGTGGTGGTGGCCCTGGCCGGGGCTATCCTGTCGATGCAGATCCCGCGCTGGGTGGAGGTCACCACCGGTGAGGTGCCCACCACGTTGAGCTACCACGACGACGGGCCGCTGCGACGCGGCTGGCGCGATCACGCCCGGCAGGCCGGCGGCGCCCTGACCCGGCCGTTGGGGCGCAACATCATGACGTCGCTGTGGGGCAACTGCACCATCAAGGTGATGGTCGGGTTCATGTTCTTGTACCCGGCGTTCGTGGTGAAGTCGCACGACGCCGGCGGCTGGGAGCAGCTGACCATGCTCGGGCTGGTCGGCGCCGCGGCCGCCCTCGGCAACTTCGCCGGCAACTTCGCCAGCGCCCGGCTCAAGCTGGGCCGCCCGTCGGTGCTGGTGGTGCGCTCGGCGATGGCGGTGACCGCCGCCGCGCTGGCCGCCGCGGTGGCCGGCACCCTGATGATGGTGGTGCTGGCCGCGCTGGTGACCGCAGGTTCCAGCGCGATCGCCAAGGCCGCCCTGGACGCGGCGCTGCAAGACGACCTGCCCGAGGAGTCCCGGGCGTCGGCGTTCGGTCGCTCGGAGTCCTCGCTGCAGCTGTCCTGGGTGCTCGGCGGCGCGGTCGGGGTGCTGGTCTACACCGAACTGTGGGCCGGGTTCAGCGTGATCGCCGCGCTGCTGATCGTCGGGTTGGCGCAGACGGTGGTGAGCTTCAACGGGGACTCGCTGGTCCCCGGGTTCGGCGGCAACCGGCCGGTACGGGTCGAGCAGGAGGGTGGCATGGACGACGCCACGGCGGTGATCCGCCGATGACGCGGACGACGGCCGTGGTGGTCGCGGTGCTCACGGTGCTCGCGTCGGCCGCCGCCGGGGTCGGCGCCTGGTGGCTGGTGCGGAAGCCGGCCGGCCAACTCCCACAGATCAGCGTGTACTCCCACGGCAATTCCGCCCGGGTCGGGCCGTACTGGTACTGCGACGTGCTGGACCTGACCGACTGCGCCGAACCGCAGGAGATGGCCGAGTTGCCGGTGACCGGCCGCGACGTGGTCCAGCTCGCGGTGCCCCAGGCGATCGGGCGGGCGCCGTGGCGGCTGCTGCAGGTCTACGAGGCCGGGGAGATCAACACGGTGTTCCGCCCCGACACCCGCCTCGCGGTGACCATCCCGACCGTCGACCCGCACCGCGGCCGGCTGACCGGTATCGCCGTGCAGTTGATGACGCTGGTGGCCTACCCCGACGGTGAGCTGGGCCGCGCCCCGCACGCGGAGTGGTCGGTGGCCACGGTCTGGCCGGGCTGGGCGGAGTGGGCGGACGAGTCCGCCGAGTGAAGCTTGGCGTACACCGAGTGAAGCTTCAGGGAGCGACAACGCGTCCGCGAGCTACCTGAGTCTTCACTCGCGGGCGGGGTGCCCGCGGGCGAGGTGCGCGCATGGGTCGCGCGGCGCAGGGGGCTAGTCAGACCGCGCCGTGCCCGGGCAGCACCGCTTCACCGTCGCGGGGCGGCCCCGGCGGGGTGCCGTCGCCGAACGGGCGGCCGCCGAGCTCCTCGCGGCCGTGCGGGCTGAGCCAGTTGGCCAGATCCGGGCCCTGCGGCACGATCCGGGTGGGGTTCAGATCGGCGTGCACGATGTAGTAGTGCTGCTTGATCTGGGCGAAGTCGATGGTGTCGCCGAACCCCGGGGTCTGGAACAGGTCACGCGCGTACGCCCACAGCACCGGCAGCTCGGCGAGTTTCTGCCGGTTGCACTTGAAGTGCCCGTGGTAGACGGGATCGAAGCGGGCCAGGGTGGTGAACAGCCGCACGTCGGCCTCGGTGATGGTGTCGCCGACGAGGTAACGCTGTCCGGCGAGGCGCTCGCTGAGCCAGTCCAGGGCGTTGAACAGCCGGTCGTAGGCGGCGTTGTAGGCCTCCTGGGTGCCGGCGAACCCGCAGCGGTACACCCCGTTGTTGACCTCGGTGTAGACCCGCTCGGCGACCTCGTCGATCTCGTCGCGTAGCCGGTCGGGGTAGAGGTCGGGGGCGCCGTCGCGGTGGTGGGCGGTCCACTCGGTGGAGAAGTCCAGGGTGATCTGCGGGTAGTCGTTGGTGACCACCGCCCCGCTGGGCACGTCGACGATCGCGGGCACGGTGATGCCCTTGTCGTAGTCGGGGAAGCGTTTGAGGTAGGCGTCTTGCAGCCGCGGGATCTTCAGCACCGGGTCCACCCCGCCGGGGTCGAGGTCGAAGGTCCAGCTGCGCTCGTCGTGGGTGGGCCCGCAGAACCCGATCGAGATGGCGTCCTCGAGGCCGAGCAGGCGCCGCACGATGATGGTGCGGTTGGCCCACGGGCAGGCGCGGGCAACGACGAGCCGGTAGCGCCCGGCCTCCACCGGGTAGCCGTCGCGTCCGTCGGCGGTGATGCGGGTGGCGATGTAGTTGGTGTCGCGGGTGAAGTCCCCGGACGCGACGTAGTCGGCCATACCCGTCAGCTTGCCACCTGGTTGCCGGTGGCGATGTGGCGCAACAGGTTCTCCTCGCCGGATTCGCCGGGCTCCCAGTGCGCGATCCACGGTCCGGTGCCCTCGCTGGGGTCGAGGATGCCGGCTTCCAGCCAGGTGAACCGGCCCGCCAGCACGTCGCGGGACAGCTGGTCGTCGCTGCTGTCGGTGTTGGTCCACAGCGCGTCGAAGAGCGCGTCGACGCGCAGCGTGGCCTGCCGGCAGAACGCGTCGGCGAGCTGCTGGGCCGCCGCGGCGTCGCTGTCCCCGGCTGTGCGTTGCGCCTGCGCGCGCACGCAACTGGCCGCCATGGCGAACAGCTCGGCGCCGATGTCGACCACCCGGCCCAAGAACCCCTGCTTCTGTTCCATCGCCGCCTGCCAGCGGGCCATGCCGTAGAAGGTGTTGCGGGCCAGCTTGCGCGAGGCGCGCTCGACGAACCGCAGGTGCGGGGCGAGGGCGCCGAACTCGCGGTAGGTCAGCGGGGCATGACCGGCGCCGACGAGCAACTGCGGGAACCACTTCGCGTAGAAGCGGCTGGCGCCGGCGGCGGCGACGGCCTTGTCGCGCAGCCCGGCCTTGGGGTCGGCGAGGTCGCCGGCGGCCTGCAGGTGGGTGTCGACGGCCTCCCGCGCGATCAGCAGCCGCATGATCTCGCTGGAGCCTTCGAAGATGCGGTTGATGCGCAGGTCGCGAACCTGCTGTTCCACCGGGACGGCCCGCTCGCCGCGCGCGGCCAGCGACGCCGCGGTCTCATAGCCGCGCCCGCCGCGGATCTGCAGCAGTTCGTCGGCGATGACGCAGGCCATCTCACTGCTCCACAGTTTGGCCAGGGCGGCCTCGATCCGGATGTCGTTGCGGCCCTCGTCGGCCATCTGCCCGGACAGCTCCAGCACCGCATCCAGGGCGTAGCAGGTGGCGGCGATGAACCCGATCTTGGACGCGACCGCGCCGTGCTCGCCGACCGGGCGGCCCCACTGCACCCGTTCGGCCGACCATTCGCGCGCGATCTTCAGCGACCACTTCGCCGCGCCGGCGGCCATCGCCGGGATCGCCAGGCGGCCGGCGTTGAGGGTGGTCAGTGCGATCTTGAGCCCGTCGCCCTCCTTGCCGACGAGGTTCTCCGCCGGCACCCGGACCTGGTGCAGCCGGGTGACGCCGTTCTCGATGCCGCGCAGCCCCATGAACTCGTTGCGCCGCTCGACGGTGATGCCCGGCGAATCGGCTTCCACGACAAAGGCACTGATGCCGCCGCGATGTCCGTCGTCCTTGGGAACCCGGGCCATCACCACCAGCAGATCGGCGATAACGCCGTTGGTGGTCCACAGCTTGACCCCGTCGAGTTCGTAGCCGCCCTCGACCGGGGTGGCGGTGGAGGCCAGCCGCGCGGGGTCGGAGCCCACGTCGGGCTCGGTGAGCAGGAACGCGGAGATGGCGCCGGCGGCGCAGCGCGGCAAAAACCGCTTCTTCTGCTCCTCGGTGCCGGCGAGTTTGAGCGGTTCGGGCACCCCGATCGACTGATGGGCGCTCAGCAGCGCGCCGAGGCTGGGGTGCACGCCGGCGACGAGCATCAGCGCCCGGTTGTAGGCGACCTGCGAAAGCCCAAGTCCGCCGTACTCTTCGGGGATCTTCAGCCCGAAGCAGCCCAGTTCGGCCAGGCCGGTGATGTAGTCGTCGGGAATGCACGCGTCGCGTTCGATGACGCTGCCGTCGCAGGTCTCGAGGAAGGACCGCAGCCGGCCGAGGAATTCCTCGGTGCGCGCTTCGTCCTCGGCGCCCGGGTGCGGGAACGGGTGGATGAGGTCGAGCGGGAATCGGCCGAGGAAGATTTCCTTGGCGAAAGATGGCTTATCCCAGCCACTTTCGCGGGACTCTTCGGCGACTGCCCGCGCCTCCTCCTCGGTTACCTTCACTTGCTCAGCCATCGGGCACCTCCTCGCAGAACGCGGTTGAGGTGAGGGTTCCCGAAGGCCCGGTCGGGCAAACCGGCGGCGCCGGTCAGGCGTCGAGTTCGCGCGCCACCGCTTTGACCACTTCGGAGACCCGCCGCGCGGTCTTGCGGTCGGGGTAACGACCCTTGCGCAATTCGGGCTGCACCGCCCCTTCGAGCAGGGTGATCATGTCCTCGACCATGCCGTGCAGCTCGTCGGGGCTGTGCTTGTGGCTCGGCGTCGCCTCGCGACGCGACCGCGACACACTCGGCGGCGGGTCGAGCAACGTGAGGCTCAACGCCTGCGGGCCGCGGCGTCCCGCGGCCATCCCGAACTCGACGCGCTGACCGGTTTTGAGGGTCTCCACACCTTCCGGAAGTGCCGAGGCGCGCACGTAGACGTCCTCGCCGTCCTCCTGCGACAGGAAGCCGAACCCCTTTTCAGGGTCATACCACTTCACTTTGCCGGTCGGCACTGGAACTCACCTGCTTGTCTGACGGGTCACTCGAACGAGGCGACATGGCAAACGCCCCGCCGCTGCGGGGCGCGATGGTTCTCAATGTTACTCGGGCGCCGCGTCGGAAAGCACCCCGGTATTCGTCGGTAAGCTGGTCTTACCCCGCCCCTGACCCCGTTCCCGAAAGGGTGCAGGCATGACTTTGACGAGTTCACTCGGCGTGCCGACGGTGCCGCGCCGAGCCGACCGCCCACCGGAGGCGCCACCGGCGTCCGGCCCGCTGATCGACACCTACGGCCGGGTCGCGACCGACCTGCGGGTCTCGCTGACCGACCGGTGCAATCTGCGGTGCACCTACTGCATGCCCGCCGAAGGGGTTCCGTGGCTGCCGGCCAAGCAATTGCTGGAGCCCGAGGAGACCATCCGGTTGATCCGGATCGGCGTGACCCGGCTCGGCATCACCAACGTCCGGTTCACCGGCGGGGAGCCGCTGGTGGCGCGCCACCTCGAGCAGGTCATCGCCGCGACGGCCGCGCTGCGGCCCCGTCCCGAGATCGCGATGACCACCAATGCGGTGGGGCTGGCCGACCGTGCGCACACGCTGAAGGCGGCCGGACTGGACCGCATCAACGTCTCGCTCGACAGCGTGGACCGCAAGCACTTCGCCTCGATCACCCGCCGCGACCGCCTCGATGACGTCCTGGCCGGGCTGGCGGCCGCCAAGGCGGCGCGCCTGGAGCCGGTGAAGGTCAACGCCGTGCTCGACCCCACGACCGGGTTGCAGGACGCGGTGGAGTTGGTGCGCTACTGCCTCGGCAACGAGTTGCAGCTGCGGATGATCGAGCAGATGCCGCTGGACGCCGGGCACCGGTGGACCCGCAGCGCCATCCTGACCGCCGACGAGGTGCTGGGCGCGCTGCGCGAGCAGTTCAGCCTCGAGCCGGACACCGCGCCGCGCGGTTCGGCGCCCGCCGAGCTGTGGCGGGTCACCGACGAGGCCAGCGGCGAGACCGGCCTGGTCGGGTTGATCGCGTCGGTCTCCCACCCGTTCTGCGGGGCGTGTGACCGCACCCGGTTGACGCCCGACGGGCAGATCCGCAGCTGCCTGTTCGCCCGCGAGGAGAGCGACCTGCGCAGTCTGTTGCGCTCCGGTGCCGACGACGCCGCGATCGAGGCGGCCTGGCGGGCGGCGATGTGGCGCAAGCCGGCCGGGCACGGCATCAACGACCCGAACTTCATCCAGCCGAACCGGCCGATGAGCGCGATCGGCGGCTGACGACGATGGGTGGGGCGACGAGCCGGTCGATGCCGGTGACGGTGCGGTACTTCGCCGCCGCCCGCGCCGCGGCGGCCACCGACTCCGAGCAACTGACCCTCTCCCCCGACGCCACGGTCGCCGAGCTGGTGGATACCCTCGGCGGGCGCAACGCCGAGCTGGCGCGGGTGTTGGCGCGCTGCTCATACCTGTATGACGGGGTGGCGGTGCGCGACCCGCAGGCGCGGCTGAAGTCGGGCACGGTCATCGACGTGTTGCCGCCGTTCGCGGGCGGGTGAGCCGGCGGCAGGACGGCGGGTGGGCCGTCGAGCGCGCCGCCGGCCGAAACCGAGCTGTGACGTGATTTCGCTCACATAACGAAGAGATAACAGCGCGGCTACGGATTGATACCGACGGGTTTGACCTGCGGAAACGTCGGTTTTCCTGGGCGTTTTCGGTGTTTTGCGGCCGAAAACACACCTCCCCGATAGGGGTGACGACGCCGTGCGAACCCGCTACCGTCTCTCCCGGTGCGTCGAACCTTCCGGTCGGCGCATCGTTCCCGCCGGTAGCGCCTAGCTCCATCCGGCTGCGCGGGGACGCATGCAACATCGCGGATGGAGGCGGGGGACCCACCGGTCCACCCGGACCCGGAGTCGACGACGACTCCTTGGGGTGAAGCCGTTTTCCCTTCGGGGGTGACGGCCGGGCAGCCTCTCCAGCCCGAACCCGACAGCTGACTTCGCAGGCGTCCACACGAGAGGAACACAGCGGTTCTATGACTGGTCGGCACCGTAAGCCCAGCCAATCGAACTACAGCGTCGCCAAGATCGCCGTTACCGGCGCCGTGCTCGGTGGTGGCGGCTTCGCCCTCGCCGGTCACGCCGCGGCGGCGACCGACAGCGAATGGGACCGGGTCGCCAACTGCGAATCCGGCGGCAACTGGGGCATCAACACCGGCAACGGCTACCAGGGCGGGCTGCAGTTCGCGCCGAGCACCTGGAGCGCGCACGGTGGCGGCGAGTTCGCCGCATCGGCCCACCAGGCCAGCAAGGAAGCCCAGATCGTGGTCGCCGAGCGCGTCCTGGCCACCCAGGGCCGGGGCGCCTGGCCGGTCTGCGGCACCGGGCTGTCCGGGCCGAGCGAGCGCACCATGAGCGCGCCGAAGGAAGCTCCGCCGGAGGACCTGCCGCCGGTCAACGAGGACGTTCCGCCGCCCCCGGCGGACCCGCCGCCACCGTGCGCGCTCCAGGTGCTCGGCGCGAACTGCAGCCCGCCCTGGTAGCCGTCGGA
>NZ_LZLJ01000094.1 GCF_001668625.1 Mycobacterium sp. 1274756.6
CCAGAACAGGCTGGCGCCGGCGGCCAGCAGCCCCCAGCGCAGCGCCCGGCGGCGTTGCCGCAACAGCCGGGCCCGCGGCTCGGTGGCGGCGTTGAAGCGCTGGATCGCCAGGTCGGCGAGCGTCACCGCGCCGCGCAACCCGCGGCGCAGCAGCATCCGCCACTGCCCGGCGCCGCGCTCTAGTCCCGCCACCATCGCCGGTCCCTACTGTCCCAGCGGGTTTTCCGGGTCGCGGGCCGGCGGTGCGGCCGGCGCCGACCGGGGTGTCTCGGGGGCCGCGGCCGGTGGGGTGGCGGTGTCACCGGCCGGCAGCGCCTCACCGCGCATCGAGGCCCGGATCTGCTCCAGCCGGGAGTGCCCGGCCATCTGCACGGTGGCCTGCTCGACCTCCAGCATCCGGCCGTGCACCGAGTCCTGGGCCAGTTCGGCGGCGCCCAGCGCGTTGGCGTAGCGGCGTTCGATCTTGTCGCGGACCTCGTCGAGGCTGGGGGTGGTGCCGGGAGCGGCCAGTTCGCTCATCGACCGCAGCGACGCGCTGACCTGTTCCTGCATCTTGGCCTGCTCGAGCTGACTGAGCAGTTTGGTGCGCTCGGCGATCTTCTGCTGCAGCATCATCGCGTTCTGTTCCACCGCCTTCTTGGCCTGCCCGGCCGCCGACAGCGCCTGGTCGTGCAGGGCCTTGAGGTCTTCCACGCTCTGCTCGGCGGTGACCAGTTGCGCCGCGAAGGCCTCGGCGGCGTTGTTGTATTCGGCGGCCTTAGCCTGGTCGCCTGCGGCACTGGCCTGGTCGGCCAGCGTCACCGCCTGCCGGGTGTTGACCTGCAGCTTCTCGATCTCGGCGAGCTGGCGGTTCAGTCGCATCTCCAGCTGCCGCTGATTGCCGATCACCTGGGCGGCCTGCTGGGTCAGCGCCTGGTGGGTGCGCTGCGCCTCCTCGATCGCCTGCTGGATCTGCACCTTGGGGTCGGCGTGCTCATCGAGCCTGGCGTTGAACAGCGCCATCAGGTACTTCCACGCCTTGACGAACGGGTTGGCCATCGGTTAGCTCCGCCTTCGGTTCGGTTGTCGGGCCCATCGGGAGGCCATCGGTTGTCGATCGCTTGTCCGGGGCCCAATTTATCCGGTTCTGCCCGCGCCGGCGGGTCAGACCGTGGTCAGCGCGCCGACCGGCGGGATGACGATCTTGGTGGCCGGGTCGATGTGCGTCGCGCCGGCCGTCCGGTCCTGCTGGGCCACCCGGTCACCGGCCGAGGCCAGCACCGTGGCCAGCGGCACATCCAGCGCGCCGCAGATCGCGTTCAGCAACTCACTGGAGGCCTCTTTGCGGCCCCGCTCCACTTCGGAGAGGTAGCCCAGGCTCACCCGTGCCGAGTCGGAGACCTCCCGCAGGGTGCGCCCCTGCGCGGTGCGGGCCCGGCGCAGCACGTCGCCGATCACCTCGCGCAGCAGTACCGTCATGACGCTCTCCTTATGTCGATCGGCCCCGGGGTTCACTTCGGTCAACGCCCGCGGCGGCGCCCGGGTTCCCGGCGCCGCTCAGCCGCGGGCGCGGGCGGTGTCGCGGACCGCCGCGACGACGTAGTCGATGCCGGTGACCACGGTCAGCACCAGCGCCACCAGCATCACCGTCCAGGCCAGCGTGAGCCAGCTGCCCGACACCGGCAGCACGAACAACCCGATCGCGACGGCCTGGACCAGGGCTTTGAGTTTGCCGCCCCGGCTGGCCGGGATCACCCCGCGGTAGAGCACCGCCAGCCGCAGCACGGTGATCCCGATCTCGCGGGACAGGATCAGCACCGTCACCCACACCGGCAGGTCGCCGAGCACCGACAGGCCGATCAGCGCAGCGCCGATCAGCGCCTTGTCGGCGATCGGGTCGGCCAGCGCGCCGAACTCGGTGACCATGCCCAGCGAGCGGGCCAGCGCCCCGTCGAGCCGGTCGGTGATCACCGCGACGGCGAAGATCGTGAACGCGGCGATCCGCCACGGCGTCTCGTGGCCGTCACCGGCGAACAGCGCCACCAGGAAGACCGGCACCAGCACCAGGCGCAGCACCGTGAGCATGTTGGCGACGTTGGCCACCCGCACCTGCGGCGCCGCTGAACCGGTATGAGGTTGGCCCGACACGGGCAACACAATATCGGTTCCCGATTCCGCCAGCTCAAGCCGATAGTCTGCACGCGTGGAGGCAGCAGCGGCGCCGTCGCCGACCGAGCCGACGATCCGGCGCGCCCGCACCACCGATGTGCCGGCCATCAAGCGGCTCGTCGACACCTACGCGGGCAAGATCCTGCTGGAGAAGAACCTGGTCACCCTCTACGAGTCGGTGCAGGAGTTCTGGGTGGCCGAGTCCGCCGGTGAGGTGATCGGCTGCGGTGCGCTGCATGTGCTGTGGTCCGATCTCGGCGAGGTCCGGACCGTGGCGGTCGCACCGGCGGTCACCGGCCGCGGCATCGGGCACGCCCTCGTCGACCGGCTCACCGAGGTGGCCCGGGAGCTGGCGCTGAGCCGGCTGTTCGTGCTGACGTTCGAGACCGAGTTCTTCGCCCGGCACGGCTTCACCGAGATCGAGGGCACCCCGGTCACCGCCGAGGTGTTCGAGGAGATGTGCCGCTCCTATGACCTGGGTGTCGCGGAGTTCCTCGACCTCAGCTACGTCAAGCCCAACACGTTGGGCAATACCCGGATGCTGCTGATCCTGTGAGCGGCCCGCGCAGCCGCGGGGGGCACCGTTAGGCTCGGGCGCGTGAGAAAGCTGACCTCGGTCGCGCTGGCGGCGGCTCTGCTCTGGCCGGTCGCTGCCTGTGTGGATCGCCGCACCGACGCCGACTCCATCTATACCCAGATCCAGAACATGCCGGGGGTGTCGAGCACCGACCTGGACTACAAGGCCAGCTACGAAAGCGGGCGGGTGTTCCGGCTGACCGTGATGCTCGACCGGGAGGTCACCGAGCCGCAGGCCACCGAGTTGGGTCGCACCTTCGTCGAACAGCTCAACCGCAAGGGCATGGCCGGCCACAAGGTCGATTTCCGGGTCCGCTACCCGGCCTCCAAGCGGCAGAAGAGCCCGGCGCTGCCGCAGTACTCCCAGGCGCTCTTCGAGTTCGGCAAGTCCGACCCGCCGGCCAACCCCGGCGCCGCCGATGTCGCCGACAGCATCGCGGTGTGGCTGACCGCGGTGCGCTCCCCGGTGAGCCAGTCGGTGTACCTGGGCCAGCCGACCTGGGGCGGAACGGCCGACAGCCGCAACATCGCGATCACCCTCAAACCCGACGCGACCGAGGCGGCCGCCCGCCGGCTGCAGCAGGAGCACCCGGCGCTGGCCGAGGTGACCTGGCAGCTCAGCCTGGCGGTCGGTGAGGTCGAGCGGCCCCGCACCTACGCCGCCACGCCCGACCCGCCCACCGACGCGGTGCGGGCGCTCTGGGGCGACATCAGCCGCGCGGTCGACCCGCGTTACGAGGTCAGCGGGGTGACCCGCCCGCCGCAGGACGACGACCAGGCGCAGACCAAGATCGAGATCGATCTCGGTCCGGGCGCCAACCACGAGGACGAGGCCGACACCCAGCGCATCACCCGGGATGTGGCGGCGCTGCTGCCCCGCTTCGGTCATCCCACCGCGCTGTACGTCTGGGGACCGGCCACCAATATCGAGCTGGTGGTCGGCGGCTGTTACCGGCACAAGGACGGCCACGAGCCGCAGCCGCTGGAGAAGGAGCTGGCGCAGCGCTACGAGCGCTGCTGACCGCGCCCGCGCCGGCTCACTGCACGTTGTCGCCGATCCGGGTGGCGATCGCGGTGGCGGCGTCCTCGGCGACGCCCTCCCCGCAGGCCAGCACGTCGATCACCACGTTCTCCCGGGTGGTCATGGCCCGCCGGCACAACCAGCCGGGCCGGCCCGGATCGGTGTTGTCCACGGTGAGCATGCCGCCGTCGGCGCGGACCTCCCCGATCAGCGACGTGCTGGTGGCGCCGTCGACCGCGGTGGCGGTGACCGTCTTGCCGGTGCAGCGGGTCCAGGCCTTCTGCTGGCGGTCGCGGAAATCGCCGGCGGCCTTCTCGGACCGGAACGCGGTCGCCACCTGCAGCACCCGCGGCGGCCCCGGCTCGGGGGTGTCCTCGCGCAGCCGCTGCGCGGCCATCCCGGTCATCGGGATGCCGCTGTAGGTGGTCGAGGAGCCCGCGGTAGCCGCGCCGGTGCATTCGCGGGGCACCACGTTCTCCCCCTTCACCGGGACGATGAGGTCCTCGACGACCAGCCCGGCGGCCGGTAGCAGCGGTTCGATCTCCGCGGGGCCGGGCAGCAGTTCGCCGAGGTCGTCGGCGGCGACGGTGCGGTTCTCCGCGTCGTCGTCGGCGGTGGCCGACCGGCCGGGCAGGCCGCGGCCGAAGACGACGGCGACCAGCGCGGCGAGGGCGAGCACCACCACCGCCGAACCGACCAGCACCCGCCGGCGGGTGCTGCGGGCGGCGGGGGCGCCCTGGGCCCGCGCCATCGCGGTCAGCCGCAGCCGCCAGCGCACGAACACCGCCCACAGCAGCGCCATCACCGCCAGCACCGCCATGTCCAGCAGCCACCAGTTCGGCTCGTGCCACCACAGCCGGTCGTCGGCCGGGGCGCGCAGCGCCGCGTTGCGCAGGTCCACCGTCGCCGCGGTGGCGGCGAAACCCCACCGGGCCGGCAGCAGCCAGGACAACTGGTCGAGCCCGCCGCGGTTGGTCACCGGGACCAGCCCGCCGGCGAAGACCATCGAGATCATCACCACGCCGACCAGCATCGGCAGCACCTGTTCGGCGGAGCGGGCCAGCGACGACAGCGCCAGCCCGATCACCGCCGAGACGATCGCGGTCAGCGCCAGCGCCAGGTACAACTCGAGGACCGCCCGGCCGGTGCCCTCCCCCAGCAGCGCCCCGCCGTAGGCGGGCGGTTGTTTGCCCGCGACGACGATCGCGGTGACCACCGCGGTCTGGATCGCCGCGGCGATGCTGTAGACCAGGATCTTGGCGCCCAGGTAGGCCGAGGCCGACAGCCCGACCGCCTGCTCGCGCTGGAAGATCGAGCGCTCCCCGACCAGGTCGCGGATGGTCAACGCGGTGCCCAGGAACACCGCGGCGATGTTGAGCAGCACCAGGATCTGCACCGGTTCGCCGGCGGCGTCGGTGTTGGCGCGGCCCAGCCCGGCGCGGCCGGGAACCACCAGGGAGAGCACGCCGAGCACGAACGGCAGCAGCGCCAGGAACAGGAAGTAGCCCCGGTCGGCGCCGATGAGCCGGACCTGGCGTCGGGCAACGGTGCGGAACTGGCGGCTGATGCTGGTGCTCGGGGGGGAGCCCAGCGGGGTGGCCTCCAGGGAGGGTTCCTGGGGGACGACGGCGGGATGGCGGTCGAGGTAGTCGCGGTGCGCGCCGTCGGGGTCGGTGCTGATCCGGGAGAAGATGTCGGCCCAGTCGGTGGTGCCCATCGCCGTGCCGACCTGCGCCGGCGGGCCGGCGAACGCGGTCTTGCCGCCGGGGGCCAGCAGCAGCACCTGGTCGCACATGTTCAGGTAGGTCAGCGAGTGGGTGACCACCAGCACCACCCGGCCGGCGTCGGCGAGCTGGCGCAGCATGGTCATCACCTGCCGGTCCAGCGCCGGGTCCAGCCCGGAGGTCGGCTCGTCGAGGATGAGCAGCGACGGGCCGGTGAGCAGCTCCATGGCCACCGAGACCCGTTTGCGCTGGCCGCCGGAGAGCTTGTCGATGCGTTTGTTCTGGTGTTCGGTCAGCTCGAGTTCGTCGAGGACCCGGCCGACCACCTGCCGGCGGTCGTCGCGGGTGCTGTCCGGCGGCAGCCGCAGCTCGGCGGCGTAGCGCAGCGCCTGGTCGACGGTGAGCCGCGGATGCACCACGTCGTCTTGGGGCACCATCCCGATCCGGGACCGCATCGAGGCGTATTCGGCGTGCACGTCGTGGCCGTCGAAGACGGCCAGCCCGGCGCTGGGGGCGATCGCCCCGCCGATCAGCTTGATCAGGGTGGATTTCCCGGCCCCGGAGGGCCCGATCACCGCGGTGAGGCTGCCCGGCCGCGCGGTGAAGGACACGTCGGTGAGCAGCGTGGCCTGCTCGACGTCGAGCCCCACCCCCAGCACCTGCAGACCGGCGGTGTCCGGCGCCACCGGGCGGGGTCGCAGGGTGCCGCCGGCGACCAGCAGGTCGGTGTTGCCGATGGTGACCACGTCGTCGTCGTGCAGCACCGCCCGGTCGACGCGTTGGCCGTTGACGAAAGTGCCGTTGCTGCTGCGGTTGTCGAGGATCTCCAGGCCGGCCTGGGTGCGGGTCAGGGAGGCGTGCACCCGGGAGGCCAGCGCGTCGTCGACGACGATCGCGTTGGACTCCAGCCGGCCGATGGTCTCGGCGCCGGGCGGCGGTTGCACCAGCCGGGGCGGCACCAGGCGGCGCACCGCCCCGGTGATCCGCTCCCCCGCGCCCGGCGCGGGCTGCTCCGGGCGGGTCATCACCCGGGCGATGACGGTCTGCGGCGCCGCCTTGGCGCCGGCCGGTGCGGGTCCCGGTGGCGGGGTCGGCCCGGGCGGCGGTTCCGGCGGCGGGGGCCCCGGGCGCCGGGTCGACGGCCGCACCGCCGCCCCCGCCGGGAGCGGTTGCGACGGCGGCCCCACCTGCTGCGGTGCGCGCACCGGTTGCGCCGGGCGGGCCGGCTGGGGTAGGCGGGCCGGGTGCGGGGCGAGAGCGAACCGCAACCGCGGGCCGGCCGGGGCGCCGATCGCGATGGTTTCACCGTCGCGCAACACCACCGTGGTGATGCGCTCCCCGTCGACGAAGATGCCGTTGCGGCTCTGGTCGACGGCGGTCCATCGGCCGTTCTCGACCCGGATCACGGCGTGGACGCGGGAGACCCACTCGGCGATCTCCGGGGCGTCCAGGCAGATGTCGCACTGGGCGCTGCGGCCGACGGTGATCTCCTGACCGGGCCGGAACGAGTACATCGCCGTGCCCAGCCACACCGTCAACGGCGGTGCGTTGGTGTCGGTCATCGAACCGATCGTCCTTTCCTCACCCGCGACGCGGCACCCGGGTCATGACGCCAACAGGCTGGCCAGCGCGGCGATCCGTTGTGCACGATATCCCGGCCGCACCGGCGACCCACCGAATTCGGCCAGCGAGCGCAGTTTGCGCAGCGCGAAGTCGCGGCCCCGACCCGACTCCGGGATCTCGATCCCGGCCCACAGCCCCTGCGCCCCCGGGGTCTCCCAGGCCTCCCGCGCGCAGAGCCAGCGGGCCGGGCAGGCCCGGCACAGGGCCTTGGCGCCCTCGTCGGGGTGGGTGGTCCACCGCTCGGGGTCGGCGGCGCACGCCGGTACGAAGCCCTTGCCCGGCACGGTCCCGGTGGCAATGGTTTCGGTCATGACTCCTCCTCAGGTCGGTCCGGTGCTTCCGGTGCTCCGATGCCCTTCGCACCAGCGCGCCCCAACTGTAACCGTAGCAGTGCCGTAGCGCAACAATTATCGCTACGTTTTGCTACGACTTTTTGGATCGACCTGGAGCAGTGCCACGATTAGTAGCTGTGACCAGCGCGGATAGCGGGTCACCGCGGGCGGGACTCGCACTGGACCCGGGCGGCAGACGGGCGCCGGACGGGCCCCGAGGGGACCGGAACGCTACGGAACGCTACGGTTCGGGCCGGTTTACCGCGCGGGGATGGCGCCCCGAAGTGCGGTATACATGTAGCATCTGCGGAGAACCGGCTCGGTTTTGTCGTAGCTCGAGTTGTTGCGGCAGCGCTCGTCGATCCGCGCCGATCCAGGCCGCCGCAGACGATCGGGCGTCCGACGAGGAGGGAGCACCCCATGAGCGAGCGGCCCCTGTCGGCCCCCGCCCCCACCCTCGCCGTCCAGATCGGCTCCGAACGCCACATCCTGGCCCCCACCGGCGGGCCGGCGATCATCGGACGCGACCCCGAGGCCGCCGTGCGCATCCCCGACGACCGGATCTCGCGCTCGCACGTGCGGCTGGAGCCGCACGCCGAGGGCTGGCAGGCCATCGACACCAGCACCAACGGCATGTACGTCGATGGCGTGCGACGCAGTTCGGTGTTCATCAGCGGGCCCGCCACCATCCATCTCGGGGACGCCCGGGGAATCCCGGTGACGTTCACCCCCAGCGCGCCGCTGGAGGCCACCGGCATGACCCCGGTGGCGCAGATGTCGGCCAGCACCCAGACGGTGTCGACCACCGAGTTCTCCACCGAACTCGAGGACGCCGACCCGGCGTTCGCGCGGGCCGGCCGGGCGGTGGCCGCCCGGCGCCGCGAGCTCGAGATCACCCAGCGCAGCCTGGCCCGGGACAAGGTCATCAACGCCGGCACCCTCATCTCGTTCGAGAAGGGCCGCAGCTGGCCGCGCCGGTCGACGCTGGCCAAACTCGAGGAGGTGCTGCAGTGGCCGCCGGGCACGATCTCGCGGATCCGCAGCGGCGCCACCCCCGACCCGGACCGCGAGACCACCGAGGTGGTCACCGACAGTGTGCGGGCGCCGCTGATGGCCGAGGCGGTGGAGTTGGCGATGCACACCATCAACGCCGCGGTGGCCGACCTGCCCGCGGTCTCCGACCCGGAGTTCACCCGGAAGATCACCGCGGTGCTGGCCGATCTGCGCAAGCTGGAGTCGGTGGCGGCCAACGCCGCCCGCAACGCCAAGGGCACCCCGTCGGTGGTGCTCGCGTTGAGCACGGTGCGACGCCACTACCACGACCTGATGTTGCGGGCGGTCAAGTCGCCGTCGGCCACCCTGGGCCAGCGGCTCTATGCGGTGCGCCAGCAGGCCGATCTCAGCGTCGCCGAGACCGCCAACGCCGCCGATCTGCCGCTTGAGGTCATCATGGCCGCCGAGGCGGAGCGCGAGGTCGGCCCGGAGGCGGCGGCCGCCCTGGAGAACCTCGTCGCGCAGCTCTCCATCAACTGAGCCGCGATGCCGGCTAACCGGCGCCGAACCGGCCGAAACACTGCTGCTCGTCGCCGACCACCCCGGACCGGAACGCGGTGATCCGGGTGAAGCCGGCCGGCACCACGCCGCCGTTGACGTCGCTGGCGACCAGGCCGTTGGTCAACAGCCCCGCGACCGCTTCGTCGAGGTCGCCCGCGGTGATGGCGAGTTTGCGTCCCGGCGTGGACATCTCGCGGTGCGCCACCCCGGTCAAGCACGCGGTGAGCATCGCCGTGCGCGGTGAATCCAGCGGCAGCCCGCGTTCGCGTTGCACGGCAAGCGCGTACCGTGACATCACGATCGACAGCACGGTGTCGTCGCCCTGCACCAGCACGCCCTGCTCGGTGTCCCCGGGCACGCCCATCTGCTGCAGCACGGCCAGGTCGAGGGTGATGGTGTTGCTGGCCGGGCAGTACGAGGCGGGCGGGCTGGCCTGCGCATCCGGGCAGTCCGGTGCGGCGTAGGACAGCACCGGCGGTTGGGCGAGCGGGAAGATCTCGCCCAGCACCTCGATCAGGTCGGCGAGGGTCTCCTCGTCGATGGGCACCTCCCCGGTCTGCAGGCCGCCGCGGGAGTCCGGCTGCAGTGACATCGGCAGATCCCCGCGCCGCTCCCGGATCTCGGTCAGATCGATTGCGGCGCAGGCTCGCGGCCCACTGTCGAAGCCCATCTGGACCGCGCTGACCCGATCCAGCGCCGTGCCGTGCCCGTACTCCTCCAGCAGCAGGTCCTCGGTCTTGGGCGTCAGGACCGGGTCGCGTCCGGCGATCGCCGCCGCCAGCACCCGGGACAGCCCGTCGCCGGTGTTGAGGGCGAACCGCGGGGAACTGCCCTCGGTGACCCAGCGCAGGTACCCGCCGGCGAAGCAGTCGGCCTGCTGTTCCAACACGATTCCGGGGCTGCGCTTGGTGACCAGATCGGCCGTGTGCTGGACCGCGTGCCCGTACTCGTGGGCCACCAGTCCGGCGACCGCCATCTCCCCGAAGTATTTCTTCACCGCCGGCACCAGCACCCCGCGGTCCCACGCCATCAGGTTGTCCGGCGGGCAGTACATGGCGTTGGGCTCGTTGTAGGTCTTCGAGCCGCAGACCTTGGGGCTGCGCCGATCGGTGGAGTCGTAGGACAACAGGGTTTCGACCGGGACGAACGGGCTGTCGAAGTACTCGGGATAGGCGTGCTGCCAATACTGCTCGACGTCGTTGACCGACAGCAGCGCCAGCCGGTCGATCTCGCCGTCGTCGGTGTTCTCCACCGTGCCGGTCGGCGCGACCGCGTCGGGGCGCTGCCCGCTGGGTCCGTCGGTGACCGGCAGCCCGCCGACGTAGAACGGGTCGTACATCATCGACACCGCCTGGCCGGACACGTAATTGGTGCAACCGGCCAGCAGCGCCGCCGCCGCGCAGGTAGCGGCCAGCGCCGCCGCGATCGGTCGGGGGACGCGGTGGGGAGCGCGCAGTGTCATTGGCAACCTCTCGCCGGATGGTCCCGGCACCGCCGTGGCTTCGTCGGCGACCGGGGCGTATGAAGAATACTGGCCCGCCCGCCGGGCTTTCCGCAGAAGTTGGGCACGACCGGTCAGCGGGGCGGGCTGACCCCGTATTTGCCGTCGCGGTCCTCGATCGTGACCGTCACCGTGCGCTGGTCACCGCCGACGGTGACCGCACAGGTGAAGGTGGCGCCCGGGGTGACCGTGGGGTCACGGCCGTCGTTGCAGCCGAGCACCGAGACGTTGTCCAGCCCATAGCCGGTGGTGCCGTCGGTGAGGATCTGGCCGACCGCCGCCTGGACGTCGGCGACCCGGATTTTGGTGTGGATGAAGAACCCGGGCTTCCAGAAGCCCAGCAGCAGGATGGCCGCGGCGGCGGCCAGGCAGACCGCGATCACACTGCCCAGCAGCGCGTTGATCCAGCCAGAGTCCTTGGCCGGCGCCGGCCGCGACGGGTAGCACGCCGGGTCTCGCCGGGGTGCACGGCTCACGTCAACTCCCTAGCTCGAAACAGACACCGCCGGTGGCGAAAAACCGCTGGGGTACGGGCCAGTTCGCCCGTACCCCAGCGGCATCGCGTGCTAGTTGCAGGCCCAGGTCAGAATCCAGCTGCCCGGAAGACGGCCCATCGCGTCGTTCATGGCCTCCAGAAGCGTTCGCCCGTACCCACCTTGCAGGCTGGTGGCGTTCTCGGCGACCGCACCGCAGTCGGTGAAGCTCACCAACACCTTGCAGTCGGTGTACCCGCAGTAGCTCAAGGCCATGCTGTTCGCCGACTCCTTGGTGGGGTGATCCCACGCGCGGCCACCCGAACCGGTGGACGGCGAGTAGGCGATCGCCCCCCAGTAGGTGGCGGCGTCCGCGGCGGGAGCCACTGCGACGGTGAGCCCGACCACCGTCGCGAAGCTAGCCATTACGGCTGCGACCCGTCGTCGAAGAGCAGCCTTTGCCATGGCGGTTCCTTTCTCGCTCCGGTGATCCGGAAGTTGTTGAATACGGTTGGGGTTCACGGTGATTTCCATGGCTTTACATCGGCGGCTTGGTCGCTTCGACCTGCTTGCCCCACTCCGAGAGGTTCAACGTCACCATGGCGTCCTCGGCCGGGATGATCTGCACCCGCACCGGGTGGTTGGTGCCGTCGTCGGCGATCCACACCGTGGTGGGCATGGATTCCTCTTCCTTGGGCGCCAGCCGGGCCCCGGCCAGCAGTGCGATGTCATCGGTCGAGGAGGTGCCGGTGACCTTCGTGGTCTCGGTGCCGTCGATGTCCTCGGTGCCCTCGATCTTCGGGTCCTTGAGGTTGGTCAGCACATTGGCCAGGCCCTTGCTCGGGTCCAGGATCGTCGACACGTCGTAGATCGAAGCGCCGTCGCCGAAGTCGGTGAACTTCCCGCCCGGGTCCCCCACATCGGAGTACAGGTGGCCTTCGACGTAGACGAACTTGGCCTCGACGTCCTTCTGGCCGACGATCAGGGTCGCGTTGCCGGTGGCGGTGGTCTGCGGGTCGCTGGACACGTCGCCTTCGAGCTGCTTGACCGCCAGGTTGGGCACCTTGCCCTCGGTGGTGAGCTTCAGGTGCAGACCGGTGACACCGCTCATCGCCTCGGCGGCGTCCTCGATCAGCTGCGCGGCGTCGGAGCTGGTCTCCGTTCCGCTCTCCTTCTCTTTCGTTCCGGAGTCCGATGAGGTGCAACCGGAGAGCGCGAGTGCCGCCGCGATGAATACGGACGTGGCAGCCACACCGGTTCGTAACCGGAGCTTCATAGACATCTCCTTTGTAGGGTTCGCGGCGGTGCCGCAGGGCAAACTCCCGGGGAGCCGGTCAAAGCTTAACCAGATCGGGCAGGGGTGTCCCGCAGTTTTTCCCATTAGCGCCCATTCCGGCCGCCGGACCGGCTCAGTGCGCGGACAGTATCCGATACTGCGCGGAAAGCTGCTGTTTGGCGTCGGTTTCGGTGTCCGAGAAGGTGGTGAACGCATACCGGTCGGTGTGGGCGACGCATTTGACGTGCCAGGCCATCCGTTGCACCGACGGCGGATCGCTCGGCGCGGCCGCTCCTTCGGTGCGTTCGAAGCAGCGCGCGTCGGCCAGTCCGTCGACACCGCTGAGCGCGATGACGTCGGGCTGCGCGGTGATCGCTTCGACCAGCCCGCCGGCGAGGTGGGTCGCCGCGTGCTCGTCGCGGGCCTGATAGACCGTCGCCAGCAGCTGGGCCACCCAGTCCACTCCGGCGTCGTCGAACAGCGGTGCGGCGCTGATCGGGTCGTCCTCGAAGTGCAGCCAGCCGGCCGCGCGCCACACCCCCGCGCTCAATCCGGGCACCTTGTTTCCGGGCGCGCTCAGGGTGCGCGCCAACAACTCTGAGCTCGGGTCCTTCGGCAGTTGCGGCAGCGCGGTCACCTCGGTGGCCTCGAACGCATCGATCAGCGGCTCCTGCGCATCGAGGACCTGCCCGATCAGGGCCAGCGCCACGTCGCCCGGGGCGGTCGGATCGGTGCCGGTGACCACCGACTGGTAGAGCACGAACGGGCCGTGCGGGGTGAAGCTTTCGGCGAAGACCCGGGTTCCGTCGTGGTCGATGCGGGCCCGGGTTTCGGCTCGGCCTTCCACGGCCACCGGGGTGTAGGAGTCCTCGACCGCGTCGGCCATCTCGCCGGCTGCCGCGGCGGCGGCGTCCGGGCCGGGGAACCGCAGCACCGCGTTGGTCAGGTTCACCGCGTCGTCGTCGACCGCCGAGCGGTAACTGCTGAACCCGGTGACGAATCCGTGTGCGGCGGCGACGTTGTCGAGCCCGCGCGGCAGCACCTGGCGCAGGCTTTCCGGCCCGGCGCCGACCGGCCCGGTCCGCAGGGTCGCGATGAGCGGGGTGCGCCCGGTCAGCGCGTCGTCGACCTGCCAGGCACCGGTGACGTGGTCGGCCATGCGCCGGGCCTCGACCGCGGCGCCGTCCGCGCCCGCCGGCCCCGGCGCCGCCCCCGGTTCGGTGGAGTAGGCACCGGTGTCCAGGGCCGCCGCCGACCGGGCAGGGGGCCCGGCCTCCTCGGGCTGGTTCGACTGGCATCCCACCAGGGTGACCGCGCCCGCCAGCGCGACCAGAGCGAGCCGTGTGTGCACGTGGGTCCTCCCGCCGTCGTCGCACCGTTTATACCGGAGCGCGGCGCGCCGAGAGGCCCCGCGGGTCGCTCGGCTGTCAGTCGAGCTCGTCGTCGAGGTCGTCGTCGGCCGCCCCGACACCGCGGATCGAGGCCAGGGTCGCGGCCAGCTCGTCGGGTTTGACCAGCACCTCGCGGGCCTTGGAACCCTCCGAGGGCCCGACGATCTCGCGGGTTTCCATCAGGTCCATCAGCCGGCCGGCCTTGGCGAACCCGACCCGCAGCTTGCGCTGCAGCATCGAGGTGGAGCCGAACTGGCTGGACACCACCAGCTCGACGGCCTGCAGGAAGACGTCCATGTCGTCGCCGATGTCGGGGTCGACGTCCTTGCGCTCGCCGCCGGCCCGGGCCGCGGTGACCCCGTCGGTGTACTCCGGCTCGGCCTGTTCCTTGCAGGCGGTCACCACCGCATGGATCTCCTCGTCGGTGATGAACGCGCCCTGCAGCCGCACCGTCTTGCTCGCCCCCATCGGCAGGAACAGCCCGTCGCCCATGCCGATCAGCCGCTCGGCGCCGGCCTGGTCGAGGATGACCCGCGAGTCGGTCAGCGAGGAGGTCGCGAACGCCAGCCGGGACGGGACGTTGGTCTTGATCAGCCCGGTGACCACGTCCACCGACGGCCGCTGGGTGGCCAGCACCAGGTGGATGCCCGCCGCCCGGGCCTTCTGGGTGATCCGCACGATGGCGTCCTCGACGTCGCGCGGGGCGGTCATCATCAGGTCGGCCAACTCGTCGACGATGGCCACCACATACGGGTACGGCCGGTATTCGCGCTTGCTGCCGAGCGGGGTGGTGATCTCCCCGGACCGCACCTTGGCGTTGAAGTCGTCGATGTGGCGCACCCGCGAGGCCTTCATGTCCTGGTAGCGCTGCTCCATCTCCTCCACCAGCCAGCCGAGCGCCGCGGCCGCCTTCTTCGGCTCGGTGATGATCGGCGTGATCAGGTGCGGAATCCCCTCGTAGGGAGTCAGTTCCACCATCTTCGGGTCGATCAGGATCATCCTGACCTCTTCGGGGGTGGCCCGCGCCAGCAGCGAGACCAGCATCGAGTTGACGAAGCTGGACTTCCCCGACCCGGTGGAGCCGGCGACCAGCAGGTGCGGCATCTTGGCGAGGTTGGCGCTGATGAAGTCGCCCTCGATGTCCTTGCCCAGCCCGATCACCAACGGGTGGTGGTCGCGGCGGGTGGACGGCGCGGTGAGCACGTCGGACAGCCGCACCATCTCCCGGTCGGTGTTGGGCACCTCGATGCCGACGGCGGATTTGCCGGGGATCGGGGCCAGCATCCGCACGCTCTCGGTCGCCACGGCGTAGGCGATGTTCTTCTGCAGCGCGGTGATCTTCTCCACCTTCACCCCGGGGCCGAGCTCGACCTCGTAGCGGGTGACGGTGGGTCCGCGGGTGCAGCCGGTGACCGCGGCGTCGACCTTGAACTGCTGGAGCACCGTGGTGATGGCGTCGGCCATCTGGTCGTTGGCCGCCGAGCGTTTCTTCGGCGGGTCCCCGGCGACCAGCAGCTTCAGCGACGGCAGCGTGTAGGGGCCCTCGACCACCCGGTCGAGAGCCAGGGTGTCGGCGGCCGCCGGCTCGGCGGGTTTGCGGGCGGCGCGCTTGCGCCGCGGTGCCTGCGGTGCCGGTGCGGCCGGCTCCTCCAGCGGGTAGTTGTCCTGCGGGCTGCCCGACGCCCAGGCCGGGGCGGGGTCGTCCTGCAGTTCGGCGTAGGTCGCCGGGTCGTCGTAGTAGCCGTCGGAGAAGTCCTCCGGCGGCGCGAACCGACCGCGGTCGCGGGGACCGGCCGCCAGCGCCGGGTAGTCGTCGTCGAAGTCGCCGCCATCGCCGCCGTGGTCGGCATAGTCGTCGTAGTCCTCGTAGTCGCCGTCCTCGTCGTAGGCGCCGTGGAAGCCGCGGGTGGAGAACATCGCCCGGATGGTCTCCGGGGCCTCCCGGATGGTGGTGCCGGTGAGCAGCAGCACCCCGAACAGGGCGGCGAGCACCAGCAGCGGTGCGGCGATCCAGGCGGTCAGGCCGTCGGCGAGCGGCCCGCCGATGGCGAAGCCGACGAAGCCGGCGGCGTGCTGCCGGCCGGGCGGGTCTTGCGGGGAGCCGGCCCACAGGTGCCACACCCCCAGCGCGGGCAGCGCGACCATGGCCGCACCGAGCACCAGCCGGGGGCGCGCGTCGGGGTCGGGTTCGCTGCGCATGAGCACCACCCCGAGCGCCGCGGCCACCACCGGGACCAACACCACCGCCGAACCGATGAGGGTGCGCAGTCCGGCGTCGATCCACTGCCCGGCCGGGCCGGCGGCGGTGAACCAGGAACTCGCCGCGACCACGACCGCCAGCGCCAGCAGGCCCAGGGCGATGCCGTCGCGGCGGTGACCGGCGTCGATGTCGCGGGCGCGGCCCACCGACCGGGCGGCTCCGCCGACCCCGCGGGCGACCATCAGCCAGGAGGCGCGGCCGGCCCGGCCGCAGGCCGCCGTCGCGGCGGCGAACCGCGAGCCGCGGCGCCGGTTGGCGGGGCGGCGCGGCGGTGCGGGCCTGCGGGCCGGTCGGGACCCGTTTCGCGGTGCGGCCTTCGACCTGCTCGTTCGGGCTCCTGATCGGGCGGCGGTCTTACTCGGCATGCCTGCCAGCCTAGTCGCTAGCGCCTCTTTGGCACCATGCGCCACACTGGTCACCGGGAAACCGGCCGCCGACCGGCCGGTGACGGGCCCGATAGGGTGGCCGGGGTGACCGGCGTGATCGAGGTCACCGCCGTCGACGTCGAGGAGTCCCCGCATGCCTGTTGTCGTGGTCGCCAGCCTGACCGCCAAACCCGAATCCGTCGAGACGGTCCTGGAGATCCTGACCAAGACCGTCGCCGAGGTGCACACCGAGCCCGGCTGCGACCGTTATGCCCTGCACCGCCGCGAGAACACGTTCGTGTTCATCGAGCAGTGGGCCGACGCCGAGGCGTTGCGCGCCCACGGCAGCGCCCCGGCGGTCACCGGCATGTTCACCCAGTTGCGCGACCACCTCGACGGGCCGCCGGAGATGAAGCTGCTCGAGCCGGTGCCCGCGGGGGATCCGGCCAAGGGCCGGCTCGCGCCGTAACCGCCGGAGGGAGGCCGATGGCGCACAACCCCGCCGCCGAGACCGCTACGGGCCCGATGGTGTTGGCGGCCATCGAACAACACGAGGCCGCGCCGCGCCGGCTGGTCGACGACGACCTCGCCGAGCTGTTCCTGCCGGCGCGGCTGCGCTGGCTGGTGCGCGCCGCCCGGCCGGCCGCGGTCCGCCGCCTGCTGATCAACACGGTCCAGCGCTCCGGTCCGGGGCTGTGGGCCAACCTGGCCTGCCGCAAACGCTTCATCGACGACGCCCTCGAGGCGGCGCTGGACGACATCGACGCGGTGGTCATCCTCGGCGCCGGTCTGGACACCCGCGCCTACCGGCTGGTGCGCCGCAAGCGCATCCCGGTTTTCGAGGTGGACCTGCCGGTCAACATCGCCCGCAAGGCCGCCACCGTGCGCCGGGTGCTCGGCGAGCTGCCGCTGTCGGTGCGCCTGGTGGCCGTCGACTTCGAACGCGACGACGTGCTCACCGCGATGGCCGAGCACGGCTACAACACCGACTTCCGGGTCTTCTTCATCTGCGAGGGCGTCAGCCAGTACCTCACCGAGTCGGCGGTGCGTTCGGTGCTGGCCGGTCTGCAGCCGGCCGCGCCGGGCAGCCGGCTGGTGTTCACCTACATCCGGCGCGACTTCATCGACGGGATGGCGCTCTACGGCGCGAAGGCGCTGTACCGCCGGTTCCGGCAGCGCCGCCAGGTGTGGAAGTTCGGGCTCAACCCGGAGGAGGTCGCCGATTTCCTCGCCGGCTACGGCTGGCAGCTGGTCGACCAGCTCGGCCCGCAGGAGATGCTCGAGCGGTACGTGCGGCCCGCCGGGCGCGACCTCAGCGCCTCCCAGATCGAATGGGTGGCTTACGCGCGGAAAGACTGAGCGCGAAAAGACTGAGCCCCGAAAGGCTGGGCGCGAAAAAGCTGGACGCGCAACGGTTGCGCGGCTCAGACCTCCAGCAGCGTCGGCACGATCATCGGCTGACGCCGGTAGGTCTCCCCCACCCAGCGGCCCACGGTGCGCCGCACCGCCTGCACGATCCGGGCCGGATCGGTGACGTTCTGCGCCGCCAGGGATTCCAGCTCGGCCTCGACGTTGCGGGTCACCGGATCCAGCGCCTTGGGGTCTTCGGAGAAGCCGCGCGAGTGCAGGTGCGGCGGGGCGGCCACCTTCGCCGTGCCGCGGTGCACCACCACGGTGACCGCGATGAACCCGGCGGACAGCACCAGCCGCTCCCCGAGGGTGGCGTCGCCGACGTCGCCGGTGATCAGCCCGTCGACGAACATCTTGCCGACCGGGATCGCCCCGGCGATACGGGCCCGGCCGCCCACCAGGTCCACGCTGACCCCGTTCTCGGCCAACAGGATCGCGTCATCGGGCACCCCGGTGCGGGCGGCCAGCGCGCCGTTGGCCCGCAGCATCCGCCAGGTGCCGTGCACCGGCATCACGTGGCGGGGCCGAATCCCGTTGTAGAGGAACAGCAACTCACCGGCGTAGGCGTGGCCGGAGACGTGAACGCGCACATCGGCGTTGGTGACCACGCGGGTGCCGATCTTGGCCAGCGCGTCCATCACCCCGTAGACGGCTTCCTCGTTGCCCGGGATCAGCGAGGACGACAACACGACCAGGTCCCCGGCGGTCAGCGTGATGGACCGGTGCTCGCCGCGCGACATGCGCGACAGCGCGGCCATCGGCTCGCCCTGGGTTCCGGTGGTGATCAACACCACCCGGTCGGGCGGAAGCTGTTCGGCGGCACCGATATCGATCACGTCGGCCTCGTCGACGCGCAGGAACCCCAGCTCGCGGGCAATATCCATGTTGCGCACCATCGAACGGCCCACGAACGCCACCCGCCGGCCCAACGCCACCGCGGCGTCGATGATCTGCTGCACCCGGTCGACGTTGGAGGCGAAGCACGCCACGATGACCCGGCCGTCGGCGCCCCGGATCAGCCGGTGCAGCGTCGGGCCGACCTCGCTCTCCGAGGGGCTGACGCCGGGGATGGCGGCGTTGGTCGAGTCGCACAGGAACAGGTCCACCCCGGCCGCGCCGAGCCGGGACATCCCGGGCAGGTCGGTGGGCCGGCCGTCCAGCGGCAACTGGTCGAGTTTGATGTCGCCGGTGTGCAGGATCGTGCCCGCCCCGGTGTGCACGGCGATGGCCAACGCGTCGGGGATCGAGTGGTTGACCGCGAAGTACTCGCACTCGAAGACGCCGTGCGTGCTGCGCTGCCCCTCGGCGACCTGCTGGAAGACCGGCTTGATCCGGTGTTCGCGGCATTTCGCGGCGACCAGGGCCAGGGTGAACCGGGAGCCGACGATCGGGATGTCCGGGCGCTGTTTGAGCAGGAACGGGATCGCCCCGATGTGGTCCTCGTGGGCGTGGGTGAGCACCAGCGCCTCGACGTCGTCGAGCCGGTCGGCGATGTGGCGCAGGTCGGGCAGGATGAGGTCGACGCCGGGCTCGTCGTGGCCGGGGAACAGCACCCCGCAGTCGATGATCAACAGCCGGCCGAGGTGTTCCAGGACGGCCATGTTGCGGCCGATCTCCCCGATGCCGCCGAGCGCGGTCACCCGCAGCCCCCCGGCCTCCAGCGGCCCGGGCGGTTTCAACGTCTTGCTCATCCGCGCGTCACCGCAGCACCCCGGCCGCCCGCATGTCGGCCTCCAGCGCCGCGATCTCCTCGGCGGTGGCGGGGACCTGCGGCAGCCGTGGCGGGCCGACGTCCAGGCCGAGCAGTCCCAGCCCGGCCTTGGACATGGTGACCCCGCCCAGCCGCACCTGGGAGGCGGCCAGCGGGCCGAGGGCGACGTTGATCTTGCGGGCGGTCTCGATGTCGCCGGCGTTGAACGCGGTGAGCATGTCACGCAACGGCCGGGCGGCGAAATGCCCCCAGACGCTGATGAAGCCGACCGCGCCCATCGCCAGCCAGGGCAGGTTCAGCGCGTCGTCGCCGGAGTAGTAGGCCAGGCCGGTCTCGGCCATCAGCTGCGCGGCGGCGTGCAGGTCGGCCTTGGCGTCCTTGATCCCGACGATGTTGGGGTGGGCGGCCAGCGCAAGGATGGTCTCCGAGGCGATCGGCACGATCGAGCGTGGCGGGATGTCGTAGAGCAGCACCGGCAGGTCGGAGGCGTCGGCGACCGCGGTGAAGTGCCCGATCAGCCCGGATTGCGGCGGACGCGAGTAGTACGGGGTCACCACCAGCAGCCCGTGGGCGCCCTCGGCGGCGCAGAACCGGGCCAGCTGCACGCTGTGGGAGGTGTCGTTGCTGCCCGCGCCGGCGATGATGCGCGCCCGGTCGCCGACGGCCTCGAGCACCGCGCGCAGCAGCCGGATCTTCTCGAAGTCGTCGGTGGTCGGCGACTCCCCGGTGGTGCCGGAGAGCACCAGGCCGTCGCAGCCGGAGTCGACTAAGTGGGTGGCCAGCCGTACCGCGGTCTTGATGTCCAGCGATCCGTCCGGGTGAAACGGGGTCACCATCGCCGTCAACACGGTGCCCAACTGCGCACGGGCGTCGAATCCGCTGGTACTCACGGGACAGAGATTACCCGCAACGGCTCGCGCCCCGGTCGCCAGAGGCTCAGGGCTCCGGTCGCCAGCGGCTCACGCCTCGGTCGCCAAGGGCGAGGTGGCGACCTCGGTGCCGTCGGGCAGCGCGCTGATCTCGAAGTCGGCGAACGCGGCCGGCGCCGCCGCGGCCAGCTGCCGCAGGCAGGCGATCGCCAGTCGCCGGATCTCCAGGTCGGCGTGCTCGCTGGCGCGCATCGCGATGAAATGCCGCCAGGCCCGATAGTTGCCGGTCGCCACCACCCGGGTCTCGGTGGCGTTGGGCAGGACCGCGCGGGCGGCCTGGCGGGCCTGTTTGCGCCCGCCGGCGGTTTGCGGGAAGCGCGGCTCCAGCCGCTCCAGCAGCGCGGTGTAGGCGGCGTGACCGGCGTCGGCGGCGGCGGTGAGCAGCCCCTGCAGCTCCGCGTCGTCCTCGAGGCCCGGCGGCAGCACCACCCGGGACGCCTCGGGGACGTAGCGCTGGGAGAGCTGGGAGAACGACAGGTGCCGGTGGCGCAGCAGTTCGTGCGCGCAGGACCGGGAGATCCCGGTGATGTAGAAGCTGACGCTGGCGTGCTCGAACACCGCGAAGTGCCCCACGTCGAGCAGGTGTTTGAGGTAGGCGGCGTTGGTGGCGGTGCGCGGGTTGGGTTTCGACCAGCTCTCGTAGCAGGCCCGGCCGGCGAACTCGACCAGCGCGGGCCCGCCGTCGGCGTCGGCGTCCCAGGCGATGTCGGGCGGCGCGCTGAACTGGGTCTGGGCGATCAGCTGCACCCGCAGCGATGCGGTTTCGGCCACGGCGCCTTACCTTAGCGGCACCCTGTCGCGGACCGGCCCGCTCCGCTATAGTTAGTCACTAACATGTTATCGACTAACACTGGAGGTGTGATGGACACCGCTGTGCTGATCGCCGGGGCGGGCCCGACCGGTTTGGCCGCCGCCTGCGGGCTCGCCGCGGCCGGGGTCGCGGTGCGGGTCGTCGACGCGGCGCCCGCCCCGGCGACCACCTCCCGGGCGTTGGCCCTGCAACCGCGCGGCATCGAGGTCCTCGACCGGTTGGGCGCGCTGGGCGACCTGCCGCAGCGGGCCCAGCCGATCTCCCGGCTGGAGGTGTTCGTCGACGGCTCCGCGATCGCCAGCCTGCGCATCGACCGGGCGTTGCACCGCCAACACGCCCCGGCGGTGCTGGTGGTCTCCCAAGCCGAGATCGAAGCGGCGCTGCGGGACCGGCTGGCCGCCCTGGGCGGCGCGGTGGAGTGGAACCGGCCGGTCACCGCGGTGCAGGGGCACCCCGACGCGGTCACCGTGCGCCTCGGCGACGACACCGTGCTGCGGGCCGGCTGGCTGGTCGGCGCCGACGGGGCCCGCAGCGCCGTCCGCAAAAGCGCCGGCATCGACTTTCCCGGGATGCCGCTGATCGAGCGGTTCCTGCTCGCCGACGTCCGCGCCGACCTCGACCGGCCCCGCGACGCCACCGCCGCCTGGCTGCGCGGCACCGAGCTGGTGGCGGCGTTCCCGCTGCCCGGCGACCGGCTGTGGCGGGTGATGGGCACCGCCCCGGCCGACGGGCCCGACGAGCCGACACCGGACGAGATCGTCGAGCACTTGGGCGCCCGGCTGGCCGCGGAGGCCGGCGGTGTCATCCGCGCCGCCGAGTGGACGTCGATGTTCCGCATCCAGCGCCGGCTGGCCGCCGCCTACCGCCGCGGCCGGGTGCTGCTGGCCGGGGACGCCGCGCACATCCACAGCCCGCTGGGCGGGCAGGGCATGAACACCGGTATCGGTGACGCCGAGAACCTGGCCTGGAAACTGGCCCTGGTGGTGACCGGTCGCGCCGAGCCCGCCCTGCTCGACAGCTATGCCGCCGAGCGCCGCCCGATCGCCGAGGCGGTGCTGACCTCGACCAGCCAGGTGACGATGGGCGCGCTCGGACGTGGGTGGGCCGCCCGGGTGCTGCGCGACCGGGTCGCGGTCCCGCTGCTCAACCGGGAGTGGGTGCAGCGGTTGATCACCGCCGAAGCCTCCCAGTTGCGGGTCTCCTACCGGCACGGGCCGCTGGGCGGGCGGGGCTGGCGCCGCCCGCGCCCCGGCGACCGGGTGCCCGACCGGGATTTCCAGCGCGCCGACGGCACGCCGGTGCGGTTGCACGACGCGGTCGGCCCGGGCTGGGCGCTGGCCGGCCCCGAACCACTCGCGATGCTCGCCGCCGACCGCCTCGGCGCGGTGCAGCACCTGGCCGGCGGCGACGAGGCGTTGCTGATCCGCCCGGACGGGCACCTGGGCTGGCGCGGCCGCGACGCCGACGGGCTGCGCGGCTGGCTGGACCGAACGCTGGGGCCGGCGCGGTGAGCCCGGACTGGCGCGCCCGCAAGAAGGCGGCCACCCGCCGCGCCATCCAGCAGCACGCGCTGGCGCTCTTCGCCGAACAGGGCTACGAGGCGACCACGGTCGAGCAGATCGCCGCGGCCGCCGGGGTGTCGCACATGACCTTCTTCCGGCATTTCCCGCAGAAGGAGGCGGTGGTCGAGGCCGACGACTACGACCCGCTGATGGCGCGGCTGCTGGCCGCCCGGCCGGCCGACGAGCCGCCGCTGGTGGCGTTGCACGCCGCGCTGCGCCAGACCTATGCGCAGGTGCTGGCCGTCGACCGGGCCGCGATGGCGGCGCGGGTGCGGCTGGTGCTCGACACCCCCGCGCTGCGGTCGCGGCTGTGGATCGCCCAGGAGTCGACGGTGGCGCTGTTCGCCGGCGGGCTGGCCGCCCGGGCCGGGCTGGCCGAACCGGATCTGGCGGCGACGGCGCAAGCCACCGCGGCGCTGGCGGCCTCGGCCACCGCCCTGCGGGCCTGGGCCGCCGACGACAGCGCCGACCTCGTCGCGCTGTTGGACGCGGCCTTCGCCGCCCTCGCCGGCGGGCTCGGCTCCCCTGACCGCCGCGCGGCGGCATCCGGCACGATGGGGCCGGCCCATCGACCGTTCCCGGAGGACCCGACGTGACCGCAGCATCCCACCCGTTCGACGACGCCATCGCCGCGCAGGCCGCCGAGCCGGGCCGGCTGCGCGGGCGCACCCTCCCGGCGTGGGCCAACATGGTGGGCCCGTTCGGCGGCATCACCGCCGCCGCCCTGCTGCACGCCGTGCAGCTGCAGCCCGAGCGGGCCGGTGACCCGCTGGCCCTCACCGTCAACTTCGCCGCCCCGATCGCCGAGGGCGACTACGCCATCACCGCCCGGGTGGCCCGCACCAACCGCACCAACCAGCACTGGCTGCTCGAACTCGACCAGGACGGGGAGGTCAAGACCACCGCCAGCGCGGTGTTCGGCGTCCACCGCGACACCTGGGCCGACACCGAGGCCGTCCCGCCGGCGGCGGCTCCACCCGAGCGGATCGCCGCAACCGGGTTGCCCGACGGCATCGAATGGGCCCGCCGCTACGACATGCGCTTCGTCGCCGGGCCGGTGCCGCTGGGCGGCCGCGCCGAAGCCGATTCGACGACCACGCTGTGGGTGCGGGACGCGGCGGGCCGACCGCTGGACTTCGCCGCCCTGGCCGCGGTGTGCGACGTGTTCTATCCGCGGGTGTTCCTGCGCCGCGGCACGTTCCTGCCGGCCGGGACGATCTCGCTGACCACCTATTTCCACACCGATGCCGCCGAACTCGACGCCGTGGGTGGGGATTTCGTGCTGGCCAGTGCCCGCGCCCACCGCTTCAACCGCGGCTACTTCGACCAGAGCGCGCACGTGTGGAGCCGCTCCGGCCGGCTGCTGGCCAGCACCCATCAGCTGGTCTACTTCAAGGGCTGAGCGTCGTCAGGTCAGCGCCCGCAACGCCTCGACCAGATCCCCGCGCTCCCCCACCCGGACCCCGCGCAGCCCCAGCCAGCCGGCCATGGTCTCCAGCTGCCCGGCCAGCGCGCGCACCACCGCGGGACGGTCGATGCCGGCTTCGCCGAACCCGCCGACCACCTGCAGCACCCCGGCCGCCCGGTCGGCCTTGAGGTCCACCCGGGCCACCAGTTCCCCGTCGAGCAGGAACGGCCACACGTAGTAGCCGTAGCGCCGCCGGGCCGGTGGGGTGTAGATCTCGATGCGGTAGTGGAAGCCGAAGAGCCGTTCGACTCGCGGCCGGAAGAAGATCAGCGGGTCGAACGGGCAGAGCAGCGCGGTCCCGCGGTCGCGGCGCGGAACCCGTTGGCCGACACGAAGATACGCCGGTGCCGACCAGTCCTGCACCGCCACCGGTTCCAGCTCACCCGCGGCGACGAGCTCGTGGATCGCCGGGGTGACCTGGGCGGCCGAGAGCCGGAAGTAGTCGCGCAGGTCGGCGGCGGTGGCCTCCCCGAGCGCGCCGGCCGCGCGGGTGACCAGCTCCCGGATCGCGGTCGGCTCGTCGACCTCGCGGGCCAGCACGGCGGCGGGCAGCACGTTCGCGACCAGGTCGTAGTGCCGGGCGAAACCCACCCGGGTGGCGGTGGTGAGCTTGCCGGCGGCGAACAGCGCCTCAGCCACCCATTTGGTGGTGCTGCGCTGCCACCAGGCGCCCCGGGCGCGGCGCGGCGCGGCCTGCAGGTGCGCCTCGATCTGACCGGCGGTGGCCGGGCCGAGCTCGGCGACGGCGCCCAGCACCTCCTCGGCCAGCCGCGGGTGCTCGCGCAGCAGTTCGGTGCGGTAGCGGCCGTACCGGTACTCGCGCATGCGCCAGCGCAGCAGCGGCCAGTCGGCCACCGCCATCAGCGCGGCCTCGTGCGCCCAGTACTCGACCAGCAATCGCGGTGAGCGCGCACTGTGCGCCCAGGCGGCCCGGTCGAGCAGCCCCCGGTCGTAGGGGCCGAGCCGGGAGAACACCGGCGCGTAGTGCGCCCGCACGGCCACCGACACCGAATCCAGTTGCAGCAGTTGGATTCGGGCGATGACCCGCTTGAGGTTGGCCGCGGTGACCGGCGCGGCGGGCGGCCCGGCCGCCAACCCCTGGGCGTCCACCGCGATGCGGCGCGCCTGCGCGCGACTCAGTCGCGTCATGCCCGCCGGTAGCCGACGAACCGGTAGCGCAGCCCGGTGCGGCTGGTCTGCCACTCCCCCGGCTCGGCCCGCCAGGAGGCGTCGAGGTCCGGGGCCATCGTGTCACCGGGGCGGGGCGGCAGGTCGAGGTCGACCTCGGTGACCTCGCAGCGGGTGGCGTGCGGCAGCGCCAGGGCGTAGATCTGGGCGCCGCCGATCACCCAGACCCGCTCGGGCTGCGCACCGAGCGCGGCGGGCAGGTCGGTCACCACGCGGGCGCCGTCGGCGCGGTAGCCGGGGTCGCGGCTGAGCACGACGTTGTCCCGGTCGGGCAGCGGGCGCACCGCCGCGGGCAGCGACTCCCAGGTCGCCCGCCCCATCACCACGGTGGCCCCGAGCGTGAGCCGTTTGAAGTGGGCCAGGTCCTCCGGCAGATGCCAGGGAATGCCGCCGTCGCGGCCGATCACCCCGGTGCGCGACTGCGCCCAGATCAGCCCGGTCATACCGCGACCGGCGCTTTGATCGCCGGGTGCGGGTCGTAGTTCTCGATGGTGATGTCGTCGTAGGTGTAGTCGAAGATCGAGTCCCGCGCGGCCAGCCGCAGTGTCGGGTAGGGCCGGGGTGCGCGGCTGAGCTGCTCGCGGACCTGGTCGACGTGGTTGCTGTAGATGTGGCAGTCCCCGCCGGTCCAGATGAACTCGCCGACCTTCAGCCCGGCCTGGGCGGCCATCATGTGGGTCAGCAGCGCGTAGCTGGCGATGTTGAACGGCACCCCCAAGAACAGGTCGGCGCTGCGCTGGTAGAGCTGGCAGCTCAAGGCGCCGTCGGCGACGTAGAACTGGAACAGCGCATGGCAGGGCGCCAGCGCCATCTTGTCCAGCTCGCCGACGTTCCAGGCCGAGACGATGATCCGCCGGGAGTCCGGGTCGGTGCGCAACAGCTCCAGTGCGGCGGTGATCTGGTCGACGTGCTCGCCGCTGGGGGTGGGCCAGGACCGCCACTGCACCCCGTAGATGGGGCCCAGATCGCCGCTGTCCGAGGCCCATTCGTCCCAGATGGTGACCCCGTGGTCGCGCAGCCAGCCGATGTTGGAGTCGCCGCGCAGAAACCACAGCAGCTCGTAGATCACCGACTTGGTGTGCACTTTCTTGGTGGTGATCAGCGGGAACCCGGCGGCCAGGTCGTAGCGCAGCTGGTGGCCGAACAGGCTGCGGGTGCCGGTGCCGGTCCGGTCGTCCTTGGGAGTGCCCCGCTCGAGCACCAGGGCCAACAAATCCTCGTACGGGGTCGCGATCGGCACGGCCCCAGCTTACGGTGTGACCAACCGGCAGAAGGGACGCCATGCCCACCATCACCGACACGGTGCACACCGCCGACGGCGCGTGCCCGGTCAGCCTGACCACCGCCGACGACGGCGCCGGGCCGTGGCCGGCGGTGGTGATGTATCCCGACGCCGGCGGGGTGCGCGACACCTTCACCGCGATGGCCGCCCGACTGGCCGCCGACGGCTACGCGGTGCTGCTGCCCGACGTCTACTACCGCCAGCCGGGCTGGGCGCCGTTCGACATGGCCGGGGTGTTCGCCGATCCCAAGGAGCGGGCCCGGATCTTCGCGATGATCCGCGGGGTGACCGCCGAGATGACCGCCCGCGACGCGGCCGCGTTCTTCGACTACCTGGCCGGCCGGCCCGAGGTGCGCGGCGAGCGGTTCGGCACCACCGGCTACTGCATGGGCGGGCGGATGTCGCTGGTGGTGGCCGGTCAGCTCGGCGAGCGGGTGGGCGCTGCGGCGTCGTTCCACGGCGGCGGGCTGGTCAGCGACGCCGCCGACAGCCCGCACCGGGCCGCCGGGCGGATCCGGGCGGCGGTCTATGTCGCCGGGGCCACCGGGGATGCGGCGTTCACCGCCGCCCAGGCCCGCACCCTGGGCGAGGCGCTGACCGCCGCCGGGGTGCGCCACCGCATCGAGACCTATCCGGCCGCGCACGGTTTCGCCGTGCCCGACAACGCCCCCTTCGACGCCGACGCCGCCGAACGGCACTGGCAGGCCACCCGCGAGTTCTTCGCCGCGGAGCTGTCCGGGTGAGCGGTGTTCAGCGCCGGCGCAGCACCCCGGCGGCGGCGCGGACCACGCCGCGCGCCGCGTAGACCGCGGTCAGCACCGCCAGCGCCACCAGCACCACGAACAGGGCCAGCCAGTCGTCGCGGCCGTGGTCGATGTTCCACCAGATGACGGCGAACAGCACGGTGCAGACGAACAGCACCAGGTCACGCCAGTTGCCCTGATAGCCGGTCAGCGCGGCCCGCAGCGCCCGCCGTTGGTCGGCGGCGGCCACCAGGTCGTCGATGCGGTCGTCGATGCTGCGCTGCAGGCCGGCCCGGCGCTCGACCTGATCGGCCGGGATCCGGTCCAGCAGGTCGAGGTCGGCTTTGAGGCCCGCCCGCAGGTCGGGGCCGCGCAGGTTGCCCGCGGCGGCACCGAGCAGCACGCCGCCCAACAGCGGCGCCGATCCCAAGGCCAAGCTGGACAGTGCGGGCATCGGGTCTCCTCGGGTGGCGCCGGCTGCAACGCTGTATTCCTATCAGGGTTGCGACCGGGTCGGGGCTCACTCCATCAGCCCGGCCGCCAGGGTGCCGCCCAGCTCCCAGCAGGCCTCGAGCTGTTCCTTGGTCGGCTTTCCCGACACCACCACGTAGTCGGCGGCCTTGGCCCAGCCCAGCCCGGTGGTGATCGAGTCGACGGCCCGCTCGGCGCCCTCGGTGCCCTCGTTGCCGTGCAGGTAGAGCCCGTAGGGTCGGCCGCGGGTGGAGTCCAGGATCTGGTAATAGGTGGTGTCGAAGGCGTGTTTGAGCGCGCCGGAGATGTAGCCGAGGTTGGCCGGGCTGCCCAACACGTAGCCGTCGGCGGCGAGCATGTCGGAGGCCGAAACCTCCAGTGCCGCACGGCGGGTCACCTCCACCCCGTCGATCTCGGGGTCGGTGGCCCCGGCGACGACGGCTTCGAACATCGCCTGGCAGAACGGCGACGGGGTGTGGTGGATGATCAGCAGTGTCTTGCTCATCGGCCCTCCGGTTCGCGCTGTCCTTCCTGCATGGCCACCGCTTTCTTCATCGCCGCCCGGGCCCGACCGCGGTCACCGGCGTAGTCGTAGGCGCGGGCCAGCCGGTACCAGCGGCGCCAGTCACCCGGGTCGGCCTCGGCCTCGGCGCGCACCTGGTGGAACAGCGCGTCGGCCGCCTCCCGGTTGATCCGGCCCGACGGCCGCCGGGGCAGCGCGCTGACGTCGAGTTCCAGTCCGTCGCGGGCGACCAGCCGCGCCAGCCGCTGGTGGGCGAGCCCGGCCCGCAGGGTGGCGATCATCGCCCACAGCCCGATGCCCGGCAGGATCAGCACCGCCAGCCCCAGCCCGATGGCGGCCGGGCGCCCGGAGCCGATCAGCAGCAGCGCGGTGCGCCCCAGCAGCGCGAAGTACACCAGCAGGGCCAAGCACATGAACCCGATCAGCAGCTGGGTGCGCAGCGCGCCCGCTGTGCCGGTGCGGGCCGGGTCGTCGGTCGCCGGGTCGTCGGTCGCCGGGTCGTCAGTCATCGCAGGTCGAGGAGTGGTTCGAGGCCGAGGGTCAGGCCGGGGCGGGCCGCGATGCCGCGCACGGCCAGCAGCACCCCGGGCACGAACGAGGTGCGGTCGTAGCTGTCGTGGCGGATGCTCAGCGTCTCGCCCATCGTGCCGAGCAGCACCTCCTGATGGGCGACCATCCCGGTCATGCGCACCGAGTGCACCGGCACCCCGTCGACGTCGGCGCCGCGAGCCCCCGGCAGCGCGGTGCTGGTGGCGTCCGGGTTGGCCGGCAGGCCGGTGCGGGCCTCGGCGATCAGTTGCGCGGTGCGCATCGCGGTGCCGGAGGGGGCGTCGGCCTTCTGCGGGTGGTGCAGTTCGATGACCTCCACCGACTCGAAGTGCCGGGCCGCCTGGGTCGCGAAGTGCATGCACAGCACCGCGCCGATCGCGAAGTTCGGGGCGATGAGCACCCCGGTCTCCGGCGCGTCGGCCAGCCAGGTGCGCACCTGTTCCAGGCGTTGCGCGGTGAACCCGGTGGTGCCGACCACGGCGTGAATCCCGTTGTCGATCAAGAACTTCAGGTTGTCCATCACCACGTCGGGGTGGGTGAAGTCGATCACGGCCTCGGTGCCGGAGTCGGTGAGCAGGCTCAGCGGGTCGCCGGCGTCGACCTCGGCGGACAGCGTCAGGTCCTCGGCGGATGACACCGCCGCCACCATCGTCGCCCCGACCTTGCCCTTGGCTCCCAGCACTCCGACTCGCATGGCCCCAGCCTATCGGCCGCGGCTCAGCGGTCGACGACGATCCGTCCGCCCCGCGCCCGCGACACGCACACCAGCATGTCGTCCTCGCCTTCGGCGGCGCGGCCGCGCCGGTCGACCTCGCCGTCGAGCACCCCGACCCGGCAGGTGCCGCAGAAGCCCTGCTGGCAGGAGTACGGGGTGGTGGGTTCGATGTCGAGCATGACCGCCAGTGCCGACCGGTCGGCGGGAACCTGCAGCACCCGCCCGGAGCGGGCCAACTCCAACTCGAAGGGCACCCCGCCGACGATCGGCGGCGGGCTGAACCGTTCGTAGTGCAGCGGGGCGTCGGCGTGGGCGTCGCGGGCGGCGCGCACGCCTTCCAGCAACCCGCTGGGCCCGCAGACGTACACCGCGGTGCGCGGGCCGGCGTCGGCGAGCAGGTCGGCGACGGTGGCGAACCCGCCGCGCTCCGCGTCGGACCAGACCGTGACCCGCTCGGGGTCCACCGCGGTCACCTCGTCGAGCAGCGGCATGAACTCGCGGCTGCGCCCGGCGTAGACGGCGCGCCAGTTGATCCCGCGCGCGTGCGCCTCGATGATCATCGGCAGGATCGGGGTGACGCCGATGCCGCCGATCACGAACAGCACGTCGTCCTCGCCGCTGCCGAGATGAAATGCGTTGCGGGGCCCCTCGAAGACCAGGGTGTCACCCTCGGCGTACGCCTCGTGCATCTCGACCGAGCCCCCGCCGCCGTCATCGAGGCGGCGCACCGCGATGCGGTAGTCGCTGCGCCGGCCGGGCGGGCCGCACAGCGAATACTGGCGCCGCAGGCCCGAGGGCAGCCGCACGTCGATGTGCCCGCCGGGGGTCCAGCTGGGCAGCAGGCCGCCGTCGGGGTCGGCGAGGGTCAGCCCGACCACGTCGGGGGCGAGCATCTCGCGTTTGGTGACCACCGCGGTGAGGGTGCGCGGCACCGGGGTCACCTTGGACGGTTTCCACCAGGAGGCGGAGGTGATGCCGCCGAAGACGACGCCGAGCCCCCACAACGCGGTGAACAACCGGTCGCGTTTACGCCTGCCGTACAGATCGGTGGGCCGGGTCTCCCACAGTGGTTGCGCCACAGTGGTTCTCCTAGGTCTGCCGCAGGTCGAGGCGGGCAAGCAGCCGCACCGCGGTCGGGCTGATCCGGCGCATCGCGTAGCCGAGCCGGGATTCCGGGGCGATCGGCAACACCGGCGGGCCGGTCCGCACCGCCTTGACGATCGCCTTGGCGGTGGCCTCGGGCGTGTAGTTGCGGCGCCGGTAGGCGGCATCCGCCTTCTCCCGCGCGCGGTCCTGCGCGTCGGCGCTCATCCCGGCGTAGACGGTGTTCTTGGCGATGTTGGTGTTGACGAAGCCGGGGCAGACGGCGGTGACCGTGATGCCGTCGTCGGCCAGGTCGGCGCGCAGCGATTCGCTGAACGCCAGCACCGCCGCCTTGGTGGTGCCGTAGGCCACCATCGACTTCGACGGCAGGAACGCCGCCGCGGAGGCCACGTTGATGATGGTGCCGCCCTCGCCGCGTTCGACCATCTGCTCGGCGAACGCGCGGGAGCCGTTGAGCACTCCGCGCAGGTTGACCGCCAGGATGTCGTCCCAGTTCTGCGCGGAGGTCTCCAGGAAGCGGCCGGCCATCCCGATGCCGGCGTTGTTGACCAGGATGTCGATGACGCCGTGTTCGGATTTCACTTGGGCGGCAAGCGCGTTGATCGCGGTGTCGTCGGTGACGTCGACCTGGTAGACCGCCGCGTCGGCGCCCGCGGCTCGCACGGCGGCGGCGGTGTCGGCGGCGGCGTCGCGATCCCGGTCGACGATGACGACGGTGCGCGCGCCCTGCCGGGCGAACTCGATCGCGGTGGCCCGGCCGATACCTGCTCCGGCCCCGGTGATCAGTGCGGTCTTCCCGGCGACCTCGCCGCGAAGCCCGTGCGGCACACCGGCGGGCACCGTCGCCGCCGCCACGGCCCGGTCGACCCATTCGGCGGTGAGCCGGGCGATGACGTCGGGGCGGCTGGTGATCACCCAGTGCCCGCCCTCGATGGGCACCACCCGGCCGCCGGGCGGGATCGAGCCGGTGAACCGCTGCAGCGCCGGGCTGACGAACAGGTCCTTGCGCGGCACCAGGACCTGCACCGGCACCCTGGCCTCGGGCAGTTCGCGGGTCGGGGCGAACAGCGCGCCGGGCATGTTGGCGCGGTAGAGGTTCAGCCCGTTGAGGAAGTCCTTGTCGGTGCGCGCCGGGTCGCGGTCCTGGCTGCGGGTGCTGGAGCGGCCGATGCGTTCCAGTCCGGTGATGACCCGCTGTCCCAGGCCGGAGCGGAAGATCGCTTCGGGGAGCCGCGGGGTCAAAAACAGCCAGATGTAGCCCGACGACACGGCCTGCTTGGCCACGTCGGCCACCCCGCCCGGGGTGCGCGCGGAGCGCAGGAACTTCCCGGCGTAGTCCAGGTGCGGACCCGAGATCGACGTGTAGGAGCCGATTTTGGCGACCAGCTCGGGGTCGGTGACCGCCGCCCAGCCCTGGATCGAGCCCCAGTCGTGGCCGAGCAGGTGCACCTCGTCGACGCCGAGTTCGGCGATGACCGCGCCGATGTCGGCGACCAGTTGCGGCAGCCGGTAGGCCGACCGGTCGCCGGGCACCGCCGACTCGCCGGCGCCGCGCACGTCGAAGGCGACGACGTTGTAGCGGTCCGGGTAGCTGCGGAGCAGTTCCTCGGCGACCCCGTCCCACACGTGGTGGTTGTCGGGGTAGCCGTGCACGGCCAGGATCGTCGGCCGGCCGGGGTCGACGTCGGTGTAGCGGTGCACGGCCAGCGCGATCCCGTCGGACGCGGTGACGGTGATGGGTGTCGGGTCGGTCATCGGGGCCTCAGTGGGTGGCTCGGGCGGCCGGGGAGACCGCGAGATAGTTGACGGCCTTCTCGATTCCGCCGAGTTGGGACGGGTGGAAACCGGGCCGGTAGTAGGCGGCGATCACCCGCAGGAAGCGCCAGGGCGCGGGCACCAGGCCACGACGCGCGGAGGTGAACCAGTCCCGCCAGCGGGGTTTGACGCCGGCCGGCAACTCCGGGTCGACGCGGTACATGTAGCGCAGCCCGCGCACCCACAGCAGCAGCATCAGCGGGGTGACCAGCAGCTGGGTACGCACCTGGCGCCAGTAGCCGGATTGCAGGTGTTTCATCACGTCGAAGGCGACGGCCTTGTGCTCGACCTCCTCCGCGCCGTGCCAGCGCAGCATGTCCAGCATCACCGGGTGGGTGCCGACGGCGTCGTGGGCGGGTGTGTCGAGGATCCACTCCCCCAGGATCGCGGTGTAGTGCTCGATGGCGGCCACCAGCGCCACCCGTTCCAGCAGCCAGGCCCGCTGGCGCCGGATGCTCCACCGCGGCCGGTCGCCCAGCAGCTTGTCGAACAGCCAGTGCATCTGGTCGGTGAACGGTGTCATGTCGATGCCGTTGGCGGCGAAGTAGTCGACCACCCCGGCGTGGGCCTGCGAGTGCAGCGCCTCCTGGCCGATGAACCCCTGCACGTCGAGGCGCAGCTGTTCGTCGCGGATCAGCGGCAGCGCCTGCTTGAACACCTCGACGAAGAACTCTTCGCCGGCGGGCAGCAGCAGGTGCAGCACGTTGCAGAAGTGGGTCGTGAACGGTTCGCCCGGCACGTAGTGCACCGGCAGGTCCGCCCAGTCGAAGGCCACGTCACGGGCCTGCAGCACGATGCGTTCGTGGTCCAGGGATCCGTCGTGCGGGCCCGCTGACCGGTCGTCGACGGTGAGCATTCCGACCTCCTGACTGGTGTCGCCCCGCAGATATCTTTACATATACGGGTGTTTTGTCTGCGATGTGGACATAAAGTGTTTTGAAGTATACCCGGGACCGTCGGTACTGGGAAGGGCTTGGGGCGCGCCGCGCACCGACCGGCTGGAACAATTCGGCCCATGACCTATTCGGTTGTCCTGCGCGACCCGGCCAGCGGGGCGTTCGGCGTGGCCGCCCAGTCCCACTACCTCGCCGTCGGGGCGGTGGTGCCGTGGGCCCGAGCCGGCGTCGGAGCGGTGGCCAGCCAGGCTATCCCCGATCCGCGCTACGGCGCCCAGGGCATTGCCGCGCTGGCCGCGGGCGCAACCGCCCCCGAGGCGCTGCAGGACCTGCTGGCGGCCGATGTCGCCCCGGAGCTACGTCAGGTGGCGATGGTCGACACGGCCGGACAGGTCGCCGTCCACACCGGCGAGCGCTGCATCCCGGCCGCCGGCGCGCGGCGCGGACCGGGCTGGAGCGTGCAGGGCAACATGCTCGCCGGCGAGGAGGTGCTCGACGCGATGGCGGCGGTGCTGACCGATCCGGACGCGCCGGCGGATCTGGCACGCCGACTGCTGGCGGTGCTGCGCGCGGGCGAGGACGCCGGCGGCGATGTGCGCGGCAGCCAGGCCGCGGCGCTGCGGGTCGTCGCCGGCGACCGCCAACCCGACGGCGGCGTGCTGGTCGACCTGCGCGTCGACGACGCCGTCGATGCGGTGGCCGAGCTGGACCGGCTCCTGGCCCGACACGAGGCCACCACCGCGGTGGGGGCCGCGTTCGCCCTGATCGTCGACGGCGCCGCCGACCTGCCCGCCGGGCTGGTCGAGGCGGTCAGCGCCGGCACCCGCCGGGCCGAGCCCGCCCTGGGCGCCAACCCCGAGCCGCCGCTGTGGCGGGCGGTGCTGCTGGCCCGCGCCGGCCGGCTGACCGAGGCCCGCACCGAGTACCTCACCGCCCTGCACCTCCAGCCGCGCCTGCACGACGTCGGCGCGAAGCTGGCCGCGGTCGGGTTTCTGCCCGAGCCGGCGGCCGCAACGCTCTGCGCCGACCCGGCACGCCCGTAGGTGCAGTGCACAACGTGGCCTGCTGGAAAATTTGAGGTCGGCGGAATGTGCGAGAACCGAATGCATGCTTGGTGCCTTGCCGCCGAATTTTGAGCACCTGCCGAGCCCGAAGAGACGACAAGCAGTGGCGTCACCGGCAACGCGTTCTCTATCGACGTCGCCCAGTCCCGGGATGTCCACTACTTCGTCTTGTGCTGACCTCGAAATCAACTTTACTGTCTGACGGATTTCCATTTGGTACCCGTCGCGCCGCTTTCGGCGGCCGGCCAGTGCCAGCACATTCCCCTACTAGTGGACCACAATGCCAAGGGATGACTCCCCTGCTGTTCAGCGTGAAAGTCTGATAGCAGATTGAACACGCCCCTTTCGACTGTCGCTTTGTTCCCATTTCACGCCACCCGTTTTCTTGGCCCACAGTTATCCCGCCATCCTTCCACTACCTGCACTGGCCCGGTGCCCTACCGGCCTAAATGCGTGGGCTTGAAAAAGGACTATTCCCCGCGTTGAAACTGAAGGCCGACCCAAAGACACGGCGGGTCGCACAATGGACTTCCAAGTGCCCGGCGGGGCAATTTTCCATCGGGACCGCACGTGTGAAGAAGCCTCCGCCCGCCTCCGGTGCGGCAAAATTACTGACTAGAAGAACCCCGACAGCCCGCCACCGGCACGTGCGCCGACCCAACGTCGTTGTTGGTCGCCACGATCACGGCGTCGCCAGAGGATGGCGCGCCACAGAGTGGCACTGACAGAAAGCACGTGTCGGAGGAACGCGCTACAATCGAACGTATGTTCGATGCATTGCCGCTGGCCCTTGAAGAGCTACCCCAGTCCGACGACGCGAGCGTGGTCGCGGCGATCAGCGGCTGGGCCCGGATCGAGGCGGCCGCCGCGGCGCGGCGCCTGGCCGCCATCGCCGAGCTCACCGCCCGGCGCGCCGGGGCCGTCACCGAACGCGAACTCTGGTCCTGTGACGACTGGGACGCCACCGCCGCCGAGGTGGCCGCCGCCCTGCGCATCAGCCACGGCAAAGCCTCCGGGCAGATGTATCTGGCCACCGCGCTGCGCAACCGGCTGCCCAAGGTCGCGAAGCTGTTCGCCGAAGGCCGGCTCAGCGCCCAACTGGTGTCCACCATTTCTTGGCACAGCGCCTTGATCAAGGATCCCGATGCGCTGGACCGGGTGGATTCCGCCCTAGCCCGGGATGCGCTGCGCTACGGGCCGATGTCGGCGACCAAAACGGCCCAGGCCATCGACGCGATCATCGATGAGCACGACCCCGGTGCGCTGCGCCAGACCCGGGCGAGCTCGCGCTGTCGCGACCTGGTCGTCGACACCGGCGCCAGCCGCCACGGCACCACCCCGCTGTGGGGCAGGTTGTACGCCCACGACGCCACGACCCTGGACCGGCGGCTGATGCAGATGGCCCACGAGGTCTGCGACGACGACCCGCGGACCGTCGCCCAACGCCGCGCCGATGCCCTCGGCGCGTTGGCCGCCGGGCGTGACCGGCTGGTCTGCGGCTGCGGCGGCCCGCACTGCCCGGCCGCGAGCGAGACAGCGCCATCAGCGGGCCCCGCCGGCGTGGTCATCCATGTGCTCGCCGACGCGGCGACGGTGGACACCCCGGTGGATCCGCACAACAGCGGCGAGCACCCGCTGCCGCCGAGCGGGTTCCTCCGGCTGACCGATCCGCCGCTGCCCGAGCCGGACCCGCCCGCCACGACCGCGCCCGCGGCGCTGCTGCTCGGCGGGCCGGTGCTACCCGCGCCGCTGCTGGCAGAGTTGATCCGCAACGGCGCCACGATCCGCCCGGTGCGGCTCCCGGATCCGTCCGCTCCGCCCGAGCCCGGCTACCGCCCGCCGGCGCGGCTGGCCGAGTTCATCCGGTTGCGCGACCTGACCTGCCGGTTCCCGGGCTGCGATCACCCGGCCGAGTTCTGCGACATCGACCACACCATCGCCTACGGCGAAGGCGGGTTGACCCACCCGTCGAACCTCAAACTGTTATGCCGAAAACATCACTTGCTCAAGACGTTCTGGACCGAGTGGCGCGACGTTCAGTATCCCGACGGCACCGTCGAGTGGACCAGTCCCACCGGCCGCGTCTACACCACCAGCCCCGGAAGTCGGCTGCTGTTTCCGCGGCTGTGTCGGCCCACCGGCCGATTGACCGCGAGCATGTCGGGGCCGCGCACCGGCGGGCAGCGCGGGTTGATGATGCCGCTGCGAAAACGCCCCCGGTGGCAGGACCGCGCCCACCGCATCAACGTGGAGCGCAACCTCAACGCGGCCCACGTCGCCGAACGCAACGAGCCGCCGCCGTTCTAGTCGACCCCGCTCACCCCGCCGCCAGCCCGGCTACGATATCGCCCGCCGGTTCGACCCGATCGCGCCGCCGGCGTATCCGGAGCTGAACCAGCTGACCGCGCCGATCCGCAAGGCCGCGGTGGCCGCCGGGGACCCGCACGGCGCCAGTCTGTGGGCCGGCACCGCGCACGGCGCTATCCGGGCGGGGGCGGCGGGCGATATCGTAGCCGGGCTGGCGGCGGCGCGATCGGGTCGAACCGGCGGGTGAAGTCGTTGACCAGGCTGCGCGCGTACCGCCCGGAGAACGCCCGGGTCACCACGGTGGCGCTGAACGCCGAGTTCTGCAGTGCGGCGCGGTGCACCGGGTTGGTGCCGGCCTCCTCGGCCAGTAGCAGCGCGGTCCCGACCTGGGCGGCCGCCGCTCCCCCGGCCAGCACCGCGGCGACCCCGGCGGCGGCGCCCAGCCCGCCCGCCGCGATCAGCGGCACCTCGGCCACCGCGCGGACCCGCTCGAGCAGGGTGCTCAGCGGCGCGGCGCTCGGCTCGTCTCCGGTCCGGAAGGTGCCCCGGTGCCCGCCCGCACCCGGGCCTTGCACCACCAGCCCGTCGGCTCCGGCCTGCACTGCCTGCGCGGCCTCCTGCGCCGAGGTGACGGTCACCAGGGTGAGCACCCCGCGGCGCCGCAACCGGTCCAGCACCGCCGCCGACGGGCAGCCGAAGGTGAACGACACCGCCTCCGGCGCCGTCTCGGCGATCACGTCGAGTTTGGCGGCCCACCCGTCGTCGTCGCCGGGCCGGGGCTGACCGACCCGGGCGCCGTAATGCTCGGCCCAGACCGCCAATTCGTCGCTGTAGCGTTGCACCTCGCCGGCATCGGAATGATCCTGCTGCGGCACGAACACGTTGACCGCGATCGGCCCCGACGTCAGGCCGCGGGCCGCCGCGATGGTGTCGGCGAACCGCTCGGCGCTCAGATACCCGCCGGCCAGAAAGCCCAGGCCGCCGGCGTTGGTCACCGCCGCCGCCAGCTCCGGGGTGCTCGGGCCGCCGGCCATCGGCGCGCCGACCACCGGGGTCGTCAGTTCCTCGAGTCTGAACACCACCATTGCAGTCTGCCACTGCCGAGAGCCGGTCTTGCGCGGCGGAACTACAGACCCAGCAGCCGGACCGCCTCGCTGCGCAGGTCCACTTTGCGCACTTTGCCGGTGACCGTCATCGGGAACTCGGCGATGACGCGGACATACCGCGGGACCTTGTAGTGGGCGATCTTGCCGCGCGCGAACTCCCCGACCGCCGCGGCATCCAGCTCGGGCGCGCCGGGGCGAAGCCGGACCCAGGCGCACAGCTCCTCGCCGTAGCGGTCGTCGGGGACCCCGACCACCGCGGCGTCCGCGATGTCCGGATGGGTTTGCAGGAACTCCTCCACCTCACGCGGATAGATGTTCTCCCCGCCGCGGATCACCATCTCCTTGATGCGCCCGACGATGGTGCAGTAGCCGTCCTCGCGCATCACCGCGAGATCCCCGGAGTGCAGCCAGCCCTCGGCGTCGATGATGGCGGCGGTGAGTTGCTCGTCGGCCCAGTAGCCGCGCATCACCGAATAGCCGCGGGTGCAGAACTCGCCGGGCTGACCGCGCGGCACCGTCGCGCCGGTGGCCGGGTCGACGATCTTGATCTCCACGTGCGGGTGGACCCGGCCGACGGTCTCGGTGCGTCGCTCCAGATCGTCGTCGCAGCGGGTCTGACACGACACCGGCGAGGTTTCGGTCATGCCGTAGCAGATCGCCACCCCGGTCATGTGCATCTCGTCGCGGCATCGCTGCACCAACTCGGCCGGGCAATTCGCGCCGGACATGATCCCGGTGCGCAGCGACGTCAGGTCACGCTCGGCGAAGCCGGGTTCGGCCAGCATCGCGGCGAACATCGTCGGGACCCCGTAGACCGCGGTGCAGCGTTCGGCTTCCAGGGCGGCCAGGGTGGCCGCCGGGTCGAAACCCGGGCCGGGCAGCACGATCGTGGCGCCGTGGCTGGTGGCCCCGAGGTTGCCCATCACCATCCCGAAGCAGTGGTAGAACGGCACCGGCAGGCACAGCCGGTCCGTTGCGGTCAGGCCGAGCAGTTCGGTGACGAAGAACCCGTTGTTGAGGATGTTGCGATGCGACAGCGTCGCGCCCTTCGGGAAACCGGTGGTGCCCGAGGTGTATTGGATGTTGATCGGGTCGGAGTTGTCCAGCGCGGCGGCGCGCGCGGCCAGCCGGTCCGCACCGACCCGGTCGCCGCCGTCGAGCAGGGCGTCCCAGCCGTCGGTGCCGAGGAACACCACCTCGCGCAGTGCCGGGCAGTCGCCGCGCACGGCGGCCACCATCGCGGTGTAGTCGGAGCCTTTGAACGAGGTCGCCGAGATCAGGGTGCGCACCCGGGACTGGTTGAGCGCATACGCCAGTTCGTTGGTCCGGTAGGCGGGGTTGATGTTGACCAACACCGCGCCGATCTTGGCGGTGGCGTACTGCACCAGCACCCACTGCGGGCAGTTGGGCGCCCACATCCCGACCCGCTCGCCGCGCTCGACGCCGAGCGCCAGCAACCCCCGGGCGACCCGGTCGACCTCGGCGTTGAGCTCCCCGTAGCTCCACCGCACGCCGGCGGCGATATCGACCAGGGCTTCGGCGTCCGGGTCGGCCGCCACCGTCCGCTCGAGGTTGGCGCCGATCGTGTCCTCCAGCAGCGGAGGGCTGGAGGGTCCGGCCGCATAGGACGACATCGGTGTCGATTGTCGCCGAATTCTCCGGCGGTCGTCAGTCAACGGCCGAGGACCGGCCGGGTCAGTCGGCCAGCGCCCGCAACACCGGCGGCAGCGACCGGCGGGTGCGGTGCGGGCCGAGCACCGCCACCCCGTAGGGGCGGCGCAGCAGGCTGCGGGCGACCGCGTTGACCTCGGGCAGGCTCACCGCGTCGAGTTGGCGCAGCGTCCGGTCGAGGCTGCGGTAGCGCCCGTAGTTGAGTTCGGTGCGCCCCAGCCGGTGCATCCGCGAGGCGGAGTCCTCCAACCCCAGCACCAGGCTGCCGCGCAGCGCCCCTTTGGCGGTGCGGCATTCGGTCTCGGTGATCCCGTCCCGCGCGACCGCGTCGAGCACGTCGGCCGTCACCGCCGCGACCTCGGCGAACCGCTCCGGCTGACACGCGGCGTACACCGACAGCGCGGAGCTGTCGGCGTAGGTCTCCACCGCCGAGTACACCGTGTAGGCCAGCCCGCGGTCCTCCCGGATCTGTTGGAACAGCCGCGAACTCAGCCCGCCGCCGAGCGCGCTGTTGAGGACGGCCAGCGCCCACCGGTGCGGCCAGTGCCGGCCCGGGGCGCGCACCCCCAGCGACAGGTGGGTCTGTTCGCCGTCGCGGTGCACCAGCGCCAGGCCCGGCCGCCCGGCCACCCGGCCGGCGCCCTTGCGGGGCGGTGCGGCGGCCTTCCCGCGGGTCAGCCGCGCCCCGAAGTGGTGGCGCACCAACGCCACCACCTCGTCGTGGTCGACGTTGCCCGCCACCGCCACCACCATCCGGTCCGGGGTGTAGCGGCGGGTGTGGAACGAGCGCAGCTGGGCGCGGGTCATCGCCGCCACCGACTCGGCGGTGCCGATCACCGGCCGCCCGATCGGATGGTCGCCGAACAGGGCGGTGGCGAAGATGTCGCCGAGGGCGTCCTCGGGGTCGTCGTCGCGCAGCGCGATCTCGTCGAGTACGACGTCGCGTTCCAGCTCCACGTCGGCGGCCGCGCAGCTGCCGTTGAGCACCACGTCGGCGACCAGCTCGACCGCCAGCGCCAGGTCGGTGTCGAGCACGTGGGCGTGGTAGCAGGTGTGCTCCTTGCCGGTGAAGGCGTTGAGGTCACCGCCGACCGCGTCCATCTCCTGGGCGATCTGCGCCGCGGTGCGGCTCGGGGTGGCCTTGAACAGCAGGTGTTCCAAGAAATGCGCCGCCCCGGCCACCGTGGCGCCCTCGTCGCGCGAGCCGACCCCGACCCACACCCCCACGGACGCCGAGCGCACCGCGGGGATGTGTTCGGTGACCACCCGCAGGCCGCACACGGTGGTGCGGCGCAGCAGCCCGGCGTCAGCTGCCGGTCGTGGCGGCATCGGCCGGGGCGGTCTCCGCGGCGTCCTCGTCGACCAGCACCAGCGAGATCTTCCCGCGGTTGTCGATGTCGGCGATCTCCACCCGCAGCTTGTCGCCCACGCCGACCACGTCCTCGACCCGCGCGATGCGCTTGCCGCGGCCCAGCTTGGAGATGTGCACCAGACCGTCGCGGCCGGGCAGCAGCGACACGAACGCCCCGAAGTCGGTGGTCTTGACCACCGTGCCGAGGAACCGCTCCCCGACCTTGGGCAGCTGCGGGTTGGCGATCGCGTTGATCTTGTCGATCGCGGCCTGCGCGCTGGGCCCGTCGGTGGCGCCGACGAAGATGGTGCCGTCGTCCTCGATCGAGATCTGGGCGCCGGTCTCCTCGGTGATGGAGTTGATGATCTTGCCCTTGGGCCCGATCACCTCACCGATCTTGTCGACCGGGACCTTGATCGTGGTGACCCGCGGCGCGTACGGGCTCATCTCGTCGGGCTCGTCGATGGCCTCGGACATCACGTCCAGGATCGTCAGCCGCGCCTCCCGGGCCTGCGACAGCGCCCCGGCCAGCACCTGCGACGGGATCCCGTCGAGCTTGGTGTCCAGCTGCAGCGCGGTGACGAACTGCCGGGTGCCGGCGACCTTGAAGTCCATGTCGCCGAACGCGTCCTCGGCGCCGAGGATGTCGGTCAGCGCGACGAAGCGGCGCTCGGTGCCGCCGCCCTCAAGCTCCACGTCATCGGAGACCAGCCCCATCGCGATGCCGGCCACCGGCGCCTTCAGCGGCACCCCGGCGTTGAGCAGCGACAGGGTGGAGGCGCACACCGAGCCCATCGAGGTGGATCCGTTGGAGCTCAACGCTTCCGAGACCTGACGGATCGCGTAGGGGAACTCCTCCACGCTGGGCAGCACCGGGATCAGGGCCCGCTCGGCCAGCGCGCCGTGGCCGATCTCGCGGCGCTTGGGCGAGCCGACCCGGCCGGTCTCCCCGGTCGAGTACGGCGGGAAGTTGTAGTGGTGCATGTAGCGCTTGGAGGTCTCCGGTCCCAGCGAGTCGATCTGCTGGGCCATCTTGACCATGTCGAGGGTGGTGACGCCCATGATCTGGGTCTCGCCGCGCTCGAACAGGGCGCTGCCGTGGGCCCGCGGCACCACCGCGACCTCCGCCCCGAGCGCCCGGATGTCGGTGACACCGCGGCCGTCGATGCGGAAGTGGTCGGTCAGGATCCGCTGGCGGACCAGCTTTTTGGTCAGCGCGCGGTAGGCGGCGCCGATCTCCTTCTCCCGGCCCTCGTAGGTGCCGGCGAGCCGCTCGGCGACCTCGGCCTTGATCTCGTCGGTGCGGGCGTTGCGCTCGGCCTTGCCGGCGATGCTCAGCGCCTTGCCCAGTTCGTCGCTGGCCAGCGACGCCACCGAGTAGTAGACGTCTTCGCCGTAGTCGGGGAACAGCGGGTATTCGCCGGTGGGTTTGGCGGCGGCGTCGGCCAGTGCCCGCTGGGCCTTGCACAGCTCGGCGATGAACGGCTTGGCCGCCTCCAGGCCCTCGGCCACCACGGTCTCGGTGGGCGCTTGGGCGCCGCCCTCGACGAGCGCGAGGATGTTGTCGGTGGCCTCGGCCTCGACCATCATGATCGCCACGTCACCGTCGTCGAGGGTGCGCCCGGCCACCACCATGTCGAACACGGCCCGCTCCAGCTGGGTCACGGTGGGGAACGCCACCCAGGTGCCGTCGATGAGCGCGACGCGCACCGCGCCGACCGGGCCGGAGAACGGCAGGCCGGCCAGCTGGGTGGAGGCCGACGCGGCGTTGATCGCGACGACGTCGTAGAGCTGGTCGGGGTCCAGGCTCAGCACGGTGACGACGACCTGGATCTCGTTGCGCAGCCCGCTGACGAACGACGGGCGCAGCGGCCGGTCGATGAGCCGGCAGGTCAGGATCGCGTCGGTGGACGGCCGGCCCTCGCGCCGGAAGAAGGAGCCCGGGATGCGCCCGGCGGCGTACATCCGCTCCTCGACGTCGACGGTGAGCGGGAAGAAGTCGAAGTGGTCCTTGGGGGTTTTGCCCGCGGTGGTCGCCGACAGCAGCATGGTCTCGTCGTCGAGGTAGGCCGCGACGCTGCCCGCGGCCTGCTGGGCCAGCCGGCCGGTCTCGAAGCGGATGGTGCGGGTGCCGAAGCTCCCGTTGTCGATGGTGGCGGTCGATTCGAACACGCCGGGGTCGATTTCAGCGACAGACATAGACGTCCGTACAGCCTCTCTGGATTCTGATGGGGTTTCGCGCCGCCACGCCCGCTCGCACGGCCGGGCCTCGGCTGACGTCCCGATAGCGGCTGCGGCCATCGATCGAAGCGGCCGACCTGCCCGCGCGGGGAGCCCGGCAGCCACTACCGAAGACCGCCCGTATCCGGGCCGGCAGCACCGATGTGACACGCCGGAACGATGCACACAGGTTGCGCACACCGCACCGAATGTCCCGCGCCGAACCGACGCAGAACGTCCTTACTCTACACTCCGGGCCCCGTCATCGGGCCCGCGGCCGCCTCGGCGCTCAGCCGAGGTTCTCCACGCACACCGTGAACCGGCGTTCGGTGTAGGTGTAGCCCAGCCCGGTGCCGCACTGGTCGGCGCCGATCGCGCCGGCCTCGGCGGTGAGGATCTCGGTGGCGCGCTGCCGCGGCCGCACCGACGCGTCGTGGCAGTCCACCCGCACCGGGTCGGCGTTGCTCGCCGGGTCCACGCTCATGCAGCCGCCGAGCACCCAGTCGATGTCCAGGCAGGCGGTGCCGCCGGCGCGGTTGAACGCGTCCCGCATCGAAAACGTCGAGTCGACGTCGACCGGACAGGCCTCCCCCGCCGCCGGGGTGGCCGGGATCTTGGCGACGACCTTGAAATTGGATTCCGGGCTGCCGCACTCCACCGCGACCGCGTGGGGCCGGTCGGCGGTGCCGCCGAGGTTCACGCAGTCCCCGACCCGCAGGTCGGCGACCGCGGCGGTGTCGGCGCAGCCGACGGTTCCGGCGGCCAGGAGCAGCGCCGCGGCCAGGATGCCGGGCCGGGCGCGGCGGGTCAGCGACGCAGCCCCAGCCGTTCGATGAGCGTGCGGTACCGCGCCACGTCGACGTCGGCGACGTACTTGAGCAGCCGGCGCCGCCGGCCCACCAGCAGCAGCAGCCCGCGCCGCGAGTGGTGGTCGTGCTTGTGGGTCTTGAGGTGCTCGGTGAGGTCCTTGATGCGCTTGGTCAGCAGCGCGACCTGCGCCTCCGGCGAGCCGGTGTCGGTCTCGTGCAGGCCGTACTCGGCCAGGATCTCTTTTTTCTGCTCGGCGGTCAGCGCCACGACGATATCTCCATCGGTAGGGTTCGCGATCACGGTCTTCTCGGCGCGGCCACCGCGACCCGCAGCGCACGCCGCCGGGGAGTCTAACAGCGGCGCGGCCCGGCTAGGTAATCGCCAGCCGGGCCCGCACCTGCTCGGTGTCGGCGGTCATCGCGGCGATCAACGCGTCCACCGACGCGAACTTCTGCTGCCCGCGGACCCGGTCGACGAAGTCCACCGCGACGTGCTGGCCGTACAGGTCGGCCGACTCGTCGAGCACGAACGCCTCCACGGTGCGCTCCCGCCCGGAGAACGTCGGGTTGGTGCCCACCGACACCGCCGCCGGGTAGGCCCGGCCCGGGTGCACCGAACCGGTCACCGGCCCGGCCCCCAGCACGGTGAACCAGGCGGCGTACACCCCGTCGGCGGGGATGGCGGCGTGCATGGTGGGCGCCACGTTGGCGGTGGGAAAACCCAGGTCGGTGCCACGGCTCTCACCGCGCACCACCACTCCCTCGACGCGGTGCGGCCGGCCCAGCGCCTCGGCGGCGGTCACCATGTCGCCGGCGTCCACGCAGGCCCGGATATAGGTGGACGAGTAGGTGACGCTCTCCTTCTGATGCTCCTCGGTGACCAGCGACACCGCCGAGACCGCGAACCCGAACTGTTCCCCGCCGCGGCGCAGGGTGTCGACGTCGCCGGCGGCCTTGCGCCCGAAGGTGAAGTTCTCCCCGACCACCACCTCCACCACGTGCAGGCGCTCGACGAGCAGCTCGTGGATGTAGCGCTCCGGGGTGAGCTTCATGAAGTCGGTGGTGAACGGGATCACCAGGAACACGTCGACCCCGGCCTGCTCGGCCAGTTCGGCGCGCCGGGTCAGGGTGGTCAGCTGGGCGGGGTGGCTGCCGGGGTAGACCACTTCCATCGGGTGCGGGTCGAAGGTCATCAGCACCGTCGGGACACCGCGTTCCCGACCGGATTCGACCGCGCGCGCGACCAACTCGGCGTGGCCGCGGTGCAACCCGTCGAACACACCGATGGTCAGCACACATCGCCCCCAGTCCGTGGGGATCTCATCCTGCCCACGCCACCGTTGCACGTCGCAAGCCTACGATGCCGCCCGGTTGCCTACACTCAGCGGTGTGGCTACCGAGGATCCGAGCAGTGCGCTGACGACGGTCGCCCAGGATTACCTGAAGGTCATCTGGACCGCGCAGGAGTGGGCGCCCGAGCGGGTCAGCACCAAGCTGCTGGCCGACCGGTTGGGGGTGTCGGCGAGCACCGCCTCGGAATCCATCCGCAAGCTCGCCGACCAGGGCCTGGTCGACCACGAGAAGTACGGCGGGGTGACGTTGACCGAGTCGGGTCGGCGCGCCGCGGTGGCGATGGTGCGCCGGCACCGGCTGCTGGAGACCTATCTGGTCAACGAACTCGGCTACAGCTGGGATGAGGTCCACGACGAGGCCGAGGTGCTCGAGCACGCGGTCTCGGATCTGCTGATGGCCCGCATCGACGCGAAACTGGGCTACCCGCAGCGCGACCCGCACGGCGACCCGATCCCGGCGGCCGACGGTCAGGTGCCCGACGCCCCGGCCCGCCTGCTGTGGGACTGCGCCGACGGCGAGTCCGGGACGGTGGCGCGCATCTCCGACGCCGACCCGGAGATGTTGCGCTACTTCACCGATGTGGGGATCAACCTGGACTCCCGGCTGCAGGTGGTGACCCGCCGCGAGTTCGCCGGCATGACGTCGGTGGCGATCACCGCCGCCGACGGCAGCCGCTCCACGGTGGAACTGGGCAGCCCGGCCGCGCAAGCGATCTGGGTGGTGTAGGCCTTTTTCGCCTACAGCGGGTTGGCTTTCGCGTCGGCGCCGTAGACGCCGAGCAGGTCGCGCGCCGAGACGATCCCGATCAGCACCCCGCTGCGCTCCACCAGGATGTGGCGGATGTAGTGGTTCATCATCCGCACCGCCGCCTGGTCGATCGTGGTGTCCGCGTCACACCAGATGAGGTGCTTGCTGGCCACGTCGATCGCCCGGACGGTGGCCGGGTCGTCACCAGCGGCCACCACCGCCGCCACGTCCCGCTCGCTGACCAGCGCGGTCGGCCGCTCGTCGGCGCCGACGATGACCACACCCACCTCGCCGTGGATGATGGCCTGGGCGACATCGGCGACGGTGGCGTCGGCGGCGACGCGCACCACCGGATCGCCGGTCACCTCCGAGACCGGGATCGAGCCTGCGCTGGGTATATCTGTCATGGTTTCCATCCTCGCATCCCGCGTGGCGGGCCGCGCGCCGACCGGCCCGCGACACCGCAACCGGTCGGCTCCGCCGCCGGCCGCCGGTGCACAGCGCACGGTTCGGTCGCCGAGCTGCGGTCGCAGCGACGCTTGCTGCCTTACGATTCGGGGGTGGCCAAACTGGAGCTTTCCCGCGAACTGCCGCTCTCGGCCGATCGGGTGTGGAGCCACGCTTCGAATCTGGCCGAACTGAGCGACTGGCTGACGATGCACCAGGGGTGGCGTTGCGAGCTGCCCGAAGAGCTGACCGTCGGAACGACGTTGGTGGGGGTCGCCGGCGCCAAGGGAATGCGCAACCGGGTCACCTGGACGGTCCGCGAGGTCGATCCGCCCACCCTGCTGGAGATCACCGGCGCAGGGGTGGGTGGCACCAAATATGCGTTGGCCCTGCGCGTCGCGGCCGCGGGTGAGCGGTCACGGTTCACGGTGCGCATCGACATGGGTGGTCGTCCGCTGTTCGGGCCCATCGGGGCCGCCGCGGTGCGAGCCGTCAGAGGTGACATCGAGCGTTCGATCGCCCGCTTCGAGGAGCTCTACTGCTGAACCCCACGGCCCCCCGGCCTTGGCCGCCAGGTAACCGCTGACCGCCGGCCCGGCGCGGCAGCGGGGTCGCGGTCCACGACCGCCACCCGGGCATCCAGCACGGACAGCTCACGCGCCACCGCGGCTCCGATGCCGTGCGCGCCACCGGTGACCAGGACCGCTTTACCGCGCACTCGGGCTCCCGCGTGCGCCGCCGGTGATCGCGACTACCCGCCCGCGCAACGGCGTTCTCATCGTTGTGCTCCGCACCGCGCCGGTCAGTCCGTCAGCAACCCCTTGGCGATGTGGGTGATCTGCACCTCGTTGCTGCCGGCGTAGATCATCAGTGATTTGGCGTCGCGGGCCAGCTGCTCCACCCGGTATTCGGCCATATAGCCGTTGCCGCCAAACAGTTGCACCGCCTCCATCGCGACGTCGGTGGCGGCTTGCGAGGAGTACAGCTTCATCGCCGACGCCTCGGCCAGGGTGGGGATCTTGCCGGCCTGCAGCCGCTCCAGCGTCTGGAAGACCATGTTCTGCACGTTAATCCGGGCCACCTCCATCTGGGCGAGTTTGAGCTGGATCAGCTGGAACTGGCCGATGTTCTGCCCCCACAGGGTGCGGGTCTTGGCGTAATCCACGCAGAGCCGGTGGCATTCGTTGATGATGCCCAGCGCCATCAGCGCGATGCCGACCCGCTCGGCGACGAAGTTGGCCCGCGCGCTCTCCCGGCCGTCACCGCCGCCGTGCTGTTCGGTCTCCCCGAGCAGCCGATCCGGGGACAGGCGCACCCGGTCGAAGAACAGCTCCCCGGTCGGCGAGGACATCATGCCCATCTTCTTGAACGCCTTGCCCTGGGTGAGCCCCGGCATGCCGGCGTCGAGCACGAAGGTGAGCACCGGGCGGTTGCGGCGGTCGGTGCCCGAACCGTCGTCGAGTTTGGCGTAGACCACCAGTACGTCGGCGTCGGGGCCGTTGGTGATGAACGTCTTCTGCCCGGTGAGAATGTAGTCCGCGCCGTCGCGGCGCACCGTGGTGGTCATGCCGCCGAAGGCGTCCGAACCGGAGTCGGGTTCGGTGATCGCCCAGCAGGCGATCTTCTCCAGCGTCATCAGCTCGGGCAGCCAGCGCTCCTTCTGCGCCAGGGTGCCGCGGCTCATGATCGTGGCCGCGCCCAGCCCCAGGCTCACCCCGACGGTGGACAGCAGCCCGATGCTCACCCCGGACAGTTCGGCCACCAGCACCGCGGCCATCGACAGCTGACCGGCCATGTCACCGAGCCCGCCGGACTCCGACTTCTCCGCGGCCGGGGCGCCGTCGGCCTTGGCGCGCTGCTTCTCGAGCATGTTCTTGACGGCTTCGCCGGCCATCACGTCGAGGCCGAACTCGCTGAACAGTTTCCGCGCGATCGGGTACGGCGACAGCGCACCGGTCTCCAGGTCGTCGAGGTGTGGGCGGATCTCCTTGTCGATGAACGCGCGCATCGTGTCGCGCATGATGATGTCGGTCTCGGACCACTCGAACATTCGTCGTTCTCCTGTCGTCGTTCCGGCCGGCGCTACTGGGGCAGCCGGGCGGCGATGTCGTCGATCTCCCAGAGCCCGTCGGTTTCGATGGTCTCGGTGTCATGCCAGCCGGACAGCCGCGAGATGGCCCCGCCCTGCACGGCGAAGACCGTCCCGGTGACCGGGCATTTCTCGGTGGCCAGATAGGCCACCAGCGGGGAGATGTTGGCCGGGGCGAACAGGTCCAGTTCCCCGTCGTCCGGTTCGGCCATCAGCGCACCCATGCCGGGGGTGGCCAGGGTGAGCCGGGTGCGCGCGATCGGGGCGATGGCGTTGACCCGTACCCCGTAGCGGTCGAGTTCCTCCGCGGCGATCAGCGTCAGCGCGGCGATCCCGGCCTTGGCCGCGCCGTAGTTGGCCTGTCCGGCGTTGGGCAGGGTCACCCCCGAGCCCGAGGCGGTGTTGATAACCGCGGCGTTGGGCTGATCACCGGCCTTGGCTTGGGCTTTCCAGTACTCCGCGGCGTGGCGCAGCATCGCGAAATGCCCCTTGAGGTGCACGTCGATGACGGCGTCCCACTGGGATTCGGTCATGCCGGCCAGGAACGCGTCGCGCAGGATGCCGGCGTTGTTGACCAGCACGTCGAGCCGGCCGAACTCCGCGACCGCCTGGGCGGCCAGGCCGGCGGCGGCGTCCCAGTCGGCGATGCTGTCGGTGTTGGCCACCGCCCGCCCGCCGGCGGCGACAATCTCCTCGACCACCTGCTGGGCCGGCCCGGCGTCGGCGCCTTCGCCGGTGTTGTCGCCGCCGAGGTCGTTGACCACCACGGCCGCGCCCTCCCGGGCGAACAGCAGCGCGTGCTCGCGTCCGATGCCGCGACCGGCGCCGGTGATGATCGCGACGCGCCCTTCCAAAGCTCCCATGGCTTGTCTCCTTGTGTGTTGCGACGGTGTCTGGTCGGGTGTCTAGTCGGTGAGGACGGCCAGGCCGTCGGTGATGGCGAATTCGTCGGCGCCCACCCGGGCCGTCTCGAAGGCGTACCTGGTGGCGCCGCCCGCCGAACCCACCTTCCAGATCGCGGTCTCCAAGTCGTCGCCCGGCAGCACCATCTTGGCGAACCGGACCGCTAACCGCTTGAGTCGGTTGACATCTGAGCCGCCCACCTCGGTGAGCACCGCCCATGAGGTGAACGCCATCGTGCACAGCCCGTGGGCGATGATGCCGGGCAGCCCGGCGTCTCGCGCGACCTCCTCGTCCAGGTGGATCGGCATCGGGTCACCGGCCGCCGGTGCGTACCGGAAGGTCTGGTCGTCGTCGACGTGCTGCACCACGTGGGCCGCCGGAGGCCGCTCGCGCAGCGTGGGATCGAACTTGTGCGGCGGGCTCAACTCGCCGATCTTCTTGCCCGCGTTGTGCCCGCGGAAGAAACACGTCACATACTGCTCGTTGACCAGTTCGCCGTCCTCGGTGCGGCATTCCAGGTGGATGGCTGCGCGGGTGCCGTTCTCCAGCCCCTCATAGCCGGTCATCCGGCCGCGGGAGACCAGCCGGTCCCCCGGGCGGATCGGGCGGTGGAAGCGGAAGTCCTGCTCGCCGTGCACGACGCGCGGGATCAACTCCACCGGCGCGACCTCGACGGCGGGGACGAGCAGGGATTCGAAGACCGGCACGATCGCGAAGACCGGCGGGGCGATGTCGCCGGCCCGGTGCGCCGCGATCGGGTCGTTGGTCGCCTCGGCGTAGGCGACGATGCGTTCGGCGGTGACCTCGAAACGGTCCTCGTCGGACCAGGTGTTCAGGGCGCTGTCGTCGAACGCGAGGTCCTGGTCGAGTGCGGAATCGGTCATCGGTCAGGCCGCCTGGGCGGCCAGCGCCTCGAGTTGAGCCAGGGTCTTGTCGAGTTGTTTGGCCCCGTCCTTCTCCACCGCTTTGCCCAGCGCACCCTTGATCAGGGCGCCCTCGAAGTCCCCGGCCACGGTGAACTCCGACCCGTCGCCGGCCGGTGTGACGGAGAATTCGAAGTTGCACTTCACCCCGGCCATCCCGGTTCCGGACATCCGCAGGGTCGTCGGGGCGTCGACCTGCTCGATCTTCCATTCGATCTTGTTGGCCATGCCGAGCATCACGATCTTGGCGACCAGAGTGTCGCCTTCGCTGAGCGTCGCAGGCGGTTCCGCCAGCCACTTCTCGTGGATGGTGAACCACTTGTCCCAGCCGGCGAGGTCACTGATGGTGTCCCACAGCGCCTGCGGGCTGACCGAGAGTTGTCTGGTGGCTTCGATGTGTCCCATGGGTTTCTCCTTCGGAGTCGAGGTGGTGGATCGAGGGTGATGGGTCGGATCAGCGTTCGGCGCGCTGGTAGGCGGTGATGACGGCGGCGCCGCCGAGGCCGATGTTGTGCTGCAGCGCCGCGGTGACGGCTTCGACCTGGCGGTTCTCGGCGGTGCCGCGCAGTTGCCAGGTCAACTCGGCGCACTGCGCCAGGCCGGTGGCGCCCAGCGGGTGGCCCTTGGAGATCAGCCCACCGGACGGGTTGACCACCCACCGGCCGCCGTAGGTGGTGTCGTTGTTGTCGATGAGCTTGGGTGCGTCGCCCTCGGCGCACAGCCCCAGCGCTTCATACAGCAGCAGTTCGTTGGCCGAGAAACAGTCGTGCAACTCGATGACCTGGAAGTCCTCCGGCCCCAGCCCGGACTGGTCGTAGACGCGGCGGGCGGCTTGGACGTTCATGTCGTAGCCGATCAGGTTCTTGGCGGTGCCGTCGAAGGTGGAGGCGAAGTCGGTGGTCATCGACTGTCCGACGATCTCCACGGCCCGGTCGGCCAGGCCGTGCCGGTCGACGAACCGCTCGGAGGCCAGGATCGCCGCTCCGGAGCCGTCGGAGGTCGGTGAGCACTGCAGTTTGGTCAGCGGGTCGTAGATCATCCGCGACGCCAGGATGTCCTCGAGGGTGTAGGCGTCCTGGAACTGCGCGTACGGGTTGTTCACCGAATGCTGGTGGTTCTTGTAGCCGATCTTGGCGAAATGCTCGGCGGTGGAACCGTGTTCCTTCATGTGCTCGCGTCCGGCCGCCCCGAACATCCACGGCGCGGGCGGGAACAGCACCTCGGAGATCTCGGCCAGCGCCAGGATGTGTTTCTCCATCGGCTGGGCCCGGTCGTCGTAGGAGGCTTCCAGCGAGCCGGGTTTCATCTTCTCGAAGCCCAGCGCCATGGTGCAGTCGGCCAGGCCACCGCGGATCGCCTGGGCGGCCAGGTACAGCGCGGCGGAACCGGTCGAACAGTTGTTGTTGACGTTGACGATCGGGATCCCGGTCATCCCCAGCTCGTAGAGGGCGCGCTGCCCCGAGGTGGACTCCCCGTAGACGTAGCCCACGTAGCCCTGCTCGACCGCGGTGTAGTCGATGCCCGCGTCGGCCAGGGCGTTGGTGCCGGACTCCCGGGCCATGTCCGGGTAGTCCCAGGCCGAGCCGTCCTCGCCCCGCCGGCGGCCCGGCTTCTCGAACTTCGTCATGCCGACGCCGATCACGAACACTCTGTTTGCCATGCGATTCCTTCCGGTAGCCGGCGCGCCGTTGCGGCCAGACGTCCAGCGACGCCGTGGCATGAAACATACACACCGGAATGTATTTGTGTAAACGGTGCGGGGCCGCGCGTCGCGCCGCCGCGTTCGCCGGCCGCGGCGCCCGAATCGGTGTAGAACCGTTGCGAGCAGCGTCTTCACCGACCGGTTCGCGACACCGTGACGTTGCCATTGACAAATGGCAGCAGTTTCGATTGCCTGGGTTGGCTCACCGCGCGCCGCGGTAGATACCTACCGGCGCGCACGTCGCGACGAAAGCGAGGGTCCATGCCCGCTCCCCGAGCCGAGGCTCCGACCGACCCCGAGATCGAGTCCCTCGACCACGAGATCGTGGTGATCGGCGCCGGTTTCGCCGGTATCGGCGCGGCGATCAAGTTGGCTCGGGCCGGCTTCGACGACTTCGTCATCCTCGAGGCCGGCGACGACGTCGGCGGGACCTGGCACTGGAACACCTATCCGGGCATCGCGGTGGACATCCCGTCGTTCTGCTACCAGTACTCCTTCGAGAAGCGCGCGGACTGGTCGCGCACCTACGCCCCGGGCAACGAACTCAAGGCCTACGCCACCCACTGCGTCGCCAAATACGGGCTGGGCCCGCGGCTGCGGTTCAACACCACCGTCACCGCTGCGGAGTTCGACGCCGACCGCCGCCGGTGGCGCTTGACCACCGCCACCGGCGACCGGTGCACGGCGCGGTTCGTGATCAACGCCTGCGGGATCCTGACCCAACCGGTCATCCCCGACATCCCCGGCGCGACCGAGTTCGGCGGGGCCACCATGCACACCGCCCGCTGGGACCACGACCAGTCGTTGCGCGGCAAGCGGGTCGGCATCATCGGCACCGGCGCCTCCGCGGTGCAGGTGATCCCGGCGATCGCCGCCGACGTCGGGCAGCTCACCGTGTTCCAGCGCACCCCGATCTGGTGCCTGCCGAAACCCGATGTGGCCCTGCCCCGTCCGGCGCAGTGGCTGCTCGACCGGGTGCCCGCCGCGCAGTGGGGCTCATGGCTGGCCGCCCAGCTGTTCGTGGAGTTCACCTTCCCCATCCCCGCGCACTACCAAAGCGCGATCCCCCGGTTCCTGCCGATCAGCCACGCGTTGGCCCGGCGCTATCTGCGCAGCCAGGTGCGCGATCCGCAGGTGCGCGACAAGCTCACCCCGCGCTACGGGCTGGGCTGCAAGCGGCCCAGCTTCCACAACTCCTACCTGGCCACCTTCAACCGGCCCAACGTGTTCCTGGAGACCACCCCGATCACCGCGATCAACCAGGCCGGGGTGCGGGTGGACGATGGCGCCCAACCCGATGGCACCCAGCACGACCTCGACGTGCTGATCTTCGCCACCGGTTTCAAGGTGATGGACCCCGACAACATGCCGACCTATGCGCTGCGTGGCCTGGACGGCACCGAGCTGGGCGCGTTCTGGGACGAGCACCGGCTGCAGGCCTACCACGGGGTCAGTGTGCCCGGTTACCCCAACCACTTCTCGATCATCGGCCCCTACGGCTACAACGGGTCGTCGTATTTCAACCTGATCGAGGCCCAGACCGACCACATCATGCGGTGTCTGCGGCATGCCCGCACTCGCGGCGCCGACTACGTCGAGGTGTCCCGGGAGGCCAACGACCGGTTCTTCGCCGAGATGATGCGCCGCAGGCGCGGGCAGATCTTCTGGCAGGACAGCTGCGCGGCGGCCAACAGTTACTACTTCGACAAGCACGGCGACGTGCCGTTGCGCCCGGCGACCTCGCTGGAGGTGGCCTGGCGCAGCCGCAGTTTCCGGCTCGAGGACTATCTGTTCCGCGCCGGCTGACCGGTCGACAACGGCGGGATCCGGTCGGCCATCAGCGCGCGCAGGTCGGTGCAGGCCCGCTCCCAGCGCCGCCGGGCCCGGTCGGTGTCGCCGTCGACGAACCCGGCGACCAGGATGCCGCGCAGCACGTCCATGGCGGTGTAGACCAGGTTGCGCAGTTCTTTCTGGGCGGGGTGCTCGGGCAGCAGCTGGGCGATCGCCGCGATCAGCGTGCTGTTGACGATCGGCTCCATCCGGGCGATGTGCCCGGCGAGCACCGGGTCGGTGCGGGCGGCCACCCACAGTTCCATGGTCGCGACGAACAGCGGCCCCTGGTGGGATTCCCACAGGAATTCCAGCACGGCCGCGACCGGGTCGGGGCTCGAGCGGACCCGGCCGACGTCGCGGACCGCGCTTTGCACCCGTTGCTGGGCCAGGTGTTCCACGGCGGCGACGACCAGGTCCTCCTTGGACCGGAAGTGGTGGATCTGGGCGCCGCGGGTGACCCCGGCGGTTTCCGCGATGCGCGGGGTGGTGGTGCCGGCATAGCCGTAGGAGACCAGGCAGTCGATGGTGGCGTCGAGCAGTCGGGTGCGCATCGCCGCGCTGCGTTCGGCCTGGGTGCGTCGCATCCGTTGCTCCTCGACGCCGGTCGCCATCGTCGGTCCTTCCGCGCGGGCCTGCCGGCCCACCCTAACCCACCGCGGTTGGATACCGTCCGGAACGTATCTTCGGCCTACAGCGTGGCCGGGCGGATCACCACCACCGAGCGGGTGCGCTCCCCGGCGTCTTCGAGCAGGGCGATCACCCGGCCGTCGGACGCCGTCGCCGCGTAGATGCCGTCGATGCCGGCCGCACCCAGCGCCCGGCCGTGTCCGGCCGACTCGGCTTCGGCGTCGGTCAGGTCGCGGCGCGCAAACGCCTGCAGGCAGGCCGCATCCAGGGTGTAGCTCAGCGACGGCTGGTCGGCCAGCTGCTCCAGCGTGCGGGCCTCGGTCAGCCCGAACCGGCCCGAGCGGGTGCGCCGCAGCGCGGTGAGGTGCCCGCCGACGCCGAGCCGCTCCCCCAGGTCGCGGGCCAGCGCCCGCACGTAGGTGCCCGCCGAGCACTCCACCGCGACATCCAGGTCGATGGTGTCGGCGTTGCGGCGCAGCCCCAGCGCCTCGAAGCGCTCGATGCGCACCGGGCGGGCGGCCAACCGCACCTCGCGGCCCTCCCGGGCCAGTCGGTAGGCGCGCTGGCCGTCGACTTTGACGGCGCTGACCGCCGAGGGGACCTGCGCGATGTCGCCGCGCAGCCCGGCGATCGCCGCCTCGATCGCGGTCTCGTCGAGCCGGCCCGCCGGGATTGTTGAGAGCAGTTCGCCGTCGGCGTCCTCGGTGCTGGTGGTCTGGCCCAGCCGGATGGTCGCGGTGTAGGCCTTGGCGTCGGCGGTGAGCAGCCCGAGGATCTTGGTGGCGCGTTCCACCCCGATCACCAGCACCCCGGTGGCCATCGGGTCGAGGGTGCCGGCGTGGCCGACCTTGCGGGTGGCGAAGAAGCGGCGGCAGCGGGCCACCACGTCGTGGCTGGTCATGCCGGCCGGCTTGTCGACGATCACCAGCCCGGGTCCGGTCGTGTTCACAGCGTGATCGCCGTCAGGACCAGGCCCCGCCCGATCGACCAGCGGCCGCGCAGCACGGTCAGCGGCGGCCCGCTGCGTGCGGCCGGATCGATCAGGATCTCGGAGGTGAAGCTGCCCGCGCTGCCGGTCTCGTCGGTCTCAAACGTGATGTGGGCGTCTTCGAAGCCCAGCCACCGCTGCGTCAGCGGGAACCAGGCCTTATACGTTGCCTCCTTGGCGCAGAACAGGATCCGGTCCCAGTGCAGGCCGGCGGGCAGGGCGGCGATGGCGTCGCGTTCGGCGGGCAGGCTGATCGCGTCGAGCACCCCGCCGGGCAGCACGTCGTGCGGTTCGGCGTCGATGCCCACCGAGCGCACCTCGCCGTCGCGGGCGACCACCGCACCGCGGTAGCCCGCGGTGTGGGTGAGGCTGCCGACCACCCCGGCGGGCCAGCGGGGCTGGCCCTTGTCGCCCTTGAGGATCGGCACCGGGGGCAGGCCCAGCTCCGCCAGCGCCGCCCGCGCACACGCCCGCACCGTGATGAACTCGTTGCGCCGCTTGGGCACCGAGCGTTCGATGAGCGGCTCCTCCTCGGGCAGGGCGCGCAGCTCCGGCGGGTCGTCGTAGCGTTCGGCGGCGGCCAGCCCGGCCCGGCTCGGCAGCACAGTCGAGAGCAGCAGGTTCATCGGCCCCGCCTGCCGCGGGCCCGCTCGGCGAAGCGTTCGGAGGCGGCCCGCATCTCCGGGGTGATCATGAAATGCCCGCCGAACTCGTTGAGATAGCCCGGGGCGTACTGCGGGTCCGGCAGGATCTGGCGCAGCCAGCGGTAGGGCTTGCGCCGCCGCCACTCCCGCGGGTAGCCGACCGAGACCTCCTCGAAGCGCACCTCGTCGTACCAGGTGGTGCGCGGGATGTGCAGGTGCCCGTAGACGCTGCACACCGCGTTGTAGCGGGTGTGCCAGTCCGCGGTGGCGGTGGTGCCGCACCACAGCGAGAACTCCGGGTAGAACAGCACCTCGCAGGGGTCGCGCACCAGCGGGAAGTGGTTGACCAGCACCGTCGGGGTCATCCAGTCCAGCTCCTCCAGCCGGGCCTGGGTGGCGGCCACCCGCTCGCGGCACCAGGCGTCGCGGGTGGCGTAGGGCTCACTGGACAGCAGGAACTCGTCGGTGGCCACCACGTTGGCGGCCCGGGCGATCGCCAGGCCCTCGGCTTTGCTGGTCGCCCCGGCCGGCAGGAACGTGTAGTCGTAGAGCAGGAACATCGGCACGATGGTGGCCGGGCCGCCCTGCTCGGTCCAGACCGGGAACGGGTGTTCGGGGGTGACGATGCCCATCGCGTCGCACATCTCGACCAGGTAGTCGTAGCGGGCCCGGCCGAACACCTGCATCGGGTCCTTGCCGGTGGTCCACAGTTCGTGGTTGCCGGGCACCCAGATGACCTTGGCGAAGCGCCGGCGCAGCAGATCCAGGGACCAGCGGATGTCGTCGGTGCGTTCGGCGACGTCGCCGGCCACGATCAGCCAGTCCTCCGGGGAGGACGGGTACAGCGATTCGGTGACCGACTTGTTGCCGACGTGCCCGGTGTGCAGGTCCGATACCGCCCACAGGGTGGGGCGCGTCTCGCCCGTCCGCTGCGCTGCCACAGTGCCCCAGGGTAACGGGGCGGCGCGCGCCGCGGCCCGCGGTGACCGGTTCGGGCCTTTGCCGATGGCCCCGGTCGGCCGACTTGTACACTCCCGGCAACGATCGAGTCGAGGCAAGGGGTGTGATGGTCGCCAAGGTGCGTCTGTTCGCGGCGCTGGCGGCGCTGGTGCTGGCGGTGGTGCTGGTCGCGCAGAGCGCGCCGCCGGCCGGGACCGACGCGGCGGCGGTGCAGTTGCGCTCCACCGACGTGCCGATCACCACCACGATCAAAAGCCCGATCGCGAACCTGACCGACCCGAAGCCGTTCGAGCCGTGTGACGACATCCCGTTCGACGTGGTGGCCGGGCTGGGGCTGGCCTACACCCCGCCGGAGCCGGAGACCCCGATGCGGTGCCACTACGACGCGGGCAACTACCAGCTGGCGGTGGAGGCGATCATCTGGCGCACCTACGCCGAGACGCTGCCCGCCGACGCGTTGGAGACCACCATCAACGGCCACCGGGCCGCCGAGTACTGGGTGATGAAACCCACCGACTGGAACAACCGGTGGTGGGTGACCTGCATGGTGACGTTCAAGACCAGCTACGGGGTGATCCAGCAGTCGCTGTTCTACTCGCCGGTCTACTCCAACCCGCAGCCGGACTGCATGGCCACCAACCGCGAGCGCGCCGAACAGCTTTCGCCGTTCTACAAGTTCTGACGCGGTCGCATCGCGATGGCTGTGCTGCGCCGGCGGGGTGATCACGGTCTCGGCCGGCTGCTGGGGCTGCGCAAACCGACGAGCCTGTTCACCCGGACCCGGGTGCGGGTGCCGATGCGCGACGGCGTCGAGCTGCTCGCCGACCACTACGCCCCGGTGGGCGCGGCGGCGGGCACCGTGCTGGTGCGCTGCCCCTACGGGCGCGGGCTGCCGACGTCGCTGCTGTTCGCCCGGCTCTACGCCGCCCGCGGCTACCACGTGGTGCTGCAAAGCGTGCGCGGCACGTTCAGCTCCGGCGGGCAGTTCACCCCGATGGTGCACGAGGCGGCCGACGGCGCCGACACCGTGGCCTGGCTGCGCCGCCAGCCGTGGTTCACCGGGACGTTCGCCACCATCGGCCTGTCGTATCTGGGGTTCACCCAGTGGGCGCTGCTCACCGACCCGCCGCCGGAGCTGACCGCCGCGGTGATCGCCGCGGGCCCGCACGACTTCAGCGCCACCTCGTGGGGCACCGGGGCGTTCGCGCTCAACGATTTCCTGGGCTGGAGCGACCTGATGGCCCACCAGGAGGGCCTGCGGCGGGTGCGGCTGCTGGGGGCGCGCCGGCGGGTGGCCCGCACCGCGGGCCGGTTGCCCGCCGGGGCCGCCGCCCGCGCGATGCTGCGCGACCGCGCCCGGTGGTACGAGTCGTGGCTGGCGCACCCGGACCCGGCCGACCCGTTCTGGGAGCCGCTGCGGGTGCCCGCCGCCCTGGAGCGCGTCGACATCCCGGTGCTGCTGGTCGGCGGCTGGCAGGACCTGTTCGCCGAGCAGACCCTGCACCAGTACCGGCGGCTGCGCGAGCGCGGGGTGCCGGTCGCGTTGACGATGGGCCCGTGGACGCACAGTCAGCTGCTCACCGCCGGGCTGGGCACGCTGTGCCGGGAGTCGTTGGCGTGGCTGGACACCCACCTGGCCGGCGGCCCGGACACCCGCGGACAGCGGGTGCGGATCAAGCTCACCGGAGGCGGCTGGGTGCAGGCCGGCGACTGGCGGCCCGCACCCGCCGCGCAGGTGCTGCATCTGCACCCGGGCCGGCTGGCCGCCGCCGCGCCGCCCGCCGGGCTGGCGCCGGCGTCGTTCCGGTTCGACCCGGCCGACCCCACCCCCACCGTGGGCGGGCGGCTGCTCTCCGCCGACAGCGGCTATCGCGACGACCGGCGCCTGGCCGACCGCGCCGACGTGCTGACCTTCACCGGCGCGGTGCTCACCGCGGAGCTGACCGTGACCGGACGCCCGGTGGTGGAGTTGGACCACAGCGCCGACAACCCGCACGTGGACCTGTTCGTCCGGCTCAGCGAGCTGCACCCGGACGGCCGGTCGGTCAACGTCGCCGACGGCTACCTGCGGCTGACCGGCCGGCCCGGCCCGGTGCGCCTGGAGTTGGACACCGTCGCGCACCGGTTCTCGGCGAGTTCGCGGATCCGGTTGCTGGTCGCCGGGGGCAGCCATCCGCGGTTCACCCGCAACCTGGGCACCGGGGAGCCGGTGCTCTCCGGGGTGACGCTGCGGCCGGCCACCCACACGGTGGCGTTCGGTGCCTCGCGGCTGCTCCTGCCGGTGGGCGCGCCGGGCCTGGACCGGCCCTGGCCGGCCCTGACCGGGCACTGACTACGGTGAGTCCATGACCGACGACATCCTGCTCATCGAGACCGCCGACCGGGTGCGCACCCTGACCCTGAACCGGCCGCAGGCGCGCAACGCGCTGTCGGCCGCGCTGCGGGAGCGCTTCTACGCCGCCCTGGCCGACGCCGACCGCGACGACGACGTCGACGTGATCATCCTGACCGGCGCCGACCCGGTGTTCTGCGCCGGGCTGGACCTCAAGGAGCTCGGCAGCACCGCCGAGCTGCCCGACATCTCGCCGCGCTGGCCGGCGCTGCGCACCCCGGTGATCGGGGCGATCAACGGCGCCGCGGTCACCGGCGGGCTGGAGCTGGCGCTGTACTGCGACATCCTGATCGCCTCCGAGCGGGCCGCCTTCGCCGACACCCACGCCCGGGTGGGCATCCTGCCGACCTGGGGGATGACGGTGCGGCTGCCGCAGAAGGTGGGGGTGGGGCTGGCCCGCCGGATGAGCCTGACCGGTGACTACCTCGACGCGGCCGGGGCGCTGCGCGCCGGGCTGGTCACCGAGGTGGTGGCCCACGAGGAGCTGCTGCCGGCCGCCCGCGCCGTCGCCGCCTCGATCGTGGGCAACAACGCCGCCGCGGTGCGCGCCCTGCTGGCCTCCTATCACCGCATCGACGAGGCGCAGACCGCGCCGGGGCTGTGGCTGGAGGCCGCCGCGGCGCGCCAATGGCTGGCCGGCACCAGCGGCGACGACGTCGCCGCCAACCGCGACGCGGTGCTGGCCCGCGGCCGCGAACAGGTGCGCTGAGCGGGCGTTGCCGTGACCCGGCCGCCGTACTATCCCCAGCCGCCGTACGATGCCGAACCGCCGTACGTCGCCGAACCGCAACGCCCGCTATGGGATCCGGTGCTGACCGCGGCGCTGACCGGGGTGCTGCTGCTGGTGATGGCCGGGGCGCTGCTGTATTCGCTGTTCGCCGGGATGGCCACCGCCGCGTGTTCGCCGGCCCGCCCGTGCGACTCCGACCTGATCAACGCCGCCTACCCGGTGGCCTGGGGCGGTGCCGCGGTGGCGGTGCTGGTCACGATCGTCGGCGTCATCGTCGCCGCGCTGCGCCGCCGGCTCCTGGTGATCTGGCCGGTGATCGGCTGGGTGATCTTCCTGAGCACCTACCTGGCCGGCGCGGTCATGCTGACCAGCGGGCTGCCCGACTGAGCGCTCAGCGCCGGCGCCGAGCGTGCGCCCAGCGTCCCGTTCGCACTCGAGCGTGAACCTGGGTGCACGGTGGGCGGGGGGCGAAGCGGTGGGTGCGCAGCGCCGGGCGCGCGCGCTCAACCCGGGTCGGTCACCGCCCAGCGGCCCGAGGCACCCCGAGAGCCCACCAGCACCAGCCGCAGCACCATGAACGCGGTCAGGCCCGACCAGATCCCGGCCAGCCCCCACCCGAACACCAGCGCCAGCCAGATCAGCGGCAAGAAGCCCACCAGCGCCGCCAGCACCGTCGCGTTGCGCATGAACCTGGCATCCCCGGCACCCAGCAGCACACCGTCGAGACCGAAAACCGCTCCGGCGATGGGCAGTTGGGCCACCAAAAACCACCAGGGCACCCCGATCGCCGCCCGCACCGCCGCATCGTCGGTGAACAGAGCGGGCAGCACCGGCGCCCCGGCCGCCAACAGCAGTGCCAGCAGGCTCGCCGCGGCCGCCGAGTAGCCGGTCACCCGCCGCGCCACCGCGACGGCGTTCCCGCGGTCCCCGCCGCCCAGCGCCGCACCGACCAGCGCCTGCGCCGCGATCGCCAGCGAGTCGAGCACCAGCGACAGAAACGTCCACAACTGCAGCACCACCTGATGCGCGGCGACCGCCGCCGCCCCGAACCGCGCGGCCACCGCCGCCGCCGACACGAAGCAGGCCTGAAACGCCAAGCTGCGCACCAGCAGATCCCGGCCCATCACCAGCTGCGCGCGCAGCACCGCCGGGGCCGGCGCCAGCCGCACCCGTTCGGTGAGCAGGGCGGCGAGGAACAGCGCCGCGGCCAGCCACTGCCCCACCAGGTTGGCCACCGCCGAACCGGGCAGCCCCAACCGCGGCAGCCCGGCCAGCCCGTACACCAGCGCCGGGCACAGCAGCGCCGACACCGCGAACCCGGCCACCACGAACCGCAGCGGCCGGACCGTCTCCTGCACGCCGCGCATCCAGCCGTTGCCGGCCAGCGACACCAGGATCGCCGGCACCCCGAAGATCGCGATCCGCAGCCACGACAGCGCCGCCGCGGCGATCGTCGCGTCCCCGGCCAGCGCCGCCAGCAGCGGCTCGGCCACCAACTGCACCGCCGCCACCACGACCGCCCCGATCGCCAGCGCCAGCCAGGTGGCCTGCACCCCCTCGGCGACCGCGGCGCGATACCGGCCCGCCCCGAACTGCCGCGCCGCCCGGGCGGTGGTGCCGTAGGACAGAAACGTCGCCTGCGAGCCGACCACCGCCAGGCTCAACCCGCCGATCGCCAGCCCGGCCAGCGGGACCGCACCGAGCCGGCCGACGATCGCGGTGTCGAACAGCAGATACAGCGGCTCGGCGGCCAGCACCCCCAGCGCCGGGGCGGCCAGCGCGACGATGCGCCGGGCGGTCGGGGTGTCAGCCACGCTCGGGTTCCACCGGGGTGGCGGGGCCGCCGGCGCCCAGCACCGCGACGAGGGCGACGCAGGCCAGCACGAAACTGTCCCGCAGCGCCTCGCCGCCGACGCGCAACGCACCGCCGGGATGGGCGTCGACGAGCAGTTGGCCCAGCCGGTGGGCGCGAACCACCAGCAGCAGCCAGACCGCCGCGGCGGCGGCGGGCGGGAGCCAGCGCCGCCGCGCGCCCCGGCTCCAGCCGGCCAGCACCCCCAGCGCCGGCACCAGCCACACCAGATGGTGCGGCCAGCTCACCGGGGTGATCACCGGCGCCACCAGGCCGGTCACCGCCGCGCCCGCCACTTCGCCGTGCCCGCGCCAGGCCCGCCGCGCCGCCCACATCCCGACGCCGGCCAGCAGCGCCGCACCGGCCAGCCACACGGGCCCGACCGCGTCGGCGGGCAGCAGCCGCAGCAGCGCCCCCTGCAGCGACTGGTTGCCGATCGTGGCGTTGTTGGCCAGCCCGACCCGCTCCCCCAGATGCCACAGCAGCTCGGTGAAGTAGCGCCGCGAGTCGGTGAAGGACACCGCGGCGGCCGCGGCGGTGGCGGCCAGCGCCGTGCCCAGCGCCGTCGCCGCCGCCCGCGCCCGGCCGGTCACCAGCAGGTAGACCACAAACAGCACCGGCACCAGCTTGATGGCGGCGGCCAGCCCGATCAGCACCCCGGCGGGCAGCCACCGCGGGCGCGCGCCCAGCAGGTCGGCCAGGCACATCGCCATCAGCAGCACGTTGATCTGGCCGAAGCCGAGGTGGTCGGTGAGCGGTGAGCTCACCGCGGCGGCCACCAGCAGCCCGCCGATCGCCGCCGGGCGCGCCCAGCCGCCGGCGGGCAGCACCGCCGCGAACGACACCGTGATCACCCAGGCCAGCAGGGCCAGGGTGGCCAGCGTCCAGCCGGCCACCACCACCGGCCACGGCAGCGCCAGCAGCGGCACGAACAGCCACGCCGCGAACGGCGGGTAGGTGAACGGCAGGTTGTGCGGGAAGGCGTCCCCGTAGAGGCCGAGGCGATGCCAGACCGCGTCGCCGGCCGCCCGGTAGACCTCCAGGTCGTAGGGCCCGACCAGCCAGCACCGCACGGTCAGCGCGGTCAGCGCGAGGCAGACCGCCGCGATCGCCGCGGGCCCCAGGGCGGCGCGGGTCAGCCCAGCGCCGCGCACAGTGCCGCTGTCACCTCGCCGACCGGGCCCACGGCGGTGTAGCCGGCCGCCAGCCGGTGCCCGCCGCCGCCGAACCCGGCGGCCACCACCGACAGGTCCACCGCCGACTTGGCCCGCATCGACACCGACCAGCGCTGCGGCTGCACCTCCTTGAACACCGCCGCGACCTCGGCCTGCGCGGTGGTGCGCACGATGTCGACGATGCTCTCGATCTCCTCGGCGCGGGCGGCCGCGCATTCCCGGTGGTCGACGATGGCGTAGACCAGCCCGCGCCCGGCCGCCGCGGCCGGCTCGAGCACCGCCGAGGCCAGCACCCGCGACAGCATCGGCAGCCACGCATACGGGTGGGTGTCCATCAGCACCCGGCTGATCGCGGCGTTGTCCACCCCGGTCTCCAGCAGCCGCGCGGCCAGCCGGTGCGCCCGCGCGCTGGCCCAGCGGAACGATCCGGTGTCGGTGGCCAGCCCGGCGTACAGGCAGTGCGCGACATCGGTGTCGATCGGCCGGCCCCACGCGTCGATCAGGTCGGCGACCAGCAGCGTGGTGGAGTCGGCGTCGGCGTCGACGAAGTTGGCCGTGCCGAACAGCTCGTTGGAGGCGTGGTGGTCGATGACCAGCACCTCGCGCACCGGGTCGGCCAGATCCCCCAGCGCGCCGAGCCGGTCGACGCTGGGGCTGTCCACGGTCACCGCCAGGTCCACCTCGCGGCGCAGCGCCTCGGGGGCGACCAGCAGGTGCCCGCCGGGCAGGCTGGTCAGCGACTGCGGCAGCCGGGCCGGCGCGGCGAAACTGACCTGCACGTCCGTGCCGTCGCGCTCCAGCACGGTGGCCAGCGCCAGCCCGGCGCCGATGGTGTCGGCGTCGGGGTGGACGTGGCAGACCACCGCGACCCGGCCGGCGGCCGACACCAGCGCGGCGGCGCCGGCAGCGTCAACGTCTCGTCGGGTCGGGGCGTTCACCTGCCGCCGTCGAATCGCTCGTCTTCGGTGTTTTGGTCGTCGGTGGCTTCGTCGTCGGCCGGTTCGTCGTCCTCGGCGGTCGGGCGCACCCGGTAGGGGTCGGCCTCCCCGGCCGGTGTGGCGCCCGCGCGGGCCCGGGCCAGGTCGGCGTCGGCGGCCTTGGCCGCGGCCAGCAGCTCCGCCATCCGGTTGGCGGTGTCGGGCACCGTGTCGCGGGTGAACGCCAGCGTCGGGGTGAACCGCACCCCGGTCTCGGCGCCCACCTTGGTGCGCAGCAGCCCCTTGGCGCTCTCCAGCGCCGCCGCCACCCCCGGGTAGTCGGGCACGTCGTCGAGGGTGCGGCCCAGCACCGTGTAGTACAGGGTCGCGTCGTGCAGATCGGCGGTGACCTTGGCGTCGGTGATCGTCACCCCGGTCAGCCGGGGATCTTTGATCTCGTGCTCGATCGTCGAGGCCACGATCGCCGCGATCCGCTTGGCCAGTCGGCGGGCCCGGGCCGGATCAGCCATCTGCTAGCTCCGCTCCTTCTCCACCAGCTCGTAGGTCTCGATGACGTCGCCTTCCTTGATGTCGTTGTAGGTCAGCGTCAGACCGCATTCGTAGCCGTCGCGGACCTCGGTGACATCGTCCTTTTCCCGGCGCAGCGAGGACACGGTGAGGTTGTCGGCGACCACCACCGAGTCGCGCAGCAGCCGCGCCTTGGCGTTGCGGCGCACCACCCCGGAGGTGACCAGGCAGCCGGCGATGTTGCCGACCTTCGACGACCGGAACAGCGCCCGGATCTCGGCGCGGCCGAGCTCCTTCTCCTCGTAGATCGGTTTGAGCATGCCCTTGAGCGCGCTCTCGATCTCCTCGATCGCCTGGTAGATCACCGAGTAGTAGCGGATGTCCACGCCCTCGCGGTTGGCCAGCTCGGTGGCCTTGCCCTCGGCGCGCACGTTGAACCCGATGATGATGCCGTCGGAGGCCGACGCCAGGTTGACGTTGGTCTCGGTGATGCCACCGACACCGCGGTCGATGACCCGCAGCGCCACCTCGTCGTCGATCTGGATGCCCATCAGGGCCTCCTCGAGGGCTTCGACCGTACCGGCGTTGTCGCCCTTGAGGATCAGGTTCAGCTGGTTGGTTTCCTTCAGCGCCGAGTCCAGGTCCTCCAGCGAGATCCGCTTGCGGGAGCGGGCGGCCAGCGCGTTGCGCTTGCGCGCGTTGCGCTTGTCGGCGATCTGCCGGGCGATGCGGTCCTCGTCGACCACCAGCAGGTTGTCGCCGGCGCCCGGCACCGAGGTGAAGCCGAGCACCTGCACCGGCCGCGACGGGGTCGCCTCCTCGACGTCCTCGCCGTGCTCGTCGACCATCCGCCGGACCCGGCCGTAGGCGTCGCCGGCGACCACCGAGTCGCCGACCCGCAGCGTGCCGCGCTGCACCAGCACGGTGGCCACCGGGCCGCGACCGCGGTCCAGGTGCGCCTCGATGGCCACCCCCTGGGCCTCCATGTCCGGGTTGGCCCGCAGGTCCAAAGCGGCGTCGGCGGTCAGCAGCACCGCCTCCTCCAACGCCTCGATGTTGGTGCCCTGCTTGGCGGAGATGTCGACGAACATGGTGTCGCCGCCGAACTCCTCGGGCACCAGCCCGTACTCGGTGAGCTGCCCGCGGATCTTGGCCGGGTCGGCGCCCTCCTTGTCGATCTTGTTGACCGCCACCACGATCGGCACGTCGGCGGCCTGCGCGTGGTTGATCGCCTCCACCGTCTGCGGCATCACGCCGTCGTCGGCGGCGACCACCAGGATCGCGATGTCGGTGGCCTTGGCCCCGCGGGCCCGCATGGCGGTGAACGCCTCGTGACCGGGGGTGTCGAGGAAGGTGATCAGCCGCTCACTGCCCTCGAAGTCCACCATCACCTGGTAGGCGCCGATGTGCTGGGTGATGCCGCCGGCTTCGCCCTGCCCCACGTTGGCCTTGCGGATGCTGTCGAGCAGCCGGGTCTTACCGTGGTCGACGTGACCCATCACGGTCACCACCGGCGGGCGGACCTGCAGGTCCTCCTCGGTGCCCTCGTCCTCGCCGTAGGACAGGTCGAAGGACTCCAGCAGCTCGCGGTCCTCGTCCTCGGGCGAGACGACCTGCACCTTGTAGTTCATCTCGCTGCCGAGCAGCTCGAGGGTGTCATCCCCCACCGACGCGGTGGCGGTCACCATCTCTCCGAGGTTGAACAGCGCCTGCACCAGCGCCGCCGGGTTGGCGTCGATCTTCTCGGCGAAGTCGGAGAGCGACGCGCCGCGGGCCAGCCGGATCGTCTCCCCGTTGCCGCGGGGCAGCCGGACACCGCCGACCGCCGGCGCCTGCATCGAGTCGAATTCCTGACGCTTCTGCCGCTTGGATTTGCGGCCGCGCCGCGGGGCGCCGCCGGGCCGGCCGAAGGCACCGGCGGTGCCGCCGCGCTGGCCGGGCCGGCCGCGACCGCGGTAACCGCCGCCGGGGGGCGGCGGGCCACCGCCACCGCGGAAACCGCCGCCACCGCCACCGCCGCCGGCGCCGTCGGCGAACCGGCACCGGCACCGCGACCGCCGGGCCCGGGCCGCGGACCGCCGCCGGGGCGGGCGCGGCCGGGCATGTTCGCCGGCCGCGCCGGCATGTTGCTGGGGGTGGCGCCGCCGCCGGGCCGCGGC
>NZ_LZLJ01000095.1 GCF_001668625.1 Mycobacterium sp. 1274756.6
GCACACCGCCCCCGATCGGTCGTGGTGTCCGCCGGCAACATTACCCAAAAGGCCGGTCCACCAGCGGTAGCCACCCCCGGCACGTCGTCGCCGGCGGCGAGGCTCAGTGCTTCTCCGCGCCGAGGTAGTACTCGAAGACCAGCCCGCCCGCGGCGGCGATGACCATCACGATGCCGGCGCCGAACAGCCACGGCAGCCACAGCGCGATCCCGACCGCCACGATCGAGAACGCCAGCGCACACAGGATCGGCCACCAGCTGTGCGGGCTGAAGAAGCCCAGCTCGCCGGCGCCGTCGCTGACCTCGGCCTCCTCGTAGTCCTCCGGCCGGACATCCAGCCGGCGGGCGACGAAACCGAGGAACGTGGCGACGATCATCGCCATCGCGCCGGTCAGCGCCAGCGCGGTGGTGCCGGCCCACTCGATTCCGCCGGTGCCGAACCGATCGGTCAGGAACCCGTAGACGATGGCGGTGACGAAGAAGAACCCGGAGATGAACTCGAACAGCCTGCCTTCGATGTGCATGGGATGTCCTAACTACTCGCTCGCGACACCTGCAGGCCGCGTCGGCTGTCGAACGGGCGGGTCGACGTGGCAAGCGGTTCCTGGCCGATCGCCGAGAGCGCCTCCGCGTTCGTCATGCCGTCCCGCCGCTTGTCGAGGTAGAGCTTGAACTCGTTGGGGCTGACCGCGCGAAGCTCGAAGTTCATCATCGCGTGGTAGGTGCCGCACATCTCGGCGCAGTGCCCGAGGAAGGCGCCTTCCTTGGTGATCTCGCTGACCTGGAAGACGTTCACCGAGTTGTTCGCCTCCGGGTAGGGCATCATGTCCCGCTTGAACAGGAACTCCGGGACGAAGAAGGCGTGGATCACGTCGGTGGCGATCAGCCGGAACTCGATGCTCTTACCGGTCGGCACCACCAGCACCGGCACCTCTTCGGTGGTGCCCAGCGTCTCGACCTCGTCGTAGTAGAGGAAGCTGCGGTCCTCGGGGTTGAGGCCGTGCACCGCGCCGACGCGCTGCTTGCCGTGCTCGTCGACTCCCTCGGGCTTGGACACCATCGCGTCCTTGCGCTCGGGCTGCGCACCGTCGTAGGTGTAGGTGCCGTCGGCGAAGTCGACCTTGTTGTAGCCGAACTTCCAGTTCCACTGGAACGCGGTGACGTCGACCACGACCTCGGGGTCGTCGACCAGCTTGAGCTGGTCCTCCTGCACCAGGACGGTGAAGTAGAACAGCACCGAGATGATCAGGAACGGGATCACCGTGAGCACCAGCTCCAGCGGCATGTTGTAGCCGAACTGGCGCGGCAACTCCGTGTCGGTGGGCTTCTTGCGGTAGGCGATGACGCACCAGAACATCAGGCCCCACACGATCACCCCGACCACCAGGGAGGCGATGACCACGCCGACCCAGAAGGCCCGGTTGTGGTGCGCCTCGGGGGTGATGCCCTCCGGCCAGCCCAGGCCGAGCGCCTGCGACCAGCTGCAGCCACTGAGTGTGACCGCGACCAGTCCGACGGCACCGACCAGCACCGAACGTCGTAGCCAACGAGGCATGATGCGGCGCTGCGAAGCGGCCTGCGGCAAGCCTGTCCCGCGAAGTGTCACGGTGGGCGCCTCCTGAGTCAGAACCTGGAGCGAGAGTCGATCACGTCGAATACTACGCACCGTAGACCACGACCGGAACACAGGCCCGACGAGCCACCGATCCGTGCCCGGATTCGGCCGTCGCGGCGGTGCGGCATACTGGGGCGCGATGTGTGGACTGCTGGCCTTTGTGGCTGCCTCTGCGGGTGCCGCGGCCGGCACGGAAACCGTCGAACAGCAGGGAATCGCGGCGGCCGTCGCCGACGCCTTGCACCTGATGCGCCACCGCGGCCCCGACGAGTTGGGGACCTGGTCCGACGACCGGGTGGTGCTCGGCTTCAACCGGCTGTCGATCATCGACATCGAACACTCCCACCAGCCGCTGAAGTGGGGCCCGCCGGAGCATCCCGACCGCTACCGGCTGGTGTTCAACGGCGAGATCTACAACTACCTGGAACTGCGGGAGCGGCTCCGCGCCGAGCACGGCGCGGTGTTCCACACCGACGGTGACACCGAGGCCATCGTGGCCGCCTATCACTACTGGGGCACCGCGGCGCTGTCCCGGCTGCGCGGCATGTTCGCCTTCGCGCTGTGGGACGGCCACACCGGTGAGCTGCTCTGCGCCCGCGACCCGTTCGGCATCAAACCGCTGTTCATGGCGACCGGGCCGGGCGGCACGGTGGTCGGCAGCGAGAAGAAGGCGCTGCTCGAACTCGCCGAGCCGGTGGGATTCGACACCGCTCTCGACGCGCGGGCCCTCCAGCACTACACGGTGCTGCAGTACGTGCCCGAACCGGAGACCCTGCACCGCGGGGTGCGCCGGCTGGAGTCGGGCTGCTACGCCCGGATCCGCCCGGACGCCCCCGTCCCCGAGGTCACCCGCTATTTCACTCCCCGGTTCGAGGCCACCCCGATCGCCGCGGGCGCCGAGCAGGACCGCTACGACGAGATCACCGCGGTGCTGGAGGACTCGGTCGCCAAACACATGCGCGCCGACGTCACCGTCGGGGCGTTCCTGTCCGGCGGCATCGACTCCACGGCGATCGCCGCGCTGGCGATCCGGCACAACCCCGACCTGATCACGTTCACCACCGGCTTCGAGCGCGAGGGCTTCTCCGAGGTGGACGTGGCGGTGGCCACCGCCGAGGCGATCGGGGCGCGCCATATCGCCAAGGTGGTCTCCCCGACCGAGTTCGTCGCCGCGCTGCCCGAGATCGTCTGGTATCTCGACGAGCCGGTGGCCGACCCCGCCCTGGTGCCGCTGTTCTTCGTCGCGAAGGAAGCCCGCAAACACGTCAAGGTGGTGCTCTCCGGGGAGGGCGCCGACGAACTGTTCGGCGGCTACACCATCTACCGCGAGCCGCTGTCGCTCAAGCCGTTCGACTACCTGCCCGCGCCGCTGCGCCGCGGGGTGGGCAAGATGTCCAAGCCGCTGCCGGAGGGCATGCGCGGCAAGAGCCTGCTGCACCGCGGCTCGTTGACGTTGGAGGAGCGCTACTACGGCAACGCGCGCAGCTTCTCCGACGAGCAGTTGCGCGCGGTGCTGCCGCAGTTCTCCCCCGACTGGACCCACACCGACGTCACCGCCGCGATCTACGCGCAGTCGCAGGGCTGGGACCCGGTGGCCCGCATGCAACACATCGACCTGTTCACCTGGCTGCGCGGGGACATCCTGGTCAAGGCCGACAAGATGACGATGGCCAACTCACTGGAACTGCGGGTGCCGTTTTTGGACACCGAGGTCTTCGCGGTGGCCTCGAAGCTGCCGGTCTCGGCGAAGATCACCCGCACCACCACCAAGTACGCGCTGCGTCGCGCGCTGGAGTCGGTGGTGCCCGACCATGTGCTCAACCGGCCCAAGCTGGGGTTCCCGGTGCCGATCCGGCATTGGCTGCGCGCCGGGGAGCTCCTGGACTGGGCGCACGAGATGCTGAACACCTCGCAGGCCGACGAATTCATCGACCTGCCGGCCGCCCGGCGGATGCTCGAGGAACACCGCGCCGGGGTCAGTGACCACAGCCGCCGGTTGTGGACTGTGCTGATCTTCCTGCTGTGGCACGCGATCTTCGTGGAGCGCAGCGTGGCGCCCCGGATCAGCGAGCCGGACTACCCGGTCCAGCTGTAGCCGTCAGCGCAGCGCGGCCGCGATCTCGGTCGCGGCCCGGTCGCCGTACGCGCCGGCCAGCCGGCTCACCGCCGTCTCCCGGTCCCACTCCCACTCCTGGGTCCCGGTCGACTCGAGCACCAGCACCGCGACCAGGCAGCCGAGCTGGGCGGAGCGCTCCAGGCTCAGTTCGGCGGCGCGGCCGGTGAGGAACCCGGCCCGGAAGGCGTCGCCGACCCCGGTGGGGTCCACCCGGCTGGTCTCCGGCACCACCCCGACGTGGATGCGCTCGCCGTTCGGGTCGACGATGTCGACGCCGTTCTCGCCGAGGGTGGTCACCCGCAGCCCGACCTGGCCCATCACGTCGGCCTCGCTCCAGCCGGTCTTGGACAGCAGCAGATCCCACTCGTAGTCGTTGGTGAACAGGTAGGTCGCCCCGTTGACGAGTGTGCGGATCTCCTCGCCGCTGAGCCGCGCCAGCTGCTGGGAGGGGTCGGCGGCGAACGGCAGACCCAGCGTGCGGCACTCCTCGGTGTGCCGGAACATCGCCTCGGGGTCGTTGGCGCCGACGATCACCAGCTCCGGGGCGCCGCCGGCGGCGACGAGGTCGGCCAGCGAGATCTCCCGGGCCTGCGACATCGCGCCCGGGTAGAACGACGCGATCTGGGCCATGTCCTGGTCGGTGGTGCACACGAACCGCGCGGTGTGCGCGGTGGTGGACACCAGCACGTGGTCGCAGTCCACGCCGTGGGAGGTCAGCCAGCGGCGGTAGTCGTCGAAGTCGGTGCCGGCGGCGCCGACGAGCTGAACCTGCCCGCCGAGCACCCCGATCGCGTAGGCCATGTTGCCGGCGACCCCGCCGCGGTGGACCACCAGATCGTCGACCAGGAAGCTCAGCGACACCTTCGCCAGGTGGTCGGCGAGCAGCTGTTCGGAGAATCGGCCGGGAAACCGCATCAGGTGGTCTGTCGCAATCGAACCGGTCACCGCTATCGCCACGAAATCTCCGCCCTTCCTCGATCTGCCCGTCCAGCGAACGGTGCTCAGCGTAGCGGCCCGCACCGCGAACCGGTCGGGCAGAGGTGCGCTAGCCTGCCACCATGACCGGCCCGTATCCCCTGCCGCCCCCGTATGGCGCACACGGACCGTCCCACCCCGCGGCGCCGGCCGGGCCGTACCCGACCGGGTACCCCGGTCACGGCACCGGCCCGCTGCCGATCACCACCGGACCGCTGCCTGCACCACCGCTGGGGCCGCCGCCCTACCCCCCGCGCCGCTCCCCGTGGCCGTTGGCGATCGCGGTGACGGTGACGGTGGCGGTGATCGCCGCGCTGGGCGCCGCGGCCATCTACGCGGTGCGCGACACCACCAGCCCGCTGACCGACAGCGCCGCGCAGACCGCGATCCAGGGCTATCTGGACGCGTTGTCGGATCGCGACATCGATGTGGTGGCCCGCAACACGCTGTGCGGCACCTACGACGCGGTCGCCGACCGCCGCTCCGACGAGGCGCTGGCGAAGCTGAGCAGCGACGCGTTCCGCAAGCAGTTCGACGCCGCCGAGGTGACCTCGGTCGACAAGATCGTGATGCTGTCGGAGTACCAGGCGCAGGTGCTGTTCAGCATGCGGGTGGTCCCGGCCGTCGGCGGTGAGCCGCGCGAGGGCGTCCAGGGCACCGCGCAGTTGTTGATGCAGGACGAGCAGATCCTGGTCTGCTCGTATGTGTTGCGGACCGGCGGGGCCTACTGAGCGGCCCGGCCGGTCCGGTCCCGGCTCAGTTGAACGAGTCGCCGCAGGAGCAGGAGCCGCCCGCGTTCGGGTTCTCGATGGTGAAGCCCTGCTTCTCGATGCTGTCGACGAAGTCGATGGACGCCCCGTCGAGGTAGGGCAGGCTCATCCGGTCGACGGTCAGTTTCACCCCGCCGAACTCGGCGGTGGCGTCACCGTCGAGCGAGCGGTCGTCGAAGAAGAGGTTGTACCGCAGGCCCGAGCAGCCGCCCGGCTGCACCGCGATCCGCAGCGCGAGGTCGTCGCGGCCCTCCTGGTCCAGCAGCGACTTCGCTTTCGCCGCTGCCGCGTCGGTGAGGATGACGCCGTGGGCGGCGGTGCTGCTCTCGTTCTGAACTGTCATTGCTACTCCCTACACGTTGCGGCGTGTCAGACCACGTGTCAGACGCTGTTGCGGGCCGCTCGACGGCGTAAACCCACCAGCTCAACGGTACCGCGTCGGGCGGTTATTCCCGAGTTGTGCCGCGGTCGCCGTGGCCAGCCCCATCAGTTGGTTGACGGCGTCCTCCAGCGCCAACTCTACCGACCCGGCGTAGTCGATGATCGCGACGGCGGCCGCGATCCCGGCGGCCTGCAGCGCCGCCGGATCCACGTCGACCTGACCGGCGAGCACCAGCACCGGCGTCTGGCGCTCCCGCGCGGCGGCGGCCAGCGAGCCGACCACCTTGCCGCGCAGCGACTGCCGGTCGATCCGGCCTTCGCCGGTGACGATCAGATCGGCGACCTCCAGATCGGCCGCCAGGCCGGTGTGCCCGGCGATCACGGCCGCCCCGGGGACCCGCTCGGCGCCCAACGCCAGCAGCGCGGCACCGATCCCGCCGGCCGCACCGGCGCCGGCCTCGGCGCTCACCTCCCGGCCGGCCGCGACGTCGAGTTCGGTGGCCCACTCACCGAGGCGCTCCTCGAGGAGGGTGACGGTGGCCCGGTCGGCGCCCTTCTGCGGGCCGAAGACCCGCGCCGCGCCCCACGGCCCCAGCAGCGGGTGGTCGACGTCGGTCGCCGCCACCAGGTCGACGTCGGCGAGGCTGCGGCGCGCGGCGATCAGCCCGCCCAACTGCTCCACCAGCCCGCGCCCGCCGTCGGAGCTGGCACTGCCGCCCAGCCCGACCACGATCCGGTTCGCCCCGGCCTCGCGGGCGGCTTCGATGAGCTGGCCGACCCCGCGGCTGTGGGCGGCCAGCGCGGTGTGCGGGGTGGGCGGGCCGCCCAGCCGGTCCAGCCCGCAGGCCTGCGCGACCTCCAGGTAGGCGGTGGCGGTGTCGGCGTCGTAGAGCCAGCCGGCCTCGACGTCGGCGTCCAGGGGCCCGGCTACCGACAGCCGGCGGATGCGCCGGCCGAGCCGGTCGGCGAGCACGGTGACGAAGCCGGGGCCGCCGTCGGACTGCGGGGCGATGGTGAACTGGTCGCGGGGCCGCGATCGGTACCAGCCGGTGGCGATGGCCGCGGCGGCCTGCTGCGCGGTGAGGCTGCCGCCGAAACAGTCCGGGGCGATCAGCACCCGCAACGGCAACATGCCCGGCTCGGGGGCCGGCGCGGCGGCGTTGCTCATGCCAGCAGCGTAGGCATACCCGGCGCGACCGCGTGCCCGACACCGAGATCCGCGAAGTAACCTGGCAGCTGTGAGGTTGCTGGGGCGCAGGAAAGACGACGACCGCGCCGCCGACACGGCGGGCGGGACCGACGAGGCCGACGAGGCGACCCGCGCCGCCCACCAAGCGGGCACCACCCCGCCCAAGGGCCGGCCCACCCCCCGCCGCGACGCGGCGCGGCGCCGCGGTCCGGTGGCGCCGCCGCCGATGACCGCGGCCGAGGCCCGGGCACGCCGCAAGGAGCTCGCCGGGCCCAAGCTCAGCCGGGAGGAGCGCCGCGCCCAGCGCGCCGAGCGGCTCGAGCGGCGCACCGAGTACCGCGAGCGGATGATGGCCGGTGAGGACGCCTACCTGCTGCAGCGGGATCGGGGTCCGGTCCGCCGCTTGGTGCGCGACCTGGTCGACTCCCGCCGCAACCTGCTCGGGCTGTTCATCCCGTCGGCGATGCTGTTGCTGTTCCTCACCTTGAGCATGCCGCTGGCGGTCCAGCGTTACGTCTCCCTGGGGCTGCTGGTGTTGATGGCGGCGATGGCCGTCGACGCGGTGCTGCTCGGCCGTCACGTCGGCCGGCGGGTGGACGAGAAGTTCCCCGACAACACCGAGGCGCGGTGGCGGCTGACCATGTACGCGGCCGGCCGAGCCTCCCAACTGCGCCGGATGCGTGCGCCCCGTCCGCAGGTCGCCCGCGGTGAGCGGATCGACTAGCCGGCGTCGGCCCGGTCCGGCTGTGACGGCGCCGTGAGCTCGCGTGTCCTGGTGCTCGGCGGTATCCGCTCGGGCAAATCCCGGTGGGCCGAGGCCCGGTTCACCGCGCCCGGCGCGGCGGTGCGCTACCTGGCCACCGGGGGCGGCGGTGACGACGCGGACTGGGCGCGGCGGGTCGCCGCGCACCGCGGCCGGCGGCCGGCGCACTGGTCGACCGTCGAGTCCTCCGACGTGGCGGCGGTGCTGCGGCAGCGCCCGCACCCGCCCACCCTCGTCGACGATCTGGGCGGCTGGTTGACCGCGCTGCTCGACCGGCACGGCTGGGATCCCGCCGTGCCGATCACCGCCGACGTGGACGCGCTGTGCGCGGCGGTGCGGGCGTTCCCGGCCGAGTTGGTGCTGGTCAGTCCGGAGGTCGGGTTGAGCGTGGTGGCGCCGACCCCGGCCGGGCGCCGGTTCGCCGACGAGCTCGGCGCGCTCAACCAGCGGCTGGCCGCGGTGTGCGACCGGGTGGTGCTGGTGGTCGCCGGGCAGGCGCTCCGGATCAAACCGGACGGGGGCCGGGCATGAATCCCCCCGAGCCGCGCTTCGACCCGGTGGCGCCGCCGGACCCGGCGGCCGCCGCGGCGGCCCGCACCCGCCAGGCGAGCCTGATCAAGCCGCCCGGCTCGCTGGGCCGGTTGGAGGAGTTGTCGGTGTGGGCCGCCGCCTGCCAGGGCCGCTGCCCGCCGCAGCCGTTCCGGCAGCCGAGGGTCGTGGTGTTCGCCGGGGACCACGGGGTGGCCCGCGCCGGGGTGTCGGCCTATCCCCCGCAGGTGACCGCGCAGATGCTCGCCGGTATCGCCGCCGGCGGCGCGGCGATCAACGCGCTGGCCGAGGTGGCCGGCGCGACGGTGCGGCTGGCCGATCTGGCGGTCGACGCCGAACCCGGGGCGCCGCATCTCGGGGCGCACAAGGTGTGCCGGGGCAGCGGTGACATCACCCGCGAGGACGCCCTGTCCGCCGACCAGGCCGCCGCGGCGGTCGCGGCCGGCCGCGCCATCGCCGACGAGGAGGTCGACGCCGGAACGGATCTGCTCATCGCCGGGGACATGGGGATCGGCAACACGACGGTCGCGGCGGTGCTGATCGCCGCGCTGGTCGGCGCCGAGCCGGTGGCGGTGGTCGGACGCGGCACCGGCATCGACGACGCGGGCTGGGCGCGCAAGACCGCCGCGGTGCGGGACGCGTTGTTCCGGTCCCGGTCGGTGCGGACGGATCCGGCGGCGTTGCTGCAGGTCTGCGGGGGCGCGGATCTGGCAGCGATGGCCGGGTTCTGCGCGCAGGCCGCGGTGCGGCGCACCCCGGTGCTGCTCGACGGGGTCGCCGCGGCCGCGGCGGCGCTGCTGGCCGAGCGGATGGCGCCGGGTGCGCGGCAGTGGTGGCAGGCCGGGCACCGCTCGCTGGAACCGGCCCACGCATTGGCGTTGGCCGACCTGGGCCTGGAGCCGATCCTGGATCTGCGGATGCGGCTGGGCGAGGGCACCGGTGCGGCGGTGGCGCTGCCGGTGCTGCACGCGGCGGTGGCCGCGCTGGGCTCGATGGCCACCTTCGACGAGGCGGGGGTCTGCGGGCCCGACGAGCCCCGATGACCGGGTCGCTGCGCAGCGCGTTCGCCTTCGCCACCGTGCTGCCGGTGCCGCGCGCCCCGGTGTTGGGCCGCGGCGGGTTGACCGCGCTGCCGGTGGTCGGCGTCGTGTTGGGCGGGCTGGCCGCGGCCGTCACCTGGGTGGGGACGACGGTGTTCGGGCCGGGCAGCGCCCTGGCCGGGCTGATCGCGGTCGCGGCGCTGGCGGGGGCGACCCGCGCGCTGCACCTCGACGGGCTGGCCGATACCGCCGACGGGCTGGGTTGCTACGGCCCGCCGGAGCGGGCCCTGCGCGTGATGCGGGACGGGGCGACCGGCCCGTTCGGCGTGGCCGCGGTGGTGCTGGCGATCGGGGCGCAGGCGGTGGCATTCCCGCTGGCGGGCCCGGCGGCGATCGTGGTGGCCGTGGTGGCCGGGCGGGTCGCCGCGGTCGCCGCCTGCCGGCGCGGGCTGCCCGCGGCCGCCGGGAGCGCGCTGGGTGTGCGGGTGGCCGGCAGTCAACCGGTCGCGGTGGTGATCGGCTGGGTCGCGGTCCTGCTCGCCGTGGCGGTGGTCGTGACGCCGCGGCTGTGGCTGGGCCCGGTCGCGGTGGCCGCCGGGTTGGCGGCGGCGCTACTGCTGGTCGGCCACTGCCGGCGCCGGTTCGGCGGCATCACCGGTGACGTGCTGGGCGCGGCGGTGGAGGTGGCCACCACGGTGGCGGTGGTGGTGCTGGCCGCGGGTGCCGGGCTCGGCGCACCGCTCAGCTGAGCCGCGCCATCCAGCCGTGGGTGTCGGCGAAGGTGCCGCGCTGGATGCCGGTGAGGGTGTCGCGCAGCGCCATCGTGATCTCGCCGGGGGCGCCGTCGGCGACGGTGAATTCACCGTCGGCGAATTTGACGTGGCTGACCGGGGTGATGACCGCGGCGGTGCCGCAGGCGAACACCTCGGTGATCTCCCCGGCGAGCGCCTTCTTCTGCCATTCGTCGACGTCGATCTTGCGTTCCTCGACGCTGAATCCGGCGTCGACGGCCAACTGCAGCAACGAATCCCGGGTGATACCGGGCAGCAGCGACCCGGAGAGCTCCGGGGTGACCAGCCGCGCCGACCCGCCGCTGCCGAACACGAAGAACAGGTTCATCCCGCCCATCTCTTCGACGTAGCGTCGCTCGGTCGCGTCCAGCCAGACCACCTGGTCGCAGCCCTGCTCGGCGGCCTGCGCCTGGGCCAGCAGCGACGCGGCGTAGTTCCCGCCGAATTTGGCGGCGCCGGTGCCGCCCGGGCAGGCGCGCACGTACTCGGTGGACAGCCACACGCTGACCGGTTTGACCCCGCCCTTGAAGTAGGCGCCGGCCGGCGAGCCCAGCACCAGGTAGCGGTACTCGCGGGCGGGCCGCACCCCCAGCCCGGGCTCGGTGGCGAACACGAACGGCCGCAGATACAGCGACTCCTCGCCCCCGGCGGGTGGCACCCAGGCCTGGTCCACCGCGATCAGCTGCCGCAGCGACTCGATGAAGACCTCGTCGGGCAGTTCGGGGATGGCCAGCCGCCGCGACGACGACCGCAGCCGGGCGGCGTTGGCCTCAGGCCGGAACGACACCACCGACCCGTCGGCCCACCGGTAGGCCTTGAGCCCTTCGAAGACCTCCTGCGCGTAGTGCAGCACGATCGCCGACGGGTCCAGTTCGATGGGGCCGTAGGGGATCACCGCGGCGTCGTGCCAGCCCCGGTCGACGGTGTAGTCGATCGACACCATGTGGTCGGTGTGGTACTTGCCGAAGCCGGGGTTGGCCAGAATCGAGTCCCGTACCGCATCGGCCGTCGGGTTCGGGTTGACCGTGACGGTGAACTCGGGGCCGCTGCTCATGGGCTGATTGTATCCCCGCCCCTCAACGGGTTTTTGGCGTCACGAACGGCGGGCGGACAACCTCGCAGGCCAGGGCCCGCCCCCGCACGTCGACGGTGAGCCGGTCGCCGTCGGCCACCTCGGCGTCGGTGTCGATGAGCGCCAGCGCGATGCCGGCCTGCAAGGTGGGTGAGAAGGTGCCCGAGGTGGTCTGGCCGACCGGTTTGTCCCCGGCGAGCACCGTCTGACCGGCGCGCAGCACCCCGCGGTCCACGGCGCGCAGGCCGCGCACGGTTCGGGTGGGTCCGGCCTCCTTCTCCGCCAGCAGCGCCGCGCGCCCCCAGAACTGCGGTTTCTTCCAGCCCACCGCCCAGCCGCAGCGGGCCTGCACCGGGGAGATGTCGAGGGACAGTTCGTGGCCGTGCAGCGGGTAGCCCATCTCGGTGCGCAGCGTGTCGCGGGCGCCCAGCCCGGCCAGGGCGCCGTCGCGGGCGCTGACCGCCGCGACCAGCGCGTCGAAGAGCGGCTCGGCGGAGTCCCAGGCCGGGAAGAGCTCGTAGCCCTGCTCGCCGGTGTAGCCGCTGCGGCACACCCGCACCGGCGTCCCCTCGTAGCTGGTGTCGACGAAGCCCATGTAGTCCATCTCGGTGGGCAGGCCCAGCTCCTCGATCACCGCGGGGGCCTGCGGCCCCTGCACCGCGAGCACCGCCGTGCTGCGGTGTTCGTCGGTGACGGTGATCCCGGCGGGCGCGGCGTCGCGAAGCGCGGTGACCACCGCGGCGATGTTGGCCGCGTTGGGCACCAGGAAGATCTCGTCGTCGGCTACGTAGTAGGCGATCAGGTCGTCGACGACGCCGCCGGATTCGGTGCAGCACAACGTGTATTGCGCCCGTCCGGGCCCGATCTTCGCCAGGTCGTTGGTGAACGCGGAGTTGACGAACGCGGCGGCGCCGGGGCCGCGCACGGCGGCCTTGCCCAGATGGCTGACGTCGAAGAGCCCGACGGTGCTGCGGGTCGCGGTGTGTTCGGCGACGGTGCCGGCGTAGGACACCGGCATCGACCAGCCCCCGAATTCCCCGAAGGTGGCACCCAGTTCCCGGTGCCGGGCTTCCAGCGGTCCGTGTTGCAGTTCGCTCACACTTCGCCACCCTAATCGGCAGACTGAGGGCGATGACCGATCCCTGGCAGTCCGGCCGGCAGCGCGCGGCGCTGGTCGAATACCTCAGCGGGCTGGGCTTCACCGCCGAGCAGATGGCCGACGCCGAGCGGCGCGGCCGGTTGTTCGGGCTGGCCGGCGACGCGTTGGGCTGGTCGGGTCCACCGCAGTTCAGCCTGCGGGACGCCGCGGCCACCCTCGGGGTGGGCGTCGGGGAACTCGAACGCACCTGGACCATGCTCGGCCTGCGCCCGGCGGACCCGGACGCGCCGGTGTTGAGTCGAGCCGACGTCGACGCGCTGGGCACCTGCGTGGCCATGCGCGCTCAGATCGGCGACCTCGTCGAGGGCTTCCTGCGCGTGCTGGGGGTGACGATGGCCCGGCTGGCCGAGGCGGAGTCGTCGATGATCCGGGCGGCCCGGCCCGACGTGTGGCTCGATCACACCGGCGACGCGGTCACCACCGCGCAGGCCTGGCGGGCGGCCGCGGAGTTCATTCCGCGGGTCGGGGCGCTGATCGACACCATCCACCGCCACCACCTGGTCAGCGCCCGCACGTTTCTGGAGGACCTCGGCGGCGGGCCGACGCTCAGCCTGATCTGCGGTGTCGGGTTCACCGACCTGTCCGGGTTCACCGTGCTGACCCGGCTGCTCTCCCCGGCCGAACTGACCGAGCTGGTCACCAGCTTCCAGTCCACGGTCACCGACGCGGTGCACGCCGCGGGCGGGCGGGTGGTGAAGTTCCTCGGCGACGCCGTGATGTGGGTGAGTGCCACCCCCGACCTGCTGGTCAGCGCCGCGATCGACCTGGTGGACCACCCCAAGGCGATCGAGGCCGGGGTGCAGGTCCGTGCCGGCCTGGGCTACGGGGAGATCCTGGCGGTCAACGGCGACTACTTCGGCAACCCGGTGAACCTGGCCGCGCGGCTGGTCGCCGCCGCTGACCCGGGCCAGATCCTGGTCGCCGACAACCTGCGCGAGCTGCTGCCCGATTGGCCGGCCCGCAAACTGGACCCGTTGATGCTCAAGGGGTTCGACGCCCCCATCGCGGCGTACGAGCTGGGCCGCGCCAGCACTCGTTAGGGTAGGTGGCCGTGAGCACCAAACCCGGTTACCTGTCCCCCACCGTCTCCGTCGCCGCCGACCTGCCGGCCGGCACCGACGATGCCACGGCGCAGGCCGTGCTGATCGTGCCGGTCGTCAGCGCCGACGATCAACCCGTGTTGGCCGCGACCGAACCCGCGTTGCCCGCCGAGGCGGTGAACGCCATCGAGGCCGGCCTGCGCGCGCTGGGCGCGACCGGCGCGACCGATCAGGTGCACCGGCTGGTGGTGGCGGCGCTGCCGGCGGGCAGCGTGCTCACCGTCGGCCTGGGCGAGTCCCGGGAGGCCTGGTCCCCCGACGCGGTGCGCCGTGCGGCCGGGACGGCGGCCCGTTCGCTCAACGGCGCCACCTCGGCGATCACCACCTTGTCCGGGCTGGCCGGCACCGCGGTGCTGGGCGCGGCGGTCGAGGGGCTGATCCTGGGCGCCTACCGGTTCACCGGGTTCCGCAGCGCCAAAACCGCCCCGAAGGAGCCCGGGCTGGCCGAGATCACGGTGCTGTCCTCCGCCGGTGCGGCGCGGCAGGAGGCCGAGCACGCCACCGCGGTGGCCACCGCCGTGGCCACCGCCCGCGACTTCGTCAACACCCCGCCCAGCCACCTCTACCCGGCCGAGTTCGCCCGGCGGGCGGCCGCCCTGGCCGAAGACGCCGGGCTCGACGTCGAGGTGCTCGACGAGAAGGCGCTGGCCGACGCCGGTTACGGCGGGGTGATCGGGGTCGGTCAGGGTTCGTCGCGGCCGCCGCGGCTGGTGCGGTTGACCCACCGCGGTTCGCGGCTGGTGGCCTCCCCCGATAAGCCGAAGACGGTGGCGCTGGTCGGCAAGGGGATCACCTTCGACACCGGGGGCATCTCGATCAAACCGGCCGCCAACATGCACCACATGACCTCGGACATGGGCGGGGCCGCCGCGGTCATCGCGACCGTGGTACTGGCGGCGCGCCTGGAGCTGCCGATCGATGTGATCGCCACGGTGCCGATGGCGGAGAACATGCCGTCGTCGACCGCGCAGCGCCCCGGCGACGTGCTGACCCAGTACGGCGGCACCACCGTGGAGGTGCTCAACACCGACGCCGAGGGCCGGCTGGTGTTGGCCGACGCGATCGTGCGGGCCTGCGAGGACGACCCGGACTACCTCATCGAGACCTCGACGCTGACCGGCGCGCAGACCGTCGCGCTGGGGGTGCGCACCCCCGGGGTGATGGGTAGCGAGGAGTTCCGCGACCGGGTCGCGTCGATCTCGCAGGCCGTGGGTGAGAACGGCTGGCCGATGCCGCTGCCCGACGAGCTGCGTGAGGAGCTGAAGTCGACGGTGGCCGACCTGGCCAACGTCAGCGGCCAGCGTTTCGCCGGGATGTCGGTGGCCGGGGTGTTCCTACGCGAGTTCGTCGCCGACGGCGTGCAGTGGGCGCACATCGACGTGGCGGGGCCGGCTTACAACAGCGGCAGCCCGTGGGCCTACACCCCCAAGGGCGGCACCGGGGTGCCGACGCGCACCATGATCGCCGCGCTGGAGGACATCGCCGCGCACGGCTGACCGGCTACCGCCGGTCGGCGGTCTCCCAGCCGGTCGGCACCATCGGCACGGCCGGCCCGTGCCCGAACTCGTCACCGTCGAGGGTGGCCAGCCCGGTCGCCGACCGGCTCGCGGCGCGCTGCGCGGTCCCGGCGAACCCGATCACGCCGGCGCCCTGCTCGGCGGCCGTGGCACCCTCGCCGGTGTCGGCGTCGGCGGTCATCCGCATCGGCTCGCGCCCGCG
>NZ_LZLJ01000096.1 GCF_001668625.1 Mycobacterium sp. 1274756.6
CCCCCCGCGCCGCCGCCTGGGGCGGCAACGTCGGCCCGGTCGGTAGCCAGCACGAACGCGACCAGCTCGGCGTCATCACCGGCGGGTCCGAGCCCGCCACCGTGGCCACCCAGCTGCTGCTGGGCCCGGTCGCCCGCGGCACCGTGGTGACCGCGGACTACTCGGGCGAGTCGGCCGGACCCGAGGAGGCGCCCCGATGAGGTTCCGTGGCCCGATGATCGGGCTCACCTTGTTCATGATCGTCTCGATGGGGCTGACGTGGCTGGTCTACGCCACCCTGCGCCGCGACGTCTCCGGTGCCACCACCCCGTACGCGGCGGTGTTCACCGACGTCTACGGGCTGCGCGACGGCGACGACGTCCGGATGGCCGGGGTGCGGGTCGGCCGGGTCGAGAAGATCGAACTGGACGGCAAACAGGCCAAGGTGTCCTTCATCGTCCAGAGCGACCAGCCGCTCTACGGCAACACGATCGCCTCGGTCACCTACCAGAACATCATGGGCCAGCGCTACCTCGGGCTGTCGCTGGGCAGTGTCGGCGACACCGAGCGGCTGGAGCCGCACAGCGTGATCCCGGTGGAACGCACCGATCCGTCATTCGACGTGGGTCGGCTGCTCAACGGCTTCGAGCCGATGATGTCGCTGCTGGACCCCAAGAAGGCCGACGACCTGACCAAGGGTGTCATTCAATCCCTGCAGGGCGACCGTGCGTCGATCAGCCAGTTCGTCAACGAGACCTCGCAGATCACCGAGTCGCTGGCCGGCCGGGACGAGGCGCTCGGTGACCTGATCACCAGCCTGAGCCGGGTCACCGACAATATCGCCGACCAGAACGACAACCTCGACCACACCCTGACCCAGGCGCAGACGGTGATCGGTGACTTCGACGCCCGCCGTCCCGAGCTGCAGTCCTCGGTCGGGTCGATCGCCCAGGTCACCACCCGGCTGTCGGCGATCATGGACGAGGTGTACCCGTCGCTGAAGGAGATCGTCGTCCGCGAACCCGGGTTCACCAAGCACATGGTGGGCATCGAGCCGCAGCTGGCCTTCACCGGCGCCAACCTGCCGCTGCTGCTCAAGGGCCTGGCCCGCATCGTCGGGGAGGGCGCCTACGGCAACGCCTACGGCTGCGACCTCAACATCACCGGGTTCTTCCCCGGCCTCAACGACATGACCACCTATATCGTCAACGCCGCAACGCCGGGCAACGCCACCCCCCTGACCCGGGAGAACCTGGGTTGGCACACCCCGAGATGCAGGAACATGGCCAATGGCTGACCCCGCTGACCCCACCGACCCCACAGTGCCCGAGCTGCCTGACGCGAAGACCGCGCCGGAGCCGCGCCAGCAGCGCAAGAAACCGCTGGAGGAGTACAACGCCACGATCCTGGGCGCCATCGCCCTGGGCGTGGTGGCGGTGCTGGTGGCCGCGCTGCTGTTCGTCAAGCTGCTCGGGTTCGGCTACACCCACTACACCGCCGAGTTCGCCCAGGCCGCCTCACTCAAACCGGGCAACCCGATCACGGTGGCCGGCATCGAGGTCGGCCACGTCTCCAGCATGAAGCTGGTCGGCGACCACGTCGAAGCCGGGCTGACCGTGCGCAACAACGTCCCGCTGGGCCGCGACTCCAAGGCGATCATCAAGGTGATGACGATCCTGGGCTCGCGCTACCTGGAGTTGGTGCCCAACGGCGAGGGCGAGCTGCCGGACAAGACCTTCGACCTCGACCACACCGAGGTCCCCTACGACCTGCAGTCGCTGCTGGAAGACGCCACCACCACCTTCGAGCAGGTCGACTCCGACCAGTTCGCGGAGTCGCTGGCCGCCCTGGGCCACCAGCTGGACGGGCTGCCGGAGATCCTGCCCCAGGCGATGGAGAACCTGCACACCCTGTCCGGGATCGCCGCGGACCGCCGCGACCAGCTCGGCACCCTGCTCAAGAGCACCCAGCGGGTGGCCAACACGCTGCGCGCCCAGCAGAACGCGATGGGCAACCTGCTCGACCAGGGCCAGGACCTGTTGGGCCAGTTCGTGTCCCGGCAGGCCACCTTCCACTCGATGATGAACGCGCTGACCAACCTGGTGGCCACCCTCGACGACCTGGTGGTCAACAACCGGCCGATGCTCGGCGAGACGGTCGCCAACCTGCGCGAGCTCTCCGGCATGCTGGCCGAGCACGACGACCTGTTCCGCAACATCCTGCAGATCGCCCCGGTCCCGGTACGGGGTCTGACCAACGCGACCGGCGACGGGCCGTTCCTGGACTTCTTCGTGCCCAACGGTCTGCTGATCGACTCCTGGATGTGCGCAATCAGCGGGCGCGCCAAGCAATTCGGCATGATCGAGTACTACAAGGACTGCAAATGAACACCGGTAAGCGCCGCACCGTGGCCCTGTTGCTCGGGGTTGCGCTCATCGGCGTGCTCGTCCTCGGCGCCGTCGGCGTCTACATCCGGAATCAGTTGCACACGATCAAGCTGACCGCCTACTTCGACAGCGCCGCCGGGCTTTACGAGGACAACATCGTCGCGGTGGCCGGCATGCAAGTCGGCAAGGTCACCAAGATCACGCCGCTGGGCGACAGCGTGGCGGTCGACTTCACCGTCGACAAGGACGTCAAGATCCCCGCCGACGTGCACGCGGTCACCATCACCACCTCGATCCTCACCGACCGCCAGATCGAGTTGACCCCGCCCTACACCGGCGGACCCACGATGGCCAACCACGACAGCATCCCGCAGTTCCGCACCAAGACGCCGGTCTCCTTCGACCGGGTGCTCGACATGCTGGACAAGATCTCCACCTCGCTGGAGGGCGACGGCAAGGGCGGCGGCCCGCTGGCCGACCTCATCAACGCCGCCTCCGCCAGCGTGGACGGCAACGGCGAGAGCATCAAAGCCGCACTCGGCGAGCTGTCCGACGCGTTACGGCTCAGCTCCGAGGGCGGGGTGCAGACCCGCGATCAGCTGACCACGATCATCACTGACCTGAGCTCGTTGCTGGAGGCGACCTCCCGCAACGACGGCAAGCTGCGCGAGTTCGGCTCGACGGTCAACCAGCTGACCCAGATCCTCAACGACGAGGCGTTGGGCACCGGCGCCACCGGACGCAAGATCAACCAGATCATCGATCAGGCCACGATCCTCATCGACGACAACCGGGACAACATCAAGCAGGCGGTGCTCAACGGCGACACCGCGGTGCGCTCGCTGGTCGACCACCAGCGTGAGGTCAAAGAACTCGTCGATGTGCTGCCCCTGCTGCTGGACAACATGTACAACATGATCGACCAGGACAACGGCGCGGTCCGCATCCACGCGCTGGTCGACAAGATCCTCACCGACTCCCAGTCGACCAAGGAACTGTGCAACCTGATGCACCTGCGCCAGTTGGGCTGCAGCACCGGCACCCTGCAGGACTACGGACCGGACTTCGGCCTGACCTACATTCTCGACGGACTCTCGGCGATGGGGCAGTGATCATGGTGGCGAGGACGACACAGATGCGGCGCGGCAAGCGCACCGCGGTTGCCGTCGCGGCGGCCGCGCTGTTGACGTCGGGCTGCGGGGTGGGGCTGGGCGATCTTCCCCTGCCCGCCCCGGGCATGGGCGCCGGCGGCTACACGCTCAAGGCGGTGTTCGATAACGCGCTGAACCTGCCCGCCCATGCCAAGGTGAAGCTCGGCGGCGCCGATGTCGGCCAGCTGGAGTCGATGGTGGCGCGCAACTACAAGGCTGAGACCACGCTGCGGATCATGGACGGCACCCGCATCCCGGTGGGCAGCATCGCCGAGCTGCGCTCGGCGACCCCGCTGGGCGACGTGTTCGTCGCGATCAAGCAGCCCACGCCGCTGGACCCGAACGCGCCGCTGCTCAAAGACGGCGACACCATCACCGACACCGCCGCCGCCGCGACCGTCGAAGCGGTGCTGGCGTCGGCGGCGCTGCTGGTCAACGGCGGCACGGTGCGCAACTTCACCAACCTGGTCAACGGCGCCGGGGCGGCCACCGGCGACCAGGGCGAGGCGTTGGGTGATCTGATCGGCAAAACCAATCTGCTGCTGGGCAAGCTCAACGCCCGCTCCGGTGAGATCAACTCCGCGCTGACCGCGACCGCCCGGCTCGCCGACCGGCTCGACGAGAAGAACCAGGCCCTCACCGAGATCCTGGAGGCCGCCGGCCCGGCCACCGATGTGCTGGCCGACAACACCGCCCAGCTCTCCGATGTGATCGAGACGATCGGCGCCACCACCCGCCAGCTGCAGAAATTCCCGTCGATCGCCGGGACCGACGAGTCGGGCCGCAGCGTCATCAAGGACGCCAACGCCGTCGCCGCCGCCTGGAACGACGTGTCCCTCGACCCCGACACCAGCCTGTACGCGCTGAACCGGCTGATGCCGCCGATCGTCAAGAGCACCCCGGGCTCGTCGATCTCGGTGCGGGTCAGCATCGACCGGCTGGTGATCGGCTCGATGCCCGACGCCGGTTTCAAGGGCGACCTGGCGCTGCACGGGCCCAAGCGCTACGACTGGGCCAAACTGGTCGGCTCCATCAAGTACGCGCTGTGGCGCCTGCAGGAGCGCGTCGTGGGCAAAGGCCCGGACACCTCGATGGGCCAGCAGCCGTGGGCGCCGGTGGGCGCCCCCATCCCGCCGAGCCCGCTGGAGCAGGAGGCCCCGCAGGGCCCCCCGCCCGGACCGCCGGAACCGGCAGGATAGGAGGCCGACATGCTGGACACCATCAGTCGCAAGATCGTCGCCGCCGTCCGGGCCGGGCACCGCCAGAGGACCTGGATCTCCGGGTTGGCGCTGGGCCTGACGCTGGTCGTCGCGGTGGGCTACCTGCTGATCGGGGCGCTGCGGGTCAACCCGTTCGTGTCGCACTACAAGCTGCGGGTGCAGTTGGCCGACTCCGGCGGGCTGCTGGCCAACCAGGATGTGGCGGTGCGCGGGGTGCCGGTCGGCACGATCCAGGATCTGGTGCTGACCCCCGAGGGTGTCGATGCCCTGGTCGAGGTCAAGTCGAAGGTCAAGATCCCGGTCGGCACCCCGGTGCGGGTCTCCGGGCTCTCCCCCGCCGGTGAGCAATACATCGACTTCGAGCCGCAGCACACCGACGGCCCGTACCTGGCCAACGGCGACGTCGTCTCCCGCGAGGACACCCAGACGCCGGTCCCGCTGTCGGACATGCTCGCCCACACCGACGGTGCGCTCGCCCAGGTCGACATCGACAAGCTCGAGACCATCAAGCGGGAACTGAGCCTGAGCAAGGAGGGCCCGCAGAAACTCACCGACATCATCGACGGCGGCACGTTCCTGCTGGCCACCCTCAACGGGGTGCTCCCGGAGACGGTCAGCGTGCTGAAGTCCAGCCGGGTCACCCTGGAGTTGCTGGCGGACAAGAACGCCGGCCTGCAGGTAGCCACCGAGAACCTGCACAACGTACTGACCGGGGTCAACAAGATGGACGGCGGCTACCGCACCTTCGTCGACCGGGGCCCCGACCTGCTGTCAAGGGTCGACAACATCTTCGACGACAACTCCGACACCATGGTCGGGTTGCTGGAGAACCTGGCCACCACCGCCCAGATCCTCTACCTGCGGGTGCCAGCCCTCAACGCCCTGTTCCCCGACTACCGCGGCTCCACCCTGGAAGCCGTCGGCAGCATCATGCACGATCAGGGCATCTGGGCGACCGTCGACCTGTACCCGAAGTACGCCTGTGAGTACGGCACGCCGCGGCGGGCCGGGTCGGCGGCCGACTACCCCGAGCCGTTCCTGTATGCCGGCTACTGCCCCGACACCGACCCCGAAGTGCTGATCCGCGGCGCGAAGAACGCGCCCCGCCCCGCCGGCGACGACACCGCAGGCGCCCCGCCGGGGGCCGACCTCGGCGCCACCTCCGATCCGACCCCGCAGGGCCGCTACAGCATCCCCACCCCGTACGGTGGGCCGACGCTGCCGATCGAGCCGCCCCGCTAACGCTTGAGGAGACTTCTGACCGTGGCCGACGACACCACCGACCCGGACACCTCCGCCGCCGGGGCGTCCCCGGAACCGACCGAGCCGGCCCCGGCCGACGACGCGGCCGCCGAAGAGACGGCCGGTGCCGAGACGGCGGCCGAGGACGCCGAGGACGCCGGAGCGACCGAGGCGGCCCCGACGGTGTCGGTCGCCCCGGTCTCCGCACGTCCCGCCGGGAACCCGCTGTGGCCGCAGGTGGCCCGGGTCGCCGGGGTGGCGGCGATCTACCTCCTGCTCGCGGCGGTCGCCGGCGGGTTGGGCTGGAAACTGTGGTCGGATCACCGCGTCGACCGGGCAGGCACCATCGCCCAGGACACCGCGGTCGACTACGCCCAGGTGCTGACCAGCATCAGCTCCGATCAGGTCGACGAGAACTTCGCGGCCGTGCTCAACGGCGCGACCGGCGACTTCAAGGACATGTACACCGAGTCGAGCATGCGGCTGCGCCAGCTGCTGATCGACAACAAGTCCGACGCGCACGGCAAGGTGGTGGACTCCGCCGTCCAGTCGAAGTCCACCGACAAGGTCGTCGTGCTGCTGATGGTGGACCAGAAGGTCGAGAACACCGAACTGCCCGACCCCCGGGTCGACAGCCTGCGGATGAAGATGACGATGGAGAAGGTCGACGGCCGGTGGCTGGCGAGCAAAGTGGAACTGCCCTAGGAGCTGCGGAGATGTGGATGATCCGGCTGGCGACCAGCGTCGCGATGGCTGCGGGGGCGCTGCTGGCCGCTCACACCGCGGGGGCCTCGGCTCCGTCGTTCTGCGAAGGGCTCGGCGGCGCTTGGGACGGCCACTTCTGCAACGCCACGATTCCCTCGCCGCGCAACGCCAACCGCTACATCAAGATGGCGGTCCCCGGCGATCTGGTCGACCACCCCGTCGCCGGCCCGCCGATCCAGGATTACCTGTCCAAGCTGTTCAACAACTGGCGGCAGAAGGGCCAGTCGATGGCTCAGGACAGCTGGGGCAACGAGAACTACGAGATCTTCCAGCACGGTGACGCGCTCAGCGTGGTGTTCCACGAGGATTACCACGCCGACGGCCCGTGGATCAACAACGCCTACCGCACCTTCACCTTCGACATGGCCCAGGGCCGGCAACTGCAGCTGGCCGATATCGCCAAGGACGGCGTGGACCCGTACGCGGAGATCCCCAAGCTGGGCAACCAGTACATCGTGGAGGCACTCGATCGGGCGTTCTGGGAGCACTCCCCCGGCAGCTACCCGTTCACCCCGGACCGCTGGACCCCGGACAAGCCGTTCTCCGGCGGCTACCGGTCCTGGGCGCTGACCCCCGACGAGTTGATCCTCTACATGCCCGACTACCCGGTCGGACACGATTCGCCGGTGCAGTACAACCAGTTACAGCAGTGGTCGATGGACGGCGGCAACGTCAAGGCGCACATCCCGCTGGCGGCGCTGGCCCCGATCCTGCGCCCGGAGTACGGCGGCAACTGAGCCGGTCGCGCGGTTTTTAGAACTGCGGTGTCAGGGTGAAGTTGGTGATCGGCTCGAGAGCGGTGACCCGCCAGCGCGCGCCGTCGCGCACCAGGGCGACCTGGTAGGCGTTGTACTGCAGCCCCGGAATGTCCTTGGTCTTCGGGCTCGACCAACTCGTGTTGGTGTAGACCAGCGCACTGGCGTCGGTGTCCTCGACCGCGGAGACGGCGACCCCCACCACCTCGCTGTCCAAACTGACCTGCGCCTGGATGTAGCGCGGCTCGATGGCCTCGATGTACTTGCGGTAGTTGGCGGCCAGGTCCCCGGTGAGGTATTCGGCGGCCCGGTCGGGCAGGCTGCTGATCGTCTCGGGCGTGTAGGTCCACAGCGTCCGGATCGCGTCGGAGGCCGAGCGGGCGATCGCGAGTTTGGTGTCGACCAGCGCCCGGTCGGCCAGATAGGGCTGCACGGCGGCCCCGGCCGCCGCGGCCGCGGCGACGAACACCGTTGCGGCCGCGCCGAGCCCGACCGCGGGCAGCGCCGCCCGCAGCCGCGCTGACCGGCTCGGGCCCGCCGGTGCGGCGGACCCGTCGGCGCTCTCCGTCGCCGGCTCCTCCGCGTCCGATGTCGATTCCGGCTGGCCGTCCGCCGCCTCGCCGGCGCCGGTCTCCGACTCCGCGGGTTCGGTCTCCGACTCCGGCGTCTCGGCCGCCGTTGCGTCGGAAGCGGTTTCGGCGTCGTCGTCGCTCAGATCACCGGGCCCATGTTGCTGATCTTCCATTGGCCCCCCTCCTGTCGTACCGTCTCCAACACCTGCGCGATGGGTTCGGCCATCGTCTTGCCGTCGTCGTCCTGGATGCGTTGCCTGGCGATCACCAACACGTCGGCGCTGCCGTCGTCGTTCCAGCGCTCGAGTCCGGCGTAGAGCACGGTCGCCTCCGACTTGGCGCCCTTGGCCACCTCGATCAGAATCCGGTCGCGCGACTCCCGCCAGTACGTCTCCAGCTCCCCGGTCACCTGGGCGGTCATCCGGTCCACGTAGCGGTTGGCGCCGTAGTCGCCGGTCGGATCCGGCGACATCAGCTGGGTGGTGAAGGAGCGCGCCGTCTCGATCACGGCGAACTCGCGTCGTTCCATGAACTGTCGCGTCTCGTACTCGACCAGCATCACCATGGCCACCGCCAGCGTGGCGGCGATGACCACGGCGGCGCCGATGGCCGCCCACACCAGCCGCAGCGGCGGGCGCGGCACCCGCACCGCCTGCCCGGGCGCCGCGGGTGCCGGCGTCTCGGCCGACGCGCCGGTCAGCTCGATCGCCGCGCTCGGCGGTGTCGCGTCGGCGGCGGTCCGGCGGCGGGGGCTCACGGTCCGCCCTCCTCGTGTTGGGAGCGCGGCAGGATCGTCATCTCGTCGATCAGCCAGCGCCGGTCCTGCTTGACGAACCCGACCACCGCGGTGACGGTGCTGTTCCAGACCTCCGGCGGATCCCCGAGTTCACCGCGCAGCAGCACCAGCACCCGGGCGTGATCCGCCCCGGATTCCAGCACGGCGCTGTGCGGGACGAAATAGTTGTGCCGCAGCGGGGCTTCCCGCGCCGCGCGCTGGCCGACCTCCAGCTCCGGGCGGTAGCGCTCGGTGGTGACGGTCGCGGCCCGCTCGAAGTCGGCGTCGATCGTGTCCGGGGCGTAGCTGAGCATCTCGACCACCAGCTTCGGGCCGACCCGCGCGATGTCCGCCCGGGCGTTGTCCGCGGTGCGGTCGGGTTGGTAGACCAGCAGATAGCTGGCCGCCGTGACCCCCGCGCACAGCAGAGCCGCGGCGGTGAGCAGGGCGGCGAGCCTGCCGGTGACCGGCGCCGAGGGCGGCGGGACCCGGTGCGCCTCGGTGCCGGCCAGCAGGTCCGCGCCGGTGCGGCCCCGCCGCTCCCACAGCGGCAGCAACCAGCCGGCCAGCAGCGGCGCCGTGTCGAGCAGGTGGGCGGCCTCGCGGGCCAGCAACCGGCCGGGACCGATCGGCCGGCCGTCCGCCCGGGCGACCCGGACCCCGACGACCGCGCGGCCCAGGCTCCAGCCGGTGACCGCGGGCAGCAACACCCGGTTGGCGGCGGTCAGCAGGATCGCCGCGCCGCACAGCAGGCTCCACGCCCACCACCAGGGGCTCGACGGTGGCGCCGTGAACGCCGCGATCCCCGCGGCGGCCGCCACCGCGAAGCCGGGCAGCACATCGATGGCCGCGCCCAGCGCGCGCACCGGCCAACCCGCCAGGGCCGGGGCAGGACCCTCCTGCCGGTCGAGGAGATCGGTCACCGCGCAACCTGGTCGATGTCGGCGATTTTGTAGACGCCGTCGTCGGGCGCCATCGTCACCCGCAGCCGGTAGGCGACCTGCTGGTTGGTGCTGGAGACGAAGACCCGGAACGCGGCCAGCACGATGATCGAGTCGTCGGGGTTGTGGCGTTCCACCGCGGTGCGCATATCGAGCATCTCGACGTGCACGTCCGCCTGCGCGTAGGCATCGGCGATGACGCTGAGCATCAGCGGCGCCTGGGCGACGAAATCACCGGTGGAGCACTCCAGGATCTTGCGCTGGTTGGCGTCCATCGCCGCCGGGTCCGGCGCGTGCAGCGCCAGCAGGCAGTCCCGGGCGGCGGCCAGGGCCGCGGCGTCGGCGTCCTGCGCTGCGGTGCTGGCCCGGTGGGACCGCACCGCCAGGTAGCCGCCGGCCGCGAGCGCCCCGGCTAGCACGATCATGGCGACGGCGCTCCCGACCAACCAGCCGCGGCCCAACCGGGACCGGCCGCGCGCCACCGGCGCCGGCTCGTCAGAGCTGTCAGCGGAGTCCTCGGCCGCTTCGGCGGGTTCCGGTGCCTCCGCGGGCACCGGGGTGTCGGCCTGCTCGGTGTCGTCCGACGCGGAGACGTCGGACTCGGTGGGGTTCAACTGACCGGAGCCAGCATCTCCTTCCATCCGTCGTCTCCTGTGGGGGTCTCGTTGTCGATCACGTATTTGACGCCGTCCGGGCCGACCAACTCGCCGCTGGACGGGTGGTAGACGGCCGCCGGCGCCGCGCTCGGAATGTAAACGCACGGGTTGGGCTGCTGGCCGTTGCACTGCACGGTACCCGACCCGGGTCGGGTCAACGGATCGCTGATCGGGCCCTGCTGTCGCATCGGCGGCGGCAGCTGGTCCGCGGGTGCGGGGTTCATGCCGTTGTTGACCGACGGCGCCGGAATCACCCGGCCCGGGTCCACCGGCTGGTCGCAGCGCGCGCCCGGCGCCGGGCAGTTGCGGAACTGCTCGGGGTCGCCGTACCAGGGGTTGGTGCCCAGCGGCTCGTACGGTTCCTCGTCGCGGCACTCCTTCGGGGTCGCGCCCCGCTTGCCGGGCACGTCGGCACACGGGATGTTGCGCGCCCCGCGGACCACGTTCGCCGGGGTGTCCTTGGGGATCTTGCAGTACAGCCCCGACGGCGCCGGAACCGAACTGGTGTCGGCGGGCGAGCGCCACTCGGAGGCCGGCAGGAACCCGGTCATACACGGCGGCGGCTGGTTGATGGTCAGCCCCAGGTCCAGCAGCGCGCGCGCCTCGTTCTCGTACGGCGCGGTCACCGCCTGACCGGATGCGGCCTCCTGCGGGAACGCCACCAGCATCGCCTCGACGTAGGGGCGGTAGCGCTTGAGGATGTCCAGCACGATCGCCAGGTTGGCGAACGTCTGCGGCAGGGTGTCCTGCAGCCCGGCCATCACGTTGCTGAGCTGGTCGGCCGAGCTGGCCGCCTGCGGCAGGATCCGGCGCAGGGCCGCGTCCTCCCCGGCGCTCTGCGCGGCCAGGGTGTTCAGGTTCGCCGCCCAGCGCTCGATGGCGTCACCGGAGTCCACCTGGCTGTCCAGGATCGGCCCGGAGTTGGCGATGATGTCGTTGATATCGCCGATGTTGGTGCGGAAGTCCCCGGCGATGGCCTGGGTGGCGTCCACCAGCCGCTGCAGCGCCGGCCCCAGCCCGCCGACCGCCATCGCGGTCTCGTCGAGCAGTTGGCTGATCTTCTGGTGCGGCAGCGCCGCCAGGGTCCGGTTGACGGCGTCGAGGGTCGGCCCCACCGGGGCCGGCACCGACGAGTCGGTGATGACCGCGTTCTTCGGCAGCACCTGGTCGGTGGTGCCGTGCGACACCAGGTCCAGGTACTGCTCGCCGACCGCCGAGACCGAGTGCACGTTCGCCGACGCGTCGGCCGGGATCTTGTACTTCGAGTCGATGCGCAGGGTGGCGATCGCACCGGTCGCGGTCGGCTGCACGTCGGTGACCCGCCCGATCGTGGTGCCCCGGTAGGTGACGTTGGCGGTGGCGTACAACCCGCCCGACGACGGCAGTTCCGCGCTCAGCGTGTACTGGCCGATGCCCATCAGCGCCGGCAACCGCAGGTAGTACCAGCCGAGTCCGATGACCGCGATCAGCGTCACCGCGGTGAACAACACCAGTTGGCGTTTGGCGAACCTACTCAGCAGCATCGGCTAGTCCTCCGCCCGTTCGATGAGCGGCCCGTTCTCGGCGCTGAGCGGGTTGGGGGTGAACCGCACGTCCGGGCGCATCGTCGCGGGGTCCCGGCCCCAGGACTGCTCCAACGCCCGCAGCATGCCCGACAGGCCGGTGCCGGACAGGATGGCGTTGTCCACCGTGCTCAGCGTCAGGTCGACCATCAGCGACACGTTGATGTAGTCACCGCGGATCGCGATCGGGACCCCGTTGATCTCGAAGGGCAGGGTCACCATCAGGTCGAGCGCCCCGCTCAGGTAGGGCGCTCCCCGGCCGAGCTGCTTGAGCGGGCGCTTGAGCGCCTCCAGGTCCTCGCCGAGCGGGCCGCGGGCGGCGCTCAGCGTCTCGTCGGCGACCCCGGCGAACCGGCCCACCGCGTCGATGGCGTCGGTGAACAGTTCCCGCTTCTCGGCGTAGTGCTTGATCAGCGGCGGCACCTCGACCAGCAGCCGGTCCAAGGTGTTGTCCCGGCTGGCCACATAGCTCAGCAGCCGGTCGGTGGCGTCGATGGCGTGGGTGATGTCCTCGCGCTGCTCGTTGAGCTCACCGGTGAAGGTCGCCAGTTTGCCCAGGAAATCGTGGATCGCGTCGGCGCGCCCGTCGAGCAGGTAGGTCAGCTCGTCGGAGAGCACCTCCAGGTTCGGCACGCCGCCGCCGCGCAGGATCATCGCCAGGCTCGCCAACGTGCGCTCCATGTTCGGATACGCCGAGGAGTTCGCCAGCTTGATCACATCGCCGTCTTGCAGCCGCTCCGCGGACGGCTCGGCGGGCGCGGCCAACTCCACGTGCTGGGAGCCCAGCAGGCTGGTCTGCCCGATCTTGGCGGTCGCGTTCTTCGGCAGGACGACGTCCTTGTTGACCCCGAGCGTCAGCGTGGCGACCCAGTCCTTCAGCTCGATCTTGCGCACGGTGCCGACGTGGACGTCGGCGACCAGCACATGGCTGTTGCCGTTGAGCGCCAGGGTGTCGGGCACCTGCACGTAGATCGTGTAGGCGTCCGCGCCGGTTCCCGGCCCGCCGGGCAACTGCACGTTGGCGATGCCGCGCCAGCCGCAGGAACTCAGCATCAGCATGGTCGCCAGCAGCGCCACCGCCTGCCACGCCCGGTGCCGCAGCATCTTCGTCACCCGCCTCGTCATGGTGTCTCTCCCGGTAGCGGGCCGCGCTGCACGCCGTCACCGGGCGCGGTCCCGTGCATCGGCGACGGCACCTGCACCTGCGCTGGCGGCATGCCCGGGCTGACCTCCGGCCCGGGCGCCGGCAGCGGGGCCGGCTGCGGGTACCACGGCGGCGGCAGCGGGTTGTGCTGGTCGTAGGCGTTCGGGGGGCCGGTCATGGTCTGCCCGTCGGTGGGCGGCACGATGTTGGGCCCGCCCATGATCTCGGCCAGCGACTCCGGGGTCAGCAGGTTCGCGGTGGCCGGCTGCACCTCGGTGCCCTGCATGCCGGGCGCGACGATCCAGCCCGGCTCGCTGTTGCGGTGCGACCAGATGGTGTCCGGGGAGAAGATGCCCGGCACGGTGGTGTCCTTGTAGCCGGGTGGGGGCCGCAGCCGCTCCTCGGAGTAGGCGACCATCTTCGGCAGGGTCGCCGCCGAGGAGAACAGGTTCATCCCGAACGGCGGGAAGTTGAACTTCATCGCGTCCAGGATCGGGCCCAGGTACTGGGCGCACAGCTCGGCCGACTCCTGGTAGCCCAGCCGGCTGCCGGCCTGGATGGCGCTGCAGATGAACGCCATCGGGTTGGCGAAGTTGGTGATGACCGGCACCTGCACGATCGCCCCGTTGACCGGGTGGTAGATGCCGTTGAGGTTGCCCTGCAGCGACGGGTAGACGTGCAGGCTGGTTTCGAACCCGTCCAACGGCTCCGGCTGCACCAGCGTGGTCGTCACGTTGTAGAGGTTCTGCACGTCGTGGGTGAGCACCTCGGTGTTCTCGTCGAGGAAGCTGCGCAGCGTCGGCAGCAGCTGGTCGACCTGTTCGATGGCGTCGGCCAGTTCCCGGTCGGAGTTGCTCAGGTTGGTGGTGAACTGCGCCAGGTTGTTGTTCAGCGCGACGAACTGCTGGTCGCTCTGGTGCAGTGCGTTGACGAACAGCGCCAGGCTGCGCACCACCGCGAAGAAGTCGCCGCGGCCCTCGTTGAGGGCGGTCAACGCCGTCGACAGGTTGGTCAGCGTCTTGTTGATCTGCTCGCCCTTGCCGGCCAGGCCGTCGGCCAGCGAGTCGATGACGTCGCCGACCGGGCCCAGGTCGCCGGGTTTGCCTTCCTGCGGCCCCAACTCCTCGACCAGGTTGGTGACCTCTTTACGCAGGTCGTCCCACTCGACGGGAACCTGGGTGCGCTCCACCGGGATCACCGCGCCGTCGGCCAGGGTCGGCCCGCCGGTGTAGGCCGGGGCGAGCTGGATGACCCGGGAGGCCACCAGCGTCGGGTTGAGGATGACCGCGGACGCGTCCTCCGGAACCTTGTACTTGTTGGCGTAGTGGAAGGTGACCTTCATCTGGTCCCCGGCCGGTTCGATCTTGTCGATCGAACCCACCGGCACACCCATGATCTGGACCGTGTCGCCGGCGTACAGCGCGTTGGTGGCGGTGAAGTAGGCGACGACGGTGTTCGAGGTCAGCTTGCGGTAGAGCTGCAGGCCGACGAAGCCGGCGATCAGCGCCAGCACCGTGATGGTGACGGCCAGCACCAGCGGCCACCGCCGCTGCGGGATCACGTTGTGGCTCACTGGCTGCTACCTCCCGTCCCGTCCGGTGTGATGAACGGCGCGGGCAGCTGCGGCCCGGGCCCCGGCGGGGCCGGCGGCGCCTGCACCGGCGCCGGCGGGACCGCCGGCGGCGGGTACGGCCCGGCGACCGGACCGACCGGTTCGGTGCGCGCCCCGGGCGGGGCGTCGGGCAGCGGCACCGGCGTGCCGGGCACGTTCGGCGGCGGCTGGCCGGGCACCCCGGCGATCGGCATGCCCGGTCCCGGCGGCGGGCCCTCCGGGTTGGCGGGCAGGCTCAGCACGTCCGGCGGCCCGAAGCCGCCCGGCACCGGCCCGTAGGGCCCCTGGGACAGACCCGCGCACGGCAGCGGGTTGCCCGGCCGGGGCAGCGCGTCGGCGGTCGGGGTGTAGGAGCACGGCGAGCCCGGCGGCACGGCCGGTCCCGGGTGGTCGGGGGTGCCCTCGAGCACCTCCGGCGCCGGCGGCGGCGCGCCGTTGGGGAAGCGGGTGCCGTTGGGGTCGGGCCAGCGGAACTCCGGCAGACCCGCGCCGCGCCAGAAGTTCTCCGGGTCGATGCCGCGCTTCTTGAACGCCGCGTCGACGAACGGCTGCAGGATCTGGTACGGCAGCAGGTTGACGATCATCACCTTGAAGTAGGGGCCGGAGGCGATGGCCTCGTTGAGCGCCCCGATGAACTTCGCCGCGTTGACGAACGACTGGGCGATGTCGTCGCGCCGCTCGTTGAGCAGATCGGTCAGCACCCGCAGCTGCTCCAGCAGGTGGTTGAGGTTCGGGTTGTCATCGATGAAGCCCTGCACCTGGGCGGAGACCGCCGTGACGTTGGTCAGCAGGTTGTCGATGGCCCGGCCGCGCTGATTGAACGCGGCCAGCAGCGTCTGCGCGTGCACCAGCAGGTCGTTGACCTGCTCACTGCGGTCCCCCAGCACGGCGGCGACCTTGTTGGCCTGGGCGAGCAGGTGGGTGATCTGCTCGTCGCGCTTGCCGATCGTGTCGGAGAAGTCCGCCACCCCGTCCAGCGCGGCGCTCAGGTGCGGGTAGGTCTCGTCGACGGTGTCGGCCAGCACCCGCAACGAGTCCTTCACCGTGTCGATGTTCCAGCCGGCGGCGTCCTTGGTGAGGTCCTCGAAGGCGTTGTAGATCTGGTACGGGGTGGTGCTCTGCGCCAGCGGCAGCGACTGGTTGGGCCGCAGTTTGGTGGCGCCGCGCGGCTCGACCTCCAGCACCTTCCTGCCCAGGATGGTGTCCGTGCGGATCCGCAGCCGGCTGTCGGTGCCGATCGTGTTGCGCCCCACCGAGAACTTCATCACCACGTGGTCGCCGTCGATGTCGATGTTCTGCACCTTGCCGACGTCGAACCCGGCGATGCGCACCTTGTCACCGGAGTTGAGTCCGCCGGTGTCGCTGAACTGCCCGTAGTAGGTGGGCTGCGCCAGCAGCATCGGCACCGTGGTGATGCACTGGCCCACGCCGACGACCAGGATCGTCACGATGATGCCGATCAGGCCAAGCCGGGACCGGTTCGGGGGTTCGAGGGTTCTCATTTCGGCGTGCACCTACCCGACGGTTGCTGGGTGAGCCGGACGGTGCGCACCGGTCCGCCGGGCTGCAGGCCGTTGAGCTTCAACGAGATGTCGCAGAGGTAGAAGTTGAAGAAGTCCCCGTAGATGCCGCCGGACCGGCCGATCAGGTTCAGGTTCTCCGGGAAGTCGCGGATCTGCTTGTCGAACCGGTCCCGCTGATCCACCAGCGGGCTCACGACGGTGTCCAGGTAGCCCAGGTCGGTCTGCAGCGCGGGCCGGTTGTCGGCGAGCAGGCCGGCCAGGGTGCCCGCCGCGTTGCTGATGTGCGCGGTGCCCTCGGCCAGCGGGTCGGCCTGGCTCTCCAGCCCGGTGATCAACACCTCGAAGTCGTTGATGGTCTGGTCGAATTCCTTCTGGTGGCGCACGGTGGTGTCCAGCACGGTGTTGAGGTTCTTGATCACCTCGCCGATCGCCTGGTCCCGCTCCGCGAGGTGCTCGGTGAGCTGGGCGGTCTGGTCCAGGATCTGGTTGATGGTGCCGCCCTGGCCCTGGAACACGGTGACGATCGAGGTCGCGATGGTGTTGACCTTCTCCTCGTCCAGCGCTTTCAGCAGCGGCTTGAACCCGCCGATCAGCGCGTCGAGGTCCAGGGCGGGTTTGGTGCGCGAGGCCGGGATCACCCCGCCCGGCGGCAGCTTGCGTTCCGCGCCCTCCCCGTCGCCGCGGCTAAGCTCCAGGTAGCGGTTACCGATCAGGTCGTCGTAGCGGATCATCGCCGTCGACGACTCGTACAGCGGCACCGAGCGCTCGATGTCGAAATCGACGACCACCCGGTTGCCGCCGTCGATGAGGTGGATCTTTTTGACCTTGCCGATCTCCACGCCGTTGGCGCGGACGAACTGGCCGTTGCGCAGCCCGCTGACGTTGCTGAACTCCGCGGAGTAGCGCTGGGTGCGGTCGAACCGCACCTGGCCGAAGACCACGATGATCATCGCCGTGAACACCAGGAGAACGATGCCCACGGCGGCGAGGCGAACAGCGGTACCGGTGATTTTCATGGGTTGATCGTGTTCTCCCCGTACTGGCGGCCCCACACGTACTCGGTGAACATCGGCTGGCCGAGCTCGAAGTGGTTGTAGGGGGCGATGCTGGCGCCGGAGTCGACCACCAGGGTCGGGGCCGGCCACAGGTCACGGGTGATCGGCTGCCAGCAGCCCGGCGCCCCGCCCGGCCCGCCGCGCGCGTTGAGCCGCGGCAGGTTGTCCGGGTAGACGTACGGGTTGGGCGCCCCGACGATCGTGGTCGAGGTGCGCAGCGAGTACCCGTTGTGCCCGCCGAAGGTGGCGTTGACCTTCGGCGCCACGTCGTGGAAGTTGCGCAGCGTGCAGAAGAACTCCGGGCTGTAGGTGTCCAGCAGCTTCGCGGTGACCACCAGGTCCTCCAGGCCGCGGACGAGGTACGGCCCGCCACGGTTGAAGATGTCCTCGCCGGTGTTGCCGAATCCGACCGCGGAGAGCAGCGCCTCGTCGACGTCGCTCTCGTGCTCGCGCAGGGTGCCCACCGTGGTCAGCGCGTTGTCCAGCGCATCCCACAGGTCCGGGGAGGCGTCGGCGTAGACGTCGGCGGTGGCGGCAAACGCCTGTATGTCGTGGCGGAACTGCGGCATCCGCGGGTTCAGGTCGTCGAGGATCGCGTTGGCGTTGACCAGCGACGCCCCGAACTTGTCGCCGAGGCCGGCGAGCGCCTCGGCGGCCGCGCTCAGCGTCAGGTTCAGCTTCACCGGGTCGATCTGCTCGGAGATGTCCATGATCGTCTCGAACACGGTGTTGATCTCGGTGGTCACCGAGACCGCGTCGATCACATGGTCGGGGGTGATCTGCCGGGTGCTGGGCTGCTCGTCCTTCGGCGCGGTCAGCGACACGTACTTGTTGCCGAACACCGTGGTGGCCATGATGTCCGCGCGGACGTTCTCCGGGATCAGCTTGATGTATTTGGGATGCACTTCGAGCAGGAACTTCGCGGCGGGCTTGCCGTCGGCCTGCTGGGTCTCGGAGATGGTCGCGACCTTGCCGATCTGCACCCCGTTGTAGGTGACCGGGGCGCCCGGGTCCATCACCAGCCCGGCCCGCGCGGCCAGCATGGTCAGCTGGGTTTTCGGGGTGAAGGCACCCCGGAACTGCAGGTAGACCAGTCCGATGATCAGCGCCAGGACGGCCACGAAGACCACGGCCGCCCATTTGTAGGGCGGGACGCGGGGTTTGTTCAGCGGGGCTCGGGTCGTCATGGCGTCACATCGTCAGGTTGAAGTTGGGGTTGGTGCCGTAGAGCGCCAACGCGAACAACAGGACCACGACCTGCACCGAGACCAGCGAGAACCGCATGGACCGGCCGACCGCCTCGCCCACCCCGACCGGGCCGCCGCTGGCGGTGTAGCCGTAGTAGCAGTGGGTGACCATGACGACGGCGGCCACGATGATGATCTGGGCGAACGACCAGAACACGTCGTCGGGCCGCAGGAACGTCCGGAAGTAGTGCTCGTAGGTGCCCGAGGCCTGCCCGTAGAGCACCGTGGTGACCAGCTGCGGGGAGACGAACGACATCAGCATCGCCATCGTGTACAGCGGCACGATCACCACCAGACCGGCGAGCACCCGGGTGGAGGTCAGGTAGGCGATGGACTTGATGCCCATCACCTCCAGGGCGTCGATCTCCTCGGAGATCCGCATGGCGCCGAGTTCGGCGGTGGCGCCGGCGCCGACGGTGGCGGCCAGGGCGATCCCGGTGACCACCGGCGCGGCCAGGCGCACGTTGATCAGGGCGGCGAAGAACCCGGTGAACACGTCGATGCCGATGTAGCCCAGCGAGGCGAACCCCTGGATGGCCACCAGCGAGCTGCCGGCCAGGGTCACGAACGCCACGATCGCGACGGTGCCGCCGACGACGGCCATCGCACCGGCGCCCATGCCGATCTCGGCGACCAGCCGCAGCGTCTCCCGCCGGTAGCGGCGCAGCGCCCAGCCGATGCCGCCGAAGCTGATGACCATGAACCAGGCCAGCGCGCCGATGCGGTCCACGGCCCGCCCGATCGCCCCCGGGTAGCGGCGGATGTTCTCCGCCGCCCGCGGGAAGCGCGTGCGCAGCACGGCGACGTTGCTGGCCATCTCAGGTCCCCGTCCCGAACCGCACACCGATGGTGGTCAGCACGACGTTGACCGCGTACAGCGCCACCACGCACAGCACCACGGTCTCGTTGACCGCGGTGCCCAGCCCCTTCGACCCGCCGCTGACCGTCAGCCCGCGGTAGCAGCCGACGAGCCCGGCGATCAGGCCGAACACCGCCGCCTTGATGGTCGCGATCACGACCTCGGGCAGCCCGGTGATCAGCGTGAGCGACGCCAGGTAGCCGCCGCCGGACACGTTTTGCATGTAGACACCGAAGATGTAGCCGCCGACCAGGCCGACGACGATCACCAGCGCGTTGAGCAGGGTGGCGACCAGGGTGGCGGCCAGCACGCGGGGCACGACCAGCCGGTGGATCGGGTCGATGCCCAGCACCTCCATCGCGTCGATCTCCTCGCGGATGGTGCGGGCGCCGAGGTCGGCGCAGATCGCGGTGGAGGCCGCGCCGGCGACCACCAGCACGGTGGTCAGCGGGCCGAGCTGGGTGACCGCGCCGATCGCCGCGCCGGCCCCGGAGATGTCGGAGGCGCCGACCTGGCCCAACAGGATGTTGAGGGTGAAGATCAGCAGCACGGTCAGCGGGATCGACACCGCGATGGTCGGCAGGATCGCCACCCGCATCACGAACCAGCACATCAGGATGAATTCGCGCCACTGGAACGGCGGGACGAACAGGGCCTTCGCGGTGAGCACGCACATCCGGAAAAACCCGCCGACGAGGGTGAGCGGGCCGTCCAGCCGATCGCGGACCGCGGCCAGCGCGCCGGCCGGCCGCCCCGTCGTGGCGGTCACGAGCGCGGCCCCGGCGGACCGGCGAGAAGGAACGTGGGGGACACCGCGCACTCCTTCCGTCGTGTTGTGACCGCTAACCCCATGGTCACCAGCGGTAACCAGGCTCACAGGACTGTACCCGATCCGCACCCCCGCGGATATTGGATCCGGGAGACAACATTGTTTGGCTCAGCGCGACAACCGCGGCCGGTTTCGCGCCGTGGCGACACGCAACCTCACGTGGCCGCGGGCCGCGTCGAGGCCTGCCCGAACCGGTCCCGCAGATCGGTCTTGAGCACCTTGCCCGACGGGTTGCGCGGCAACGCGTCGACGATCTCCAGCGCCTTGGGATGCTTGTACCGGGCCAGCCGGTCGGCGAGGAACTCCTCGAGCTCCGCCAGGCCCAGCTCACCGCCGGTGAGCGCGGCCACCGCCACCGGGATCTCGCCCCACTTGTGGTGGGTCCGGCCGATGACGGCGACCTCGGCGATCGCGGGGTGGGCGGCCAGCGCGTTCTCCACCTCGGCGCAGTAGATGTTCTCCCCGCCGGAGATGATCATGTCCTTTTTGCGGTCCACCACCCACACGTAGCCCTCGTCGTCGAGCCGGACCAGGTCCCCGGAGTGGAACCAGCCGCCGGCGAACGCCTCGGCGGTGGCTTCCGGGTTGTTCCAGTAGCCGCTCATCAGGGTCGGCGCCCGGTAGACGATCTCGCCGACCTCGCCGACCGGCACATCGTTCATGTTCTCGTCGACGACCCGGGCGGCGACGGTCGGGATGACCTTGCCCACCGAGCCCAGCTTCCGCAGCGCGTCCTCGCCGAGCAGCATGCAGGTCACCGGCGACATCTCGGTCTGGCCGAACGCGGCGAGGATCTGGGCGTCGGGGAAGGTCTCGGCCATCTGCCGCAGCAGGGTGTCCGACGCCGGGGACGCCCCCCAGGATAGGGCGCGCAGCCGCAGCGGGCGTGGGTTGGCCTGCTGCTCGGCGCAGACCGCCTGCCATTGCGCGGGCACCAGGAAGATGCCGGTGACGCCCTCGGCGGCCAGCACGTCGAGCAGCTCACCCGGGTGGAACGCACCCAGCGGGTGGATGACCGTCGGGGTGCCCAGCACCATGCCGGGCAGCAGGTTGCCGACCCCGGCGATGTGAAAGAACGGCACCCCGATGAAGCCGACGTCGTTGACCCCGGCGCCGTTGGTGTAGATGCCGGTCATCGCCTGCCCGTAGAGGTTGATGTGGGTCAGCACCGCGCCCTTGGGCCGCCCGGTGGTGCCCGAGGTGTACATGATCAGCGCGGGGGCGTCGCTGGGCACGTCCACCCGCGGGTGCGGTTCCCCGGTCTCGTTGATCAGTTCCTCGTAGCCGGTCAGGCCGGGCGAGCTCGGCGCCCCGGCGACCACGACGGTGTCCAGCACCGGGGCCAGGTCGCGCGCGGCGACCGCGACCGGGGCCAGCGCCGGCTCGGTCAGCAGCACCCGGGCCGTGCAGTCCTCCAGGAGGAAGGCCAGTTCCGGCGGCGCGAGCCGGAAGTTCACCGGCACCGCGATCGCGCCGAGCATGTTGGCGGCCAGCAGCGCCTCGACGAACTCGGTGCGGTTGAGCATCAGCACCATCACCCGGTCGCCGTACCGCACGCCGCGCCGGTGCAGGGCGTCGGCCAGCGCGCTGACCCGGGTGTGCAGCTGCGCCCAGGTGGTGGTCTCGCCCTGGAACCGCAGCGCCGGGGCGGCCGGCTGCATCAGGGCGTGCCGCTCCAGCTGGGTGATCCAGTGCTGGCGTCGCGCGAGGTAGGGCTGTTCCCCGAAGTCGGTGCGCGGCGCGCCCGCGATGTGCTGTTCGGTGCGAGATGCGGTCAACGCGACGGATCCCTTCTCACGGTTGCGCCAGCTGCTCGGCGCGCTGTTTGAGGCTGTCGGCCAGATGGTCCAACGCGTTGTTGACCAGCTTCTTGACCATCATCTGCGGCACGGTCATCTCGGTCTCGACGTCCAGGTCCACGGTCAGCAGGCTGGTCGGGCCCATCTCCACCACCGAGAACAACTGCTCCTGCTTGCTGAACAGCTCGCCCTGCTGCATGACGGTCTGGATCTGGTTGGGGCCGGGGTAGTACACCGCCTGGATGAAGGTGCCGTCGAAGCCGGAGACCGAGGTGTCCAGCCGCAGCTGGCTGGGCCGGCCGTCGGCGTAGCGGGCCAGCACCCAGACCCCGTTGACCTCCTCGTTCCATTGCGGGTAGGCCTCGAAGTCGGCGACGATGCCCATGATCAGCGCGGCGTCGGCGGCGACCTCGACGGTCTTGCTCACGAGCGACATGGGCAGAGCATATCGACGCGGTGATCGCGGCTCACACGACAGCCGTCGCCAACAGCGCCCGGATCGACTCGGGAATCGGCACCGCCCGCCGGGTCTGCCGGTCCACATAGACGTGCACCCAGTGACCCAGCGCGGCCACCGGAACACTGTCGGGTCCGGCGCGGAACACGCCGAGCCGGTAGGTGACGCTGGAGCGGCCCAGCCGGGTCACCGCCAGCCCGACCACCAACGGATCCGGGAACGCGAGCTCGGCGAAGTAGCGGCACCCCGACTCGGCGACCACCCCCAGCTCCGGGATCGCCAGCGAATCGACGCCCGCGGTGGTGTTGATCCAGGCGTTGATCGCGGTGTCGAACAGCTGGTAGTACGCCGCGTTGTTGAGGTGGCCGAACATGTCGTTGTCGGCCCAGCGGGTGCCGACCGGCCAGTGCACGGGAAAGTCGGCGCTGGACAGGCCATCCGGGGCGGCCGGCACGGACGGCGGGGCGCCACGGTCGGTCATGGTTGTATTCCATCATGGTTGCCATCCGCGGCGCGGTGCTCGAAGGGATCGGTCTGCCCCGCCCCTACGCCGCGTCCCGCCCGCTGCGGGTGCGCGAGCTGGCGTTGGCGCCGCCCGGCCCGGGTGAGCTGCTGGTGCGCATCGAGGTGGCCGGCGTGTGCCATTCGGATCTGTCGGTGGTCGACGGCAACCGGGTGCGTCCGGTGCCGATGCTGCTGGGCCACGAGGCGGCCGGCATCGTCGAGGCGGTCGGCCCCGGGGTGGAGTTGCCGGCCGGCCAGCGGGTGGTGATGACGTTCCTGCCGCGCTGCGGGCACTGCCCGGGCTGCGCCTCCGACGGGGTGATGCCCTGCGAGCCGGGCAGCGCCGCCAACTCGGCGGGCACCCTGCTGTCCGGAGCGATCCGCCTCGCCGACGAGCGCGGCCCCGTCCATCACCACCTGGGGGTCTCCGGTTTCGCCGACCACGCCGTCGTCGCCGCCGCCAGCGTGGTGCCCGTCGACGCCGACGTCCCTGCGCCGGTCGCGGCGCTGCTGGGCTGCGCGGTGCTCACCGGCGGCGGCGCGGTGCTCAACGTGGGCCGGCCCCGCCCCGGCGACACCGTGGCGGTGGTGGGCCTCGGCGGGGTCGGACTGGCCGCCGCGCTCACCGCCCTGGCCCACGACGCGGTGTCGGTGATCGCGGTGGACCCGATCGCCGCCAAGCGGGAGCTCGCCACCCGGCTGGGCGCCGCCGCGGCCTACTCCCCCGACGAGGCCGCCGACGCCGGCCTCAAGGCGCCGATCGTGATCGAGGCCGCCGGGCATCCGTCCGCGCTGGAGACGGCGATCGCGCTCACCGCGGCCGGTGGTCGCACCATCACCGTCGGCCTGCCCGCCCCGGATGCCCGGATCAGCGTGGCGCCGTTGGGTTTCGTGGCCGAGGGTCGGTCGCTGATCGGCAGTTACCTGGGCTCGGCGGTGCCCGCGCGCGACATCCCCCGGTTCGTAGAGATGTGGCGGTCGGGCCGGCTGCCGGTGGAGCAGCTGGTCTCCGACACGATCGCGCTGGCCGACATCAACACGGCGATGGACCGCCTCGCCGACGGCACCGCGCTGCGCCAACTGATCGCCTTCCCGGGGTGATCCGTTTGGGCGGCTACGCCGAGCGGTCGGCCGGCGGCGCGGCCGCGCCGTAGACTCGGGCGCCACCCGGTCATTCGAGGAGGGTCACCATGCCCGAACGCGACGACGTGCGGTTCCCGTCCGGCGCGGAGCTGATCAGCGCCTGGTTGTACCGGCCGGACGCGGCCGGGGACGCGCCGCTGGTGATCATGGCCCACGGCCTCGGGGCGGTGCGCACGATGCGGCTGGACGCCTACGCCGAACGGTTCGACGCGGCCGGCTACGCCTGCCTGGTCTTCGACTACCGCAACTTCGGCGACAGCGAGGGCGAGCCCCGCCAGCTGCTCGACATCGGGATGCAGCTGGCGGACTGGAACGCCGCGATCGGCTATGCCCGCACCCTGCCCGGCATCGACCACGACCGGATCGCGCTGTGGGGCACCTCGTTCGGCGGCGGGCACGTCATCGCCACCGCGGCCCGGACCGCCGGGATCGCCGCAGTGATCGCCCAGTGCCCGTTCACCGACGGCATCGCCTCCTCCCGCGTGATCACCCCGCGCAACCTGGCCCGCATCTCCGCGCTGGCCACCCGCGACCTGCTGGCCGCCGCCCGGGGCCGCCCGCCGGTGCTGGTGCCGGCCGCCGGCCGCCCCGGTGAGGTCGCATTGATGACCACCCCGGACGCCTACCCCGGCTATTCGGCGTTGATGCCCGACGGCCCGGCGATCCCCAACGGGGTGGCCGCGCGGTTCGCGCTGCAGCTACCGCTGTACCGGCCGGGTCGGCTGGCCGCGAAGGTGCCCTGCCCCATCCTGTTCTGCGTGTGCACCACCGATTCGGTGGCACCGGCCGGCCCGACCTGCCGTTACGCGGCGCGGGCGCCGCGCGGGGAGGTCAAGCTGTACCGGGAGGGCCACTTCGACATCTACGTCGGGGCGGCCTTCGAGCGGGCCGTCGCCGACCAGATCGCGTTCTTGGACAAGCATCTGCGCCGCCGCTAGCGGGACGGGTCAGTCGGCGGTGCTCACGCCGCCGTCGACCGGGATCACCGCGCCGGTGATGTAGCTGCTGGCGCGGCTGGCCAGGAACACCGCCACCCCGGCCATGTCGTCGGGGCTGCCGATGCGGCCCAGCGGCACGCCCGCGGCCACCCGATCCGGCCCGTCGGTCAGCAGGTGCTTGGTCATCTTCGACGGGAAGAACCCGGGCGCGATCGCGTTGACCAGGATCGCCGGGGCCAGCTCGGCGGCCAGATGCCGGGTCAGCATGTGCACGGCGGCCTTGCTGGCGCTGTAGGAGAAGTTGTTCATGCCCTTGGCCGGGGCGCGCAGCCCGTTGATGCTGCCGGTGTTGATCACCCGGGCCGGGTCGGCGGCGGTGGCCTCGGCGCGCAGCAACGGCAGCAGCGCCTGGGTGAGCAGCAGCACCCCCTTGACGTTGACGTCGAGCACCTTGTCGATGCCGGCCTCGGGGAATTCGCCCAGCGGCGCCCCCCAGGTGGCGCCGGCATTGTTGACCAGCACGTGCAGCGCGGTCTCGCGGCGGCCCAACTCCTCGGAGAGGGCCGCGACCCCGGCGGCGGTGCCCAGGTCGGCGGCGATCGCCTGCACCGGACCGTGCTCCGACAACTCCGCGACGGCCGCGTCGAGGTCGGCCTGCTTGCGGCTGGACAGGTACACCCGCGCCCCGGCCTGCAGCATGCCGCGCGCGATCATCAGACCGATCCCGCGGCCGCCGCCGGTGACCAGCGCGACCTTGCCGTCCAGCCGGAACAGGCCGGTCACGGCGCGATCCCGGTCTCGGTGGCCACACCCAACGGCGACTCCTCGCGCACCGTCGCATCGCGGATCAGGCCGCGCAGCAGGGCGGTGCTGAATTCCGCGGCGATCTCCTGGGCGCTGCGTCGGCCGCTGGGCCGCATCCAGCGGTAGGCGCCCAGGGTCATCCCGATGTAGCCCAGCGCCAGCACGTGGGAGTCGAACGGATAGAACTCGCCGCTGGCGATGCCGCGGTCGAGCAGGCCGTGGACGTGTTCGTAGACCCGAACCTCCTGTTCCCGGACCTCGGCGACCTGCTCCTCGGTGAACCACTCAGTGATGTAGGGCTGCTCCTGGAAGTACACCGCCGCGCCCTCCGGGTTGGCGGCGATCTGGGTGAGCAGCCGCACGGTGTACTGGTAGAGCGCCTCGCGGGCGGTCCAGCTCGGGTCGTCGTGCACGGCGGCCAAGGTGCGTACGGCGGCCTGCTGATAGATGTCGTAGAGAATCAGCGATTTGCTGGCGTAGTAGTGGTAGACGGTGGCCTTGTTCAGCCCGATGGCGTCGGCGACATCGTCCATCCGGGTGCCGTGATACCCGCGGGCCGCGAACAGCTTGGTGGCCACCGCGAGGAGTTCGTCGCGGCGGGTCGGCCCGTTGCTGGTGGGGGGATCGGAGGGCATGGTCCTCGCTATCGGCGGCCGGGCCGGCGGCCCGGGAGTCAATCAACTGGTTGGACAGTTTAGGTCACGCCGGGGTTTGCCGCCGCGGTCTGGACGGCCCCGTTAGACTGAGGCGGACCAGCCGCACAGGAGGTGGGACCCATGGACCCCGATCCCGACTACGACGCATCCGACGAAGTCGAGTACTTCATGGGCTGGTTCGCCTGGGGCCTGCGCGGCATCAGCGGCCCGGGCGGCGGCTACCCGCCGCCGGCCTACCCGCCGGTGTAAGCCCCGCCGGCGCAGCACCGGCGGGACTCTTCCGTCCTCAGAGCCCGCCGCTCAGAGCTCCTTGAGTTCCTCGATCACTTCCGACACCGACTTCTTCGCGTCCCCGAACAGCAGGCTGGTGCCCTCGCCGTAGAACAGTGGGTTGTCGATTCCGGCGAACCCGGAGTTCATCGACCGCTTCAGCACGATCACGCTCTTGGCCTGGTCCACGTTAAGCACCGGCATCCCGTAGATCGGGCTGGAGGCGTCGTCGCGGGCCGCCGGGTTGGTGACGTCGTTGGCGCCGATGACGATGGCCACATCGGTGCGAGCGAACTCGTCGTTGATGTCGTCCATGTCCTTCATCGCGTCGTAGTCGACCTCGGCCTCGGCCAGCAGCACGTTCATGTGCCCGGGCATCCGGCCGGCCACCGGGTGGATGGCGAACTTGACCGCGACGCCCTTGGCCTCCAGCAGGCTGGCCATGTCCTTGACCGCGTGCTGGGCCTGGGCGACCGCCAGCCCGTAGCCGGGCACCACGATCACCTGGTTGGCGTAGGCCATCTGGATCGCCGCGTCGGCGGCCGAGGTGGAGGTGACGTGCTTGTCGCCGTCGTCGCCGCCACCGGCGGCGGCACCGCCACCGCCGAAGCCGCCCGCCACGATCGCCGGGATGGAGCGGTTCATCGCCTTGGCCATCAGGTTGGTCAGGATCGAGCCCGACGCGCCGACGATCATGCCGGCCGCGATCATCGCGGTGTTGTTCAGCGCCAGCCCGGCCGCCGCGGCCGACAGCCCGGTCAGCGCGTTGAGCAGCGCGATGACCACCGGCATGTCGGCGCCGCCGATCGGCAGCACCACCATCAGGCCCAGCACCGCGGAGACGGCCAGCAGCCCGACCATCCACCACACGTTGAGTCCACCGTCGGCGGAGCCGATGCCGATGTAGGCGGCGATCGCGATCGAGCCGAGCAGCAGCAGCACGTTCAGCGGCTGCTGGGCCTTACCGACCCCGATCGGCTTGCCGTCGATGAGCTCCTGCAGCTTGGCGAAGGCGATCACCGAACCCCAGAACGAGATCGACCCGATGATCGCGGCCAGCAGCGACGCGACCATGATGTGCACGGTCGGCCCGCTGTCGTGGCCGAACACGGTGAAGCCCTCGGTCTCGATGAACTCGCTGAGTGCGATCAGCGCGACGGTGCCACCACCGACCCCGTTGAAGAACGCCACCAGCTGCGGCATCGCGGTCATCTTGGTGAACCGCGCGGGCGGCACGCCCAGCGCGACACCGACGATGAGCCCGGCGATGATCAGCAGCCAGTTGTGCTGGACCAGCAGCAGCGTCGTGCCGACCGCCAGCGCCATACCGACCGCGGCGATCTGGTTGCCGCGCACCGCGGTCTTGGGCCCGGTCAGGCCCATCAGACCGTAGATGAACAGCGAGAACGAGATGATGTAGAGGATCGTGACCAGATAGCTCATCGGGCGACCCCCGCGTTCTCAGCGTCGGTACCGGCCGGTTTCTTGGATTTGAACATCCCCAGCATCCGGTCGGTGACGATGAACCCGCCGATGACGTTCAGCGTGCCGAACACCACGGCGACGAACAGGATGATCTGCTGGGCCAGGTTGGGGTTCTCCACCCGGCCGAGCACCACCAGCGCGCCGAGCACCACGATGCCGTGGATGGCGTTGGTGCCCGACATCAGCGGGGTGTGCAAGGTGTTGGGCACCTTGGAGATGACCGCGAACCCGACGAACCCGGAGAGCACCAGGATCGCGATGTTCGCGAGGAGTTCGTCGTACATCTAGGAGTCCTCTCGGGTGACGCAGGAGTCCGCGAGCACCTGGTCGTCGAAGTCGGGGGCCAGTGCGCCGTCGGTGACCATCAGGTCCAGCAGCGCGGTGATGTTCTTGCTGTAGAGCTCGCTGGCGTGCTCGGGCATGGTGGCCGGCAGGTTCAGCGGGGAGACGATGGTGACGTCGTGCTTGACGACGGTCTGGCCCGGCTCGGTGAGCTCGCAGTTGCCGCCGGTCTCCCCGGCCAGGTCGACGACCACGCTGCCCGGGCGCATGCCTTCCACCGCGGCGGCGGTGACCAGCTTGGGCGCGGGCCGGCCGGGCACCAGCGCGGTGGTGATCACCACGTCGAACCCGGTGATCGCCTCCTCGAGCTTCTGCTGCTGGGCGGCGCGCTCCTCCTCGGTGAGCTCGCGGGCGTAGCCGCCCTCCCCGGCCGCGTCGATGCCCAGGTCCAGCCACTGCGCACCGACCGAGCGGACCTGGTCGGCCACCTCGGGACGCACGTCGTAGCCGGTGGTGCGCCCGCCGAGGCGTTTGGCGGTGGCCAGGGCCTGCAGCCCGGCGACGCCGACGCCGAGCACCAGCACGGTGGCCGGTTTCACGGTGCCGGCCGCGGTGGTCAGCATCGGGAAGAACCGGGTCGATTCCATCGCGGCGACCAGCACGGCCTTGTAGCCGGAGACGTTGCCCTGGCTGGACAGCGCGTCCATCACCTGGGCGCGGGAGATACGCGGGATCGCCTCCAGCGCGAACGCCTGCACCCCGGCGGATTTCAGCGTCGCGATCTGGTTGTCCTCGCTGCGCGGCGCCAGGAAGCCGATCAGGGTCTGGCCCTTGTGCAGCTTGCCGACCTCGTCGGCGGTGGGCGGGGCCACCTTGACCACCACGTCGGCCGCCCAGGCGTCGCCGATGGTGGCGCCGGCCTCGGTGTACAGCTCGTCGGGCAGCAGCGCCCGCTCGCCGGCCCCGGACTCGACCACGACGCCCAGCCCGGACTTCACCAGCGACGACACCGCCTTGGGTACCAGCGCGACGCGACGTTCGTCGGCCCCGGACTCGGCGACCACCCCGACCGTGAGGGTCGCAGTCTGCGTATCTGTCATGGCGCGTGTGTCTACTTTCCGTTGCTTCCAGGCCGCCACGGGACGACCGCGTGCCCGAACACCCTAACTGGTGCTGGGACGATGCTGGGAATCCGTACTGCCGGCGCGACTACAGTCGGAAGCCATGACGGTCGATCGTCTGCTGCCCACCCCGGAGGCCGAAGACCTGCTCGCGCTGACCCGCGAAATGGCCGACAAGCTGCTCGATCCGATCGTGGACGACCACGAGAAGGCCGAGACCTACCCGGCGGGCGTCTTCGCCCAGTTGGCGGCCGCCGGGCTGCTCAGCGTGCCGTTGCCCGAGGAGTGGGGCGGCGGCGGCCAGCCCTACGAGGTCTACCTGCAGGTGCTCGAGGAGTTGGCGGCGCGGTGGGCGGCGGTGGCCGTCGCGGTGAGCGTGCAGAGCCTGTCGTGTCACCCGTTGATCGAGTTCGGCTCCGACGATCAGCGCCGGCGGTGGCTGCCGGCGATGGTCTCCGGCGAGCGGATCGGCGCCTACAGCCTTTCGGAGGCCGGGGCCGGCTCCGACGCCGCCGCGCTGCGCTGCCGCGCGACCCGCACCGACGACGGCTACCTGCTCAATGGCGAGAAGGCTTGGATCACCCACGGCGGCGTCGCCGACTACTACACGCTGTTCGCCCGCACCGGCGAGGGCTCGCGCGGGATCTCCTGTTTCCTGGTGCCCGGCGATCTGCCCGGGCTCAGCTTCGGCGCACCGGAGGACAAGATGGGGCTGGCCGGGGTGCCGACCACCGCGGCGTTCTACGACGACGCCCGCCTCGACGCCGACCGGCTGATCGGCGCGGAGGGCCAGGGGTTGTCGATCGCGTTCTCCGCGCTGGACTCCGGGCGGCTGGGGATCGCGGCGGTGGCGGTCGGGATCGCCCAGGCCGCGCTGGACGTCGCGGTGGACTACGCCCACACCCGCACCGCGTTCGGCCGCCAGATCATCGACCACCAGGGCCTGGGCTTCCTGTTGGCCGACATGGCCGCCGCGGTGGCCGGGGCGCGCGCCACCTACCTCGACGCCGCGCGGCGCCGCGATGCTGGCCGGCCGTACTCGCAGCACGCCAGCGTGGCCAAGCTGACCGCCACCGACGCGGCGATGCGGGTGACCACCGACGCGGTGCAGGTGCTCGGCGGGGTGGGCTACACCCGCGATTACCGGGCGGAACGGTTCATGCGGGAGGCCAAGGTCACCCAGATCTTCGAAGGCACCAACCAGATTCAGCGCCTGGTCATCGCCCGTGGACTGACCAACCGGTAGGTGGACGGCGCCGCCGCGCGGTGGCCTATCGTTTCGGTCATGGACTTCACGATGTCGGCCCGAGGTGCCGAATATCACCAGCGGCTCTCCGACTTCATGGTCGAGCACGTCTTCCCCGCCGAGGCGGCGTACATCGAATACCGCGCCCAGGCCGGCCCCGGCGATCACACCGTGCCGCCCGTCATCGAGGAGTTGAAGGAGAAGGCCAAGGCCGCCGGGCTGTGGAACCTGTTCCTGCCCCCGCTGTCGGGGTTGACCAACCTGGAGTACGCGCCACTGGCCGAGTTGTCCGGCTGGAGTCTGGACCTGGCGCCGGAGGCCCTCAACTGCGCGGCCCCCGACACCGGCAACATGGAGACCCTGCACCTGTTCGCCACCGAGGAGCAGCGCGCGCGGTGGCTGCAGCCGCTGCTGGACGGGGAGATCCGCAGCGCGTTCTCGATGACCGAGCCCGCGGTGGCCTCCAGCGACGCCCGCAACATCGAGACCACGATGCTGCGCGACGGGGACCACTACGTGATCAACGGACGCAAGTGGTGGACCACCGGGGCGGCCGACCCGCGCTGCACGATCCTGATCGTGATGGGCCGCACCGACCCCGACGCCGCCCCGCACAAGCAGCAGTCGATGATCCTGGTGCCGGTGGACACCCCCGGCGTCAACATCGTGCGCTCCACCCCGGTGTTCGGCTGGCAAGACCAGCACGGCCACTGCGAGATCGAGTACACCGACGTCCGGGTGCCCGTCGCCAACCTACTGGGTGAGCAGGGTGCGGGGTTCGCGATCGCGCAGGCCCGGCTGGGCCCGGGCCGCATCCACCACTGCATGCGCGCGATCGGCGCCGCCGAGCGGGCGCTGGCGCTGATGACCGAGCGGGCGCGCAGCCGGGTGGCGTTCGGCAAGCCGCTGGCCGAGCAGGGTGTGGTCCAGCAGCAGATCGCCCTGTCCCGCAACGAGATCGACCAGGCGCGGCTGCTGTGTGAGAAGGCGGCCTGGACGATCGACCAGCACGGCAACAAGGAAGCGCGGCATCTGGTAGCCCAGATCAAGGCCGTGGCGCCGCAGATGGCATGCAATGTGCTCGACCGCGCGATCCAGATCCACGGCGCCGCCGGGGTCAGCGACGACTTCCCGCTCGCCCGGCTGTACGGCTGGCACCGGGCGATGCGGATCTTCGACGGGCCGGACGAGGTCCACATGCGGTCGATCGCGCGTGCCGAGATCGGCCGGGAGCCGAGTCCGCTGGCCGCGGCGGCGGTGCGGGCCTGACATGCCCGACGGCCTGCGCCGGGTGGACGGCACGTGGAACTTCCGCGACGTCGCCGACACCGTGCCCGGGCTGCGGCCGGGGCGGCTGCTGCGGTCCGGGGAGCTGAGCCAGCTGGCCGAGACCGGGCAGGCGGAACTGCGCCGGCTGGCGGTCACCGACGTCGCCGACCTGCGCTCCCCGCGGGAGGTGGAGCGCCGCGGCCCCGGCCGCGTCCCGGCCGGCATCGACATCCACCTGCTGCCGTTCCCGGATCTCGGGGCCACCGAGGGTGAGGCGCCGCACGAGCAGGCGTGGCAGGAGATGATGGCCCGCAAGCCCGACGACGAGCCGGTCGAAGCGGCTGCCCGCCGCTACATGATCGAGGAGTACCGGCGCTTCCCGCTGCTGGGCGGGGCGCAGCGGGCGGTGCGCACCGTGATCACGCTGCTGGGGGCCGGGCAGACGGTATTGGCGCACTGCTTCGCCGGCAAGGACCGCACCGGGTTCACCGTGGCGGTGACGCTGGCGGCGATCGGTGTGGAGCGCGACGCCATCGTCGGGGACTACCTGCAGAGCAATGCCGCCGTGCCCGCGCTGCGTACCGAGATCCTCGCCGCGGTCCGGGCGCGCGCCGAGGAAGCCGGCGAGGTGACACCGGAGGTGCAGACGTTCACCGAGGCGCGACTCACCGACGAGGTGCTCGGTGTGCGCGACGAGTACCTGGGTGCGGCGTATCAGACCATCGACGCCGAGTTCGGGTCGATCGGCGGGTTCCTGCGGGCCGCGCGGGTCGAGGCGGCCGACGTGGACCGGCTGCGGGCCGCGTTGCTCGACTAGCCTCCCTGAGAATTTTCGAGTTTTATCTCAGAAATTCTGGGCATTTCCTCATCTCGGGCGTACATTTCCGGGCAGGAGTGGTCGCCTGCTCCCAGCTAGCCATCCACCCGCCGTCGGGAGGTCGCGATGTTGGTCAACCGGATCCGTTCGCTGGGAGCGCTGCTGCTGGCCTTGCTGGGGGCGTTGGCCGTGGTCGTGGCGTCGACGGTGACGCCGGCGCCGGTGGTGGCCGCGCTGCGGGTGGTCAGCGCCGAGGTGTTGTTGGCGGCGGACGGCGTCGCCATCCCGAACCCCGACGTCAGCTACGCGGAGGTGATGGCCGGCAGCGGGACCCCGATCCCGTGGCTGGGCAAAGACGGCCAGTACATGCAGCTGGTCTTCGATAATTACCTCCACGCCAAGTTTCCCAGCTTGGAACTCTCACCGACTCCCGCGTGCACCGGCACATGCACCGTCAATCCTCTGGTCACCCCGGAGGGGCTGTACCCGATGACCGGCATCAAGGACCTGCCGCTGGACACCTCGGTGGATCGCGGCGTCACGATCCTGAACAACCAGATCATCACCGACCTCGGACCCGGCGGCCCCGTCGGCCCCGACGGCGCGCTCGGGGTGCTGGGCTATTCGCAGAGTTCGGTGATCGCCTCGCTGGAGATGGAGAAGCTGGCCGCCATGTCGAGCGACGCGCCGACCGCCGATCAGCTCAACTTCGTGCTGCTCGGCAACCCGATGAACCCCAACGGCGGGCTGCTGAGCCGCTTCGCCGGGCTGAAAATCCCGAGCATGGGCCTGAACTTCTACGGCGCCACCCCCGCGGACACCATCTACCCCACCGACATCTACACGATCCAGTACGACGGTTTCGCCGACTTCCCCAAGTACCCGCTGAACGTGCTGGCCGACCTCAACGCCTTCGCCGGCATCTACTACGTGCACGGCGGTTACCCGGAGGCGGTTGGGGCGGAGTTCATCGAATTGCCAGTGTCCCCGGGCTATTACGCCGACGGGGGCGTCACCCATTACTTCATGTTGCCCACCGAAGACCTGCCGCTACTGTCCCCGATCCGCTCGATCCCGCTGGTGGGCAACCCCATCGCCGAACTGCTGCAACCCGACCTGAAGGTTCTCATCGACCTCGGCTACGACAACCCCTTCGATCCAACCACCTTTGCGAACGTCGCCACCCCGTTCGGGCTCTTCCCGCAGTGGAGCGCCTTCGAGCAGCTGCCCGGCCAACTGTTCGACGGCACCAAGGAGGGGCTGGAGAACTTCGTCGGCAGCCTGGGCAACCTGTCGCTCGCCGACCTGAACCCGTTGTCCCTGCTCAGCGGTGGAACCGCCGGTGCGGCCGCCGCCTCGCCGCTGGACAGCCTCACCAACTTCATCCCGAATGTGGTCAACGGTCTCTCCGGTGCCGCATCGTCGGCCTACGCCGCCCTGCTGCCGACCGCGGACATCGCCAACGCGGTGGTGAGTTCGATGCCCGCCTATCTGTTCCAGCTCTCCCTCGATCACCTGCTCGACGGTGACCTGCTCAATGCTGTGGGCTTGCCCCTCGCCGGTGCGGCCGGCCTGGCCACCATGGCCGGCGGCTTCGAGTTCCTGGTGATCGCGGACGCCGCGCAGGCCATCCTCGGCGACCTGAGCACCCTGATCCCCTTCTGATCCCGCGAGGCAGAAATCATGCAGGCGACACGCCGGTGCCGGCCTGCATAGCTTCTGTCTCGACGCCAAGGGAGCCGCGAGCCCCCGCGAAGGTTGCGCGAAGGGGACGCCCACCCCCGAACGCCAGCCCGGGCACACAACCCGCGAACGCCAACTCGGGCACACCAACCCGCGAACGCCAACCCCCCAACGAAAGAGCGGCGCCGGACACCCCGGCGCCGCTCCCCAAGCCCTATCGCAAGTCGCCCTACAGCGAGAACGCGGCCCGCTGCGGCTCGGACAGATCGGTGATCGTCTCCCAGGCCGCGGCCACGTCGTCCACCGAAGGCGGCTCGGTGAACGTGGTGCCCTCGTTCTGGAACAGCGCGACGCGCTGGACCTTGCCCCCGCCCACGATGAACACCGCCGCGGTGTCGGGCACCTCCTCGGTGCACAGGTAGGCCACCACCGGCGCCACGAACTCCGGGGTGAGCTTCTCGAACACCTCCGGCGGCAGGATGTCCTGGGTCATCCGGGTCGCCGCGATCGGGGCGATCGCGTTGGTCTTGATGTTGTACTTGGCGCCCTCCTGGGCCAGCGTGTTGATCATGCCGACCAGGCCCAGCTTGGCGGCGCCGTAGTTGGCCTGCCCGAAGTTGCCGAACAGCCCCGAGGTGGAGGTGGCGACGACGACCCGGCCGAAGCCCTGCTCGCGGAAGTGCGGCCAGGCCGCCCGGATCACGTTGTAGCCGCCGTAGAGGTGCACCTTGAGTACGGCGTCCCAGTTCTCGAAGGTCATCTTGTGGAAGGTGCCGTCGCGCAGGATGCCGGCGTTGGACACCACCCCGTCGACCTTGCCGAACTCGTCGACGGCGGTCTTGATGATGTTGGCCGCCCCGTCGGCGTCGGCGACGCTGTCGTAGTTGGCCACCGCCCGGCCGCCGGCCGCCTTGATCTCGGCCACCACCTCGTCGGCCATGTTGTGGCCCGCACCGGTGCCGTCACGGGCACCGCCGAGGTCGTTGACCACCACGCTGGCGCCCTCGCGGGCCAGGGTCAGGGCGTAGTCGCGGCCCAACCCACCACCGGCACCGGTGACAACGATGACACGATCCTGAACTCCGGGCATGAGCTTCCTTTCCCGCATGGTCACACCGGCCTCGTGCCGGTCCGCCGAGATGGCTGCTTCCTTGTATACGGTGGGCCGATCCACTCGGCGCCGTCGGGGTGGCAGTTTATGCGGCAGCCGCCACGTCGGGGGGCGAACAGATCGACCGGGCGCGTCACGCGGTCCACGGTGGCGGGGCTGGCACGCCCCGTTAACCGGCGGTGATCGACCGAAACCGCGACGTAACTTCGCCCTAATCCGACGGAATCGTCCCCGGTGTGCAATGGCGAAATGAGCACACTGTATGACCGCATCGGCGGCCACGAAACGCTCGAAACCGTGGTCCCGCGTTTCTACGACCGGGTACTCGCCGACGACGCCCTCAGCGGGTTTTTCGCCGGTGTCAATATGCAGCGCCAGATCGGCAAACAGATCGATTTCCTGGCGGCGGCGATGGGTGGCCCGCTGCCCTACACCGGGCCGTCGCTCAAACAGGCGCACCGAGGCCGCGGCATCCGGCTCCGCCATTTCACGCTGGTCGCCGAACACCTGATTGCGGCGTTTCGGGATGCGGGCGTGTCCGCGACGGAGATCGACGACATCGTTGCCCTGCTCGCGCCGCTGGCCGCCGACATCGCCTCGGACGCACCGAAACCGGTGACGGGCCCGCTGGCGTCCGCCCCGGCGCGGTAGCGAACACTCGGCGCGGCGGGTTCAACAACGGCTGCCCGGGCCGGCGCCGTTGCGCTATCCCTGCCGCTGCGCCCGCACGAACCGGGAGAACGCGTCGGCGTTCGGGTCGTCCAGCACCGAGTCCACCCAGCGGCCCACCGCCTGCATCTCCTCCTTGGAGGAGCGGGCCGTCGCCGACCAGCCGTGCGCGTCCAGCCAGTCGGCCAGCTCGGCGCGGTCGGGGTCGTTGTAGGTCAGGTCGGCGAAGTCGACCGGTTGCGGGATGCCCATCTTCTCCGCGGCGCTGCGGAAGCGCAGCCGCATCTGCTCGCGCCGCTCCTCGGGTTGGTGCGCGGCGGTCTCGGCGGCGAGGTGGCTGCCCGGCGCGCTGAGGGCGGTGATCTGCTCGAAGAGCCGGTCCTGGGCGTCGGCGGGCAGATACATCAGCAGCCCCTCGGCCAGCCACGCGGTCGGCTGCTCGGGGTCGAAGCCCGCGGCACGCAGCGCGGCCGGCCAGTCCTGGCGCAGGTCGCACGCCACGGCTTCGCGTCGCGCCGACGGCTGCACCCCGTGTTGCTCGAGGGTGGCCGCCTTGTACTCGAGCACCTTGGGCTGGTCGATCTCGAAGACGGTGGTGCCGGCCGGCCAGTCCAGCCGGTAGGCCCGCGAGTCCAGCCCGGAGGCCAGGATCACCACCTGCCGGATGCCCGCGGCGGCGGCGTCGGCGAAATAGGCGTCGAAGAAGCGGGTGCGCACCGCCTGGTAGCCGCGCATCCGGTGGAAGATGGCCGCGGTTTCCGGGTCGACCGATTCCAGCTTCTGTTCCATCGACTCGTCCAGCATCATCTCCCAGACCCCGGTGCCGGCGCTGGCGACCAGCAGCTTGGCGTACGGGTCGGCGATCAACGCCTCCGGGCTCTCGGTCTCCACCGCGCGGGCCGCGGCGACCATCACCGCGGTGGTGCCCACGCTGGTCGCGATGTCCCAGGTGTCGTCGTGGCTGCGCAGTGCGCCCATCGGATCCTCGTTTCTGGTGGCAGGGTCACCGCTGCGCGGTGAGCAGGACGGTGCTGGTGGTCTGCTCGAGCAGGTCGTCGGGGACCGGGCGGCCCAGCCGGGCCATCTCGTCGTGGCCCTCCACGACGGTGACCAGCCAGTCGTGGCCGTTGAGCAGGTCGGCGGCGGCGGCACGGTCGGGTTCGCGGTAGGTCAAGGTGGCGATGTCCACTCCGATCCCCAGCCGCTCCCGGATCCGGGCCGCGCGCTCGCGGAAGGCGCGGTGCCGCTCGTCCTCCTCGCCGGGACGGGTCAGGCGGAACGCCTCGACGGCGATCCTGCTCCCCGGTGCGCTCAACGCGGTCACCTCGGCGAACAGCCGGTCCTGGGCGTCGGCGGGCAGGTAGGGCAGCAGCCCTTCGGCCAGCCAGGCGGTGGGGCGGTCCGCGTCGAAGCCGGCGTCGCACAGCGCGGCGGGCCAGTCCGCCCGCAGGTCGACGGCGACCGGCCGGCGGGTCGCCGCCGGTTCCGCGCCGTGCCCCGCGAGGGTCTCAGCCTTGTACTGCAGCACCCTGGGCTGGTCGATTTCGAACACCGTGGTGCCCACCGGCCAGTCCAGGCGGTAGGCCCGGGCGTCGAGGCCGGCGGCCAGGATCACCACCTGCCCGATTCCGGCGGCGGCCGCGCCGGTGACGAAGGTGTCGAAGAAGTGGGTGCGCACCGCCTGGTAGTTGCGGGCCATGGCGTGGATGCGGTGCCCGTACCGGTCGTCGGGGTCGAGCCACCCCGAATCCGGGTCGGTGAGCCGGGCCCACGCCGAGCCGGCGGCGGTGACCAGTGGCCGGGCGAACTCGTCACGGATCAGCGGGTCCGGCCCGGCGGTCTCGGCCGCGCGGGAGGCGGCCACGCCCAATGCGGTGGCGCCGACGCTTTCGGTGATGTCCCAGCTGTCATCGTCGGTTCGGACCGACTGCACCTGCTCGCTCATAGTCCCGCGCCATCCTACCCGAATAGTTAGCCAAGCTATGGGCCGATGTGCGGTTTTGGCGCCCCGGCCGCGTCGTTCAGTCCCGCAACCGCCACAACCGGTTGGTGAGGAGCCTCTCGACCCGCTCCCCCGTCTCGCGCACTTCGACCGGCTCGCCGATGAACCCGGCGTAGAAGCCCAGCCCCCACAGCGTCGAGACCAGCACCTCGACCAGGCCCGCCACATCGACGTCGCTGTCGTAGTCACCGTTTCGGATGGCGTCGTCGACCACCCCGGTCAGGAACTTCCGCGACCGGGCCAACGGGTCGGTATCCGGCGGCATCAGGCTGGGGTCGCGGCGCGCTTCCAGCATGGCGACGACCATGAACGCCGCCACCGACCGATCCGCCGCAGCGGCCGCCACCGCCGAGGAGGTGAACGCCGACAGCCGTCCCCGCAGCGTGGTCTCGGCGGCGGCGCGTTCGATCCCCACGCCGACGGCCAGGACGTTGGTTTCGGCGAGCACCGCGCGGAACAACGTGCCCTTGTCGGAGAAGTAGTGGTTGATCGCCGGCCGGGTCAGGCCGGCCCGGTTGGCGATCTCCTGGAAGGTGGCCGCGCTGTACCCGAGTTCGCCGAACACCTCGCGCGCGGCCCGAACGATGTTCTTGCGGGTCTCGACGCCACTTGTAGCTGGGGGGCGACCCGGACCTCGGCCCGCGACGGGAGGCACAGTGAAAAGTTTGCCACAACTCCGGAGGACCGGCGCGGCGGGAGCAATTGCACTCTAAATTTGTCGGCCTCGACAATATAAACTCTAGCCATGACACCGCCGGTCTCGCGGGACGCGTATTTCGAAACCGGTCTGGCCATCCTGGCCGACCGCGGCTACAGCGGGCTCAAACTCGCCGAGGTCTGCTCCCGGCTGGGCGTGACGAGCGGATCCTTCTACCACTACTTCACCAACTGGTCGGCCTTCACCCACGGCCTGATCGATCACTGGCTGGAGGAACGTTGCCGCCGGATCAGCCAAAAAATTGAGGACAACCCCGATCCGCGGCAGCGCATCGAGGCGATGCTGCACGCCGGCCGTCGGCTGGTGCACGGCGCCGAGGCCGCCATCCGGGTGTGGAGTGCGTTGGATCCCACCATCCGCGAGGTGCAATGGAAAGTCGACCGGCTCCGGTTCGACGCCGTCTACGACGCCGCCGTGGAGCTCATGGGCAACGAGCGGCAGGCGCAAGTCTTCGCTCAGTGCGTGCTCTACACCGTGATCGGTTACGAGCAGGCCACGCTGCCCCGCGACGACGGCGCCCTGGCCTGGATCATCGAGCAATTGCTCGACGCACTCGACGCCGGGAAGTTCGCCGAGGTCCCGGGCCACTGACCGCCCCGGCTCCTCGGCCATGACCACCGCGGGTCCGCGGTCGGGCCGTGCCTATACTGGGCGCTGAACACGAGGAGGCCCGTAGTGTCAGATGGACCAGTGAACTACGCGCGCGGTATCCGCATCTTCACGCTGGGGATGCTGGCCGTGCTGATCATCGCCACCGTCGTGATCGTGATCGCCGCGCAGATCTCGCCCACCTAAACCGACCGGCTTTCGATTGACCGCCCCTGGCTTCAGCGTCAGGATGGCTTGGTGACCACGCCGTTCGACGACCCGCAAGCCGGGCTGGCGTGGTTGTTTCTGCAGTGCCTCTGCGAAGACGGCGACCTCGACGAAGGCTTCGCCCTGCTCGCCGAGGACTTCCGCTACTGGAGCATCGCCCTCGATCGCCACATCGACCAGGCGGCGCTGCGTCGGCTGGTCGAGCACCGCAAGCAGACCGTCGAGGTCACCCTCGACCTGCTCGGCTGCATCAACGAAGGCGAGACCGTGGTCGTCGAAGCGCGCGCGACCGGGGTCACCACCGCGGGCGATCGCTACGACAGCCCGGTGGCGTTCGTCGTCGAAACCCGTGACGGGCTGATCGTCGAGTTGCGGGAGTACAGCGACGCTCGCCTCGCCGAGCAGGTGCTTCCCGCCACCGACAACGCCGGCTAATCCGGCGCGATGCTGATCTGGGCGGCCCGCGGGTAGAACGCGACATGCCCACCGATCGCCGCGACAGCCGGATGGGGGCGCCGGTAGGTCCAGGCCGCGTCGTCGACGACGTTCCCGTCGGCGGTGCGGATCCGGTAGTAGCTGGCCTCCCCCTTGAACGGACAGTAGCTGTGGCTGTCGGTGCCGCTCAGCGCCGCCGGATCGGCATCGGCCAACGGGATGTACTGCACCGCCGGATAGCCCGCTTCCCGCACGGTCAGGGCGTTTTCGGTGTCGGCGATCAGCTGTCCACCGCACCGGACGGTCACCCGATGCCCGGTCGGGGTGACCGTGATCGGATGGTCGGCGGTGGGCACCAGGACCGGCCGGTCGTTCGCCTCGGTCATGGGTTCCTTCCGCCGTCGCCGCTAGAGGTCCCAGACCTCCCGCACACCTTCGGTTTTACTCTCGGGTTTCTTCAGCCGCATCCAGAACCGGGCGGCCTCCCGGATGGATTCCTCGACCGGGCGCGGCTGCCACCCCAGCTCGCGCACCGCCTTGGCGTGGTCCACCGGCGCTTCGGCGCGCATCATCCGCACCGAGGTCACCGACAGCTCGGCGTCCTTACCGCTGAGCCGCGCCTTGAGGCTGCCCAGCGCGCCGAGCGCATAGAGCCCCGGCACCGGGATGGTGCGCGGCGGCATCGCCACCCCCGCCTCCTCCACGGCGACGCGGATGACGTCGGTCAGCGCCATCATCTTCTCCGAGATCAGGTAGCGCTCCCCGACCCGGCCGTGCTCGGCGGCCAGCAGCAACGCCCGCGCCGCGTCATCGACGCCGACCACCTCCAGGGCGATGTCCTTCATCAGGAACGGAAGCTTGCCGTACACGGCGCCGGCGATGAACGCGCCGTGCGGCGTGCGGCCCCAGTCACCGTCGCCGTAGGTGGTGGACACGCACATCGCCACCGCGGGCAGCCCCTCTTCCGTGGCGTAGCGCAGCACCATCTGCTCGGCCTGCAACCGCGAGGCCACATAGGGGGTGAGCCCGCGCGGGTCGAGAACGTCGTCCTCGGTCGCGACCTTGCCGCGCCGGCGGTCGACGGTGGCGTAGCTGCTGGTGAACACGAACCGGTTCAGGTCCATGGTCTTGGCGACCTCGAGCACGTTGCGCAGGCCCTCGACGTTGGTCCGGAACAGCGGGGCCGGGTCGCGCAGCCACGCACGGGTGTCGACGACGCAGTAGTACACCACGTCGACGCCGGTCATCGCCTCCCGCAGAGTGGCGGTGTCGAAGATGTCGCCGTGGAAGCGGGTCACGTCCAGGTCGTCGATGCTGCGGGTGTTGGCGTTGGGGCGCACCATGGCGCGGATCTCGGTGCCCGCCGGGCTGTCTTGCACCAGCCGCCGGGTGACGTGCGAGCCGAGGAATCCGTTGGCCCCGATGACGAGTTTGGCCGGGGTGTTCATGCGCCGCCTCCGTACTGCTGCATCCAGCGGGCCGCCTCGTCGTCGAGGGTGCCCAGTTCCTTGGCCTTCCGGCACCATTTCATCGCCGCGGACGCGAACCGCAGCGGGTTGTAGACGTCTTCCTGGCGCCGCCACAGGCCGTCGCCGCCGTAGGTGAGGATGGTGATGTTCGTGGCGTTGATGACCGTGCCGTCGCCCGGGTCGATCATCGGGTTGTCCAGTTCGCAGATGATCCGCCCGGTCGGTTCGTCGATCACCGACCACAGCGACGGGAATTCGGCCATGTGGCTGCCCGGGAACGTCGACATGGTCTTGCGGATCCAGGCGCGGACGGGTTCGCGGCCGTGCATGGTGCCGGCGGCGTGCTCGATGTACTCGACGTCGTCGGTGTAGTGGCCCACCCAGATGTCCCAGTCCTTGGCGGAGGCGGCGCGGGCCACCGTGTCCTCGAAAGTGGCGAAGGCCGCCGCCAATTCCTCGCGGCTGAACTGCGGAGTCGTCACGTCCTGAACTAGAACACGTTTCATTCGGGTTGTCGAGCGGTCAGCGCTGCTCCACCGCGGCCAGCACCACCGGATCGGCGCAGCCGCGGGCGAATCCGGCGATCCGTTTGTCGATGTCGCGGCCCAGCCACCAGCGCCCGATACGCTCGGCCAGCGGCGCCAGCCAGGCCGGCCGGCAGGTGAAGTTGTACCGCCAGGTCGCGAGCGTGTCGCCGTCGCCGGTGGGGGCGAACCGCCAGCCGCTGCCGAACGTCGAGAAGAACCAGGGCCCCTTGATGATCTTGATGCCGACGTTGGTGGGCGGGTTGAACGAGACGTACTCGCTGATCATGGTCAGCCCCGACCAGTGCCGGGTGTGGGTGCGCACGCCCTTGCCGGGCGCCGTCGCCCCGTCGACGAACCACTGTTTGGCGATGAACGGGTCCCAGCGCAACCGGATCTCGCCGGTGGTCTGGGAGACCGCGAACGCGGTGGCCGGGTCGACCGGGACCCGCACCGATGATTCGACGACCGGCATCGCACTCCTTCCCGTCACCGGCATCATAGGGTCGCGCGGCGGCCGGCCCGGCCGGGAATTCGCGCACTCGACCGGAGGCGGGCGCCGTCGGTAGGTTGGGTGCCAGCGGCAGCGAGAGAAACGGAGGCCACCCGGTGACCGAACACGAGACGGCGATTCTGGCCGGCGGCTGCTTCTGGGGCATGCAGGACCTGATCCGCAAACAGCCCGGCGTCCTCGCCACCCGGGTGGGCTACACCGGCGGCGACGTGCCCAACGCCACCTATCGCAACCACGCCGGTCATGCCGAGGCGATCGAGATCACCTACGACCCGCGGCGCACCGACTACCGCAGCCTGCTGGAGTTCTTCTTCGCGATCCACGACCCGACCACCCGCAACCGGCAGGGCAACGACATCGGCACCAGCTACCGCTCGGCGATCTTCTACCTCGACGACGCCCAGCGGCAGATCGCGCTGGACACCATCGCCGAGGTCGACGCGTCCGGGCGGTGGCCGGCGCCGGTGGTGACCGAGGTCAGTCCGGCCGGTGATTTCTGGGAGGCCGAGCCGGAGCACCAGGACTACCTGGAGCGCAACCCGGGCGGCTACACCTGCCACTTCGTCCGGCCCGAGTGGCGGCTGCCGGCCGGCGCGGAGCGCTGACTCAGCGCCCGTGGGCGCGCAACTGGTAGAGCCCGCGGGTGGTGGCCACGGTCTGCCCGTCGGCGTCGGTGACCGTCGCCTCGAGCACGAAGTCGGCCTTGCCCCGCTCGGCCGCTTCGGCCTCCACCCGGGCGATGGTGTCGTCGTCGAGGCTCGCTTCGGCGCGCAGCTCCGAGCGCGCCATCCCGACGAAGGCGATGTCGAGGTTCTTCACCAGCGGGAAGTACTTCGCCGAGTCGAACGTGGACAGTGCGATGACCCCACCGAGGATCTCGGCAACGGTGAACTCCACGCCGGCATAGACCACGCCGAAGTGATTGCCGTTGCCCTCGGCGGGAACGGTGGCCGCGGCGTGGCCGCGCCGCGCCTCGACGATCTTCACCCCCATGTTGTGCGCGGCCGGGATGGTCTGCGCCATCCCGGCGTTCATCATGTCGACAAGGGCGGTATCGGTCATGGCCGTCATGCTAGCGGCGGCGCACCACGATGCGGCCGCCGTCCTTCGGGACGAACGCCACGCCGCGGGAGTGCCATTTCTCTCCCGCTACTCGCGACGGCTCGATCGTGAAGTGCTGCAACACCGTCCGCACCACCACGTCCATTTCCGCGTTCGCGAAGGTCGCACCCGGGCACCGACGGGTGCCGCCGCCGAACGGGATCCAGGCGAAGGTGGCGGGGCGGGTGTCGATGAAGCGGTTCGGGTCGAACCGGTCCGGGTCGTCGAACGCCGCCGGGTTCTCGTGAATCTGGGAGATGCTGACCCCGATCAGACAGCCCCGCGGCAACACCCACTCGCCCAGCTCGAAGTACGGGGCCAGCACCCGGCGCCCGGCGAAGTCGATGACGGTGCGGTTGCGCTGCAGCTCGTAGATCGTCGCCTGCCGCAGGTCGCTGCCGCGGGCGTCGACCTCCTCGGTCAGCCGGGTCAGCAACTTCGGTTGGCGGCTGATCCGTTCGAACACCCAGCCCAGCGTGGAGGCGGTGGTCTCGTGCCCGGCGGCCAGGAACGTCAGCAGTTCGTCGCCGATGTCCCCGCGCGACATGCTCGAGCCGTCCTCGTAGCTGCTGCGCAGCAACAGCGACAGCATGTCGGTGCGCTGCTCCAAGTCGGGGTCGGCCCGCACGGTCGCAATCAGGCGATCGATGACGGTCTCGTACTGGGCGCGCCAGGCGGCCAGCCGCCCCCACGGCGAGTAGCGCCCGTAGGTGCGTTTCGGGGTGGGAAAGGCGACCAGCCGGGAGCCCAAAGTCACCCAGGGCGGGATGATCTCGCGGAGTTCGTCCAGATCGGCGCCCTCGGCACCGAACACTGCGCGCAGGATCACGTTGAGGGTGATGCGGTTCATCGGCCGCAACGTCTCCACCGGCGTGCCGACCGGCCAGGTGGCGGTTTCGGCGAGGGTCTCCTCTTCGATGATCCGCTCGTAGTTCTTGATGTTCTGGCCGTGGAACGGCGGGGAGAGCAGCCGCCGCCGCGCCCGGTGGGCGTCGCCGTCGAGGGCGAACACCGAGCCGGGGCCCAGCACCCGGCTCAGGTTGGGCTGGATGTTGCCCAGCACCTCGGGACTGCTGGTGAACACGCGTTTGGCCAGTTGCGGGTCGGTCACCATGACGATCGATCCGAAGACGGGCACCCGAGCGGTGAACGCCGAACCGTACCGCCGGGCGACCCGCTGGATCAGCTGGCGACGGCCGAACGAGAAGCCGAGACCCTGGATCAGCCGAGGGATCCGCGGCCCGGGTGGCAGCCGGAGCGCCGGGGCTGAGACGACTTCCGTCATGCAACTCCTCCTACCCGCCGGTACCGCGATGTACCACGACGGCGCACCTCGCACGGTACGCTGAAGTACCAAGAGTGACAAGGGCGACGGGAGTGGCGTGGCGATGACCGCGGTGGCCGAGACCTCGGGAGCCACCGACGGCGCCGACCCGTTCCGGCAGCGGTTGCTCGACGGCCTGGCCACCTCCCTCGCCGAACGCGGCTACCGGGCGACGACGGTGGCCGACATCGTCCGCTCGGCCCGCACGTCGAAACGCACCTTCTACGACCGGTTCGCCGGCAAGGACGAGTGCTTCCTGGAGCTCCTGTTCGCCGACGAAGAGCGGCTGCGTGCGCGGATCCGATCCGCCGTCGACCCCTCCATCGCCTGGCGCGATCAGGTCGAATCGGCCGTGGCCGCCTACGTGGCCCATATCGGCGAGCGACTGGCGGTCACCTTGAGCTGGATCCGCGAGCTGCCGTCCCTGGGCGCGGCCGCCCGCCCGGTGCAGCGCCGCGGCCTGCAACTGTTGACCGAGCTGTTGGTCGAGTTGAGCGGCAACGCGAGCTTTCGCCGTGCCGGTCTGCCGCCGCTGACGCCGCCGTTGGCGGTGATCCTGCTCGGCGGGATCCGGGAGTTGACCGCGCTCACCGTCGAAGACGGCCGCGATGCCAGCGAGATCATCGGTCCGGCCGTGGCCGCCGCGACCGCGTTGCTGGGCTCGCGGTCGCCCCGCTGATCTTGCCGGATCGGCCGCTCGACCGCTTGGTTCGCGCTTACGCTGGGCGGACTGTGACGGACCGGAAGGGGCACGATGCGACTCTCCACCCGAAATCAATTAGCCGGCACCATCGCTGAAGTAGACATCGGCGCGGTGATGGCCACCGTGAAGGTCCGCCTGGCCGGCGGTGACCAAGTCATCACCTCCTCGATCACCAAGGAGGCGGCGGAAAGCCTTGGCCTGGAGGCCGGCCAGGACGCCACCGTGTTCATCAAATCCACCGAGGTGACGATCGGCGTCGCGTAGCCGGGCAGCGCCGGCGGCACGCGAAACCCCTCACCGGCGCGGCTGTACCGCACGGACCAACTCGATGGCCCGGCCCAACGTGTCGAGTTTGGCCTCGAGGGTGTCCCCGGCCGGATACAGGCGCACCGTGTTCACCCCGGCGTCGCTCCAGACCGCAAGCCGGTCGCGCACCATCTCTTCGGTCCCGATCAGCGTGGTGGCCAACACCATCTCGTCGGTGACCAGGTCGGCGGCCCCGGCGCGGTCACCGGCCTGCCAGCGCTGCTTGATCTCGGCGGCCACCGTGGTCCAGCCCTGCCTGCTGTAGGCGCGGTTGTAGAAGTTGGTGTTGACGCTGCCCATCCCGCCGAGACTGAAGGCCAGCTCGCCCTTGCGCGCGTCGACCAAGTGTTTCAGGGTGGCCTCGTCGGCGGCGAAGGCGACCTCCGCGCCCTGGCAGATGTCGAGGTCCGCGCGGGTGCGCCCGGAGCGCTCCAACCCCTCGTCGAGGTGGGCGAAGTAGGCGTGCACCGCCCCTTCGGGCACGAAACTGGTGCCCAGCCAGCCGTCGGCGACCTCCCCGGTGAGTCGCAGCATCGCCGGCGACATGGCCGCCAGGTACAGCGGGATCGGGTGTTGCGGACGCGTCGACAGCCGCATCGCGGCGCCTTCCCCGTCGGGACGGGGCAGGGTGTAGCGGGCGCCGGCGTAGGTGATCTTCTCCCCGGCGAACGCCTGGCCGATAATGTCGATGCTCTCCTTGATTCGGGTGAGCGGACGGGCGAACGCCTCGCCGTGCAGGCCCTCGATCACCCGTGGCCCGGAAGCGCCCAGCCCCAGCATGAACCGTCCACCGGACAGATTGGCCAGAGTGATCGCGGCTTGGGCGATCGCCACCGGAGACCGGGTGCCGATCTGGATCACCCCGGATCCCAACAACAGCCGCTCGGTACGGGCGGCCAGGTATCCCAGCGCCGACGGCGCGTCCGAGCCCCACGCTTCGGCCACGAAACACAGGTCCAGGCCCAGTTTTTCGGCTTCGACGACGAATTCGATCACCTGCCGCGGGTCGTCGCCGAAGCCCGATGCCTCGACCGTGGTGGCGGCGCGCATCAGTCGCCGGCGCCTTCGGCGAGCTCTTTGATGCCCGCGAGCGTGGCGGTCATCGCGGTCTCGAATTCGCGCAGCCGGACGAAGACGATCTTCTGTTCCTTCTCCGGCATGGCCTCGATCGCCATCGACAACCCGGACGGTCCCGGGCCCAGCTGGGCGGTGTAGGACAACGCGGTCGCCTCACCGTCCGGTTCGAGAGTGAACCGCCAGACGGCGGCCGGGTCGCCGGGATCGCCGACCGCCCAGGCGAACTCACGCGGTTCGGCGCAGGCGATGACCTGTGCGGGTGCGCTCCACTGCCCGATCGCCGGGTTGTGGTTGTGCCCGACGAAGGTGGCGCCCAGCGCCGGGCCGGTGCTGTCGCCGGGCCATTCCACCGACTGCAGTTCGGAGCTGAAGGTGGGCATCACCGCGATGTCGGTGACGATTCGCCACACCGCCTCCGGCGGCGCGTCGATCCCAGTGGCCACCGTGACGGTGGGGCTGTCGGCATAACGGGCACCGGTCCACTCCATGGGCTCATTGTGGCCCACGGAGCGCACCGGTGTCGTCGGCTACCTCAGGCCGCGGCCGTCGCCTGCTCGGCGGGCGCGTCGGTGCGGGCGGAACCGATCGGCGGAAGGGCCAGCTTCACGATCTTGCGCACCACGGAGCCGAACTGCTTGTGCAGCGGCCCGGTGTTGTAGGGGATGCCGTAGCGGCCGCAGATCTCCCGGACCTTCGGGGCGATCTCGGCGTAGCGGTGCGCGGGCAGGTCGGGGAACAGGTGGTGTTCGACCTGGAAGGACAGGTTGCCGCTCAGCAGGTGGAACAGTTTGCCGCCGGTCAGGTTCGCCGAGCCGAGAATCTGCCGGAAGTACCACATGCCGCGGGACTCATTGCGGGTCTCCTCGACGCTGAACTCCTGGGTGCCGTCGGGGAAGTGCCCGCAGAAGATGATCGTGTAGGCCCAGACGTTGCGCATCAGGTTGGCGGTGAGGTTGCCGGCGAACACCCACGGCGCGAACGGGCCGGCCAGCAGCGGGAACGCGACGTAGTCCTTGAGGGTTTGCCGCCGGACCTTGCGCCACGTCTCACGCAGCATCTCGCGCTTGTCGGTGAAGCCGATCTCGCCGGCCCGGATGCGCTCGAACTCCAGCTCGTGGACCGCCACGCCGTACTGGAACAGCACCATCAGCAGGAACGCGTACAGCGGGTTGCCCAGATAGTAGGGCTCCCAACGCTGATCGGGGCTCATCCGCAGGATGCCGTAGCCGATGTCGCGGTCCATGCCGACGATGTTGGTGTAGGTGTGGTGCATGTAGTTGTGGCTGTGCCGCCACTGATCGGCCGGGCAGGCGGTGTCCCACTCGAAGTCTCGGCCCGCCAGCGCCGGGTCGCGCATCCAGTCGTACTGGCCGTGCATGACGTTGTGGCCGATCTCCATGTTGTCGATGATCTTGGCCAGCCCGAGCATGGTGGTGCCGGCCAGCCAGGCCGGGGGCAGGATGCCGGCGAACAGCAGCGCCCGGCCGCCGACCTCCAGCGCGCGTTGGGTTTTGACGACCCGGCGGATGTAGTCGGCATCGCGCTTGCCCAGGTCGGCAAGCACGCTCTCGCGGATCGCGTCGAGCTCCTTGCCGAACGCGTCGGCCTGCTCGGGGGTCAGGGTGATCGTCTTGGTGCTCATCGTGGTTCTCCTCGGTGGGATAGAAAGCGGGTCACAGGTCGATCTGGACGTCGCCGACGGGGACGCTCACGCAGATCTGGATGTTCTCGGGGTCGGCGCTGGAGACCGCGCCGGTGGTCAGGTTCATCACCACGCCGCTGGTCTTGCGGCAGGTGCAGGTGTGGCAGATGCCCATCCGGCAGCCGTGCCGGGGGCTCAGCCCCGCGGCCTCCGCCTGCTCCAGCAGGTTGCGTCCGTCGTCGACGACGCCGACCTCGCTGGCGGTGAAGGACACCTGCCCGCCGGACGGCTCGGTGGGCAGCACGAACTCGGGCGGGGTGAAACTCTCGGAGTACACCGTGGTGCAGTGCGCGCGCACCGCGTCGGCCAGCGCCGCCGGGCCGCAGACGTACACCGTCGGCTCGACGCTCCGCTCCCCCACCGCCGCGGCGAGGTGCTCGGGACCGAAGTGTCCGGTGACGTCGCCGACCCCGTCGCGGGTGTAGCCGTAGAGCACCCTGACGCCCGGCATCGCGGCCAGCTCGTCGCGGTAGCAGGCGTCGGCGGCGCTGCGCACGTAGTGCAGCAGGGTCGCGGTGCCGTCGTAGCCCTCGGCGTGCAGGGTGCGCAGCATGGCCATCACCGGGGTGATGCCGCTGCCGCCGGCGACGAACAGCAGGTGCCTCGGTCGCTCGGGGGGCAACACGAACTCGCCGGCCACGCCGTCGAGCCCGACCACCATGCCGACCTCGGCGTGGTCGTAGAGGTGGCTGGAGACCAGGCCGCCGTCGTGGTGGCCGATGGTCAGTTCCAGCTCGCCTGCGCCCTCGACGTTGGCCGGGGAGTAGCAGCGGGTGTGGCGGCGCCCGTCGATCTCGACGGTGAGGTTGACGTGCTGGCCGGCCCGCAGCGGGTGGCGTTCGGTGAACGCGGCGTTGGGGGCCAGCTTCAGCGTGACACTGCGCGGGGTGGTGCGGCGCACCGCGACCACTTTCGCCCGGGCGTCGCCGAGCACCAGGGTGGGGTCGAGAAGCTCGGTGTAGCGGTCCACGCCGTGCGGTCCGGTGAGGACGCTGAGCAGGCGCGTTCCACGCAGCCGCTCCCCGAGCGAGGACGTCAAAGTTTGAGTGAACATGTGTACACTGTGATTTGCATACCGCCAGGTCGTCAAGGGAATCACCCGTGTTTGTGCTAGAGTTCACACAGTGAACAGTCGTGCTCCTGGATCACGTTCTGCGCGGCCACGCGATTCCCGCTCCCGCGAGGAGCGCAAGGAAGCCACCCGGAAGGCGATCGTGGCGGCCGCGTTGAAGCTCCTCGAGGACCGCAGTTTCAGCGCGCTGAGCCTGCGCGAGGTGACCCGCGAGGTCGGGATCGTGCCGGCCGCGTTCTACCGGCATTTCCAGTCGATGGAGGCGCTCGGGCTGGCGTTGATCGACGAATCCTTCCGTGCCTTGCGCGACATGCTCCGCGAGGCCCGGACCGACAAGGTCGACCCCAACCGGGTGATCGAGTCCTCGGTGGACGCGCTGGTCGAGAACGTCACCGCCCAACGGGAGCACTGGCGGTTCATCAGCCGGGAGCGCAACAGCGGGGTGACCGTGCTGCGCTACGCGATCCGCAGCGAGATCCGGTTGATCACCTCGGAGTTGGCCACCGACCTGGCCCGGTTCACCGGCTTGAACGAGTGGAGCACCGAAGACCTCAACGTGCTGGCCACTTTGTTCGTCAACTCGATGATCTTCATCGCGGAGTCGATCGAGGACGTGCAGAATCCGGAGGCGCTCGAAGAGATCCGCCGCACCGCGGTCAAGCAGATCCGGATGGTCACCCACGGCATCGGCGGGTGGCGCAGCACCCGCTGAGCACCGCGGGCTCGCTTAGGCTCGGGACAACCCCGACCCGAGGAGCCCCATGCGATCGGTCGTCATCGACATTCCCGGCACCGTGCGCGTCACCGACCGCCCCGACCCGGTGCTGCCCGGCCCCGACGGCGCGATCGTCGCGGTGCGCGCCGCCGCGATCTGCGGTTCGGACCTGCACTTCTACGAGGGGGACTACCCGCTGCCCGAGCCGGTTCCGCTCGGCCACGAGGTGGTCGGCACCGTCGTCGAGGTCGGCGCCCAGGTCAGGACGGTGGCCGTCGGCGATGCGGTGCTGGTGTCGTCGGTGGCCGGGTGCGGCCACTGCGCCGGCTGCGCCACCGGCGACCCGGTGATCTGTGCCGGCGGCCCGCAGGTGTTCGGATCTGGCGCGCTGGGCGGCGGGCAGTCCGAGCTGCTCGCCGTGCCGGCCGCGGACTTTCAGCTGCTGCCGGTGCCCGAGGGCTTCACCGACGAGGACGCCCTGCTGCTCACCGACAACCTCGCCACCGGCTGGGCGGCCGCTCAACGCGCCGACATCCCGCCCGGCGGCACGGTGGCGGTGTTCGGGCTCGGCGCGGTCGGGTTGTGCGCGGTGCGCAGCGCGATCGCGCAGGGCGCGGGCACGGTGCTCGCCATCGACCCGGTGGCCGGGCGGCGCGACCGCGCGGCGCTCAGCGGTGCCACCCCGGTGCCGGGACCCGCGGTGCCCGCGGTGCTCGAGGCCACCGACGGGCGCGGGGCGGCCGCCGTGATCGACGCGGTGGGCAACGACGCCACCCTCACCGAGGCGCTGACCTGCGTCCGGCCGGGCGGCACGGTGTCGGTGGTCGGGGTGCACGACCTGCAGCCGTTCCCGTTCCCGGCGCTGATGGCGTTGGTGCGCAGCACCACCTTGAGGCACTCCGGGCTGCGGGCGGCGAACATCGTGTAGGCCTCCGCGGCATCCTCGAGCGCCATCGCGTGGGTGAAGATGCCGCCGGTGTCGAGCCGACCGGCCCGGATCAGCGGCACCAGCTCCGACCAGGTGCGCTGGATCGGCGCGGTGGTCATCCGCAAGGTGGTGCTGCGCACCAACGCCATCAGCGCCGGGAACGGGAACGGCTGCAGGTCGTGCACCCCGACCACCGACACCGTGCCGCCCGGCCGGACGCAGGTCAGCGCCTCGGTGAGGGTGGCGTCGTTGCCCACCGCGTCGATCACGGCGGCCGCCCCGCGCCCGTCGGTGGCCTCGAGCACCGCGGGCACCGCGGGTCCCGGCACCGGGGTGGCACCGCTGAGCGCCGCGCGGTCGCGCCGCCCGGCCATTCCGGCCACCCATTCCGGCCGCCCATTCCGCGAGAGCGAAACCATGCAGCGAAAGTGCGAGTGGGCACCTGCACTGCTTCTGTCTCGCGGGCGCGACGGGGGTGGCGGTGGCTCTGTCTCGCGGACGCGACGGGGGTGGCGGTGGCTTCGTTCTCGCGGGCGCGACGGGGTGGCGGTGGCTTCGTCCTCGCGGGCGCGACGGGGTGGCGGTGGCGCTCAGAGGCCGAGCGGGTAGCCGCCGCTGACCCGCAGCGTCTCCCCGGTGATGAACGACGCCTCCTCGGAGCAGAGGAACAGCAACGCCGCGACCACGTCGCCCGCGGTGCCCAACCGGTGCACCAGCTGACGCTCGGCCACGATGTGCTGCACCAGCGAGCTCGGCAGGTCGTCCAGGGTGTTGGCGGTGTCGGTCAGCCCCGGCGCGATCGCGTTGACCCGGATGCGATCGGCGGCCAGTTCGGTGGCGAAGGCCACGGTCAGCCCCCGCACCGCCAGCTTCGATACCCCGTAGGGGGTGACGTTGAGGTAGCCGGCCACCGATGCCAGGTTGACGACGACCCCGCCGCCCCGGGCGCGCATCGGCTCGCGACAGGCCAGGGTGCAGTTGACGACACCGATCACGTTCACGTCGAACAGCGCGCGGACATCGGCGCGGGACAGCACGCCGAACGGCTGGTTGTAGCGCAGCAGGTGCAGCCCGGCGTTGTTGACCAGGATGTCCACTCCGCCGAACCGCTCGACCGTCCCGACGATCGCGGCGTCGACCTGCTGTTCGTCGGCGACATCGCAGGGCACCGCCCAGACCCGGCCGCCGTCGTCGTTCAACTCCTCCGCGGTGCGCCGCGCGGCCGCGGCGTCGATGTCGGCGATGGCGACCGCGGCGCCCGCGTCGGTGAGCGCCCGGGCGAACTCCCGGCCGAGTCCGGCGGCTCCGCCGGTGACGAACGCGGTCTTGCCGTGGAAGCGCACCCCGTGATTATCCCGTCACGCGCGCCAGCAGCGATCGTGCCCGGTCGCTGCCGTCGAGGACCTGCGCGGTCCGCGACCGGATCCGCCAACCGGTCACACCGCGCACCAGATGGAAGTGGTTGACGGTGGCCCGCAGCAGCAGGTAGCCGTCGCCCTCGGCGCGGCGCAGGCAAAGCAGCGACTGGCAGACCGCCTCCGCGGTGTCGCCGGTCACGCGGATCACCGCCGGACCCAGGAAATGCGCGCTGCCGCGCGCGATCAACCGCTGGTGGTCATCGGAGTCGACCATGGCGCGCACAGCATCGCGGCCGCTCATCTGCCGGTCTTCGACCGTGTAGCTGCCGTCGACGGTCCACAGGCCGGCGGTCGCCTCGGCCTCCCCGGCGTCGACCAGCGGACCGTAGGAGGCGATGAGGCGGGCAATGGCACGCTCGTCCTCCACCGCCCGCAGCCGCTGCTCGAGTTCGTCGAGCCGCTGCCGCAGTGCGTCATCGGTCACGTTTGCTCCTCGCTGAGCCGATCGGCCAACTCACGCAGCTCGGCCAGCTGGTCGCAGTAGTGCTCGGCGGAGCGGGCGGCCACCACACAGGACACCATGGTCGCGCCGGCGTCGCGCAGCCGCCGCAGCCGATTGGTGGTGTCGGCCGGATCACCGCCGGGGTCGACGGCGCGGCCGGTGGACAAGACGATCTCGAAGCCCGGCGGTGGCGGCAGCGCGGCCAGCAGCTCGCTGATCGCGGCGTAGCGCAGGCCGAACGGCATCCAGCCGTCGCCGAACTCGACTGCGCGACGCAGTGATCGGCGGGTGTGCCCGCCCACCCAGATCGGCACCCGCTGCTGGACCGCGCAGGGTTCGACGATCATCGCGTCATAGTGAAAGTGGCTGCCGCGGTAGGACACCCGCTCCTGCCCGAACGAGGCGCGCAGGGCGGCCAGCGCATCGTCGGCGCGGGCGCCGCGGTCCTCGAACGGCGCGCCGAGCAGGTCGAACTCCGCGCGCAGCGACCCGACCCCGACGCCGAGCACGAGCCGCCCGCCGCTGAGCCGATCCAGTGTCCCGTAGCGTTTCGCGATCTCCAGCGGGTGGTGGTAGCCGAGCACCAGCACCGAGGTGGTCAACCGGATACCGGAGGTGCGTGCCGCGAGAAAGCTCAACGTGGCCAACGGGTCCCAGTACGTGGTGCCACGCTCGGTGTCGCCGGCGGGTACCGCGACGTGCTCGGCGCAGGTCAGGTGGTCGAAGCCGAGCCGGTCGGCGGCGGCCGCGATCGTCGCGATCTCCTCCGGCCCGGCGGTGCGCTCCCAGTCCGAGGCCACGCCGGGGACCTGCAGCACCACCGGGGTGACCAGCCCGAGCCGCATTCAGTCCTCGATCCCGAGCAGCCGCTGCATGGCGCGGTGGGTGCCCAGCACGACCTTCGCCCGATCCGGGTTGTTGCGGCGGGCCACATCCTCGGCGTTGCCGCCGGCGATGAAGACCGGTCCGTGCGGTAGCTGGTCGAGACCCTGCGCCGCGACCTCGCGGGGTTCGGCGACCCGGATGCCGGGCGCGTCGAAGTTGAGCCCGACCCGCTGCATCGCCGGGGTGCGGGTCACCCCTAACACCAGGTGCAGCACGTCGACATCGTGGTCGCGCAGTTCCAGCCAGAGGCTTTCGGCGAAGATCCGGCCGAACGCCTTGACCCCGCCGTAGACGCTGTGCCGCGTCGAGCCCAGGTAGCCGGCCATCGAGCCGACCAGCAGGATGCCGCCGCGCCGGCGGCGGCGCATCGGCCGGCCGAAGCGCTGCACCAGGTCCAGCTGGGTGTCGATGTTGAGGTCGAGGACCTTGCGGAAGTCGGCGAGGTCGCCGTCGAGGAATTCCGCGCTGCAGGTGTTGGCCCCCGCGTTGTAGATCAGCAGGCCCACCTCGACATCGCCGGCCAGCTCGGCGATCCGCTCCCCCGCGGCCGGATCGGTCAAATCCAGCGCGAGGGTGCGCACCTGGGTGCCGTGCGCGCGGCAGCGTTCGGCGGTGTTCTCCAGCGGTTCCGGCGAACGCGCCACCAGCAGCAGGTTGAGCCCGGCGCCGGCCAGCAGGTCGGCGAATTCGGCGCCCACGCCCTCGGATCCGCCGGCGATCAGCGCCCACGGTCCGTAGCGGTCGTTGAGGCTCATCGCGGTCTCCGCCACATGCGCCACAGGGTCGGCCCGCCGGAGGGGATGGTGATCTCACCGGTCACTTGGAAACCGAACCGCTCGTAGTAGGGGACGTTCTCGGCCTTGCTGGACTCCAGGTACGCCGGGCTGTGCTCGGCGTCGCAGCGGTCGAGTCGCGATCGCATCAGGTCGCGGCCCAGGCCGCGGCCGCGCATCGTCGGGTCGCTGCCGATGGTGGCCAGGTACCAGTGCGGCTCCTCGGGATGGTCGCGTTGCATCAACTCGGTGAGGTCGCGTCCGGCGGCCAGCCGGGTGCCGAACGCCACGATCATCGCCGGCATCGCCAGCAACTCGGCGCGGCGGGACGGCCGCCACCGCCCCGGCGGATCCCACAGCGCCACCCCGCCGACGGTGCCGTCCACCGTGGCCACCTCCGCGCCCCCACCGCGCAGGTGGTGGTAGCGGGTCAGCGCGGCGAACATCCGGGGTAGCCGGACCTCGCGGGCCCGCGCGTCGGGCAGCAGCCATATCGAGACCGGGTCGTCGTGGAAGGCGCGGCCCAGCACCCGCGCGAGCGGGGTGATGTCGGCTCTCTGCGCACTGCGCACCACGGTCGGCACGCCAGCCACGCTACCGGCCCCAGGATCGCTCGACGGCCTTGACCAGCCCGGTCAGCGTGGTGTTGACCGGTGTGGGCACTCCGGCGCGTTCCCCGTAGCGGCAGACCGCGCCGTTGATGACGTCGATCTCGCTGATCCGGCGCGCCTCGTGGTCCAGCAGTGCGGACGGTTTGGCGTCGGGCACGGCCGCGCCGAAGGCGCGCGCGTGCGCCACCGGGTCGTCGACCTGGATCGCGATGCCGCTGGCCCGGGCGACCTGCCAGGCCTCGGTCGCCGCCGCCCGGCTGACCGGACCCAGGTCCGGGTCGTCGCGCACCTGCCCGACGAGCAGGCCGGTCAGGGCGCACGGCGCGCTGTAGGCGGCGTTGCAGATCAGTTTCTCCCACTGCATGGCGGCGATATCGGCTACCGCGGCGGCGTCGAACCCGGCCGCGGACCAGGTCTGCGCGATCGCCTCGACGGCCTCCGCCGGCAGCCCGCGGTAGGCCCCGAGCCGGACCGCCCGCATCGCGTTGTGGCGCACATGGCCGGGAGCGACCCGGGCGGCGCCGAAGCCGCTGGCGATGCCCACCGCGACCCGGTCCGCGCCGACGATCTCGGCGAAGGCCTCGGCGGACCCCAGGCCGTTCTGGATGGTCAGCACCGGGGTGTCGGGGCCGAGCAGCGGCAGCGCCTGTCGTGCCGCGACGGCGACGTCGGCGGCCTTCACCGACAGCACCACCAGATCCATCTGCTCGGCCGGGGCGGCGGTGGCGGCCCGCAGCGGCACCGTCTGGTCGGAGTCGGGTCCGCTGACCCGCAGCCCGGCGGCGTTGATCCGGTCGACGCCGTCCCGGCCGCGATCGATCACCAGCACGTCGTTACCGGCCGCGCCGAGCTTGGCCGCGTAGATGGAACCCATGGCGCCGCAGCCGATTACGCCGATCTTCATGACGCCACCTTCCCGATCAGCTCAGCCAGGCCGGGTTTCCGCTCCAAACCGAATCCCGGCGCATCCGCCGGGGTGATCCGCCCGCCGGAGAGGACACAGTCCGGCGAGTAACCGCCGAACGGCTGGAAGACGCCGGGGTAGGCCTCGCAGCCGCCGAGGCCGAGTCCGGCGACGATGTGCAGGTTGATCAGGTGCCCGCCGTGCGGGAAGACCTGCGCCCGGTCGAAGCCGTGCTCTTCCAACAGGTTCAGCATGCGGGCGTACTCGGTCAGCCCGTAGCTGAGCCCGGCGTCCATCTGGAATACGTCGCGGTTCGCGCGCATCCCGGCGTAGCGCAGCAGGTTGGTCACGTCGGGTGCGGAGAACAGGTTCTCCCCGGTGGCGACCGGGCCGTCGTAGTGCTCGATCAGGCGGCGGTTGAGCTCGAAATCCAGGGGATCGCCGGGCTCTTCGAACCAGCGCAGCCGGTAGGGGGCGAGCACCTTCGCCCAGGCGAGGGCGGCGTCGGTGGCGAAGCGGCCGTTGGCGTCGACGGCCACCCGGGCGCCCTCACCGACGACGTCGATCACCGCTTCCAGCCGGGCCAGGTCCTCCCGTCGTGCGGCGCCACCGATCTTCATCTTCACCGCGCCGTACCCGCTGTCGAGGTAGCCGCGCATCTCGTCGCGCAGCGCGGGGAGCCCGCCGTCGGGGTAGTAGTAGCCGCCGGCGGCGTAGACCGGGACGCCGTCGGCCGGTTGCCTGCCGGCGCGGCGGGCGATCGTGACGTAGGCGGGTTCGTCGGCGAGTTTCGCGTTCAGGTCCCAGCAGGCCAGTTCCAGGGCCGCTGCGGCGGCCGCGCGGTCGCCGTGCCCGCCGGGTTTCTCGTCGCGGATCGCGCAGGCCAGCACGCGCGCCGGGTCCAGCCCGCCGGAATCGTCCTGCAGGCTCTCCGGCGGCGCGGACAGCAGGCGCGGGATCATCCGATCGCGCAGGATGCCGCTCTGGGCGAACCGGCCGATCGAGTTGAACGCCACCCCGACCACCGGCGCCCCGCCCCGGATCACGTCGGAGACCACTGCGACCAGCGAGACGGTGTGCGTGGAGAAGTCGACCAGGGCGTTGGCGATGTCGCCGCGCAGCGGTACGGACTGTTCGACGACGGCGGTGATGCGCATCAGAACGGTGGTTTACGAGAACTGATCGAGCGCGCTTCGTCGGCGCTGAAAACGCGCTGCCCCTCGGCCATGCGGTCGATGATAACGGTGTCGCCTAGCGGCCCCGCTGCTGCAGCGCCTCGATCGAGGCCCCCGCGCGATCAAAGAACACGTCCACCTGGTCCTCGTTGTAGCCGCGCCGCAGGATCGGCGGCAACCCGAACCGGGCGTGCCGAACATCGTCGGCCGACAACGCGTTTCGGGACTCGAGGCAATCGGCGATCTGCTCCAGCAGCTCGTCGACCTGCTCCTTGTTGTAGCCGCGCTTGCCGATCGGCGGCTTCCCGAAGGTCGCCTCCCGCACGTCGAGCGAGCTGAGCAACCCCTCGGATTCGAACACGAACCGATCGTATGCCCCGCCCGGGTTAGCTCCCGGACGCATTTTCCGGATCGTCGTCGCCGGCGGCGGAGTCGTCGTCGTGGTGGAGCAGTTTCTCCGGATGGTGGTAGGTGTTGGTGCGCGGCTGACCGGTGTCTTGGCCCGGTGGCGGGATCCACTCGGTTTCCCCGCGGGCGTTGGTGCGGGTGCTCCAGCCGCCGGGGCGGATCAGCCGGTGATCGACCCCGCAGGCCAGCGCCAAGTCATCGATGTCGGTGCGTCCGGTGCTGGCGTAGCCGGTGACGTGGTGCACCTCGGTGAAGTAGCCGCAGACGTCGCAGCCGGGCCTGGTGCAGCCCCGGTCGCGGGCATACAACACGATCCGCTGGCCCGGGGAGGCCAGCCGCTTGGTGTGAAACAGCGCGAGCTCTTTAGCGCCCTGATAGATCCGCAGGTAGTGATGGGCGTGCGAGGCGATCCGGAGCACGTCGCGCATCGGCAGCCAGGTCCCGCCGCCGGTGTGCGCCTTACCGGTGCCGGCCTCCAGTTCGGCCAGGGTGGTCGAGATGATGATCGAGGCGGGCAGGCCGTTGTGTTGGCCCAGGTCGCCGGAGGCCAGCAGCGCCCGCAGCGCGGCGTGCAGCCCGTCGTGGTGGCGCTGCCCCGGTGTGCGGGTGTCGCCGTCGATGGCCTGCTGTGCCGGTGTGCCCGAGACGCAGGGGTGCTCATCGGCCGGGTTGGCCATCCCGGGTGCGGCGAGCTTGGCCAGCACCGCATCCAGGGTCGCCCGGAACTCCGGGGTCAGGAAACCGCGGATCTCGCTCATGCCGTCCCGGCCCTGACGCCCGATGGTCAGGGTGCGCCGCCGACACCGGTCCTCGTCGTTGAAGTTCCCGTCGGGGTTGAGACAGTCGGCCATCCGGTCGGCCAGCTTCGCCAGTTGATCGGGCCGGAAGCTGGCGGCGTAGCCGACCAGGTCGGCTTCGGCCTTGGCGCGGGTCGGCGCATCGACGAACATCGGCAACTGCCCCAGAAACGACCGGATCACCCGGATATGGGCCTCACTGATCCGGCCGTCCCGCTGGGCGGTGGCCATCGCCGGGTGCAGCGGCTCGGCCGGCTGGCCGGTCAGGGTGCGACGCGGGCCGAGTTCGTCGGCCAGGTCGATGCGCCGACGCGCCTCCGCGCGGGTGATATGCAGCCGCTCAGCCAACACGTACCGCAGGGTGCCGCCGAGCTCGACCACATCGTCGCGAACCGACATCGCGCGCACCACCCGATGCTCCGCGGCCGGCAGGCGCCGGCGCATGGTCTCCAACCGTTCCAGCACCCACAGCTGCTCGCAGGTCAGCAACGCGTCGCAGTCCAGCTCCAACAACCGCTCGAAGGCGGCATCGAACGCCTCCAGGGCGGTGGCGACGCCCTCCGACGAGTTGACCGAACGCATGTTCGAATGCTATCGCCGGGGTCTGACACGCCGCCCGCGAGCACCGCCGCCCGGGGGACAAACCCCCGACTGTGGACAACCCCCAAGCGGTCAGACCTGGTAACGCACGATGCTCTCGGCCACACAGGCCGGTTTGGCGCCGTTCTCGATCTCGACCGTGGTCGACAGCGTCACCTGATGAGCGCCCCCACCGAGGTCGGTCACGTCGGCGATGGCGACCGCGGCCCGGATCCGCGCCCCGACCGGGACGGGCGCCGGGAACCGGACCTTGTTGAGGCCGTAGTTGACCGCCAGCTTGACCCCGTCAACCCGGAACAGGGCGTGGTGGAATCGGGGCAGCAGGGCCAGCGTCAGGTAACCGTGGGCGATCGTGGTGCCGAACGGGCCGTCGGCCGCGCGCTCCGGGTCGACGTGGATCCACTGGTGATCGCCGGTGGCGTCGGCGAACAGGTTGACCTCGTGCTGGGTGATCGGCACCCAGTCGGTGGTACCGAGCGATTCGCCCCGTAATCCGGTGAGGTCGGCGACGTCCAGAACGCGCATTGTCATGTCCTTTCGTTGGTCGAGGTGTCTCGCGGTGTCACCAAACCCTCCTGCACGACGGTGGCCATCTGCACACCGTCGCGATCCAGCAGCCCGGCGGTGACGATCCCGCGGCCGCGCGCCGCGGCGGGCGACGTCGACTCCAGCAGGGTCCACCGGTCAGCGCGAATGGGCCGGTGGAACCAGACCGAGGTGCCGGTGGTGCTGGTGCGGTGGGTGCGATCACGCAGGCCGATGCCGTGCACCTGCAGCGCGGGATCGAGCATGTAGACGTCGGTGACGTACACCGCGACGCACGCGTGCACCCCGGGGTCGGCCGGGAGCGGCTCGGTCGCCCGCCACCAGAACTGCCGGGTGAACTGCTCGCCGGTTCCGGCATCATCGATCCGGATGTCGATCTCCTCCAGCGGCATCGACGGCGCCGGCGCGATCGGCCCGGTCCGCGCCAGCGCCTCGGGGTCCGCCGGCGGCTCGCCGGCGCGGCCGTGTTCGGGCCCGGGCAACGCCGTGGCGAACGACACCGCGGTGGTGGACAGCAGCCGGTCACCCTGGGTCGCCAGCACCCGACGCGCCGCTGTGGTGCGGCCATCGTGGACCGGCTCGACCCGGTAGTCGATCGGCGCGTCGGCGGCGCCGGCCCGCAGGAACTGCACATGCATCGAGGTCGGCGACAGCTGCGCGGTGACGGTGCGCAGCGCGGCGGCCAGCGCCTGGCCGGCGAGGTGGCCGCCGTAGGTGCGTTTGCCGTCCGGTCCGCTCGGCGGGCCGACCCAGACCTGCGCGCCGCCGGGCTGCACGTCCAGCAGTCGCAGCAGCCGGCTCATCCGGCGCCCCCGGCCACCGTGCCTGCCGCGATCAGCCGGTCGATCTCCTCGGCGGGCAGCGCCAGCAGGTCGGCGAGCACACCGCGGGTGTCGTCGCCGAGCGCGGGCGCCGGCCGAGCCGCGGGGTGCTCGCCGTCGAACGACAACGGCAGCCCGGCCGCCCGGTATTCGCCGAGGCCCGGCTGGGTCAGCGGGCGGAACATCGGGTTCTCGGTGACCCGCGCGCTTTCGGCCACCTCGCCGAAGCTGCGGTAGCGCTCCCAGAGGATGGCGGTCTCCGACAGCGCGGCGCTGATCTGTTCGGCCGTGTGGCCGCCGAACCAGACGTTGAACAGCCCGGTGAGCGCATCGCGGTAGCGGAACCGGTCCCCCTCGTCGAAGAAGTCGACGCCGAGCGCCTTCTCCAGTGCGGCAACGGCTTCCAATGTTCCGGTCAGCACCGCGAGATCACGGAAGTGGCGTGCGGTCAGCGCGACGATCATGAACGTCGCACCGTCGGAGCTGCGGAAGGTTTGGCCGTATTGGCCGTAGACGGAGTTGCCCAGCCGTTCGCGTTCGGTTCCGTTGACCATCGGTTCGGTGAGAAAGCCGAGCGCACCGCCGGTGGCCAGTGCGACGTTCTCCAGGGCCAGGGTCAGCTGGCTGCCGCGGCCGGTGGCGTCGCGGCGGCGCAGCGCGGCGACCACACCGAGCGCCGCGTACAGCCCGCAGGCGACGTCCCACGCCGGCAGGGCGTGGTTGATCGGGGCTTGGTGGTCGGGCGGGCCGGTCACCATCGGGAAGCCCGCCGCCGCGTTGACCGTGTAGTCGACGCCGGTGCTGCCGTCGGCTCGCCCGCTGACCTCGAGGTGAACCAGATCCGGCCGCTCGTCAACGAGGGTTTCAAAGCTATGCCATTGCCGCCCAACGACGTTGGTGATCAACACGCCCGCGCCGAGGATGAGTCGGCGGACCAGGTCCTGGCCGTCGGCGGCGCGCAGGTCGACCGCGACCGACCGGACCCCCTTGTTCAGGCCGGTCCAGTAGATGCTGGTCCCCCCGGCCGTGAGCGGCCAGCGCCGGTAGTCGGCGCCGCCGCCGACCGGGTCGACCCGGATCACCTCGGCGCCCAGCTGGGCCAGTGTCATGCCGGCCAGCGGCACCGCGACGAAGCTGGCGATCTCGACCACCCGCACCCCGCTCAGCGGCGCCTCGGCGACGGCGTTGTCTGTCATGCCGGAATCATGACAGATAACGAGCCGGTCACGCGAGGGTCCACGCGTGAGTCTCAATCGTTAGCTAACCGCGATGTGTCCCAACGGCGTTGACGCTCGGGCGCGACTGGCGGGTCGTGCTTGACTGCCGACGCACAGCCAATCGACCGCGGTGACGCGGCAGATGAAAGTTGGGATGGATAGGGATCATGAAATTCGTTGAAAGGTTACGAGGCGCCGCCGCCAGATGGCCGCGCCGACTGACGATCGCCGCCGTGAGCGCGGCATTGCTGCCCGGCATGATCAGTGCCGTGGGCGGCTCGGCGACCGCGTCGGCGTTCTCCCGGCCCGGCCTGCCGGTCGAGTACCTGATGGTGCCGTCGGCATCGATGGGTCACGACATCAAGATTCAGTTCCAGGGCGGTGGCCCGCACGCGGTCTACCTGCTCGACGGGCTGCGCGCCCAGGACGACTACAACGGCTGGGACATCAACACCCCGGCGTTCGAGGAGTTCTACCAGTCCGGGCTGTCGGTGATCATGCCGGTCGGCGGACAGTCGAGCTTCTACAGCGACTGGTACCAGCCGGCGTGCGGCAACGACGGCTGCAGTACCTACAAGTGGGAGACGTTCCTGACCCAGGAGCTGCCCACCTGGCTGGAGTCGAACAAGGGTGTGTCCTCGAAGGGCAACGCGGCGGTCGGCCTGTCGATGGCCGGTGGCTCCGCGTTGACCCTGGCCGCCTACCACCCGGAGCAGTTCCCCTACGCGGCGTCGCTGTCGGGCTTCCTGAACCCCTCCGAGGGCTGGTGGCCGACCCTGATCGGGCTGGCGATGAACGACGCCGGCGGCTACAACGCCAACGACATGTGGGGACCGTCCAGCGACCCGGCGTGGAAGCGCAACGACCCGATGGTGCAGATTCCGCGGCTGGTGGCCAACAACACCCGCGTCTGGGTGTACTGCGGCAACGGCACGCCGAACGAGCTGGGCGGCGGTGACCTGCCGGCGAAGTTCCTGGAGAGCTTCACGCTGCGGACCAACCAGACGTTCCAGCAGAACTACCTGGCCGCCGGCGGGACCAACGGCGTGTTCAACTTCCCGGCCGACGGGACGCACGCCTGGCCGTACTGGTTCCAGCAGCTGCAGGCGATGAAGCCGGACATGCAGCGGGTGTTGGGCGTCACCCCGACCACCTAAAGCCCATCCCACGCATCGGGGGCAGCGCAATCCAGCGCTGTCCCCGATGTTTTTGTGCTCTAGTCGCGGATCCGCAACACGACCTTGCCTGCGGCGGTGCGGTTCTCCAACGCTGCGACCGCCGCGGCCGCCTCCTCGAACGGGTAGACCACCGGCTCGGGCGCCGGGAGCCGGCCGGAAGCCAGCAGCGGCTCCAACTGGGCCCACTGTTCGGTCAGCGAGCCCGGGTGGGTGGCCGCCCACGCGCCCCAGCCGACCCCGACGACGTCGATGTTGTTCAGCAGCAACCGGTTCACCTTCACCGTGGGGATCTCCCCGCCGGTGAACCCGATGACCAGCAGCCGCCCGGCCGGGGCGAGGCTGCGCAGCGAGTCGGTGAACCGGTCCCCGCCGACCGGGTCGACGACGATGTCCACGCCGCGCCCGCCGGTGAGTTCCTTGACCGCGTCCTTGAAGCCGTCGGCGTAGACGACGTCGGTGGCTCCGGCTGCGGTGGCGGCGGCGGCCTTCTCCGCGCTGCTCACCACCGCGATGACCCGTTCGGCGCCGAGCACCGGCGCCAGCCGCAGCGCCGAGGTGCCGATCCCGCCGGCCGCACCGTGCACCAGCACGGTCTCCCCGGCGCGCAGCCGCCCGCGTTCGGTCAGCGCGAAATGCACGGTGAGGTCGTTGAACAGCAGCCCGGCGCCGGCTTCGAAACCGACCCGGTCCGGCAGCGCGAACACCTGGTCGGCCGGGACCGCGGCCACTTCGGCCATGCCACCGGAGAGCATCATCAAGCCCGCGACCCGGTCACCGGGGCGCACGCCGGCGCCGTCGGGTGCGCGGCGCACCACGCCGGCGACCTCCGCGCCGAGCACGAACGGCGGGTCGGGCCGGTACTGGTAGAGCCCGCGGGTCAGCAGCGCGTCGGGAAACGCCACCCCGGCGGCGTGCACGTCGACGATGACGGTGTCCTCACCGCCGGGCTCGTCGACCTCGCTGATCTCGATGCCGTCGGGACCGTCCAGCCGGGATACCACTGCCGCGCGCATGCCCCAACCCTAAGACAACCCGGTTCGGCGCGGTGCCGGTCAGCCCAGCAGGTCGGTGATGAAACGCAGCGGGATGGGCAGCCAGCTCGGCCGGTGCCGGGACTCGTAGCCGGCTTCGTAGACGGCCTTGTCGAGCTGATAGGCGGTCAGCAGCGCCGCGAAATCCTGGGGGTCGCTGCCGGATTCGGCGGCGTAGCCGTCGCAGAACGCGGCCTGATTGCGCTCGATCCATTCCCGGGCCCGGATCGCGAGCTGCTTGTCCGCTTTCTCCGCACCCTGCTCCAGCAGCGGCTCGTGGGCGGCGTACTCGAAGGACCGCAGGATCCCGGCGACGTCGCGCAGCGGCGAATCGGGGGCGCGGCGGATCTCGGTGGGCTGGCCCGGCTCGCCTTCGAAGTCGATGACCAGCCAGTGCTCCGGGGTGCGCAGCACCTGCCCGAGGTGCAGATCGCCGTGCACCCGTTGCACCGTGATGGTTTCGCCGGCCAGTTGCCGGAAGTGGGCGGTGACCGCGCCGATGTGCGGCTGCAGCGCGGGCACGGTCGCGGCGGTTTCGGTGAGCCGGCCGATCAGCGCGTCGACCGGGAACGGGGCGGGTGCGGTGCCCAGCGCCTCGGCGAGGGTGGTGTGCACCGCGGCGACCGCCTCCCCCAGCCGGTAGGACTCGCCGGCGAAGTCCCCGCCCACCTCGTGGGCGTACAGGTCGCCCTCGGCGAACAGGTCGCGCACGCTGGCGGTGGCCATCGCCCAGCCCTCCGCGGAGTTCGCCGCGTACTGCGACACCATGCCCAGCGGGGTGGGTTTGGCTTCGGTGCCCAGCCGGTAGGACCCGAGCAGCCGGGCCACATGGGGGCTGGCGGCGCGGGCCAGCACCGCGTTCAGCTCGATGTCGGGGTTGATCCCGGGCCGCACCCGGCGGAACACCTTGAGGATGGCGTCCTGCTCGAAGATGACGCTGGTGTTGGACTGTTCGGCGTCGTGCACCCAGGAGGTGGTCTGCGGGGGTAGGGCGGCGCCGGGTTCGGCGGTGAAGATCACCGCCGACCGCTCGTCGGAGGCCTCGATGAGGGCGAGCAGGTACCGGGTGACCGCCGGGTCATAGAGGCCGTCGTAGCCGACCCGGTCGCCGTCGGCGCCGATCCGGGCGGCGTTGCGGTACTCCGGCGGCGGGGCGTTGTCCCAGCTGACCAGGACCTGGTACCGGTCGCTGGAGCCGTCGGCGTAGCCGGCGTCGACGAGCACCAGGTCCAGGTCGTCGCGCAGGGCGGCCACCACGGCCGGTTCGGCGGAGACCAGGGTGCGGCTGCGCCCGGCGTACCAGCGTTGCTGCGGAAGCCATTCGGTGAATGGGAGGTTGACGGTGACCATCAGGCGTCCCCTTCGGACTCGGTGAGCCGAAACCAGTAGAAGCCGTGGCCGGGCAGGGTGAGCAGGTAGGGCAGCTGCCCGATCCGGGGAAAGTTGACGTGCCCGGTCAACTCCACCGGCGTGTAACCGGCCCAGTGCTGCAGGTTCAGCTCGATCGGTTGCGGGAAGCGGGAGAGGTTGTTCACGCACAGCACGGTGCCGCCGGCGTCGTCGGTCTCGCGGACGTAGGCCAGGATCGACGGGTTGGAGCCGCCGAGTTCACGGAAGTCGCCGACGGCGAACGCGTCGTAGCGGCGGCGCACGGCGAGCATGGTGCGGGTCCAGTTCAGCAGCGAGGTGGAGGTGTCGCGCTGCGCCTCGACGTTGACCGACTGGAAGCCGTAGATCGGGTCCTGGCAGGGCGGCAGGTACAGCCGGCCGGGGTTGGCGGTGGAGAACCCGGCGTTGCGGTCCGGCGTCCACTGCATCGGGGTGCGCACGCCGTCGCGGTCGCCGAGCCAGATGATGTCGCCCATGCCGATCTCGTCGCCGTAGTACAGGATCGGTGACCCCGGCAGCGACAGCAGCATCGCGGTGAACAGTTCGATCTGGCTGCGGTCGTTGTCCAGCAGCGGGGCGAGCCGGCGCCGGATGCCGACGTTGGCCTTCATCCGCGGGTCCTTGGCGTACTCGGCGTACATGTAGTCGCGTTCCTCGTCGCTGACCATCTCGAGGGTGAGCTCGTCGTGGTTGCGCAGGAAAATGCCCCACTGGGCCAGCTCGGGGATGGGCGGGGTCTGGGCGAGGATCTCCGAGATCGGGAACCGCGATTCGCGGCGCACCGCCATGAAGATGCGCGGCATCAGCGGGAAGTGGAACGCCATGTGGCATTCGTCGCCGCCGGTCGCCGGGTCGCCGAAGTACTCCACGACGTCGGCGGGCCACTGGTTGGCTTCGGCGAGCAGGACCCGGCCGGGGAACTCCTCGTCGACCACGCGCCGGCAGCGTTTGAGGAAGGCGTGGGTTTCCGGCAGGTTCTCGCAGTTGGTGCCGTCCCGCTCGAACAGGTAGGGCACCGCGTCCAGCCGGAATCCGTCGATGCCTAGCGCGAGCCAGAACCGCAGGACGTCGAGCATCGCCTCCTGCACGTCCGGGTTGTCGTAGTTGAGGTCGGGCTGGTGGGAGAAGAACCGGTGCCAGTAGAACTGGCGGCGCAGCGGGTCGAAGGTCCAGTTGGAGTCCTCGGTGTCGACGAAGATGATCCGGGCGTCGGCGTAGCGGTCGCTGGTGTCGCTCCAGACGTAGAAGTCGCCGTAGGGGCCGTCGGGGTCGCGGCGGGATTCCTGGAACCACTGGTGCGATTCGGAGGTGTGGTTCATCACCAGGTCGGTGATGATCCGGATGCCGCGCCGGTGCGCCTCGTCGAGCAGGGTGACGAAGTCGTCGACGGTGCCGAATTCGGGCAGCACCTTGTAGAAGTCGCGGATGTCGTAGCCGCCGTCGCGCAGCGGGGAGTCGTAGAACGGGGGCAGCCACAGGCAGTCGACGCCGAGCCATTCGAGGTAGTCCAGCCGTTCGGTCAGGCCGCGCAGGTCGCCGACGCCGTTGGCGTCGGAGTCGTAGAACGCCCGGACCAGGACCTCGTAGAAGACGGCCCGTTTGAACCAGGTCGGGTCGGCGGGCAGCGCGGTCGCGGTGTCGAAGTCCTCGGCGGTGGGGTGCTCGACCACACCGCCTTCCAGGCGACTGCCGTCGGTCGGGTCGACGGTGGCTCCGCTGCTCACGCCCGCATCACTAGCCCACCGGCCCCACCGCGAGGGTGATGTTCGCGTTGCGGTCGGCGCCGGTCGCGGTGCGCCAGCGCAGTTCGACGGTGTCGCCGGGGTGGTGCAGGTCGATCGCCCGGGTCAGCGCGGTGGCCGAGTCGATGGGCTCGCCGCCGAGCCCGAGCAGGACGTCACCGCGTTGCAGGCCGGCTTGCTGGGCGGGGGTGTTGTCGAGCACCTGCACGATGCGCGCCCCGGCCCCGTTGTAGTCGACGACCCCGATCCCCAGGAACGGGGTGGCGCCGATGTGCACGGTGTCCGAGGCGTTGCCGGACCGGATCTGGTTGGCGATGGCCAGCGCCTGGTTGATCGGGATGGCGAAGCCCTCACCGCCGGGTTGGGCCATCCGGTAGTTCTCCGAGGCCGCGGTGTTGACGCCGATGACCCGGCCGGTCGCGTCGACCATCGGTCCGCCGGAGTCGCCGGGGCGCAGCGGGGTGCTGGCCCGCAGCATCCCGGTGAGGGTCTCCGAGGCGCCGGTCAGGTCGTCGGAGGCCGACACCGTCTCGTTGAGCGAGACGATCGAGCCACGCACCGCACTCGGAGTGCCGCCCTGGCCGCCGGCGTTGCCCATCGCGATCACCGGGTCGCCGACGCTGACGGTGTTGGAGTCGCCGAGGTCGGCCACCGGCAGCCCGCTGGCGCCGCGCAGCCGCAGCAGCGCCACGTCGTGGGTGCGGTCGTAGCCGAGCACGTCGACGTCATAGGACTGCTGGGTGCCCACCGAGGTGGCGTTGATCTGGGTGGCGCCGGCGACGACGTGGTTGTTGGTCAGCACCAGGCCGCTGGGGTCGATGACGATGCCGGTGCCGGCGCTGACCGCCCGGGCGTAGCCCATCTGGGTGTCGATGTTGACCACCGCGGGCCCGACCTGGGCGACCGCGGTGGTCGGGTCGAGCGGCGGCGCGGGCAGCGGCGGGTCGGCGTGCACCGGCCCGGCGGTGATCACGAGTCCCAAGGTGGCCAGCGCACCGAGTAACCAGGCGAACCGGCGCGGCCGGCGGTGGTACCCGCTCATCTCCCGTTACCTCCCATTCGGGGCGCGTTTCGCGCACTCCCTGCCACGATAGTGCCGAAATCGGCCTATGTTGTAGCGCGTGCCCGGTTTCGAGCCGCGGGCCCGCTTCGCCGCAGCGCCGGTCGCCCGGCTGGCGACCGTGCGCCCCGACCGGCGCCCGCATCTGGTGGCGGTGGTTTTCGCCGTCGACGGCGACACCGTCTACACCGCCGTGGACGCCAAACCGAAGACATCCGGGCGGCTGCAACGGCTGACCAACATCGCCGCGGAACCCGCGGTGAGCCTGCTGGTCGACCGGTACTGCGACGACTGGTCGCAGCTGTGGTGGGTGCGGGCCGACGGGGCCGCGGTCGTCCACCACGAGGGTGCGGTGCTGCGGCGCGGGCACCGGCTGCTGCGGGCGAAGTACCCCCAGTACGCGTCGGTGGGGCTGGCCGGCCCGGTGATCGCGGTGGCCGTGCACCGCTGGTCGAGTTGGCACGCCTGAGCGCGTCGGGCCGTTAGGGTGCGGACATGCCGTCCCGTGACCATGGCGACCCGGGCGACGCCCCGTCGGTGCCGCCGCCGCTGACCGATCTGGACAACCCGGCCCGGCCGTCGGCCGCCGAGGAGGCCCGCACCGTCGCCGCCGCCACCAACACCGGCACGCTGGCGACCCTCACCGGCGACGGCGACCCGTGGGCGTCGATGGTCACCTACGGTTTGCTCGGCGGGGACCCGGTGCTGTGCGTGTCCACGATGGCCGAGCACGGCCGCAACCTGCGGCACGATCAGCGGGCGAGCATCGCGGCGGTGGCGCCGTCGGCGGGCGGTGATCCGCTGGCGTCGAGCCGGGTCACCCTGGCCGGGGTCGTGGAGCAGCCCGCCGGTGAGGTGGCGGACGCGGCCCGGGCGGCGCATCTGGCGGCGGTGCCCGCCGCGAAGTACTACATTGACTACAGCGACTTCTCGCTGTGGGTGCTGCGGGTGCAGCGGGTGCGCTGGGTGGGCGGCTACGGCCGGATGGACTCGGCGAGCGGCGCGGACTACGCCGCCGCGTCGCCCGACCCGGTCTCCCCGCACGCGGCGCGTGCGATCGCCCACCTCAACGACGACCACGCCGATTCGCTGCTGGCGATGGCGCGCCGGCTCGGCGGCTTCCCGGACAGCACCGCAGCGCTGTGCACCGGCGCCGACCGGTACGGGCTGGACCTGAAGGTCAGCACGCCGCGCGGGGTGGCCTACACCCGGGTCGGCTATGCCGAGCCGCTCGATGGCATCGACGAGTTACGCGCGGCGGCGACGGCGTTGGCGCGCCGGGCGGAAGGCTAGTTCCGCTCCGGGTGCGGGGTCTCCGGCCGCCAGGATCCCGGCAGCATCGGCGCGTCGAGCCGGTCGGTCGCCTCCTCCTCGGCCAGGGCGGTCAACCCGACCGGTGTCGCCGCGGTACGCACCGCGGTGCCGGCGAAGCCGAGCGGGCCGGCGCCGGTGTCCGAGGTCTCGGGGTGCCTCTCGACGCCGGCCGTCGCCGCGACCTCGGCGGGGATGCTGTGGTCGAGGGTGGCGTATTCGTAGCGGTAGCCGCGGTTCCGGCCGACCGAGCGGCGGCGACGACGCGCTGCGGCGTTGCGGCGCCGGGCGGCCGCGGCGGCGGCGACGGCGGCGGCCGCGCTCGGCTCCTGCTGCTCGGTGGTCTCCCCGTGCCGGATCGAGGGGCCGGCCCCGAACCCCGGCCCGGCGCCGCGCACGACGTAGGCGGCGATCTCGGGTCCGGCCGGCGGCGGGGACGCCGCACTCGGAGCGGACGCCGCGGCCGACGCGGGGGCGGCCGGCGCGGAGGCCGGCGCCGCCGCGGCCGGGGCGGGGGCCGGGCTGGAGGCGACCGCCAGCGGCTGGTCGACCGCCGGCGCGGCCGGCACCTCGACCGGTTCCTCGACGGCGACGTCGGCCGGGGTGGGGGTCACATAGGACAACCCCGCCAGCCCCAACGCGATCGGGATCGCCGCGGAGGCCGCCGGACCGAGCACCGCGGCGTACAGCGGGGTGCCCAGCACGGCGAAGACCGCGCCGTAGGCGAACAGGTACAGCAACGGCATCCAGGTGGTCAGCGCTTCGGACGGGTTGGCCGCGAAGTCGGTGATGATCTGCGCGATCGTGCCGACCGGGTCGGTCACCACCCGTTTGATCATCTGGTACATCTCCAGGAAGTGCTCGGAGCCCGACAGCCACTCCTCGATCGGGTCGTTGAACGTCAGCGCCCCACCGGACTCGGCGGCCCGGCCGGCGGCGGCGCCGTCGAGGGCGGTGGCGGAGACACCGGCATCGGGCGCGATCAGCACCATCGGCGCCGGGGTGGTCGGCGGCGCTGCGGCCAGCGCCGTCCCGGCGACGGCGTGGTAAGTGCTCATCGTCACCGCGGCCTGGATCCACATCCGCAGGTAGTCGGCTTCGGTGAGCGCGATCGGGACCGTGTTGATGCCGAAGAAGTTGGTGGCGACCAGCGTCCCGAGGGTGGTGCGGTTGGCGGCCAGTTCGCCGAGGGTGGGCATGGCCGCCAGCGCCGCGGTGTAGGCCCCGGCCGCGGTCTCCACCTGGACGGCTTGCCCGGCCGTGACCGTGGTGGCCTGGGCCAGCCAGGTCAGATACGGCAGGTGCGCGGCCTGATAGGTCTCCGCGGTGGGCCCCGACCAGACCCCGCGCGCGGCGCCCAGTTGCGCGGTGAGCTCGGCGGCGGCCGAGGAGTAGCCCGCGCTCAGCGAACGCCAGGCGCCGGCGGCGGCCAGCAGCGGACCGGGTCCGGGACCGGTGCTGAGCTGCAACGAGTGCACTTCCGGCGGCAACGCCATCCAGATGGGAGCGGTCACCATGCACCTTTCATAGGTATGCCTAACCTAATTGGACAAGATGTCAGCATAGAGCGGCCGCCGGCCGGTCTTCCGCGGGGGGTCAGTCCCCGGGGTTGCCGAGGTTCTCGAGGGCCGGCACGTCGCTGTCTTCCCTGAGGTCCCCGAGATCGAGGTGCTTCTCCGCGCAGGCCTCCCGCGCGGCGGCCGCGATGTCCGCGGCCCGCACGGTGGTCAGGTCCGCCACCGACACCGAACCGGCGGCGGCGCGGTGGCGCGCCGCCGCCCGGGAGTCGCGCAGCCGTTCGGCCCGCTCAACCACGTTGCGGGCGAACCGCCCGTTGTGCATCACGTCGACGCCGGATGTCCCGTCCGGCGCCCGATAGGACCAGAGCGTCGCGCAGTAGCGCAGCAGCGCGGCCCGGGCGTCGGCGTCGAGGACGGTGGCCCGCGGCTCGCCGTACCGGGCGGCGATCTCCACCAACTCCTCCGGTCGGTAGGAGCTGAAGCGCAGCTTGCGGTTGAACCGGCCGGCCAGGCCGGGGTTGACGGTGAGGAATTCATCGACCTGCTCCTCATACCCGGCGCCGATGAAGCAGAAGTCGAAGCGGTGCACCTCCAACGCGGTCAGCAGCTGGTTGACCGCCTCCATGCCGATCATGTCCGGCCGGCCGTCCTGGTGGCGTTCCACCAGGGAGTAGAACTCGTCCATGAACAGGATCCGGCCCAGCGAACGCTGGATCAGTTCGTTGGTTCGCGGCCCTGAGGCCCCGATGTGCTCACCGCAGAAATCGGCGCGCTTGACCTCGATGATCTCCGGGTGGCGCACGATCCCCAGCCCGGCGTAGATCTTGCCCAGCGCTTCGGCGGTGGTGGTCTTGCCGGTGCCGGGCGGGCCGACCAGCAGCATGTGGTTGGTCTGGTTGACCACCGGCAGGTCCGCGGCCAGCCGCAGGGCGCGCACCTCGATCTGGTCCTCGAGTTCGGCCACCGCCTGTTTGACCTCGGCCAGGCCCACCTGGTTGGCCAGCAGCGCTCTGCCCTCGGCGAGCAGCTCGGCTCGCCGCTGCCGGTGCTGCTCCTCGGCCCGGTCGTGCGCGCTGCGTTCGGTGGCGGGATCCCAGATGTCGGTGCGGCTGTTGATCGTCGCCTCGTCGGTGACCGCCAGGTGCACGGTCGGGTCGGCCAGCGCCCGGTTGGCCGCGTCGGTGAGCACCCCGTTGACGGTCGCTTTCGACAACCAGATGGCGGCGCGGTCCTCCTCGCCGAGTTCCCGGTGCGCCATGCCGCGCAGGTAGGCCAGGTCGGCGGCGATGAGCGGGAACTCCGTCGGGTCGATGGCCGACAGCGGCTCGCTTCCGGCGGCCGGGCCCGGACGCGCCGGGGCGGTGCTCAGCTCCACCCGGTCCACCCAGTCCAACGCGACCCGCGGCTGGCCGAGGTGGGCGGCGGCGTGGGCGGCCAGGGCGGCGGTCGCCGCGGAGACCGCGGCCATCACGATGGCCTGTGGCGGCAGCACGGTGGCCGCGATCGTGAGTACGTCGGGCCACCGGCGGGAGGCGAACATCAGGTAGGCCCGGATGTGCTGGTGCCACTGGTGGTTCTCCCAGCTGTCCAGCAGCGCCGGATCCAACAGCAGCGCGTCGGCCCGGGCGTACTGGCCGCCGTCGATGAGGGCGCCGGCCAGCGCCAGCCCGGCGTGCGAGGCCTCGGTCACCGAGATCGCCAGGTAGGGGCCGGCTTTGATCGCCGCGGCGAGGTTGGTGCCCAGCCGGGTGGTCTCGCGGTGGATGCGCGGGCCGTAGTGGTAGAGCTGTTCGAGCGCGCTCAGGGTCTCTTCGCCGGCGGCGATCCGGCCCAACCAGGCGTCGGCCATCGACGGGTCCGCCTCGGTCGCCTCACGGAACCGGTCCCGCGCCGCGGCCGGGTCCCGGGCGAACACCGCCATCGCCTGGTCGAAGCGTCTCCGGGCGGCGGCGGTGGGTGCGGACATCGGTGCCTCCGGCCTACTCGACGAGGTGCAGCACCGGGCGTCGCGCCGCGGCGTCCCCCGGTTCGGCGTAGCGGTCCTCGGCGCGGAACAGCTCCATCTGCACCCGGTGGGTCTGTCCGTCGGCGCGGACCTCGAGGGTGTCCGGCCCGGTTTGGCTGATCGCGACGTCGGCGGCCGTGCGGGCGGTGTCCGCGCCCACCACCAGCGTGGTGGCGGGCCGTGGGGCGGGGGCGACGGTGCCGTCGACGACGCTGATCGTGCTGCCCGCGGCGGGGCGGATCCGGTCGGTGACCGTCACCGCCGGCATCCGCAGGCTCGACCAGCGTCCCGCGTCGGTGGTGTGCACGGTGATGCGCTCCCCCGCCCCGGCGAGCCGCACGATCAGGCGTTTGGTCACCGCATCGTCGGCGGCGACGGTCACCCGGCTGGTGTGCACCGGGTCGTCGAAGGGCAGCAGCAGCCGACATCCGTTGTCGGTTTTGCCCAGCAGCACCCCGGAGGGGCCGACCGGGACGGCGAGCGTCGCGGGCAGGCGCCGGCGCGCGACCGGCTCCGGCGGGGTGGCGGGCCCGCACAGCGCGGCCGCCAGGGTCTGCGCCTGCAGGCCCGGCAGCGCGCGCAGCAGGGTGCTCGGCGGCGCCGACGGCGGCTGCGCGGTGCGCACCGTGACGGTGACCGCGACGGTGCGGTCGGCGAAGACGGTGAGGTTCGTGGAGACGCCGTCGACGCGCAGCGACCATGGCCGCCCGAGTCCGTCGGCGGTCAGCGGGCCGGTGTAGTCGTAGCTGCTCAGCCAGCCCGGCTCGCCGCGCAGCGCCCGCCAGCCGCGGTTGCCCACCGCGAGGGCCGAACACCCCAGGCGCAGTTCCAGTTCGGCGATGTCGGTGGCGGTGGCGGTGCGGGCCCGGATGCCGCGTTCGCGGAGGGCCGCGGCGATCCGCTGCCCGGCTGCCACCGCCGCCGCGCCCACCGATTCCCGCCAGCGCAGCGCCTCGGCGTTGGGCAGCGCCGGCAGCCGCGCGATCAGCCAGGTCTCCCGCCGGCCCGCGTACGGCGGCGTGCCGAGCAGGGTGTCGTACAGCGCCGGGTAGTTGCCGCTGGTTCCCCGGCGGGCGCCGGTGCTGACCAGGCTGAGCGAAGCGAGCCGCAGCCCGAGGCTCTGGCGCAACAGCGGCGGCAGCGCCGCGACGTCGAGGGTGTTGTCGGTGGCGGCGGCCGCCGACCCGGTGAACCGGGTGGGCCGGTGGGCGCGCCCCAGCACCTGGACGGCGACGGCCGCGACCCCGTCCTGGTAGCGGACGCCCGCACCGGAGCGGTCGTTGGTGGCGGTGACCGGCGCCGGCCGGTCGAACGGCCGGTTGCGTCGCCACCAGAGCAGCCCCCAGGACCACGGCGGGCGCCCCCAGCACGGGAGCACGCCGACCACCAAACCGACCGCCAGCCCGGCGGCACCGCCCACCGTTCCGGCGGCCGCCCAGCCCGCGCCGGTCGTGGCGAGGGTGGCCGCGGTGACCGCGATCGCCGTCGGCGGGGTCATCGGGTCCGCCTGAGTCGGGTGAGCAGCCCCGCGCCCGCGGTGCCGGCGGCCACGGCGGCGGCGAACAACAGCGCGACGGTGCGGGCGCGCCGGTCCGGTGGCGGTGGCGGCGGCTCCGGCAGCACCAGCCGGGTTTGCGCGTCGGGGGCCAGCCGCGGCCCGTCGGGAACGGCGAAGGTCAACGCCGCCACCGGGTCCACCACCCCGTAGCCGACCCGGTTGTCCACCCCGCGCGGCGGGTTGTGCGCGGTCTGCCGGATCCGGTTGATCACCTGGTGCGCCGAGAGGTCGGGGTAGCGGGCGCGCACCAGCGCCGCGACCCCGCTGACGTACGCGGCCGAGAAGCTCGTGCCCCAGAACGGCATGGTCTTCTCGCCGGGCCGCACCGGCGGGTAGGCGTTGACCGGTCCGGCGGTCTCCGGGGAGAGCCCCATGATCCCGACGCCGGGCGCCGCGACCGCCACCCACGGCCCGGTGAGGCTTCGGGTGATCGGTGCCCCGGTGTTGTCCACCGCGCCCACCGACAGCACGTAGTCGGCGAACCACGACGGCGACGAGATCGTCTTGACCTGATGCCAGTCACGCGGGTCGGCGGGGTCGAGCGGATCGAAGTACGGGTTCTGCGCGCAGTCGTCTTCGCCGTCGTTGCCCGCCGCGGTGACGATGACGGCGTCGCGGACGGTCGCCGCGTACCAGAGCGCCGCGCCCAGCGCGCCCTGGTCGAGCGGGTCGGCCGCCGCGGTGCAGGAGGTGACGCTGATGTTGATCACCTTGGCGCCCAGGTTGGCGGCGTGCACGACGGCGCTGGCCAGCGTCGCGACCGTGCCGGCTTTCCGGCGGGCCTCCAGGTCGCCGGGCTGGGGATGTTCGGGCTCGTAGGCCCGCGATGACTGCCGGATCGCGATGATCACGGCGTGCGGGGCCACCCCGGCCACGCCGTCGGGCGCCCCGGGTGGTGGCGGCGGCACCTCGGGGTCGTCGGGGTCGTCGAGGCCGGCCTGGCCCGGCCCGCTCGCGGGCTGGGCGGGCGGCGGTGGCTCGGGCGGTGGAGGCTCGCCCGGCGGCGGGGCCGGCACGGTCGCGGTGATCGACACCGGCGTCAACCCCAGCCCGCGGGTGCCGGTGATCGGCGGCGGCGACTACATCATGGGCGGCGACGGCCTCAGCGACTGCGACGCCCACGGCACCGTGGTCGCCGCCCTCATCGCCGCCGCACCCCAGGGGATCGCGATGCCGGCCCCGATGCCGGCCACACCCGCCTTCCCGCCGCCGATCACCGGCACCCGCGGGCTGGGGTTGACGCCGGTGTCGATCACCGCGACCGGGACGCCGTTGCCGGTCGAGTAGCGCCAGGCCGCGGCGAGCCCCAGCATCGTGAATCCGGGCGCGGTGCGGGTGATGTCGGGGTCGGCGACGGTGATGGCCCGGGCGCAGATGTTGCTTTGCCGCATCGGCTGCTCGGGGCCGGGAGTTCCGTCGGCGGGGACGCGGGCGGGGTCGACGCGCGGCGGCGGGATCGCCGCGGCCTGCGGTGCGGTGGCCGACGCGCCGATCACCAGGACGGCCAGCGCTGCGGCACCGACGCCGTGTCCCCGGCTCATCGCATCCGCACCCAGGTGAACAGCCCGGAGATCCAGGCGGCCAGCGGCAGGGCGATGACGATGGCCACCAGTTCGGCCCATTCGACGGCCATCCGCACCAGCGGGGTGAACGTGGTGGCCGGCACCAGCATCGCCGCGAGCAGGCCGGCGGCGGCGAAGCCGAACAGCGCGACCACGCCGGCCAGCAGCGCCGGACCCGCGGTCGGCGGCTGGGCGAGGACGTACTTGGCAATCGCGGCGCAGACGGCGCCCGCCGCCCCGCACACCAGGGCGACGGCCTGCGGGCGGGCGGCGAACGCCCGGGCCCGGCTGAGGAAGATGACGACGAACAGGGCGGCCAGCACGGTCGGTGCGGTCGACCGGCCCGGGGTGAGGGTGGCCCAGACCGCGACCGGCAGCGCCAGCGCCGCGCCGATGCAGATGCCGGTGAGCGCGCTGTGGGCCCGGATCGCCAGTTCGGCGATGTGGGCGCCGCGGGGCGTGGCGGCGGGATCGTCGTCGGCGGCCGGGTGGTCGGCCGGGTGGTCGAGGTCGACGGGGCTGACCGCGTCGCTCGGCAGCCCCGCGCGGTGGTGGAACAGGTCGCGGCCGGTGATCGAGCCGAACTGCGGCGGCCGGATGCGGGCCGTCCACAGCGTGATCGTCGGGGCGAACGTGAGCAACAGCAGCAGCCCGACCAGCGCGCCCATCCCCAGCCAGGGCCCCGGGACGGGCTGCCACATCCGTACGGCGGCCACCGCGCCGACGAGCGCGGCGCCGGTGATCACCGCCGTCGCCGCGGTGCGCTGCCAGCGGGCCGCGGCCGGGGCCAGCCACGCTCCCACCACGATCGCGAGCGCCCCGATGAAGACGTGGGGTGCGCCCAGATCGCCGGGTGCGGCGACGGCTGCTCCGCACGCCAGCAGTGGCACCGCCGCCCAGCCGAGCCCGGCGACCAGGTCGTGCTGTTCCGGCCGCTGCCGCCGGGTGCCGAGCGCCGCGCCCGCCGCCAGCAGTCCCGGGACTCCGGCGGCCAGCGCCGGGATCGGCACCGCCCCGGCGCTGCGCGCCCGCAGCGCCAGCCCGATCGTCACCGCGACGGCGGCGGCCAGCATCGCCAGCGCGGTGTGCACGGCGGTCTGCGCGCTGACCGGCGCGAAAAGCCGTTGGCCGATCCGCGCCAGCCCGGTGGAGAGCGACTCGTAGTGCGGTTCGAAGGACTCGCCGGGTTCGGCCACCGCCAGGACCAGCGTGGTGCCGTCCTCGATGCCGAGTTCGTCCAGGGCTCGCGCGCAGTCCAGCCGGGTGCCGTCGGCCTTGTGCAGCCGGTAGCCGACATCGGCGTCCAGCCCGGTGTGGCCGCGGCGTTTGAGTTCGTCGTCGACGAGTTCGACCACGTCGTCGATGAACATCTCCACCGGCACCGCCGCGGGCAGCACCTGCGAGACGAGGTGCGGGCCGCACACCACCGCGACCGCGCAGCGGGTCGGGGTGGGCGCGGCGGTCATCAGGGTCGCCTGTCGGCGTCGGGAACGTACTTGTCGGCGACCGCGGCGGTGATCTCGTAGAGGCGCAGGCGGGTGGCCTTGTTGAGTTCGTGGCGGGTGTCGATGATGCCGCCCTTGGCCAGGTGCGGGTCGTAGGGCAGGAACTCCACCGTCGCCCCGGATTGGGCGAACCGTTCACTGAGATAGCGCCGGGTGTCCCGGTCGTAGCGGTTGCGGTTGTCGTTGAGCACGACGGTGCTCTGGGCCACCAGCTCGTGGTGTCCCAGCGCGCGCAGCAGATCGATGGCGCGGGTCACCGGCAGCGCGGTGTCGGCGGTGAGGCCGGAGACGAACACCAGGGTGTCGCAACCGGCCAGCACCGCGGCCATGACGGGGTGCTCGAGGTCGTCGGCGGTGTCGACCAGGATGACGGTGTGGGTGCGGCGCAGCCGGGACAACACCCCCTCGAACATCGCCGGCTCCAGCGGCCGGGGTTGGTCCGAGGACTGGTTGCCTGCCAGCACGTCCAGGCCGATATCGTTCTGGCCCAGGTGTTCTCGAATGTCGGCGTAGCCGTGGACGTCACCGTCGTTGAGGACGGCGGCATAGTCGCCGGGCGGGTTCTCGTCGATCCGGCCGGCCAGGGTGTTGAAACCGGGGGCCGCGTCGATGGCGACGACGTTCTCCGGTCGGCATTCCCGGAACACGCCGCCCAGGCACGCGGTGACCGTGGTCTTGCCGACCCCGCCCTTGCCCGCGACGACGCCGATCACGTACTGCCGGCGGATATGTCGGCGGATCCGGTCCCGCAGCTCACGGTAGTGGCGTTCGGTTCGGGATTCGCCGGGGTTGAGGGTGTGGGCGCTGAGGATGTGGACCGTCTTGCGCCAGCCGGCGTGCGGCGGGATCCGCCGGGGCGCCACCAGATCGGAGATCCGCACCGTGTTCGATACGGATTCCAGCGTCGCGGCGTGCTGGTCGCTCGGCTCTACCGATGTCAATGCCACTTTGCGCGGGGTTGTCATGAGATCTCGCCTATCTGTCGTGGCCGTGTGTCACACGGCTTTTCGGTGGCAGTGCCATCCGTTCGGGGCGGGTAGCCGCCGCAGCATCCGGCCGAGGGCGGCGGAGACGGCGCTCGGTGTTCCCGGCGCGATGACGGCCCAGCGCCGGCCGTCGAGCACCGCCTGTTCGACGCAGAGGCGGCCTTCGTCGGTGTCGATGATCGTGACCGCCGCCGGGTCGACGTGGGTGCGGGCGGGCCCCGTGCCGTCGATGCCGGACTGCAACGCGACCAGCGACGCCTGCGTGGAGCGCTGCGGGTCGGCGGCGGCGATCACCAACCGGATCTGGTCGCCATCCAGCCGGTGCCCGGCCAGCGCGGCCCGCAACGCGGGCAGGCTGCCTGCGGAGCGCAGCGCCTCGAGGGGCACGGTGATCGGGCGCAGCGGCGCCGGCGGTGCAGTGCCGCAGATCCGCTCGACCTGGGCGGCGACGATCGCCTCGGCGCCGGTGCGCTCGACGGTCTGGCCCACCCCGCTGAGTGCGACGAGGTCGCCGCGGCGCTCGAGCACCGCCCACCACCGCGCGTAGCGGGCCAGCAACACCTTCAGCGGTACCGATTCGGCGCCGGTGCGGACGGCGGCGAACAGCGCGATGTCACGCCGGGCCAGCACCGTCAGCCACTCGGTGACCGGGGCGGTGACGGCGCCGGTCGCATCGACGACGCCGGCCGACCGCAACTCGGCGATGACCGGATGGCGCAGCGCGGTTGCGGCGGTCTCCAGGCGCGGCAGCAGCGGCCGCAGGCCGAGCTCGGGGCTGAGAACCTCGATGCCCGTCAGCGCCTGCAGCGCCCAGAGTCCGTCGACGGTGGTGGTCAACACGTCGCCGCCTCCCGGGACCGGACCGGTGCGGGGTCCGATCCGGGTGGGCGTCAGGTGAAGAAGGTCGTTCCGAGCTGGTCGGTTTCGTGGGCGCTGTGCCCGGTGTGGTTGATCAGCTGGCCGTGGGTGGCCATCGTCTCGATGAGGTCGGCGAGCGAGCTGATCACCGCGGATTGCCGCTCAGCGAAGGCGGTGTGCGCATTGCCGAGGAAGAACTCGGCGATCCGGTTGGTCTGGCTGACGACGCTCTGCAGGTCCTGGTCGAGCACGCCGGCCTGCTGTCCGACCGAGGAGGCCAGTCCGAAGACAACACCGTAGTTGTAGGTGATCTGGTTGGTCATGGTCTTTCACCTTCGGGTCCACACCGTGGCCGGTGCCGGTCAGACGCTCGCCGGAGCGTCGGGGACGAAGGCCGCGAAGTTGTGAGCGGCTTCCAGTTCGTGATGTTGCATCAGGGCGGCGACCTTGCCGAGGCCGTGCGCCAGACCGGTCCCGGCGGTGAGCAGTTTGGTCATGTCATGCTGGATCCGGATCGCGGTCGAGTACGAGGCGTTGAATCCGTCCCCGGAGTAGCCGGGGGCGGCGTCCTCATGCTCGGCCAGGTAGCGGTTGGCCGCCGTCTGCGCGTCGACCAGAGCGGTCTCGATGGCCCGTTGCGCTTCGAGCATCATCTCCGGTGTGACGATGACGCCGCCCCCGGACGGTACGTCTGACATCTGAACCTCCCTTGCTCGGCGCACCCCGGCGGGGTCCGTGCAAAGAAGTGTAGGCCTGCTGTGACGTATGTCACTTCACCGCCTGCGCCTTGTTCAAAAACTTTGGTTTCACGTGTAACACGGTGCACAGCACCATCATTCGCAACCGGGATAGGCGGCTCTCCGGGGCCTTCGGGGCTCCGGCGCGTTCACCGGTCGCGGTCGATGACAATGCGGGCCTGCGCGACGGCCCCGTCGGCGCCCGCCGACTGCTCCCGCGCCGTCGGTCGGGCCAGCGGCGCACCGCCGACCACCGGGGCGCCGACGACCCCGCGGCCGGATTCGGTCGGCGCGGTGGCGGTGGTGACCGGCTCGGCCTTCAGGCCGATGGGCCGACCGGCGTTCTCCGCGGTGAAACTGCTCGTCGGTTGGGTGTAGCGGGTGGCGCCCAGCGGGTAGCCACCGACCGCGCCCGGCAGCGGCGCGCCGCGAGTGCCTTCGGCCAGACCGCCCGGTTCCGGCGATGTCCCCGCCGCGGCCGGAACGGCGGCCGCCGGCGACGCGGTGGCGGTCGGGAACATCCCACCGCTGAGGGTGCCGAAGACACCCGTCAACGACTGCGCCGGGCTCGCCGCGGCCTGCGCGAATTGCGCCGGCACCTCGGCGACGCCTTGGAGGGGTTGGACCATGCCGACGGCGAGCTGGGGCAACTGCCCGACCGCCGAACCGATCCCGCCGGCACCGTCGCCCACCTGGGCGCCCGGCGCGGCAAGCCCGGCAGCGGGACCGAAGTCGTCGGCCACCGTGGTGGCAGCCGTTTCGGCCAGCGTCTCACCGGCGGCGGCGGGTGCGCCCGGCGACGCGGCCGGCAGCGCGGGCGGGGGCGGCAGCGCCAGCGCGGCGGTGAGCGCGCCGAGCACGCCGGCGTAGGCAGTGGCGATCCCGGAGTTGTGCGGGTAGTGCTCGCCGAAGTATTCGGTGTCCAGGGCGACGATCGCCGGGGTGTTGAAGCCCAGCAGGTTCGTGGCGGTCAGCACCGACCACTCGTCGCGGTTGGCTTGGCAGACCACCGACGGCACCACCGTCGACGCCGCGACGGTGTAGGCCTCGACGGCGGCCTGGGTCACCGCGATCTTGTGGGTGATCCACCCGATCAGGGTCTGCAGTCCGGCGTTGAGCCCGGTGACCGCGGTCGCCGACGCCGTTCCGCCCAGCCCGATCCACTGGGTCGACGTGGCCGCGGTGTTGGCCGCGGATACCCCCGTCATCAGCTCGTGGTTGACGGCTTCGGTGAGCCACACGACCTGGTTGGCCAAGGTCGCCGCCGGTCCGGGCCCCACCTCGAAGGTGGCCGCGATGATCTCGGGCGGTCCCAGCCACCGCGGGTCGAGCACGGCGGGCGTCCGGCGTTAGAGGGTGAGGCGGGCGGCGCTGGCGAGTTCGCCCACCAGATAGGTGGCGGCGGCCAGGTTCTGGGCGCCCGAGAAGGCGTACCGCTGGCCGACGTGTTCGGCGGCTACCCCCAGGTAGGCGCCGCCGGCGGCGCTGAGCGCGGCGGCGAAGGCGGCGGAATCCGCGTCGGCGGCCAACGGGGCCACCGCCACCAGCGCCGCGGCGCCGCCTGCGGTGGTGGCGGCCATCTCGCCGCTGATGACCGCTTCGACGAGGGCCGATCCGCCGACAGCGGCGGTGTTCACATCCAGTAGCGACATGGTCCGCCTCCCCAGATCGCGTCCGTCGTGCGGACCCGCGGAACCCTCTGAGTTTAGGACCGCCCGGGCGGCGCTGTCGATACCGCGCGGGAAGTTATTCGGGACGTTATCCGGTGTCGCCGAGCGTCACTCGGCGTTGGGGTCGGCGCCCGGGGCGCGCACCACCATCGGCACCGCCGGGAAGTAGGCCGCCATCTCCGACCGTGACTTGCGCAGGGCGGCGGTTCCGTAGCCGCGTTTGCGCATCTCGGGTCGGATCCAGATGCGGACGTTGACCTCACCGCCGGTGAGCTCGCCGAACACCATCCCGACCTTCTGGTCCCCTTCCACGGCGACAAACCAGGCGGATTCCTCGTCGTTGCCGCGGGCCATGGCCGCGCGGATCTCTTCGTCGATCTCGGTGGGCGGGCCACCCGAACCGTCACCGGCGGCGCCGACGTCGGCGGTGCGCTCCTCGAAGATGTCCCGGTCGGACTTGCCGGCGAACGGCCGCAGTTCCAGGGTGTCGCCCGAGCTGGCCGGCCGGTCCGCGAGGGTGAAGCTGAGCTGGCTGTTCAGGTCGTCCAACTCCGCGGCGATCCGCTTGCGGGCGTCCTTGGTGATCCGGTCGAAGGACAGCCCGATCACCGCTTCGCTGCCCGCTCGCGAGGTGCCGAGCAGTTTCCCGACCGCCTCGACGGCGGCGGCGCGGTCCTCGGCTTCGACGATCACGTCGAGCACTTCGTGACGACGGTTGAGCGCACTGAGCAGGGCGTCGGCAATCTCACGGCGGGCGGCCGTCTGGTCGAGGTCAGTCATGCCATCGAGCGTAGAACAGCCGCGCGGGATCTGCCGGGGGCTTTCGGCATCTGTGCAGCTGCGGGCCGGCGGCCCGGCCACCGAGCGGGAACCCAGGCGCGCGTTCGAGGCCGAACGTGCGCACTGGTTCACGCTCGAGCGGTTTTGCGCGAGGTCGGCCGGAAAATAGTTGGCCGCGCCGCACGCGAGGTCGTTATCGTCCGTGCGGTGACGACCGGTGAGCTCGACCGCTTCAGGCCCCGCCCCGACCCTCGGGCGGCCGATACCGTTTGGCCGGAGATGCGCTGGCCGGTTCCGCGCGGCACCGTCCTTACCGGTGAGGCGGTGCAGCTGTCCCCGCTCGACCCCGAACCCGACGCCGGCGGCTTGCTGCGGGCGCTCGACCACGACGAAGTGTGGGAACACGTCCCAGGCCGACCACGAGATGTCGAGCACTTCCAGCAGATTTTGCGAGAGCGGTGCGCTCAGCCGGACTGGCAGCCGTGGGTACTGCGTCTCCGACGGTCCGTCGGCGGCGTACCGGCCGGAGCAATCGTCGGTACGTCGTCCTACCTCGATGCGCACCCACGTGATGCGTGGTTGGAGATCGGCTTCACCCTCTATGCCCCGACGGTGTGGCGCTCGGCGGTCAACCCCGAGGCGAAGCTGCTGCTGCTCGGCTACGCGTTCGACACGCTGCGGGCGGGTCGGGTACAGCTCAAGACCGACATCCGCAATCATCGGTCGCAGCAGGCGATCGCCCGCCTCGGCGCCCACTACGAGGGAACGTTGCGCCGACAGTTTCGTCGCGAGGACGGCACCGTGCGCGACTCGGTGCTGTTCTCGGTGATCGCCGAGGATTGGCCCGCGGTGCGGACTCGGCTCACCCGGCGGGTCGCCGACTCCGCCGGGCCCGGGTAGCAGGCGGCCCCGAAGGTGGGAAACGGCCGCGCCGCACGCCGCGCCCCCACCGCCGAGCGTGAACCCAGGCGCACATTCGACGCCGAACGTGAACCCAGCGTCACGCTCGGCGGGACACCGGACCGTTACGCGGCCGGGTCGGACTCCGGCTGGGCCTGGCGGGCGGCGATGAACGAGCGCACGCCGGCCACCAGGTAGCCGACCAGCAGCACGAACATCACGGTGCTGACGATGATGGCGGCGGGGCGCTCCGCGGTGCCGTCGAACAGGGCACCGATCTTGGCGACCTGCATCAACGAGCCGAGCGCACCGATCAGCGCCACGACGAGCGCGGCGTGGATCGCGTGGCGATGTGCCGCGGGCTTGCGCGCGATGAGACCCGCTGCCAGTAGGGCGGCCCCGACGAACGCGGGAATGAGCGCCGTCACGCTGGCCGCCGACGTGGCGATGTAGGCGACCACACCGGTAACCACGAGGATCGCACCGATCGCCTGGGTGAGCCTGGTCAACGTAAACCTTCCTTCTCATCCGGGACGGATGACTGTGGCGTGCGCTGACGCAGCACGCATCGGCGCAGGTCAGCGGTGAACTCGTCAGCGAACTGGGCTCGCGTTGCAAGGTCAACGCGTGTTCGCTTCTGCCGCGGAGCGTGCAACGCTCCGGTCAGCCGCATCATACCGTGGGCGGCGCCGCCGGCCCGCTCAGCGGGGCTAGCGCCGGCCGGGCACCAGGGCGGCCAGGCGCTTCTTCTTGCGCCGCTCCTTGCGGGCGTTCTCGGCGAGTTCGACGCCGCGCTCGCGGGCTGTCTCGGCCAGGTCCACACCACGCGCACGGGCGGTTTCGGCCCAGTCGATTCCGCGGTCCCGGGCCGTGTCGGCGAAGTCCGCGCCCCGCTCCCGCGCGACCTCGGCGAAGTCCGCGCCCCGCTCGCGCGCCGTCTCCGCCAGATCAGCACCCCGCTCCCGGGCGACCTCGGCGAAGTCGGCGCCGCGCTCGCGGGCCCGCTCGGCGAAGTGCGCGCCGCGCTCCAGGGCCGTCTCGGCCAGCTCGCTGCCGCGTTTGCGCGCCGCCTCCAACAGCGGTGCGCTCTTCTCCCCGGCCGTGCTGGCCAGCTCGCGGCCATGCTCGAGGCCGGACTGCAGGCCATGGGACAACCGCTCCCCCAGTTCACTGTCCTCCAGCCAGGACGACGAGTTGTCGCCGAACGTCGAGGACACCGATTCGGTGAAGCGCTTGGCCGCGCGCTGGCCGCGCCAACCCAGCGACGGGCGTCCCGCGGTGTCCGCGGACGCGATCATGAGCCCGCCGAGCAAGCTCACGTCGGTGAGGAAGGCCCGGCGCTTCTCCAGCTTGCGGACCGGGTCGGTTTCGGTCCAGAACATGTGCGCGCCCAGGTTGGCCGGAATCACGGTCGCCGCCAGCACCGCCGACGAGGTCCGCGGCAACTTGCCGGTCGCAAGCAGCAGCCCGGCCCCGATCTGCACGGCCGCGGTGATCCGAGCGAACCGCTTGGGGTCCTCCAGAACACTGCCGTCGGTCGCCGCCGAAGTCCCCCGCAGATACTCCGTGGCGGGGCGAGCGGCTTCCGCGGCCGCGTCGGGGTTGCGCAGGGCCTCCACGCCCTGCCCGATGAAGGCAGCGGAGAGCAGGGGCCGGGCGATCCTACGAAGCAACATGGCCGCTCCCGTTCTCTGGCAGTCGCGTCATCTGTTCCACATCCTCCCCGCGCCGCGGGCGGCGCTTTTAAACCCTCGGGTGAACCGAACGTCCTCATGCTAGATACCGGTCGTCGGTTCCGCCGAGAATGCCCGGAACCCGCGGGCGGTAAACCCGGCGGCGGTTCTGCGCAGGTCACCCGATCGACGCCGGCGCGACGAGCGAATGTCGTGATCACCGGCTCAGGCGTTAGTGTGCTGGGGTCGGCAACAGCCAACTAGCCGAGAGAAATGTTGAGCAATCCATGACCACAGCAGAGGCGTCGACGCTCGAATCCCGGGTCGGCCACTACTACCAGATGGACGACCCGTACCAGGTCGGGCGCGAGAAGATCCGCGAGTACGCCCGCGCGGTCCAGGACTATCACCCCGCGCACTGGGACGTCGAGGCCGCGGCCAAGCTGGGCTACTCCGACCTCGTGGCGCCGCTGGCCTTCACCTCCATCCCGGCGATGGCGACCAACCGGTACATGTTCGAGTCGGTGGTCGTGGGCTACGACACCTACCTGCAGACCGAGGAGGTCTTCGAGCAGCACCGCCCGATCGTCGCCGGCGAGGAGCTGCGTACCGACGTCGAGCTGACCTCGGCGCGCAGCATCGCCGGTCGGGACCTGATCACGGTGACCAACACCTTCACCGACACCGCCGGGGAGCGGGTGCACACCCTGCACACCACCGTCGTCGGGGTCACCGCCGAGGACGTCGACCCGGCGATCCGAACCGCGGTGCAGAACGCCATGATGCACGACGTCAACCTGTTCGCCGACGACGAATCCGGCGGCTACCGCAAGACGGTGCGCCCGGACGGGGACATCCACGTCGCCGACGGGACGCTCACCCGCACGCCCGGCACGGCGCGCTTCGAGGACATCAAGGTCGGCGACGAGCTGCCGGTGCACCACACCCGGCTCTCCCGCGGCGACCTGGTCAACTACGCCGGCGTCGCCGGCGACGCCAACCCCATTCACTGGGATGAGGAGATCGCCAAGCTGGCCGGGCTGCCCGACGTGATCGCCCACGGCATGCTGACTATGGGCCTCGGGGTCGGGTTCGCCTCGGCGTGGACCGGTGACCCCGGCGCGGTGACCCGCTACGCGGTGCGGCTGTCCCAACCCGCCGTCGTGTCGGCCACCGAAGGCGCCGACATCGAGTTCGGCGGTCGGGTCAAGTCGCTGGACCCGGACACCCGCAGCGGCGTGGTCATCGTCACCGCGAAGTCCGGCGGCCGCAAGATCTTCGGGTTGGCCACGCTGAACGTCCGTTTCGCCTGAGTCGCGGACGCGGCCGCCGCAACGGTTACCGAATCGAGACGCCGTAAGCCTGGCGTCGGGCACACCCACTGCCTACGGTCTAGCTACGTACGTACCAATTGCGTAGCAAGGATTCGCGTCCTGCCGTGGAGGTCTGCCATGCGTCGCCGGGAAGTACTCCGGATCGGTGCCCTCGCCCTCGCCCCGGCACTGCTGGGCCTGCCGCCCGCCCCCGCCGGAGCCGACGGCGAGGCCTGGGATCCCACGCTGCCCCGCCGGGTCAGCGCCGGAGCCCCCGGCGATCCGGTGGCGATCGCCAACGCGTCGTTGCAAGCCACCCGCGACGCCACCGACACCACGCTGCGGCTGGCCCGCGAATTCTTCTCCCGCTTCGGCCTTTCGGGCACGGCACCCTCACCCGGCTCGCCCGCCGCATTCGGCCGGGCCGACGGCCCGCAGGCCATCGAGTACGTGATCCGCCGCGCCGGAACCCAGCTCGGAGTGCCCTACTCCTGGGGCGGCGGCAGCCTGACCGGACCCAGCGCCGGCGTCGACTCCGGCGCGGGCACCGTCGGGTTCGACTGCTCCGGATTAACCCGCTACGCGTTCGCCGGGGTCGGCGTGCTGTTGCCCCGCTGGTCCGGCGACCAGTACACCGCGGGTCGTCATGTCCCGCGCTCACAGGCCAAACGTGGCGATCTGCTGTTCTGGGGCCCTGGCGGCGGCCAGCACGAAGCCCTCTACCTCGGCGGTGGCCGGATGGTCGAGGCGCAGCAGACCGGTGTGCCGGTGAAGGTTTCCGCGGTGCGCCTCTCGGGGATGACGCCCTACGCCACCCGCATCATCGAGACCTGACCGTCGACCGGGGGTTATCCGGCCAGCGCGCTTCCGGCGAGCCATTCGTCCCAGGGCACGCTCCAGTCACCGTTCTGCCACACCGGCAACGGGTTGCCACCGGTATTGCGTACCTCGAAAACGTCTCCGGGCCGGGAGAACTCGTAGAACCATCGCGCGTGATCACCGTTGACGTTGAGGCAGCCGTGCGACACGTTGGTGTTCCCCTGCGCCCAGATCGTGCTGTCGAGTTGGTGGACGTAGATTCCGCTGTTGGTCAACCGCACCGCGTTGTTGACCGTTTCCTGGTAACCGGACGGCGAATCGATTGGCAGCCCATAGGTCGACGAGTCCATGACGACGCTCTCGGACTTGTCCATCACGGTGTAGACACCCGGTTGGGTCCAGAAGGAAATCGTGGTGCCGCCGAAGGTTTCGGTTCCGCCCATTCCCATCGAGGTGGGGATGGTCCGAACGAGCTCACCGTTGTCGTAGACCTCGATCTGTTTCGTCGCGTCGTCGGCGATAGAGATGTGGGAGTCGCCGATGCGGAAGGCGACGCTGCTGTCGCGATCGCCGTAGGTGCCGCCTGCCAGGTCGTTGCCGTAGCTGTCGGCGTTGGCCACGATGCGGGTGCCGGGCCGGTAATACTCCTGCGGACGCCAGTGCGCGTGCTGACCGTCCATCCAGTACCAGGACCCGGCAACGGGCGGGTCGGTGGCGACCGAGAGCCTGCTCTCCGCGGCGCGCCGGTCGGTCACGGGTTCGTCGAAAGCGGCCACGATCACCGTCCCGACGCCGTAGGTGCCGCCGTCGACGAGATCGGCGCCGGAGGTGGTGGCGAAGCCGACCCGGCTCGCCCGGCCGGGGTTGGCGGTCGCGAGGGCCGAGGCCTGGGTCGCCGGGACCGCCGGCGGCGCCGAGGTGGCGGAGGCAGCCGGGGTGGCGGGGATTGCCGCGGCGTCCACCGCCGACACTCGGGCGGGTGTGCGGCTGGCGGTGACGACGAGGGCGGCGACCAGCGCCAACCCGGCCAGCGTCGTCGCTGCCGCCCGCCTGCCCCTGCGTCTTCGTTGGGCCGAACCGACCGACACGTCCTGCCTCCCGTCTGGTCACCACCGACCGGCGGTGTGCTACAAACAAACCTACGTAGCTACGCCGTAAGTACGTATTAGACGCTAGCACGGAGGTGAGGGTGAGCGATCTCGGTCGCGACAGCGTCCGCAAGGACATGGCGTTCATCGGCGTATTGGTGGTGATCGCCGTAGCGCTGATCGCCTATCTGGTCATCGACGCGGGCCGGGACCCCGCTCCCGCGACCGGCGGGGACCTCCCCGCCGCGGCGCAAACCCCGGGCGACACCGCTGCCGGCGACGGCGGCGCCCCGATGGAGCGCCGCGACGCCGACGACCCGTTGGCGCTGGGCGATCCGGACGCGCCGGTGGCGATGGTGGTCTTCTCCGATTACCGCTGCCCGTTCTGCGCCAAGTTCAGTCGTGAGACCGGACCGGTGCTCATCGAGCGGTTCGTCGACACCGGCGCGTTGCGCATCGAATGGCGCGATTTCCCGATCTTCGGCGACCAGTCGATGCTGGCCGCGCGCGCCGGCCGGGCCGCCGGCGAGCAGGGCCGGTTCTGGGAGTTCAACCGGGCGGTGTACGCGGCGGCGCCGGACCGGCAAAAGGCCGACTTCACCGAACAGAGCCTCATCGACTTCGCCACGCAGGCCGGGGTGCCCGACATCGACGCCTTCACCGCGGGCATGCGGGGCAGCGCGTTCGATGACTCGATCGCCGCTGACCTGGCGCAGGGCAACAGCATCGGCGTGCCCAGCACCCCGGCGTTCCTGATCGACGGGGTGCCGTTGCTCGGGGCGCAGCCGACCGAGGAGTTCGTCCGTGCCGTCGACGCGGCGGTGGATCCGCGATGAGCAGCATCGGCATGGTCGGCGCCTTCCTCGCCGGGCTGGCGGCACTGCTCAGCCCCTGTTCGGCGCTGCTGCTCCCGTCGTTCTTCGCCTACGCATTCGACCGGGTGGAGTTGCTGATCCGGCGGACCGTGGTGTTCTGGATCGGCCTGTGCGCGGTGTTGGTGCCGCTCGGGGCCGGGGTGGGGGCCGCGGGCGAGGCGGTCACCCGCTACCGCAGCGAAGTCACCCTGATCGGGGGCCTGGTGCTGATCGGGTTCGGTGTCCTGACGGTCTTCGGCCGGGGTGCCGGTCTGCCCGGCGCACAACGCCTGACCGGCCGGATCCGGATCTCGACGACGGTGTCGGTGCTGGCGCTCGGCGCGGTCTACGGACTGGCCGGCTTCTGCGCGGGCCCGCTGCTGGGTGCGGTGCTGACGGTGTCGGCGATGGGCGCCGACCCCGGTTACGGCGCGGTGCTGATGGCACTCTACGCACTCGGGATGGCGGCGCCGCTGTTCCTGCTGGCCGGGTTGTGGGAGCGCTTCGACCTCACCGGCCGGCGGTGGTTGCGCGGGCGTCCGGTGCGTCTCGGCCCGCTGCAGACTCACACCACATCGTTGATCACCGGCCTGGTCATGATCGGCATCGGCGGGCTGTTCCTCCTCAGCGAGGGCACCGCCAACCTCGGCGGCGTCTTGTCCGTCGACGCCGAATACGACCTGCAGCTCTGGCTGAGCCGAGTGTCGGCGAGCATCAACGGCCCCGTGGTGCTGCTGGTCGTCGTGGCGGTGCTCATCGGCTGGCGGGCCTACCGGCTGTGGCGTCGCCGCGCCCGGGCGATGGCCGACACGACCGACGATCCGGCGGAACACGAGCCCAGCTACTATGGCGCTACGTAGGTTTCCCGGTAGCTTTCGTGGGCTCGACGCACGACGTACCGCGACGAACGGTTAGGGGCATGGCGATCAGGGGATTCGGCGAACTCGAAGCCGTCGTGATGGACCTGCTGTGGTCGCGCGACGGGCCGTCGACGGTCCGCAGCCTGCACGATGAACTGGTCACCCGGCGCCAGATCGCCTACACCACGGTGATGTCGACCATGGACAACCTCTTCCGCAAGGGCTGGCTGCAACGGGAGAAGGTCGGCTTGGCATACCACTACCGCCCGGTCATGAGTCGGGAGGAACACTCCGCTCAGCTGATGCGCACGGTGTTCGAATCCGGCGGGGACAGCGAGCTGATCCTCAACTTCTTTCTCGAGCAGATCCCCGACGACGACGCGGCGAAGTTCCAGCAGGCGATACGGCGGCTGACCGAGGAGGGGGCGCCGTGAACGCGGTCACCTTCCTGCTGCTCTACGCGGTGGCGGTGAGCTGGCTGGCCCCGAGCGTGCTCACCGGCGCCGCGGCGGCGGAGATTCCGCCCCGGCTGTCGGTGGCCGGCTGGCTGGCGGCGGTGCTGTCCGCACTGTCCGCGTGGGTCTCCGCGCTGGTGATCCTGATCGTGGGTGCGGCCCGCAGCCTGCTCACCCATACCGCGTTGACGTTCTGCGTGAAGACGCTGGGCCTCACCGGCGCGGCGGCGTTGCCCCCCGCGGTCAGCACGGTCGTGGTCGTCGCATTGCTGATCGTCACGACCACAGTCGCGGCCCACACCGCACGGCGAGTCATCGGCACCTTGCTCCGGACTCGCTGCCGCAACCGGGACCACGCCGAGGCGGTGCGGCTCGTGGGTCGTCCCACCGGCCATTCCGGCGTCGTCGCCCTCGGCGCCGAGCGTCCCACCGCCTACTGTGTCGCCGGCGGTGGGCGCAGCGCGATCGTCGTCACCACCGCGGCCCTGAAGTTGCTGGCGCCCGCCGGTTTGGCGGCGGTCCTCGCCCACGAACGGGCGCACCTGCGCGGGCGCCACCATCACATCATCGCGATCCTGACCGCCCTGACCGCGGCGCTGCCGCGGCTGCCGTTGATGCGCGAGGCCGCACGTCGCGTCCCCCCGCTGCTGGAGATGTGCGCCGATGATGTCGCCGCCCGCCAGCACGGCCGCGGCCCCTTGCTGGCCAGCCTGGTCACGCTCAGCACCCGCCGCCCGCTGCCCGACGGCGCACTGGCCGCCGCGGGCACCGCCGTGGCCGAGCGGGTGCTGCGGCTGATGGAGCCGGCGCACCCATCCGGGTGGCACCCGCGGGCCGGGTGGGCGGCACTCGGGGTCGCGGCGATCCTCGCCGGGCCCGGTGTCGCCCTGACGCTGTGCGCGTTCTGAGCCGCCCGGCCTGGGCTCAACCCGCGGTCAGGCCGCGAGTGGCCGGCCCTTCCAACAGGGTGCCGTCGGGTGCGAACCGCGAGCCGTGCAGGGGGCAGTCCCAGGACTTGTCCACGCTGTTCCAGTTGACGATGCCGCCCAGGTGCGGGCAGACCGGCGAGACGCGGTGCTCGACGCCGTCGACGACGCAGTGCGCCTGCAGGTGCCACGGCGGACCGGCGACGACGCCGTCGTCCTCGCCCGGGGAGCGTCGCCGCACCACCGGCGCCGCCCATCCCCGGGCCAGCTCGACGGCCACCTCGGCGTTGGCGCGCAGCGCGGTGGGGATCCCGGAGACCTCCCGCGGACTCCAGGAGGCGAACGCGTGCGCCCACGGCAGGTGCTGTCCGAGGATGCTGCCGGTGATGAGCATGGCGGCGGCGGTCCCGGCGGCCAGGCCCCATTTGTTGAAGCCGGTGGCCATGAAGATGTTGTTGTCGCCGGGCAGGATCGGCCCGACGTAGGGGGTGTAGTCGACCGGGGTGTAGTCCTGCGCCGACCAGCGGTCGGTGAGCACCGCGCCCGGGAAATGGGACTGCGTCCACGCGATCAGCTCGTCGACGTCCTCGGCGGCGTCCTGGCGTCCGACGGTGTGGTCGGCTCCGCTGACGACGAGCCGCTCACCGTCGGCGGTCGGGGCGTAGCGGATGGAGCGGGTCGGGGATCCGGCCGAGATCAGCATGGGGCGGGTGATCTCGCCGGGGACCGCGAACGCCAGGCCGTAGGAGCGGTTGGGTTTCACCCGGGCGAAGAAGCCGCCCCGGTCCAGGATCGGGATCCCGGTGGCCAGCACGCACCGGCCCGCCTTGACGTCGGTTTCCTCGTCGCCGCTGCGGACGGTCAGTTCGAGTCGGGCGTGCCGGTGCCGGACGCGCAGGACGCGTGCGCGTTCGACCACCCGTCCCCCGAGGTCGGTGAGCTCGGCGACCAAGCGGTCCAACAGCGGCATCGGATCGAACTGGGCTTGCTGGTCCAGGGCGACACCGCCGTGGTACGGGAACGGCACGTCGGCGGTCGGGCGCCATTCGACCGGGAGCCCGGCCCGTCGGCAGACCTCGAGTTCGCGACGCGCCGCGGGGACCTCCTCGGCGGATTGGGCGTAGGTGTAGGCGTCCTCGCGCTGGACCGGAATATCGTTGGCCGCACAGTAATCCAGCAGCCAGTCCTGCCCGGCCCGGTTGCCGCGCACATAGTCCCGAAGGATCTGCGAGCCGTGGCGGCCGGCGATCTTCGACAACGTGGTCCCCTGCAGCAGGCTGATCTTGCCGGTCGTGTTGCCGGTGGTGACCGCACCGATGTGGCGCGCCTCCAACACCAGGACGTCGATGCCGGCCCGGGCCAGTTGCACGGCGGTGATCAACCCGACGATCCCCGCGCCGACGACCACCACGTCGGCTGAGCTACCCGCCTCCGTGGACAGGTCGGTGTTCGATGACGGTCGGTTCCGGTCGGCAAGCCACAGTGAGGTCATCGTCTTCGCATACCCGGCCGGCGCGGACGGTAACCGCGACCCGCCCGGTTCGGGTAAGCCCGGCCCAAGCGGGTATTCGGCGCGGAGAACCCCGACCGAGGAGGGAACGTGTCCGCCCACCCCGCTGTCCTGTTCGATGTCGACGGCACCCTGGTCGACTCCAACTATCTGCATGTCGCGGCGTGGCAGCGCGCGTTCGTCGAGCTCGACGTGGCGGTGGAGAGCTGGCGGATCCACCGGTCGATCGGCATGGACGGCTCGACGCTGGTGCGGTCGCTGTCCGACGACGCACCCGAGCAGACCCAGGAGAAGCTCAAAGAACTGCACTCGCGGTACTACGGGGACGCCTGCGACCGTTTGCGGCCGCTGCCCGGGGCGCAGCGCCTGCTCGAGGCGGTGGCCGACCTGGGGCTGCAGGTGGTGTTGGCGACGTCGGCGCCCGAAGACGAGTTGGCCATGCTGCGCCGCGTGCTGGACCGGGATGCGGTGGTGTCGGCGGTGACGTCGGCGTCCGATGTCGACATGGCCAAGCCGGAGCCGGACATCCTGGCGGTCGCGCTGGAGCGGGCCGGGGTCGGCGCGGACCGAGCGGTCTTCGTCGGCGATGCGGTGTGGGACGCCGAGGCCTGCCGACGCGCCGGGCTGGAAAGCATCGGGTTGCTCAGCGGCGGGGTGTCGCGGCAGGAGCTTCGCGCGGCGGGGGCGGCCGTGGTGTTCGAGAATCCCGACGATCTACTGGCGCACCTGCCCGAGACGCCGATCGCGGCACTGGCCGGGCGATAGTCCCGATGGGCCTGCGCCGTGTGATCGGCGACACCGTAGTCTGTCGGCGTGGACATCAACGGAGCAAGCGCGATCGTCACCGGTGGCGCATCAGGAATCGGTGCGGCCACTGCCCGGCAGCTGGCCGCCAAGGGCGCCAAGGTCGTCGTAGCCGACCTGCAGGCGGAGAAGGGCGAGGCCCTGGCGAAGGAGATCGGCGGCAGTTTCGCCAGCGTCGACGTCACCGACACCGACCAGATCATCGCCGCGGTCAATGCCGCCGCCGAGCTCGGGCCGCTGCGCGTGCTGGTGAACTCGGCCGGGATCGGCTGGGCCCAGCGCACCATCGGCAAGGACGGCGAGTTCGACTCGGCGCACAACCTGGACCTGTACAAGAAGGTGCTCGACATCAACCTGGTCGGCACCTTCGACTGCATCCGCATCGCGGCCACCGCGATGAGCCGCAACGAGCCGACCGAGACCGGCGAGCGCGGCGCCATCGTCAACATGACCAGCGTCGCGGCTTTCGACGGCCAGATCGGCCAGGCCGCCTACTCCTCGTCCAAGGGCGGGGTCGTGGGGCTGACCCTGCCGGTCGCCCGGGACCTGTCGGCGGTCGGCATCCGGGTCAACACCGTCGCGCCGGGCCTGATCGACACCCCGATCTACGGCGAGGGACCCGACTCCGAGGCGTTCAAGGCCAAGCTCGGCGAGTCGGTGCTGTTCCCGCGCCGGCTCGGCCAGCCCGACGAGCTTGCCTCGATGGTGCTGGAGCTGGTCACCAACTCCTACATGAACGCCGAGGTCGTCCGGGTCGACGGCGGCATCCGGATGCCCCCGAAGTAGCCGCGTCGCACACTCGAGTCGCTGTTGAGGCCCGCCGGTCAGCCCCGGCGGGCCTCAACCGTTAACACCTGTCTCATTGGTAACATCGGGCGGTGCCTGACTGCCCGGAGCCTCCCCGCCTTCGGCGATCTCGCTCGATTACCCGCCGCGACATGCTGCGGTACACCTCCGCCGCCTCGGCGCTGGCCGGGCTGGGCGCGGTCGGTGCGGGTCGGGCGGCGCCGCCGGCCGCGGCCGCCGCGCCCACGCTGATCGACTACGCCATGCGCCAGATCCCCGCTCAGGCGATTCGGGCCGCGGGCCATGCCGGGGTGATCAACTACGTGTCGACGTCGCGGCCGGGATCGAACTTCGGCGCCAAGCCGATCACCCGGCCCTACGCCCAATCGCTGACCGCCGCGGGATTGGTGATCGTCAGCAACTACCAGTACGGCAAGCCGGGCGGCACGGCGCCGTCGGATTTCACCCGCGGATTCGCCGGCGGGGTCTCCGATGCACGTACCGGCTGGCAGATCCACACCGCCGCCGGCGGCGGGCAGAGCGCCCCGATCTTCTTCAGCGTCGACGACGACATCGATCGACACACCTGGGACACGGTGGCGCTGCAGTGGTTTCGGGGGATCAACTCGGTGCTCGGGGTGCAGCGCACCGGCATCTACGGGGGCATCAAGGCCTGCCAGTGGGCGGCCGAGTCCGGCGTGATCGGCAATTCCAAGACGCCCGGACGCCGCTGGGCCTGGCAGACCCGGTCCTGGTCGAACGGCCAGATCTATCCCGGCGCGGTGCTCTACCAGCGCATCGTGGCGACCGCGTCGAACCCCGGCCCGATCGTCGGGGGCATCGAGGTCGACGTCAACGACGTGCTTGCCGCCGACTGCGGTCAGTGGAATCTGCACCCGTAGGGCTGGGGTTAGTCGAGGCCGCGCTCCGGCAACGTGTCGGTCAGGCCGACCTGGCCGTGTCGCGGGCGCTCCGCCGATTACGGTCGTACCAACGGCGGCCATGCCAATTCAGGTAGGTCCACGCCGACGCCGAGAAAAGGCCGCGCCGGTGCAGCCAGTACCGCTCCGGCGGTTCGTCGAGCGGCGCCACCCGGCCGATCGCGAGGTCGGCGAGGACGAAACCCGGACCCTGGTCGCGAGTACGACTGGCCAGCGTCTCGCCGTCAGCCGCAACGATCATCGCCCCGCCCAAAAACACACTGCGGTAGGGCAACGGCACCGTAGGCATCCGAGTGGTGATGTCGCCGCAGTGTGCAGCGTGCACGACCGGTGCGCCGACCAGGCGCGCGAATGCCGGTGCGATCTTGGCGGCCGTGGCGGCATTGTGTCGGTCGACTCGCCGCGGCATCCAGGACGGCACACCCGACCAGCATGAACCGCCGAGCACCACGTCGACCCGGCCGCGCAGGCGGTTTACGGTCTGCGTCCGCATGAGTTCCCAACAGAGGGCAGCTCCGGCGGTGAAGCCCGCCGGTCCGACGGCGGCCAGAACCCCGTCATCGGCGCCGCCGATGTAGAAGCAGTTCTCCCAGGCTGTGGGGAGGTCTTTGTCATGGCGCCCGACGATGCCCGCCGGGGTGGCCAGGAGAAACGCGTTCCGGGTATGGCCATCGGCGTCACGGCACAAGAAGGATCCGCCGACGATCGCCTGGTGCCGTCGCGCAAGCGTCGTCAACAAGTCCGTCGCGGCTCCGTCGGGCGGGAGCGCACAATCCCTGAGCTCGGGCAGGAAGCCGATCCCGGTGGTGAAAAATTCGGGCAGAACGATGATCTCGGCGCCGGCTTCGGCGGCGGCGGTGCCCAACCGCTCGCAGGCCGCCAGGTTCGCGGCGACGTCTCCGAGTACGACCTCCAGCTGGACTGCCGCAACACGTGTCACGGCAATCAACATATCGGGGTCCGGATGCCGGCGGTGGGGATTGGCCGGCACCTCGCTGGCCACCTGTGAACAAGCGGCCGTGCGCGGTAGCTAGCAGTGCACGGTGGGGCGATAGCCGAGTTCTTGGATGTTGCCGTCCAACGTCCGACCCTCGATCAACTCGAGATCAAAGTCCGCCGCGCCCTCGAAGATCGGAGCGTCGCCGGTCTTTCCGGTGATCACCGGGAAGAGCGTCACCTGCAGGCGGTCCACAAGGCCGGCGGCCATCAGCGCCCGGTTCATCGACAGGCTGCCGTGCGAGCGCAGCGGTACCGGCGACTCCCGCTTGAGCCGGGCGACGACCTCGACGGCATCTCCGGACACGACGGTTGCCGTCGAGGTTTCGAGGGGACCCGCCAGGCTCGTCGATACCACCGTCGTCGGCTGGCTGAGCATTCGGGTGACCCACGGGTCATACACCTCTTTTTCGGTGCCCGCGGCCAGCATCTGGGCGAAGAGCCGGTAGGTGTTGGCTCCGAAGATCATTCGCTGCTCCGGCTGATACTGGGCGAGGCGGTGCTCGAGCAGGTCGGGACCCTGTTTGCCCCAGTAGCCACCCCAGTCCCCGCCGCTGACGCCGCCGAAGCCGTCGAGGCTGGAGAAGACGTCGACGGTGTAGGAAGCGACCACCAGTCCTCCCGTCACCGCGGGCTCACTACGGCGTCGGCCGCCGCGTCCAAGTCGGCGATGACGATCTTGCTCATGCCATGCATCGCACGGGTCGCCGCCGCGGCGCGGCGCGGGTCGGGATCAGCCAACAGCTCGAAGAGCCGTAATGGGGTCACCTGCCAGCTCAGGCCGAACCGGTCCTTGAGCCACCCGCACTGCCCCTCTTCGCCGCCCTCGGCCAACCGGGACCAGTAGTGGTCCACTTCGTTTTGGTCGGCGCAGTGGATCATGAACGACACGGCTTCGGTGAACCGGAAGTCCGGTCCGCCGTTGAGGCCGACGAACCGGTGCCCGCCGAGCTCGAACGTGGCGAACAACGGCCGGCCCGGCTCCCCCGGGCCGGCCTCGGTGGTGCGATGAAGACCTTCCACCCGGGAGTTCGGGAACACCGACGTGTAGAACGCGGCGGCCTCTTCCAGCTTGTCATCAAACCACAGGCAAGGGGCGATGGCTGCCATCACGCGACCTCGTTCCACGTTCGGCTGAGGAAGGTCCGGGCGATGCCGCGCGGAGCATGACGCCGCGACGGTCGGATGTTCGGAGGCAGGTCAGGCACAGTGAGCACTCCCTTGATGTAGACGGCGTACACATTCGAATGTGGACACCGTATACTTTGTTTCCAGGGTGGTCAAGGGTTCGAGCGGTGCGGCAAGGTGAGGCGGTGGACTTGACCGTCGACGACGCCGAACACGCGGCGCGCACGCTTCGCGAGGAACTACCCGCCGCCGGCCTCTCCCACTCCGAGGCACTGGATATCGTGGCTCGGCAGTTGGGGTTTCCCGACTGGCAGGGGGCATCAGCCCGCCTGCCGCGCCGCGACGGCATGAGCGCCCCCGTGCCGGTCCTCCGCAGCTTTGACGAGACCCTGACACGCGAGTTCTACCTCGACTACCTGCATTTCAGCGTCGAGTGGGAACACCGCTTCGACCGCAACGCACCCCTGTATATGCGCCTGCGCCGCGACCGGTTTGTCCTCGACCTGTCCGAACATCACGGAGACGGCACCCCCGGCGCTACCGTGTGGGTGCCGGTCGCCGACGTCAGGACGCTACAACAAGAACTCGCCGCCACCGGCTACCCGGGCATGGACCCCGGCATCGTGGCCGACACGCCAAGCGGACCCACGATGGAAGTCATCGACCCCTTCTCCAACACGATCCGGTTCTGCCAGACCTGCCCTTAGCGGCTCGCCGACGTCCGGTGACCGGGATTCTTGTGGTCCCAGGCCTCGGCGAGGAGGGTGCGGACGAGCGACTCGTCGGCGTGGGCCAGGTCGATCTCGACACATGAGAGACGCTTGCCCCAGTAGAACTCGCGGCATGATTGCGGCCAGGTCGCCGCCGCGGAGCGGATGCCGTGGTCGTCGAGCATGACGCGCAGGCGGCCGGCGCCGGGCAGCGTGGCGAAAATTCGCCCGGCCACCCGAAACGACGGGAACCCGTGGTGGTCCTGTTCGATCACCTCGGGCAGGGCCAGCGCCAGCTGCCGGGCGACAGTCTCGGTGACCATGCTCAGCGGAGCGGCCCGTGGAAAAACCAAAGGTGCCCCTCCAGATCGCGGGCACCATACTCGCGCACACCGTAGGGCTGGTCCACCGGCGGACCGAATGCTGCTGACTCCACCGAGTTCGCGCGGCGGGCGGTAGCCGTCGCCGCTGGGATGCAACCTGGTCGACTGGCCCCCGGCGAACAACTCACCAGGTACGGCTCGGCCGTCACGCCAGGGCTCCAGGCAACCCGCGGTGAGCCCGAAGGATGTGCAAATCTGCGCTGACCTCGTCCGCGACACGGTGGCCGGATTGGATGGCGCCGTCGATGTAGCCGGCCCACCGGGTGGCGGTCTCGGTGCCGGCCCAGTGCGGCGGGCCGATCGGGTGTCGCAGCGCAGGCCCGAAACGGGTGAGCGTGCCCGGCGTGGTGAAAGCGCCATAGCAGCCGCGACTGTATTCCTCTTCCGCCCAGTCGCGTTCGATGTAGTCGATCGGGTTGCGAGCCCGCGCACCGAAGTAGCCGGCCAGATCCTCGAGGACACGGGCGCGCCGTTCGGCGGGGTCGAGACGGGCGCCGGCATCCGCGTGGCGGCCTTCGAGGAATCCCACCAGGCCGCCGGGTCCGCCCGTCTGCGGGTTGTTGTCGAAGACGGTGCCCAGCGGACGCGCGTCGCTGTTGGCCTGTCCGCTCCATCCGTCGGCACGCCAGAACGGTTCGTCGTAGGCCACGTTGATCTTGATGACGCGCCCCATCGGCATGCGCTGTACCAATTGGTCCCGGTCGCCGGGCAAGCCCGGGCTGAACCGGATCCGGGCAGTCAACGGTGGCGGTACGGCGATCACCGCACGACGGGCTCGCACCGTCGACCCGCCGGCTTGAACCACCACACCCGCGTCGCCCCAGCCGATCTCGGTGACCGGGCGGTTCAACACGACCCGGTCGCCCAGTTCACGTGCCATCGCCAGCGCGATGCCCTGGGCGCCACCGACAATCCGATCCTGTTGGGCGCCGCCGATCACGTTGATCAGTGCGTCGACCCCGCCGGCAGCCCCGACGTAGAAGCCTGCCCACAGTGCGGACAAGTCCTCCGGACCGGCGGAGAACACCGCTTCGGTGATCAGTCGGAAGACAACACGCCCCTGCCGGGTGCGAGCGGTGCGCCGCAACCAGGTCTCAAAGGTTTGGCCGTCCAACGATCGCGCCTGCGCCGCCAGCCACGGCTCGGTGCGTGCTACCCGGCGCGCCAACCGGTCCAGCCGCCACTGCGTCTGCCCGATGTCGGCAAGGGCTATCGGGTTCAGGCGCGGGATGCGGCCGGTGTAGTCCGAACGCTTACCGCAAACCTCGGCGATGTGCCGGCCCGTCGCGTGCGACGGGTAGGTTTTGAGCCCCAGTTCGTCGATCAGCGCGAGTACTTGGTGTTGGGTCGGACCGACCCACTGGCCGCCGACCTCTATCTGTGCGCCGCCGGGTAACTCGGCATTGAGTAGGCGTCGGGGCGAAACGAGCAGATCGTGATGCTGTGTCACTCGCTTACGGGCCCGCTTGCATGCGTCACCGCTACCGACCGCGAGGAACTCCGCCTCGATGATGTCTGGGCGCTGCGTGGTGGTGAAGGCGACGTCCCAGCGCCCCTGGAGGCGGGCGACGGTTCCGACGGCGTCGTACAGGTCGGCACCGGCGAGCAGCTCGCGTCGTTGCGTCTCCGTCAGCGGCTTCAGGCCTAGGCGCCCGCAAACAATCAGTCGCGGCATCGATTCCATGAACTGTCGCAACTGGGCGATAGCCTCTTCGGGTGTGCGCGGCGGCTTCCACGGCGGCGCGGCGCCAAACGGCCCTCCCTGCGGCTGCAGGCCGAATAAGCCGCCGCCGCTCCCCGAACGGGCGGCTAGCCGCTCGCGCTCTTGCTCGCGCCTCTTACGGTTTCGGGCCCCTTTACCCATCGGTGGCGGTACCTCTCTCGTCGAGCGGCTCGTCGGTCCGGCTTGTCGACGGATCGCCGCCGTGCTTGCGGATGAGCCCGTGCGCAGCGACGAGACGCCCCGACGGGGCGTCGATGTCTTTGCGGAGGCGCATACCGTCAAGGGTAGAAGTCGCGCCCGACAAGTAGCGAGATCTTTTCGGTCGTACGCCGGCGGATATCAACCCAAGGCAAGCTCGAAGCAGGGCGGCTCGCACCACCGCTGCACGCCCACACCGACGCCGTGCACATGACGGCCCACGACGCGCATCGCCATGTAACTGTGTAAAGCAGCAGACTGCCAAAACGCCCTATGGTAAGGCGTATCTGATCTGAGTTTCGAGTAGTTCGAGCGAGAGGTCCAATCACACGGTGCAACACGATCCACCTCGTCGGATAAGACCTGGCGTGGCCATCACGATCACCGTGGTGGGCCTACTGCTCGTGGTCGCTGCCTGTTTCTTCCCGGCCATATTCGGTGCGGGATACGACAATTTTCACTCGCTGTTGGCAACAGTTCTGATCAATATCGGGACAACGCTCATGCTCGCTGCGGCCCTGATCGTGGTCGACAAATGGCTAATGCACGTTGAACAAGCGGCGGAGCACAGGGCCACCGAAATTGTCGATGACCGAACACGCGAACTTCGACGTCAGACTGAGGATCTAGCGACACGCGTGGCAGAGCTCCAGGAAGCGCTCGACGGTCGGCTCGCCGAGAAGGATGCCGACCGTGCTGACAGGTTCGCGACTGTTGCCGAGGATGTTTCGTTCGACACTGTTACCTCAGCACTAGAGGCTGCCAACGACGTCGGGGCTCTCGCGACCGGCTCGATTGTTGTCCCAGCAGGGTCCGGTCTAGACGCACCACGCGTCTTCCTGCGCTGGGCACCCCTCGCCGAAAGCGGCTATCGCGGAAGCGGCGACGAGAGTGGGTCGCTACTGTTCCTTAGCGTTGACGGGGTTGACCAGACACATGTCGACGTTGAGTGGCCTGACGATAAACCCCCAATCGTGGTCCTCGAAGAGTTGGTGAACGGGCTGAACTGCTCCGGGAACGCCCCTCTGGCGCAGGCATTTTCGCCTGACGCACTTTTTGTGAACCTCGCCCGCGCACTGTCCTTGGCAGCACGTGTCCGCACAGATTCGTCCGGATCGGGATTTACCGGAGCGACGTACGAATGGTTAGCGGAGGGCTGGGTAGTCACCGATAAAGGGTTGTTCAGCACCGATCACGGCCTCGTCATCGACCAGGGGAGCATCAAGTTTCCTGTGCCGATGATCAGACCACGAGAGATAGGAGCTCCAAAGCCCCCCGAGCAGCAGTTTTCGCCACCAGACGGGGTGGATCCACAGTTTTGGGAATTCGCAGTTGACCGAACCAAGCAGCACGTACTGCAGCGCCGAAGCGATTCAAACCTGGGTCCACTCGCACAACTAGCGGATGCGTACACAACGGAAACATCGCCTCGACGCCACCTACGGCACCGGTCGAACCGCGATTAGACTGACAACGGAACCCTGGGAAGCGACTGCCCGACAGCAGAAATGCAACGAATCTGCCCGGACTTCGAATATAGATCGTGGAGTGTCAGTGGACCGACTGCCCCTGGTTCTGCACCACTCGTGACGGCCGAGGACTATGCGGCCTGCGGGTCTCAAATTCACTGCAAAAGGCCTGCGATGGGTGCATGTAAGCCTGAGAAACACTGTTAGAGTTCAGAACTCACACAGCGTGGTGTAAGTTCTCATGTCCGGCTGCGCCGGAACGATCCACTGATCGGCTCCGATTCAGTTCCACGAGCCGCACATCGGCGTCGTCGATCCCAAACGCTGCTTTCCTTACAGCCAGTTTCCGAGTGTCAAGATACCGCCAAGATCGGTCACGAAGCCAGAACAATGCGTGATCGCAACCTAGGGCCTTGATGTCCCGGCAACTTCGGTTTCGCCGGCCAACTGTCAACACGCGGCCGCCGCATGTCCGCCCAGACCTGCCTGGCATGAACCAATCAATTCAAGAGCTGGTGCAGTGTGGCAGACATCAACGTGACGCGGACCGCCGCCTGCGCTGCTTGCTGAGCCTCGAGTTGATCGCACAAGCCCAGAAGATCATCGACTCGCTCAACAATGCGGTGCTGCTCCTCGACTGGGGGAACCGGAATCAGCACACTAGAAATGCGCTCGACTGACAACCCGGGCTGAGCAGTGGCAGTAGCGTATTGGTTCAGATTCAGTGCTTCTAGCGCTAAAGCTGCCCAAGAAACCGACGTATCTGCGATACAACGAACGACAACCGCGTGCTCAGTGGCGTAGAATTTTCCGTGAGCGATCTTGATATTGCCGCAAAGTGCGCCTTGCCTGCCGATTATAGGATAATCGCCATCCCGATTGAAGAATTCGACATATCCACGAATCCCGTTGCCTCCGTAGCATGGGTACATCCCCGACTCGCGAATAGTCCCGGCCGCAACGCCTGTTCCGGCCTGCATGCTAAAAATGGTGCCGATCCTCGTCCACTGCCACCCTGAGGGCACCGAGTACGGGATGTCCGACTGAAGAACAGGGGCCAGCGCCTTCGGCTTCCGAATTTCGCGGGCCTTCACAAGGTCGGCACGTTCGTTAGCGATCCGCTTCAGCAATTCCGAAGCAGGCTCGTCGGCCGAGTCTTGTAGGGCGAGCTTCCCCCGCACAGCAAGGCCGCGAATGAGACGACGGAGTGTATCGATCCCGCCCGCCGCCTCGGTTACGTGGCTGAAGGACTTTCGGAACGCTTCGCGATTCGCTTTGAGTCCATCATCGATCGCGACAACAAGCGTATCGCGAAGACATGTGCGCGTCGTGTCGATGTCGTGGTCGAGCGTTTCGCATTCCTTAAGCAGAACAGCAGGATCCCGGTACTCCGGGCCCACCTTGTTCGGGTTGGCTCTGTCGAGGTTCCAACCGTTTGCTCGGACTTCGTCAAGGGAAGTCTTCCACGAGAACTCAGACTCGATCCTGTTGGTCCACCACGCTTTCTCGGCGTCAAACTCTTCAATCCGAATGGGTTTTGTCTTGGAGTAGTTCTTGTAGCCCGTCGGGTACTGGTGTTCGTAGTACCAAATATCCGTCGTAGGCTCTCCTTTCGTGAAGAACAGCACGTTCGTGGAAATACCCGTGTAGGGATTGAAGACGCCTTTCGGCAATCTCACCACAGTGTGCAGGTTGCAGGTGGTGAGCAACTTCTCCTTGATGCGGGCCTTCACCCCGTCGCCAAACAGTGTGCCGTCGGGCAGAACTACTGCTGCTCGGCCGCCGTCCACCAGTAGGTGCTCGATCAACACAAGGAAGAGGTCGGCCGTCTCCCTAGTGCGGTAGGCCTGCGGGAAGTTGTTCTCAATACCCGGCTCCTCGGTGCCGCCGAACGGTGGGTTTGTGATGATCACATCGACACGATCCTTGCTGGCATAGTCGCGCAGTGGCCGCGCCAGCGTGTTGTCGTGGGCGATGTTCGTCGGCACGTCAACACCGTGCAGCAACATGTTGGTCGTGCATAGCAGGTGCGGCAGTTGCTTCTTCTCGACGCCACGGACAGATGACTGCAACGTCGCCTCATCGGCCGGAGTCTTCACATCGTTGGAGCGAATATGCTCGATGGCGCACGTAAGGAACCCCCCTGTGCCACAAGCGGGATCGAGTACCGCCTCACCCAGCTTCGGGTTCACCATGTCAACCATGAACTGTGTCACAGCACGCGGGGTGTAGTACTCGCCACTGTTGCCTGCACTCTGGAGATCCTTCAAGATTTGCTCATAGATGTCGGCGAACAGGTGGCGGTCTTCTGAGCGATTGAAGTCGATCTTGTTGATCTTGTTGAGGACCTGCCGGATTAGGGTGCCATTCTTCATGTAGTTGAAAGCGTCCTGGAAGACATTCCCAATCACAGTTGCGCGACCCGGCGTCGCAGACTCGGCGAACACTTTGAGGGTCGGAAAGAGTTGGTTGTTGACAAAGTCGAGCAACTCGTCGCCCGTGATGCCTTCCTCAGGCTTAGCCCATCTACGCCAACGAAGTTCATCTGGGATCGGCGAACGGTACCCCGCATCTAACAGCTCGGCCTCGAACTCACGGTCATCGAATATCTTGAGGAATAACAGCCACGTGAGCTGTCCGATTCGTTGCGCGTCCCCGTCGATGCCAGCGTCCTGACGCATGATGTCCTGAATCGATTTAACGGTTGCGCTGATGTTGCTCAAGAAAGTCCCTTACTGTACTGACTCGTAGAGGTGTTGTTCCAGTTCGTCGATGGCGGTGTCGAATTCGCTCTTGCCGCCGAACTCGTTGACGATCTCCATCGGAGTACCGATATCGATGAAAGGTCTGATCTGGAGGACTCTCGCGTCGTGGTCGGGCTCGACGCCCTCGTCGGCATACTTGTCGAGCAAGGCTTCCAAGGTCGCCTGAACCTTGCTTGTGTACTTGGCCCAATAGCCAGTTGCACGAACGTTGTCGGCTCGCTGGCGTCGCGTCAATGGCGGCTGCCCGAACGCCACGTGGCATACAAGGTCGAAAGGGCTGAAGTCCTTGCCCACCTCCTCAGCCAACGCTTCGAAGAAGACACCTTGCTCTCTGAGCTCCTCGACGATGGCGTGCTTGCTATCGGCCTGGTTCCAACGAGTCAGGAAGGCCTCAAGCGTCGGATACCGATCGTGAACACGCTTGCGCGTGTAGTCAGTAAGGCTTTCCGTGATGAGTTTCCCGTCAGGCCCTAGGTATTGGACGCGCTCTGCAACCAGCTCCACGGGAACATCATCGACAACGTACTTGGCGCGCCGGCCAGGTGGATCTGGCGGCGGATCGGCCGGGATAGGGTCGCCAGGTCTCGTGGGATCAACTGGGTCGGTCGGAGGATCAACTGGGTCATTCGGGCCGGGCTGATAGACAACTACGGGCGCACCATCAAAGTCAGGATCAGCGAACAGCTCGGTCGCTCGGCGAAAGTCCATGATCGTGAAGTAGAACTTTCCGTGCTCCTCGTTGATGCGCGTCCCGCGCCCGATGATCTGCTTGAACTTCGTCATGGAACGGATCGTCTGATCCAGAACGATTAGCTTGCAGGTCTGGGCGTCCACTCCAGTGGACATCAACTCACTCGTCGTAGCAATTACCGGATATCTCGACTCCGGGTCGATGAAGTTGTCGAGCTCGGCCTTGCCCTCGGCGTCGTCGCCAGTGATTTTCATGACGTACTTGCGATTTTCGGCCACTAGCTCGGCGTTCTCGTTTGCCAGGGCAGAGCGCATCCGCTCGGCATGATCAATGTCTTCACAGAAGACGATCGTCTTGGCGTACCGATCACCCGACTCCTTGAGGTACTGGGTGACCTTCCGAGCCACAAGTCTGGTGCGCTGCTCCAACACGAGCCCACGATCGAAGTCGGACTGGTTGTAGATCCGGTCCTCGATAACCTCCCCGTGCTTGTCGGTTTTGCCCTCTTCAGGACGCCAGCCAACCAAATCCTTGTCGATGTCGATCCGCACGACCTTGTAGGGCGCCAGGTAGCCATCGTCGATTCCCTGCTTAAGGGAGTAGGTGAAGACCGGCTCGCCGAAGTAAGTGATGTTCGACGTGTCCGCCGTTTCCTTCGGCGTCGCCGTCAGGCCGATCTGGACCGCACCGGTGAAGTAGTCCAGTACTTCGCGCCACTGAGCGTCTTCGCGAGCACTCCCTCGATGACACTCGTCGACTACGATCAGGTCAAAGAAGTCGGGCGTGAACTGCTTGTAGATGTTCTGCGCGTCTTCGGTCCCCGTGATGGCCTGATAGATGGCGAGAAAAATCTCGAAGGCCGGGTCAGCTGTGCGGTTGGTGATCTTCGTCATCGCGTTGCCGAACGGCTTGAAATCATTGACCCGGGTCTGGTCTACGAGGATGTTGCGGTCGGCAAGGAATAGCACGCGCTTGGCTCTCTTCGAGCGCCAAAGCCGCCAAATGATCTGGAACGCGGTGAACGTCTTGCCTGTACCTGTTGCCATCACGAGGAGGACGCGATTCTCGCCACGAGCGACCGTCTCAACCGTGCGGTTCACCGCCTGGAGTTGGTAATAACGGAGCTCCTTGCCCTGGAAATAGTAGTCCTGCTCGATGATCTTGGTCTCGCGCGTGTCTGGTTCAACGCCCTTCCAGGCAAGCCACTTCCGATGCAACTCCGCCGGCGATGGAAACTCATCGAGAGTCAGCTGTTTCTCGATAGCACCTGAGGTCACCGTACGGTCATGGAAAAGAAATCCGTCGCCGTTAGAGCTGAATATGAATGGCACGTCCAAGCATTCGGCGTAGCCCTGTGCTTGCTGCATACCGGCACCCAGACTGTGCTTGTTGTCCTTCGCCTCTACGACCGCCAAGGGCAGGCCCGGCTTCAGGAACAAGACGTAGTCAGCCGACTTTGTTGACGCCGGTTGAAAACTAGGCCAGTCGCGCCGGTCGAAAAGTAGGCCACCCGACCAGATTGGATGGGTGATCT
>NZ_LZLJ01000097.1 GCF_001668625.1 Mycobacterium sp. 1274756.6
GCCGGGACCGCGGCGAAGGGGGAGGCCCCGCGCGCCGGGGGTCTGACCGTGCTCGCCGACGATCAGGGCGACGGCGCCACCGGCGCCCCGATGATGCCCAGCACCTGGGAGACCCGCACCGACTGAGTGCGGGTCAGCCGCCGCCGCAGGTGATCCGCTTGCCGGTGCGGTCCAGCGGGTCGGGCTCGAGGCCGAGGAACTCCGCCCGCAGCCGGTCCCACAACTCCAACTGCTCCCACGCCGGCTCGTCGCGCAGCTGCTGGTCGTTGGTCAAAAACGGGTTGGGCAGCATCACCGTCATCAGCTGATCGTCGCGGCCGTTGAACAGCCGCACCCCCCACGAGTTGGGGTCGCCGTCCCGCCCGAAGCGGCGGTAGAGCTCCGCGCGGGCGCACTGGCGGATCTTGCGCAGCTCGCGCGGCGCCCCGAGGTGGCGGCCGATGCACAGGTGGAAATGCCAGCGGCCGAAGTCGACGGTGGCGTAGCCGTCGAGCACCGAGATCTTCTTCGGCGCGTTGGGGGCGGCCACCTCCCAGGCGGCGCCCTGGATGAGAACGCCGAACCAGATCTCGTTCCAGTACTCGTCGAAGCAGAGGTGCAGCAGCTTCAGCAGGCTGTCCTGGTCGGTCGGCAGCGGCCAGCTCTGCTCCTTACCGCCATCCTCGGTTTCGATGATGGCCGGTTCGGCCACGCTGCTTTGGGTCATGACGGTTCCTTCCGGTGTCCTCGGTGTCGCGGGCGACCGCGTGCGGGAAAGTCGTTACGCCGCTCCGACGATAACGCGCCGCCGCGCCGCCCGGGCCGGCCCGCACCGAATCGTCGCCTCGCGCCGTGGCGACCCGGACGGCACCGGTACGGCAAAAGCGTGCGAAGATCGGGACACCATGACTTCTGCGCGTCGACCCCGGGTTTTCTCCGGCGTACAGCCCACCTCCGATTCACTGCACCTCGGCAACGCGCTCGGCGCGGTCAGTCAGTGGGCCGGGCTGCAAGCCGACCACGACCCGTTCTTCTGCGTCGTCGACCTGCACGCGATCACCGTCCCGCAGGACCCGGCCACCCTGCGCCGGCGCACCCTGCTCACCGCCGCACAGTATCTGGCGCTGGGCATCGACCCCGAGCGCAGCACGATCTTCGTGCAAAGCCACGTCCCGGCCCACACCGAACTGGCCTGGGTGCTGGGCTGTTTCACCGGGTTCGGGCAGGCCTCCCGGATGACGCAGTTCAAGGACAAGTCGCTCAAGCAGGGCGCGGACTCCACCACCGTGGGGCTGTTCACCTACCCGGTGCTGCAGGCCGCCGACGTGCTGGCCTACGACACCGAACTGGTCCCGGTCGGCGAGGACCAGCGCCAGCACCTCGAGTTGGCCCGCGACATCGCCCAGCGGTTCAACGCCCGGTTCCCCGACACCTTCGTCGTGCCGAACCTGCTCATCCCCAAGGCGACCGCGAAGATCTACGACCTGCAGGACCCGTCGGCGAAGATGAGCAAGTCCACCGCCAGCGACGCCGGGCTGATCAGCCTGCTCGACGATCCGGCCAAGACCGCGAAGAAGATCCGCTCGGCGGTGACCGACAGCGAGCGGGAGATCCGCTTCGACCCCGAAGCCAAGCCCGGGGTGTCGAACCTGCTCACCATCCAGGCCGCGGTCACCGGCGCCGACGTCGACAAGCTCGTCGACGGCTACGCCGGGCGCGGCTACGGCGACCTGAAGAAGGACACCGCCGAGGCGGTCACCGAGTTCGTCACCCCGATCAAAACGCGGGTCGACGAACTCCTCGCCGACCCCGCCCAACTCGAAGCGGTGCTGGCGACCGGGGCGCAGCGCGCCGCCGACGTCGCCACCACCACGGTGGCCCGCGTCTACGACCGATTGGGCTTTCTGGGGCCGCGATGAGCGACGCGGGCAAGCCCGGACTCCTCGACCGGCTACGGGCACGCTACGGCTGGCTCGACCGGGTGCTGCGCGCCCAGCAGCGCTACACCGAATGCCGCGGCAACTTCTACGCCGCCGGGCTGACCTACTTCACGATCTTCGCGCTGTTCCCGATCCTGATGGTCGGCTTCGCCGCGGGCGGTTTCCTGCTGGCCAGCCGCCCCGATTTGCTCGGCGTGATCGAGGGCCACATCCGGTCCTCGGTGTCGGGCAAGTTCGGCGAGCAGCTGATCGATTTGATGGACGTGGCGATCGAGTCGCGCACCTCGGTGGGGATCATCGGTCTGGCGGTGGCCGCCTGGGCCGGCCTGAGCTGGATGGACAAACTGCGCGAGGCGCTGAGCCAGATGTGGTTGCAGCGCGTCGAGCTGCCCGGCTTCGTCAAACGCCGGTTCTCCGACCTGATCGCGATGCTCTCGGCGTTCGTGGCGATGGCCGTCACCCTCGGGTTGACCGCGCTCGGGGACCCGGCGCTGATGGCCGCGGTGCTGCGCTGGGCCGGGGTGCCGCACGTGTCCGCGCTGGGCGGGCTGCTGCGGGCGGCGTCGCTGCTGGTGTCGTTGCTGGTGTCGTGGCTGCTGTTCACCTGGATGATCGCGCGGCTGCCGCGGGAGTCGGTGAGCTTCGTCAGCTCGCTGCGTGCGGGCCTGCTGGCCGCGGTCGGCTTCGAGGTGTTCAAACAGTTCGCCTCGATCTATCTGAAGTCGGTGCTCAACAGCCCCGCGGGGGCGACGTTCGGCCCGGTGCTGGGTCTGATGGTGTTCGCCTATGTCACCGCCCGGCTGGTGCTGTTCGCGACGGCGTGGGCGGCGACCTCCGAGGAGAACCTGCTCGCCACCCCGGTGTTGCCGCCCAACCCGGTGGTGATCGCACCGCGGGCCCAGCCCCGCACCGAACTGCGCGCCTGGGAGGCGCTGAGCGCCGCGGCGGCGGGCGCGATCGGCGCGCTGGGGCTCTCGCGGGTGCTGCGGCGGCGCTGAGCTCAAGCCACCAGCCGCAACCCGATGACGCAGCCGATCACACCGGTGATCAGCAATATCTTGGCCAGCGAAGCGGTTTCGTTGCCGGTCATCATCGCGTAGGCGACGGTCAGTGACGCGCCGATCCCCACCCACACCGCATAGCTGGTCCCGGTGGGCAGCTCCCGCATCGCGATCGCCAGCCCCACCACCGACAGCACCGAGAACACCGCGAACACCAGGGACGGCACCAGCCGGGTGAAGCCGTTCGACCGTCCCAACGCGGTGGCCCAAACCGCCTCCAGCGCACCGGAGAACACCAGAATCACCCAGGCCATCACACACCTCCGTGACGCCGTCTTGTCGCTGGCCGGGTACGGCGCCCCTCGTCCGGTGTCAGGTTCTGACCGCCCGACGCTAGCAGACCGCCCCATCGCGGTCCTGCCACCCACCGTCAACCATGACGCCGCTCACAGCCAGGTTCCGGTCCAGCACAACGAGGTTCGCGGGCACGCCGGGGCGCAGTGCCCCGACCGTCTCCAGCCCCAGCGCCCGCGCCGGGGTGGCGGCGGTCATCTGCACCGCCGCGAGCAGGGCGGCGTCGTCGATGGGGTCGTCGGGCGCGTCACCGATCACGGCGCGGAAAACGGCGTCCATGGTCACGGTGCTCCCGGCGATGGTGTCGCTGCCGGCCACCCGAGCCACCCCGGCGGTGACGTCCACCTCATGACGACCCAGCCGGTAGCGGCCGTCGCCGCAGCCGGCGGCGGCCATCGCGTCGGTCACCAACGCCACCCGGTCCGGACCGGCCGCGGCGATCACCGCGCGGAGCACCGCCGGGTGCAGGTGCACACCGTCGGCGATGAGCTCCACGCACACCCGCTCGTCTTCCAGCAGGGCCGCCACCGGGCCGGGATCGCGGTGGTGCAGCGGGCGCATCGCGTTGAACAGGTGGGTGGCCACCGTGGCGCCCGCGTCGATCGCCGCGCGGGTCTGCGCATAGTCCGCGTCGGTGTGCCCGACGGCCACCACGACACCGGCACCGGCCAGCCGCTCGACCGCCTCGAGCGCGCCGGGCAGCTCCGGCGCCAGGGTCACCATCCGGATGGTCCCGTCGGCGGCGGCCAGCAGGGTGTCGATCTCGACCGGGTCGGGGTTGCGCAGCTGGCGGCGGTCGTGGGCGCCGCACCGGGCGGCGCTGAGCCAGGGCCCCTCCAGGTGGATGCCGGCGACGTGGCCGGCGCGGGTGGCCGCGGCCAGCACCCCCACCGCCTCGAGCAGCGGGCCCGGTGCGGCGCTGACCAGGCTGGCCAGCGTGGTGGTGGTGCCGTGGCGGCGGTGAAACGCCGACGCCTGCTCGGCCGCCGACGCGGTGGCCGCCGGGTAGGAGGCGCCGCCCCCGCCGTGGCAGTGCATGTCGACGAACCCGGGCACCACGATCGCGTCGGGCAGCGCGGTGTGGGCCGGGCGCGGCGGGGCGCCCGCGCCGCCGCCGGCGATCACCCCGTCGGTGATCTGCAGCCAGCCCGGCCGGTGCACGCGGCCGTCGAAGACGACGGCGCCCGCGGTGATCACTGCGGCACCGTCGCGGTGGTGGTGTCTTCGGGCCAGCGGCAATCGTTCTCCCAGTAGTGCCGGATCTCCTCGAGCTGGCGGCCCTTGGTCTCCGGCGCGTACCGGTAGACGAACCCGAAGCTGAGCACCGCCATCACGCCGAGGAACCCGAAGGTGATGGCCCCGCCGAAGGATTCGAGCAGCGACAGGAACCCGCCGACGATCACCGCGTTGGCGACCAGGTTGGCGGTGAGCATCGCCGAGGAGCCCATCGAGCGCAGCCGCGCCGGCAGGCTCTCACCGGCGTACACCCACACCATCGCCCCGAAGCCGAACGTGTAGCCCACCGTGAACAACAGCACCCCACCGAATTTCACCAGCGGCAGCGTCGCACCGCCGGCGGCGTCGGCGGCGAACACCGCGACCAGGATCAGGTTCGCCAGCACCATAACCGCGATCCCGATGAGCAGGATGGGGCGCCGGCCCAGCCGGTCGACCAACAGTAGCGAGGTGAAAACTGCTGCTAGCGCGGCTGTTTGGACCAGGGCGGGCAGCACCAGCAGCGCGAAGTGGCCGGTGAAGCCCAGTGTCGCGAAGATCCGCGGACTGTAGGCGACGATCGCGTTGATCCCGGTGATCTGGATGAAGAAGCCGAGCGTGACCACGAACAGCGTCGCGCGCAGATACGGCAGCCGCAGCATCTCGCGCGAGACCCCGACGTTCTCGACCCGCTCCTCGCGCAGCGCCCGGGCGATCTCGGCGAGTTCGGCGTCGGCGTCGGCGCCGGGTTCCACGCCGCGCAGGGTGCGCCGCGCCTCGGCGACGCGGCCCTTGAGCATGTACCAGCGGGCGGTGTCGGGCACCCGCGGCAGCACGGTGAGCACCAGCACCGCGGGCACCGCGGCGAGCCCCAGCAGCAGCCGCCAGCTGCCGAACCCGGCCAGCAGGTAGCCGATGAGGTAGCCGGCGATGAGCCCGCAGACCGTCGCCACCCCGTAGAAGACCAGCAGGGCGCCGCGCACCGAGGCCGGCACCGATTCGGCGACGAAGACCGGGACCACCACGATCGCCACGCCGATGGCCACCCCGAGCAGCAGCCGCGCGACCACCAGCATCGGAACCGCCACCGCCGCGGCGCTGACCAGCGCGAACAGCGTGTAGCCCGCGGCCACCCCGACCAGGCATTTCTTGCGGCCGATCGCGTTGGCCAGCCAGCCGCCGGCGGCCGCGCCGACGATCTCACCGAGCACCACAGCGATCACCACCACCTCCAGCGCGACCGCGGACAGCTGGTAGTCGGCCTCCAGGAACAGCAGCGCGGTGGCGAGGTTGGCCAGGTCGTAGCCGTAGACGAACCCGATGCCGGCCGCGGCGGCCGCGACGAGCAGGGTCAGCGGCGACGAGCGGCGCAACTCGGCGAGTGCCCCCACGGCCGCTCCTCCCGCTCAGTCGGTGTGCTGGAGAAGTTACCGCCCGGCCACCGGCCGGGGGGCGATGACCCGGATCCGCGCGATCCGTTACACCTGCGCGCCGCGGCGGTTCATCGACCGCGCCACCAGCATCAGCGCGAAGACGATCAGGGTGCCGATGACGGCCACGCCGACCCGCACCGGCACGGTGTCGGCCGGGGAGAGCAGTGCCGCGGCGCGCCCGTCGACCGGGCTGGCGGCCGGGTCCGCGGCCGGGGCCAGCAGCGCCGGGTCCGGGTCGACCAGGGCGCCGATCTGGGTGCCGGGCGGGGTGGCGAAGCCGTAGTCGAGCAGCCGGGCGGCCTGCTCCCACGGCGCGATGGGCTGGCGGGTGCCGCGCAGCAGCACCGCCACCAGCCGGCGGCCGTCGCGCTCGGCGGCGCCGACGAAGGTCTGCCCGGCGTCGTCGGTGTAGCCGGTCTTGCCGCCCAGCGCGCCGGGGTAGTTGTAGAGCAGCTGGTTGTCGTTCTCCAACACGTAGCCGGGGCTGTCGCCGTGGCCGGGGAAGTCGAACGTGCGGGTGGCGACGATGCCGGCGAACGTCGGGTCGCTCCACGCGTAGCGGTAGAACAGGGCGATGTCGTAGGCCGAGGTGCTCATGCCGGGCCCGTCGAGGCCCGACGGGGTGGCGGCGCGGGTGTCGCGCCCGCCGAGCCGGGAGGCCAGCTCGTTGATCTTGCCGATCGCCACCGGCATCCCGCCGAGCTGCACCGCCAGGGCGTGGGCGGCGTCGTTGCCCGAATGCATCAGCAGCCCGTGCAGGAGCTGGTTGACGGTGAACACTCCGCCGGCGGCCACGCCGACCTTGGTGCCCTCGGCGGCCGCGTCCTCGGCGGTGCCGGCCACCGGCTTGTTGAGGCTGAGCTCGTTGATCGCCGCCATCGCGGTGAGCACCTTGATCACGCTGGCCGGCCGGTGCCTGCCGTGCGGGTCGCGGGCGGCGATGACCGCGCCGCTGTCCAGGTCGGCCACCACCCAGGCCTCCGCGGAGACCTCGTCGGGCACCGGTGGGGTGTCGGGTGCGGTGATGACCCCGCAGCCGGACAGCGCGTCGCCGCCGACCGGTTTCGCCGGCACCGGCAGCGGGGCGGGCGGATCACCGGCCTGCGGGACCTCCGAGGAGTCCACCGCGGGTGGGGTGGTGACCCGGTAGGGGCAGTTGTCCGGGCCGGCGGCCGGGTTGGGTGCGGCGGCGGCGACCCCGGGCAGCGCCAGGGGCGCAGCCACCAGCAGCAACGCCGCCACGCAGGCGGCGGCGCGGGGGAAGACCGCGGAACGCAACGAGACCATCGTGTGTGCACAGTAGGCACTCGGCGGCCGAAATCGGGGGAGCCACGCTGTTACTGCTGTTACAGAAGTGGCAAATAGGGGTCAGCGGATCAGGTCGGCCAGCGGGACGTGGGCGACCGCGGAGTAGCTGATCGAGCCCATCCACAGCCGACCGTCGGCCTCCACCAGGCCGGTGACGACCCCGAAGTCCGGCTGGGTGGCGCGCAACCCGGCCACCGGGGCGCCGCTGTCGGCGTCGAACGCCACCGCCCACACCTCCGGCTCGATCTGCGGCTGCAGCCGGTCGGGCAGCCGCCACACCACCTGGCGCAGCAGCGGGGAGCGCGGCAGCAGCCATTCCAGCCGGGTGTTGACCGGGGTGACCATGGCCGTCCAGATCCGGCCGTCGGCGCCGGTGGACAGGTTGTCGGGCATGCCCGGCAGGTGCACCGCCAGCGGGGTGACCGTGCCGGCCTGCGGACCGGACAGCCAGTACTTCGACAGCCGGCGGCCCTGGGTCTCGGCGAACACCAGCGCCGATTCGTCGGCGGTGACGGTGACGCCGTTGGCGAAGTAGAGCCCGTCGACCAGGGTGGTGACGGTGCCGTCGGCGTTCAGGCGGAACAGGGCGCCGCGGCCGCGGGCCTCGAGGATGCCCGCCTGGAAGTCCTCGAAGTGGTGGTCGGCGGTGGACTCGGTGAAATAGATGGTGCCGTCGGCGGTTTCGGTGACGTTCGAACAGAACATCAACGGGCGGCCGTCCACCTGGGCGACCAGGGTGTCCAGTGCGCCGGTGGCCGGGTCGAGGGCGAGCAGCCCGCGGTGGCTGTCGCAGATGAGCACCCGCCCGTCCCGCGCGACGTGCAAGCCCAGCGGGCGCCCGCCGGTCTCGGCGACGACGGTGGGCTCACCGCCGTCGGTTCCGAACCGCACGATGCGCCCGTCGACCAGACCGGTCCACAGCCGGCCCTCGGCGTCGACGACGACGTCCTCGGGCCCGTGCCCGGGCATCGGCACCACCGTCGCGGTCGGCGTCGGCAGTTGCGGCAGCGGATCGACGGGCGGCGGCTGCCAGCGCACCGGGCTGATCCGTGGTTTGGTCATCGAACCTCACTTCGCGCGTGGTCGGGCCGCCTCGACCGTACAACCGTTGGTTGCGGCCCGGGCGGGAACAGCCGGTTCAGAGCACGAACGGGACCAGGGCCTTGCGGTCGGTGGGGTAGTCGGGGAACTTCTCGGCGTACCAGCGCTGGGTAGCCAACGCCCGGGGCACCAGGTTGCCCGCGGTGATCAACAGGATCGCCACCCCGGGCAGCGCCCAGGTCAGGATCGCGAACCCGGTCCAGGCGATCAGCTCACCCAGATACGCCGGGCTGGTGACGAACCGAAACCCGCCGCCGTAGGGGATGCGGTACTCGGCGGCGCCGGGATTGCGTTTGTCGCGCAGGTTGCGCACGATCGCCTCGGAGTTGACCAGCAGCGCGAACCCGGCCAGGTAGATCACCAGGCCCACCAGGAACCGCGGGTCGGTCAGCCACTGCGTGCCATACCGGCCGAAATAGTCGTGGCTGAACAGCGCCCCGTTGAGGTAGCCGTGCATCGAGGTGACCAGCATGCCCATCACCACCACCGAGACGTTGAAGGTGCTGCGTTTGCCCGGCACCTGCCGGATCGCCAGCGGGAAGAACCAGCCGCGGTTGGCGTAGTGCAGTACCCAGATGCCGGCCAGCACCAGCGAGGTCGGTTCGAAGCGCGCCGGTCCGGACAGGTAGGCCACCGCGAACACCACCGTCGCCGGGATCTCCATCAGCCACCACCCGAACTTGGGGTTCAGGTTGAAGCCGAGCCTGGTCGAGGAGAACCGCCCGTAGGAGCTCTGGCCGAAGAAGCCGGCGATGATGACGAAGGCGGCGAAGATGAACGCGGCGGTCAAAACGGCGTCGTAGCCGGTGTGCCCGGTGTACCAGTGCATGCCAGGAGGTCTATCACGTCGGCGCAGTCGGGTGCGCTACTCGGTGCGGCGCCGAGCGTGCGCTCAGTGCGAAAAGTTCGGCGCGTTTTCGCAGCCCGTGCACGTTGGCGGGGGCTGTGGTGTTCGGTCGCTCGGCTCTACCCTGGGGCCATGAGCGTGGCGCCGACGGACGAGTTCGAGGCTTTGCGCCCGCATCTGCTGGCGGTGGGCTACCGGGTCACCGGGACGTTCGCCGACGCCGAGGACGCGGTGCAGGAGGCCTGGCTGCGCTGGGACGGTGCGGACCGCGCGGCGATCGTCGACCCGCGGGCCTGGCTGACCACCGTGGTCAGCCGGGTCGGCCTGGACCGGCTGCGCTCGGCGGCACACCGCCGGGAACACTATGTGGGCCAATGGCTTCCCGAACCGGTGGTGACCGGCTTCGGCGACAGCGAGCCGCTGTCGGCGGTGGTGGCCGCCGACGACGCCCGGTTCGCGGCGATGGTGGTGCTGGAGCGACTCCAGCCCGACCAGCGGGTGGCGTTCGTGCTGCACGACGGGTTCGCGGTGTCGTTCGCCGAGATCGCCGACGTGCTGGGGACCAGCCCGGCGGCGGCACGGCAGCTCGCGTCGCGGGCCCGGAAGGCGGTGGCCGCCGACCCGCCGCCCGACCCCGACCCGGCCCACGCCGAGGTGGTCGGTGAGCTGATGGCCGCGATGGCGGCCGGGGACCTGCCTGCGGTGGTGGCGTTGCTGCACCCGGAGGTGACGTTCATCGGCGACGCCAACCGTCGGGCGCCGACGGCCACCCGGGCCATCCAGGGCCCGGAGAAGGTGGCTCGGTTCCTGTTCGGGCTGGCGCGTCGGTACGGCCCGGCGCTGATGCAGGCCAACCAGCTGGCGATGGTCAACGGCGAGCTGGGCGCCTACACGCCGGGCGCGCCGGCCGCGGACGGCTTCGCCCCGTTGCTGCCGCGCATCACCGCGATGGCGGTGCGGGACGGCAAGGTCTACGCGGTGTGGGACGTCGCCAACCCGGACAAGTTCACCGGGTCTCCGCTGCGGGCTCGGTAGCCCAGGGCACCCGGCAGGCGTCGCCGGAGTTGAAGCCCTGTTCGGTGATGCCCAGCGCGGAATACATCCGGGCCCGCATGTTCTCCACCCCGACCTGGTAGGTCAGCTCGATCACCCCGGCGTCGCCGAAGCGGGCGCGCAGGTCGGCCACCTGCTCGTCGGTGACGGTGTGCGGGTCGGTGGTCATCGCGTCGGCGTAGGCGATGGCGGCGCGTTCGTCGTCGGTGTAGGCCGGGGAGGTGGCGTAGTCGTCGATGTCCTTGAGACGGTCGACGTCCAGACCGTCCAGCCGTTGGAGCATGGCGCCGAAGTCCACACACCAGGAGCAGCCGATGGTGCGTGCGGTCCAGAACACGGCGAGCTCGCGCACGCTGGCGGGCAGGACGCGCGAGCCGCTGCCGAGCAGCGCTTCGTGCACCCCGTTGGCGGCCAGCAGCCGGGGATGGTGGGCGGCGACGGCGAACGGTTCGGGGACCGCGCCGAAGCGGCGCTTGGCGTAGCGGTAGAGCAGGCGCACCAACAGGTTGGCGCGGTCGGGCGGTAGGGGAGCGATGCGTGTGGTGTTCATACCCGGTAGACGAGACAGCCCGCCGAGATGTGACCAACCGTCCCGGGCCGCCGACTCGCACCCGCCACCGGCCGAACGTGCAGCGATGTTCACGTTCGAGGCCGAGCGTGAAACTGCGTTCACGTTCGGCGGGAGGGCCGTGCGGCGAGGGGCGTGCGGGAAGGCACGCGGCGGGAGAGCTCAGCGCGCGAACATCAGCGCGCGCTTGACCTCCTGGATCGCCTTGGTCACCTCGATGCCGCGCGGGCAGGCCTCGGTGCAGTTGAAGGTGGTGCGGCACCGCCACACCCCGTCGACCTCGTTGAGGATGTCCAGGCGTTCGGCGGCGGCCTCGTCGCGGCTGTCGAAGATGAACCGGTGGGCGTTGACGATCGCCGCCGGCCCGAAGTAACTGCCCTCGCTCCAGAACACCGGGCAACTGGTGGTGCAGATCGCGCACAGGATGCACTTGGTGGTGTCGTCGAAGCGGGCCCGGTCCTCCGGGCTCTGGATGCGCTCGCGGGTGGGCTGGTTGCCCGAGGTGATCAGGAACGGCTTGATCGCGCGGTAGGCGTCGAAGAACGGCTCCATGTCGACCACCAGATCCTTCTCCACGGGCAGCCCGCGGATCGGCTCGATGGTCAGGGTCAGCTGCTTCTTGGGGTTCTTCGGCAGCATGTCGCGCATCAGCACCTTGCAGGCCAGCCGGTTGTGGCCGTTGATGCGCACCGCGTCCGAGCCGCACACCCCGTGCGCGCAGGACCGGCGGAAGGTGAGGCTGCCGTCGAGGTAGCTCTTGACGTAGATCAGCAGGTTGAGCACCCGGTCGGTGGGCAGACACGGCACCCGGAAGCTCTGCCAGCCGCCGGTGTCGGCGTAGGCGTCGGGGTTCTCCGGGTTGAAGCGCGCGATCTTGAGGGTGACCATCACCGCACCCTCGGGGACCGGCGGCAGCGGCGGGTCGCCGGGCTCGGCGGAGTCGATCACGGCGCCCTTGGAACTGGCCGGAGGAGTCATCAGTACTTCCGCTCCTTGGGTTCGTAGCGGGTCTGGACGACGGGCTTGAAGTCCAGCCGGATGTCGCTGCGCAGCTCTGCGCCTTCCTTGTAGGCCATCGTGTGCTTCATGAAGTTGGCGTCGTCGCGGTCGGGGTAGTCCTCCCGGGCGTGCCCGCCGCGGGACTCCTTGCGGTTGAGCGCGCCGACGACGGTCACCTCGGCCAGCTCCAGCAGGAAGCCCAGCTCGATGGCCTCCAGCAGGTCGGAGTTGAACCGCTTGCCCTTGTCGTGGACCGTGATGTGGGCGTAGCGGTCCTTGAGGGCGTGAATGTCGTTGAGCGCCTGGGTGAGTGTCTCCTCGGTGCGGAACACCGCGGCGTTGTTGTCCATGGTCTGCTGCAGCTCGCCGCGGATGTCGGCGACGCGCTCGTGACCGTGGTCGGACAGGATGTGGGCCACCCAGTCGGAGACCATGGCGGCGGGGTTCTCCGGCATCGGCACGAAGTCGTTGGCCAGCGCGTACTCGGCGGCGGCGATGCCGGCGCGCCGGCCGAACACGTTGATGTCCAGCAGCGAGTTGGTACCCAGCCGGTTGGCGCCGTGCACCGACACGCACGCGCACTCGCCGGCGGCGTACAGCCCCGGCACGGTCGCGGTGTTGTTGCGCAGCACCTGCCCGGTGACGGTGGTCGGGATGCCGCCCATGATGTAGTGGCAGGTCGGGTACACCGGCACCAGTTCGGTTACCGGGTCCACGCCCAGGTAGGTGCGGGCGAACTCGGTGATGTCGGGCAGCTTGGCTTCCAGCACGTCTTCGCCGAGGTGGCGGACGTCGATGTAGACGTAGTCCTTGTTGGGTCCGGCGCCGCGGCCCTCGAGCACCTCGAGCACCATCGAGCGGGCCACGATGTCGCGCGGCGCCAGGTCGACGATGGTCGGGGCGTAGCGCTCCATGAACCGCTCCCCGTCGGCGTTGAGCAGCCGGCCGCCCTCACCGCGCACCGCCTCGGAGATCAGAATGCCCAGCCCGGCCAGCCCGGTCGGGTGGAACTGGTGGAACTCCATGTCCTCCAGCGGCAGGCCCTTGCGGAACACCACCGCCATCCCGTCGCCGGTCAGGGTGTGGGCGTTGGAGGTGGTCTTGTACATCCGCCCCGAACCGCCGGTGGCGAACACGACGGACTTGGCGTGGAAGATGTGCAGCTCACCGGTGGCCAGCTCGTAGGCGACCACCCCGGAGGTCACCGGCCCGCTCGGGGTCTCGGTGAGCAGCAGGTCGAGGACGTAGAACTCGTTGAAGAACTCGACGTCGTGTTTGACGCAGTTCTGGTAGAGGGTCTGCAGGATCATGTGGCCGGTGCGGTCGGCGGCGTAACAGGACCGCCGCACCGGGGCCTTGCCGTGCTCGCGGGTGTGCCCGCCGAACCGGCGCTGGTCGATGCGGCCCTCGGGGGTGCGGTTGAACGGCATCCCCATCTTCTCCAGGTCGAGCACCGCGTCGATGGCCTCCTTGGCCATGATTTCCACGGCGTCCTGGTCGGCCAGGTAGTCCCCGCCCTTGACGGTGTCGAAGGTGTGCCATTCCCAGTTGTCGTCTTCGACGTTGGCCAGCGCGGCGCACATGCCGCCCTGGGCGGCGCCGGTGTGGCTGCGGGTGGGGTAGAGCTTGGTCAGCACCGCGGTGCGGGCGCGCGGTGCGGACTCCACCGCCGCGCGCATGCCGGCGCCGCCGGCGCCGACGATCACGACGTCGTATCGGTGTTCGCTAATCAACTGGAATCCTTAGGAGATGTTGGCGTCGAACGTCAGAAGCACGTAACTGCCCAGCAGCAGGGTGAACACCATCGACACCACCAGCAGCGTGTTGAGCCAGAACCGGGTGGAGTTCTTGCGGGTGTAGTCGCCGATGATCGTGCGCATCCCGTTGGCGCCGTGCAGCTGGGCCAGCCACAGCAACAGCAGGTCCCAGATCTGCCAGAACGGGGAGGACCACCGCTGGGCGACGAAGTTGAAGTCGATCCGGTACACGCCGTCTTCCCACATCAGCATGATGAACAGGTGACCGAGCACCAGGAACACCAGCGCGATGCCGGAGAACCGCATGAAGATCCAGGTGTACTTCTCGAAGTTGGGCATCGCGGTGTGCCGGCGCGGGGAACGCGGATCACCGAAGCTGGCCGGGCTGTCGAAGGTGTCCTGGATCACCGGGGCGTGCTGACCACGCCCGAGCTGCAGGTCGGGGCGGTTCATCCGAAGTATCCGATCATGTGAATGGCGATCACGACGATCACCGGCACCATCACCAGCAGCCACAGCGCCGCGATCACCCACAGCATCGTGCGCTGGTGGCGGGGGCCTTCCTCCCAGAAGTCGATGAGGATCACCCGCACGCCGTTGAGGCCGTGATAGAGCACCGCGGCCACCAGGCCCAGCTCCATCAAACCGACCAGCGGCGTCTTGTAGGTGTCGATCACCTGGTTGTAGATCTGCGGGCTCACCCGCACCACCGCGGTGTCGAGCACGTGCACGAACAGGAAGAAGAAGATCGTCGCGCCGGTGATGCGGTGCAACACCCAACTCCACATTCCCGGGTCGCCCCGGTACAGGGTGCGGCGAACCCGCCGCGAACGCCCCCGCGTGGCCGGCGTCGCCGGATCAGCGGATGCCGCCGTCGTCATCAGCGCCTCCAACGTGATCGGTGTGGAACCGTCATTTGGACTCTAGTCCCACCGTGTTGGGGGAACGAAACGTGTTGGGCTGATCGGAGTTGACGCCGCCGGAAGTTAGGGTTGCTTGTGTGAGGTGGCCAACACGAGGGTCGGGCCGATCGGGTACGTCTCAACGGCCCGGCAGGGCGCCGCGATGAACGCCGAGATCGATTGGGATACGTTGCGGGGCAAAGCGATCGAGGTGTCCCGGCGTGCCTACGCCCCGTATTCGGGGTTGCGGGTAGGGGCTTCGGCGCTCACCGACGACGGCCGGATCGTCACCGGCTGCAATGTGGAGAATGTCTCATATGGACTCAGCCTGTGCGCCGAGTGCGGCGTGGTCAGCGCCCTGCACGCCGGGGGTGGCGGGCGGCTGCGCGCGCTGGTCTGCCTCGACGCCGACGGCGCCGCGTTGATGCCCTGCGGGCGCTGCCGGCAGTTGCTGGCCGAGAACGGCGGCCCGGAGTTGCTGATCGACCACCCCGCCGGTCCGCGCCGCCTGGCCGACCTGCTGCCCGCCCCGTTCGGTCCCGACGACCTGCCCGCGCCCCGGTGAGCGGCGCGCAGTTCGACGCGCCGACGCTGATCGGCGTCAAACGCGACGGCGGCCGGCTGCCCGACGAGGCGATCGACTGGCTCATCACCGCCTACACCGACGGCCGCGTCGCCGACGCGCAGATGGCCGCGCTGCTGATGGCGATCTACCTGCGCGGCATGGACGCCACCGAGACGGCCCGCTGGACCGCGGCGATGACCGACTCCGGCCGGCGGCTGGACTTTCGGGGGCTGCGCCGCGCCGGTGCCCCGCTGGCCACCGTCGACAAGCACTCCACCGGAGGGGTCGGCGACAAGATCACCCTGCCGCTGGTGGCGGTCGTCGCCGCGTGCGGGGCCGCCGTCCCGCAGGCCTCCGGGCGCGGCCTGGGGCACACCGGCGGCACCCTGGACAAGCTGGAGTCCATCGCCGGATTCGACGCGGCGCTGTCACCGGCGCGGATCGCCGCGCAGCTGCGCGACGTCGGCGCGGCCATCTTCGCCGCCGGCGACCTGGCGCCCGCGGACGCCAAACTGTATGCGCTGCGCGACATCACCGGCACGGTCGCGTCGCTGCCACTGATCGCCAGCTCGGTGATGAGCAAGAAACTGGCCGAGGGGGCCGGCGGGCTCGTCCTCGACGTCAAGGTCGGCTCGGGGGCGTTCATGACCGACCCGGACCGGGCCGCGCAACTCGCGCGCACCATGATCGGCCTCGGCCGGGCGCACGACGTGCCGGTCACCGCGCTGCTGACCGACATGGACACCCCGCTGGGGCGCACCGCCGGCAACGCCCTGGAGGTGACCGAGGCCCTCGAGGTGCTCGCCGGCGGCGGACCGCCGGACGTGGTGGAGCTGACCGTGCGGCTGGCCGCCGAGATGTTGGCCCTGGCCGGAATCGATGATCGCGACCCGGCCGCCACGCTGGCCGACGGCACCGCGATGGACCGGTTCCGGGCCATGATCGCCGCGCAGGGCGGGGACCTGAGCGTGCCGCTGCCGCTCGCCGCGCACCGCGAGACCGTCACCGCCACCCGCGGCGGCTACCTGGGCCGGCTCGATGCGATGGCCGTGGGGCTGGCGGTGTGGCGACTCGGTGCGGGCCGCGCGGGGCCCGGCCAGCCGGTGCAGCCCGGGGCGGGCATCGTGATCCACCGGCGCCCCGGTGAGCCGGTGGCGGCGGGGGAGGCGCTGTTCAGCCTGTACACCGACACCCCGGACCGTTACCCTGCGGCGATGGCCGAGCTGGCGGGCGGGTGGAGTGTCGCCGACACGCCGCCGGAGTTGCGGCCGCTGATCATCGATCGGATTGTTGAGCCATGACGACGCCGTTGACCCTGGAGACGATCCAGCAGGCCCCCAAGGCCCTGCTGCACGACCACCTCGACGGCGGGCTGCGCCCGGCCACCGTCCTGGAGATCGCCGAACAGATCGGCTACCGGGACCTGCCCGCCGACGACGTCGACACCCTGGCCGCCTGGTTTCGCACCCGCTCACACAGCGGGTCGCTGGAGCGGTACCTGGAGCCGTTCTCGCATACGGTGGCGGTGATGCAGACCCGCGATGCACTGCACCGGGTGGCCCGCGAATGCGTCGAGGACCTGGCCGGCGACGCCGTGGTCTACGCCGAGGTGCGCTTCGCCCCGGAGTTGCACATCGACCGCGGGCTGTCTTTCGACGAGATCATCGACGCGGTGCTGGCCGGGCTGGCCGACGGTGAGCGCGAGGCGGCCGCGGCCGGCCGCCCGATCACCGTGCGGCTGCTGGTGACCGCGATGCGGCACGCCGCGGTGTCCCGGGAGATCGCCGAGCTGGCGATCCGGTTCCGCGACCGCGGGGTGGTGGGTTTCGACATCGCCGGCGCGGAGGCCGGTCACCCGCCGACCCGGCACCTGGACGCCTTCGAGTACATGCGCGACCACAACGCCCGGTTCACCATCCACGCCGGCGAGGCGTTCGGGTTGCCCTCGATCCACGAGGCGATCGCCTTCTGCGGGGCCGACCGGCTCGGGCACGGGGTGCGCATCGTCGACGACATGGTGGTCGCCGAGGACGGCTCGGTGCGGCTGGGCCGGCTGGCCTCGATCCTGCGGGACAAGCGGATCCCGCTGGAGATGTGCCCGAGCTCCAATGTGCAGACCGGCGCGGTCGCCTCGATCGCCGAGCATCCCTTCGACCTGCTGGCCCGCACCC